>NZ_JBIRAZ010000003.1:0-642587 GCF_044326415.1 Actinomadura sp. 6N118 | reverse complement strand
GTACGTGCGTGCGCAGGACGGCGCCGTCGTTGAGGAGAGTCGCCAGATCGGCCTGGTCGGGGTTCTGTGTGCGCGAGGCCACTGCCCAAGCCGCCTGACTGGGGTTTTCTGCCTGGACGGCCAGCAGTGAACCGACAGCCTCGCCCGCCGACCCGGCGTAGGGCCAAACCAGGTGCTGGCTGCGCAACCGCCAGCGAGCAACGTCCAGGTCCCGCACCATGCCACCACCCTCCCGAACCCGAGCCGCAACAGCCTAGCCAAGCGTGCTGACATCCGCGTCGGCTGCGGCGTTCTTGAATTCCAGGTGCTCGTGACAAAGCCATTCCTACTGGCCGCCGACAATGCCATGCCGCAGCCGTACGCTCATGCCGTTGCTGTCGGTGCGACGACTCGGCGTGTCACAGGCTCTGGGGCATGCATCCAACCCGCCACATGCCACGAGCGCACTCTCATGCCGCAGATCGCGTGCGCATTCGTGTCGATGAGCGGGCCAATCGGGGGCCACGCCTCGCTCGCGCCGTCGCCCTCTACCGGTCAGCGCACTCCACTGGTTCACCGCCGCGACAGGTTCATCTGCTGCGGCAACCATCTCGACGTACAGGGGTGTCGCCGCGGCTCGGAGCCTGCCGTCTTTCGCATAGCCCAAGACAACGCACCGCAATTGGTGGCCCACCGGAGGCCACGGCTCGCCTGGCTCGTCCGTGATGTATGAACTGTCCACGAATCCGCGTTCGCCATCCTCAGATTCGATCAGAAGCCCGTACCGGACGTGGCCGACCACCGAGCAGCAAACGACGTCGTACCTACGCCGGGCCTGTGACGCCATCTGGCCTCCCCACAACATCCTCACATGCCGCAGGTCGAGCGTCGCCAGCCTTACTGGTGGGGTTGGCGCTCTGCCGATGAGCGGGCGTTTGGGACGCTGCATGCTGGGACACCGTGGCCGAAGCTGGTGATCACGGAGTCTTCGTCAGCGCCTGCTGAAGGAAGCGATCAGGATCTGGACGGTGAAATGACCTGGTTGCTGGGGCCGTTGCCGGCAGATGCGGGGCTGGTAGGGGGTCAGGCTGCGGTGGTGTGGAGCGAGGCGAGCCGTTCGGCGACCATCATGGTGGGCAGGTTGGTGTTGGCCTTGGGGATGGTAGGCATGATCGACGCGTCCGCGACGAGCAGCGAGTGCACTCCCCGTACTCGGCCTGCCGGATCGACGACCGCGTCTGGGTCGTTGGGTGGGCCCATGCGGCAGGTGCCGACGGGGTGTTGGTAGACGTTCACTTGTTCTCTTATGGCCTCCGCCAGGTCCGTGTGCTGACCCGGCCACCGCTCACCGTCCAGATGGTCGGCCAGCGGTGCGGTCATGGCCAGCCGCCGGGCCTCGTGAGCGCCAGCCGCTAGCCGGGACAGGTCCGCCGGGTCGGCGACCAGCCCCATGTCGATGTCTGGTGGGTCCTGCGGGTCGGCGGAGCGGAGCCTTACGGTCCCGCGGGAGCGGGGTTTAAGGAGTGCGACCAGCAGGATCAGTTCGGAGTCCGGGGTGACCCCGGCCGGGAAGATCTGCAGGCCGGACTCGGTGGTGAGCAGGGTCTGCAGTTGCTGGGCATACGGTTCGTCGGCGGCGGGCCGGGCGGCGAAGCGCAGCCGTAGCAGCGGATGATCGTGCAGGTTGGCGCCGACGTGCAGTTCGCGTCGGACGGTGATGCCGAGGTCGGTGAGGTGCTCGCCGGGGCCGATGCCCGAACGCAGAAGGATGACCGGGGTGCCGTAGGCTCCTGCGGTGAGGACCACTCGGCGTGCCTCGATCTCCTCACCTGAGCGAGCCAGGCGTATGCCGACGGCGCGCAGTTCCCCGCCCCCGGCGTCCTGGACCAGGATCCGGTCCACCTGCTCGTCTGCGCGGATCGTGAGGTTGGAGCGTTGACGCACCGTGGCCAAGAAGGTCAGGGCGGTCGACTGCCGGACTCCCGCCACCTCGTTCAGCGGCATGAGCCCGGCGCCGACCGCGGTCGGCGCGTTGTGGTCGGAGACCCGTGGATGGCCGGCAGCGACGCACGCGTCCAGGAACGCCCGCTGGGCCGGGGACGGCTTCGGCGGGCGGCGGATGGGCACTGGGCCGCAGTCGCCGTGCCAGGACTCGTCGCCGAAGTCCAGGTCCCGTTCGACCCGGACGAAGGCGGACAGCACGTCCTCGAACGACCATCCGGTGTTCCCGGCCGCCGCCCAGTCGTCATAGTCGTCGGGCCGTCCGCGCAAAGCCATCGCGTTGTTGGTCGCCGAGCTGCCCCCGACCAACCGCCCCGCGAAGACCGGCGACCTGCGGCCGAACGGGCCCAACGCGGCCTCCAGGCCCCAGTCATACGGGGTTGGGCCCAGATCGTGGGCATCGAGCACCTCGTGTGGCTGATCCGCGACCTCCGATCCGAAGTCGGGGCCCGCCTCCACCAGCAATACCGAGTGGTCGGACACCTCTGAGACGCGCGCGGCGAAGACCCCGCCCGCAGACCCGCCCCCGACGACAACCGTGTCATAGCGCATCAGCTTTCCCTCACTTCTACTGCGCCATTCAAGTGCTCGGCCGCCCTTACCCAGGACCCACGCCAGTACACCCGAAACCGCACCCCGCGCCGCCCAGCGATGGCCCACCACAACCGACAACGAGTGCTGATGCCTCTTGCGTGTCCGTCCTGTCGCGCCAGTGAGCGTGGTGTTCTACGTGGGTAGACTTGCCTGAAATGCGTTCTCCAGCGGGGGAGCCCATCATGGATCGCCCGAGCGCCATCGACCGCAGGACGCTCGCCCGTCATATCGGCGCCGACGTCGACCGGGCCGCCCCGCTGCTGGCACGGATATTGCTGGTCCGTGCGATCCGGGACATCCTTGACGGCCGCGACCGGGGGTCTCTCTGGGTCGCGAGCGATGTGATCCGCGATTGTGGAGGCGCTGGGGAGCTCGCGGTGGCGGGAGCGACCACACGGGACCTTGCCTTCGCGCTGGCTCCAGCTCACGACGTCGACCGCGAGTTGACCGACGCGATCGCCGCGGTCAAGCGGCTGAACTGGAGCTTGGAAGCGGAGAAGAACGCGTACGCCCGCTACAGCTTGGTCACCGATCCCGACAACAGTTACATCGACAAGGAGCGGTCCGACGAAACGTGGACGCAGTGGCAGGAGCACAAACACGGCGTCGACAATGCAGTCGGTGGTCTGCCCGCGGATCTAGGTGATGGCAGGGTCGGGTCGTTGTTGCTGGACCGGGCGATTGACCGGGTCTTCAAGCGGGGCCTGCGCTACTCGATCCGTTACGTGTTCGCCGGGGAGCCAGAACGTTTGTGGCGACGCCGAGTTGTTGAGGTTCTGGTGGATGCGGCGTGTGTCGGGCGGCGTGGCCGTGTGGCAGCCACCGGGAGCCTGGCCGATGATGTCCGCGACGGGCGGCGGGCGCTCGTCGAGGCGACGTCGAACACTTGGGCGCCGCATGCCGCGAACCGTCTGGAAGAGATCGCCGTGCCGGTGTTCACCGGACAGGAACCGCTGACCGCCGACAACGTCACCGCGATCCGGCTGGCGGCGCTGTGTCTGGCCCACGAAGCCCGTGCCGCCCGGATCACCGCGGCTGTCGAGGCGTTCCTCGGCATCGTCGTCGGGATCACCCGGATGGAACGCGACAGCGCCATATCCGACCCACCGAGTACAACCCTGATGGACAGGGGTCCCGCCCCTCAGGAGTGAGATCGTGCACCGTTCCGTTCCTGTCCTGACCATCCTCGTGCTCGGTGAAGCGCTGCTGCTCGGCGGCTGCCAGAGCCCCTACTCCTACACCTGCTACGGCCGCCGATGCCATGTGACGGTCTCCAGCCCTGGTCAGACCGTGCAGGTGAACGACGTCGGCCTCAAGGTCTCGGAGATCTCGAGCAAGGGGATGACGGTGACCGCCGATGGTTCCGCGCCGACGGTGATCGGCGTCGGGCAGCGCACCCGCGTCGGCCGTGTCACGGTCAAGGTGACCTCAGCCGACAACGACAAGGTCAAGTTCGACATCGATGGAACGCGGCAGCAGGTGGTGAGGTAGGCCGTCCCGGATGAGATCAATGCGATCGACGGGTTCCGGGCCGCGTTTGAGTTCCGGCTGGTCGAGCTGGAGAGGTCAGCTCACCGTGGCGATGTGCGGTTGAGCTCGACGACCGGCGAGGGCGCGACCCGGCCGAGTGCTTCGTAGAGCACCACGATCCTGTCCCGGTCGGTCGCCTCGACCGAGAGCGCGAAGGCGTGGGTGGCGGCGAGCCGTGGTACCTCACGCTCGGTATGTCACATGCTGGCGATGAGTCGGCCTCGGCGCCTGCCGGCGATCGGGGTTGAGTGAAGTGAAGGAGCCGTCGGTGGCCAGGGTTTCGAGGGTGGCGGTGGTCGGCGGGGTGTCGCGGGGTCGCCAACTGGCGCACCAGGTCCTCAGTACCGGTGTAGGCGCCGTGCTGGTGGCGTTCGGCGGCGATCACGTTAGCGGTGTCGGGGTTGAGATGCCGTACCGCCGACAGGCCCAGCCAGATCACGGGCGGCGGTAGGCATGGCCCTCGTCACGTCCGGCGGCGCGTTTGGCGGCGATGTTTGGGGGTGGAGCGCTTTTGCGGCGGCTTCTTGCGGGTGGGCTGCTGTTGGGGGTTGCGGCCACGGGAGCTGTTGGGGGTGCGGCCGCGGACGATGCCGATCAGGTCCTCCATGAGGTCGGTCGTCACAGCCTCGAGCCAGGCCAGGCCGATCTGGGACTGAGGGGCGTCGGTCACGGTGCGGTAGGTGAGGTCTTTGCGGTGGTGGAGACGGGCCAAAGACTGCGGGAGGAGCAGGACGCCGGCCCCCGACGCCACCAACTCGATCGCCTCAGCGGTGCTCTCAGGTCGGGTGAAGGCAGGCTGCCCGGGCCGGTGGTCCCAGGCCAGGACGTCGTCGAGCGGCTCGAACACGTCCTCGTCGGCGAGATCGGCGACCTCCACCTCCTCCACCGCGGCCACCGCGTGATCCTTCGGCACCACCACCACGGTCGTCTCCAGGTACAGCGGGATCACATGAAGGGCCTCGCGGTCGACGGGCAGGCGTACGAACGCCGCGTCCACACCACCGTCCCGCAGCAAGGGGACAATCTCGGCGGCGGGCGTCTGCACCAGCCGAAGCGGCACCTCCCGCACCCGCTCGGCCCACAACTCAGCCCACTTCCCGGGCGTCACCCCCGGCACGTAGGCCAGCCGGAACTCACCATTGGTCACTTCTTCAGCCTAGTCACGTCCAGGTAGCTTCCTCCCGCTAGCTACCCTTGAGGTCATGAGCACGTCCAAGGCAAAGACGCCGCAGACCATGAAGTCCGCGACCGCGGCCAAGAAGCTGGGGATCCTGCTGTCAGCAGCGCCCGCCGAGTTTCAGGAAGGCCCTGTCTCCCGAGACGAATTGAACGCGCTCCAAGCCGACCCGCCCTCTTGGCTCGCGGACCTGCGCCGCGAGGGCCCCCATCCCCGCCAGGTCGTCGCCGCCAAGCTCCGCGTCTCCGCCTCAGGTCTGGCTCGCGCCGGCATCACGGGCCCCCTGACCACAGCCGAGATCGAGAACCTGAAGGCCGAAAACCCCGACTGGCTCGAACGCGAGCAAGCCATCCAAGCCGAAGTCCGCAAAGAGGAACTCCGCCTCAAGCAGCAGCGTGCCAAGGCCTGACTCACGCTATGCCCCCGGCCACAGGTCGGCAGAAGCGCGTTGAGACGCGTGCCGCTCGGGCATGTCGAACCTGGCGATCCGAGTCGTGGCCTCGGTCGACGTCAAGCGGCTACGGTTCGGCTATGTTCTCTCGGTTTCTCCAGGCCTTCCCACGACGGCTGTGCCAGGACCGGGCGACATCGGCACGCCCGCTGATGGAGTACGCGCCGCCGTCGGCGGTCTAGGCGGTACGACTTTCGGCGTCGGCGTCCGCACTTGTAAGCAGTGCGCGGTCGCGCGCCTGGCATGGAAGGTGGCGGCATGCGGCAGATGCTCTACTACCCAGGCACCTACCCGCCAGAGACCGCGCTGTTCCAGGCAGTCCTCTACTGGGACTCGATCGCGAGCATCGCTCCGGTGGAGTGGCGCGAGCACGCCGCGCGAGAAGGCGGCCAACCTCTCCTGTTCCTGCACGACTAAGGGATGTACGAGCCATACTCGGCCCAGCGTGCGGCCAACGACCTGCACCTACACGATCTGGACGAGCGTTTCTTCACCGAACTCGAACATCTGCTGGAGCAGGACCACTCAGACCGATATATCCCGTCACAGCAGTGGCAGGACGACCCCGACTTCTTTCTTCGCCCTCTTCAGCAAGCCCGGCTCGAACGTCGTCGAGAGCCCCGCCTTCTCAGGGAGTTCGTCGCCGCACCGCACCGAGCCCGGAGCCGCTGCCGTTGTCGCTGAACATCCGCTCATGCCGCGTGTGGTCGGTCTGGTCTTGCGCCTGATGCGGGCGCAGCGTCGCAGGTGTGACTTCGTTCGATGAGATTCTGGGAGCGACGCCCGGTGCCGGTATTGCAGGTAATGGCGTCCTGCGGGTGGCGACGATCGCCTACCTGGCCCGGTACAAAGGTGACTCGCGCATGCATACCGAGTCGGATCTGCGGATCTACGTGGCCTGGTGCGCCGAACGGCGGCTGCCGCCGCTGACGGTGCGGCGCGCGCATGTGGAGATGTACGTGCGATGGCTGCAAGAGATCCGCCGGTTCCGGCCCTCGACCGTGTCTCGGCGGCTGTCGGTAGTGGCCGGCTTCTACCGACAGCCGACTCGGCACAGCAGTTCGGCGGACGGGTCGTCGTTCTCCATGCACAGGCTGGCGGCGCGTTTCGGATCGAGGGGTTAGCCAGGTTGGGCAGTCTGCGGATGCTGAGACAACGAGGGCAGAGGGCGGACATTGGCGCGCGTTGTCGCGGGCGGGCTGTGTCAGGTGCTGCGGAGTTGGGTCTCTGTGCGGGTGGTCCAGGGGTGGGCGGCTAGGGCGGTGAAGGTCTTGTGGGCGGCTTGTAGGTGGGGAGTGGCCTCGGGCACGCGGTCATGGCGGGCTAGCCATTCGGCGTAGAGGAGTTGGGTCCGGGCTTGCTGGAACGGTTGGTCGGCGGCGGCGTGGTGTTTTAGGGCTGTTTCGTAGTGTGCGGCTGCTTCGGGGCCGGGGGTTGTTAGGGCTCGGCAGCGGGCAGCTATGGCGGATGCCCAGGGGCGGGCTATCACGTCCGTCCAGGTGAGCAGGTCGGGGAGTGTTTTGGTGGCTCCGGCTCTGGCGGAGGCTTCCATCAGGTCGACGGCCGCGTACATCGCGATGACCGGGTGGGAGGGGGTGCCTGATTGGAGGTTTTGCAGGTGTTCTACGGCGGAGTCGTAGTGGCCGAGGGTTAGGTCTAGGACGCCTAGGGCCCAGGTGGCCAGGGCGGGGGTCGTGGCCACGCCGTGGTGGTCGCCGTAGGCGATGGCGCGGGCTGCCAGGGCGGTGCAGCGTTCCTCGTCGCCTTGGACGGCGGACAGCCAGGCGATCAGGGCGCCCAGGTGCGCGGTGCGGTGGGGCTGGTCGAGATCCCGGCTGATTCGGTGGCCTTCGGTGGCGGCGATCAGGGCTTGGGGGTGGCGGTCGCGGAGGAGGTCTGCTTGCGCCTGGATGGCCAGGGCTCCGGGGAGGAGGCCGATCATGCCTCGTTCGCGCGCCTGGGTGACGACGGAGGTGGCGAGATCGTGGGCGCGTGCGTCGTCGGCCGCGACCAGGGCGAGGGACGCGGCCAGGAGGCGTTCCTGAGGGCGGTCGGTGGGGAGCGCCTGGAGCTTGTCGTTGAGGCCTGTCGCGGCCGTGTAGTCGCCGCCGAGGATGTCGGCCAGGGACGAGAGCGCGCCGAACATCGGGTTGCGGGGGAGGGGCAGCCGGTTCAGGTCGGCGGCGGCGTCGCGGGCCAGGACGGGGTCGGAGGCGAACGAGGCGTTGCGGATCGCGGCGGCGAGCATGAGGGCGGCGGTGCCCGGGTCGGACGTCTCGATCAGCTTCGCGCCCTCGGTGAGGATGCGGCCGGCTGTGGCGGGGGAGCCTTGTTCGAACTCGACGGCTGAACGTATGCGTGCCAGGCCGGCCAGGGCCTGCACGTCCGTGGTGAGAGCGGAGGCCTGGTCGGCCAGGACGCCGGCGTTGCGGAGCTGGCCCGCTTCGATGGCCGCCTCGGCAGCCGACGACAAGCGGCGGACGCGTGCGGCATGGCTGGGGCTCAGCTCGGCGGCGCGGATGTAGGCGGAGACGGCGGCGGCGTAGCCCACGCGGCTTCGGGCTTTTTCCGCTACGCGTTCCATGGCCAGGGCTATGTCCTCGCGGGGGCCTGTCGCGGAGGCGGCCAGGTGCCAGGTGCGGCGTTCGGTCGTGTCGCCTGCCAGGGCCTCGGCTAGGGCGTGATGGGTCTCCAGGCGACGGCCGTGGGCCGCGCTCTGGTAGACGGCCGACCTGATCAGGGGGTGGCAGAACTCCGCCTTGTGGTTGTCGAGGGTGAGGAGGCCGGCTGCTTCGGCGTGCTTCAGATCCTGGAGTTCGGCTTGGACTCCTAGCTGGTGGACGGCTCGTACGGCTAGTTCGATGTCGCCGGTGTCGTCGGCGGCCAGGACCAGGAGGAGTGCCTGCGTGGCCTCGGGCAGCGCCCTGGCGTGGTGATGGAAGGTCTCGATCAGCCGATCGGTCAGGGGAAGGGTCTCGGCCGGGTGGCGTGGCAGGTCTTCGGCGCGGGTGGCCTTGGCGAGCTCTGCCAGGGCGAGGGGGTTCCCCAGGGCGTCCTTGAGGATGCGGTCGCGGACCTCTGAGGTGAGGGAAGGCGCGTGTTCCCTGAGCAGTTCGGCTGCATCTGCGGGCTTCAGGCGGGACAGGGCCAGCTCGGGGATGCCCGCGTTGGCGACGGATCGCGGGACCTCGCGCGTCGAGATGAGGATCGCGACCGGGTGGTCATGTGACTTCCTCGCGGCGAAGAGGAGCGCGTCCACGGAGGGCAGGTCCAGCCACTCGAGGTTGTCGATCAGGCACAGGACCGGTGTCTCGGCCGCGAGCATGGTCAGCAGGCTGGACGTGGCCAGCCCGATCAGGAAACGGTCGCGGGTCGTCGCCTCCTCCATGCCGAACGCGCCGCGGAGCGCCGCCGCCGGGAGTGGTGGAAGGGCCTGCAGCCGGTCGAGCACGGGCAGCAGGAGCTGATGGAGGGCGGCGAACGGGAGTTCGACCTCGGTCTCGACGCCGATGACTTGGAGCACGCGCATGCGGGTGGCGGCCCGTTCGGCGTACGAGAGAAGCGCGGTCTTGCCGATGCCGGGCTCTCCTCGCAGGACCAGGGCGCCACCCGTGCCGCCCGAAGCGCCGGCGAGGAGCCGGTCGACGGCCCGGAGCTCGCGCGACCTGCCCGTCAGGGGGGTTCCGACCATGGGGCCAGTCTGGTTCATGAGGGGGCGGTACAGGTGTTACCTGCTGGTAAAGTCCGGACGGCGGCTTAGTTGCTCCATGCAACTCGACTGCTCCCGAGGTTTCCCCCCGAAAGGAACGCGTCTTGCGTGCGGATCTCCACGAGCCCTTCAGCGATGGGCGCGACAAGCTCTTCGTCGACTTCTTCAACAAGGACGAGTCGTACTTCGGATCCCTGGTGGGGTTGAAGGTCGAAGAGGTCCGCGTGGACTACGCCCGGATGCGGCTGCCGTACCGGCCGCGCCTCAACCAGCCCGCGGGGGTCGTACACGGAGGCGCCATCGCCACCCTGATCGACACCGTGGTGGTCCCGGCGATCGGCGGGGTGTACGAGCAGATACCGATCATGCTGACGATCGACATGCAGCTGCGGTACCTGAGCGCGGCCCGCGAGACCGACCTGATCGCCGAGGGCTGGATCACCAGGCGCGGCAAGTCGACGGTCTTCTGCCAGGCGGAGGTGCGCGGCGAGGACGGAGAGGTCGTGGCCGAGGGCTGGCATGTCTACCGCGTCATCCTGCCTAAGGACTGATCCGAAGGGCACCCGCGTGCCTGGGCACCCGTGTGCGTGGGCACCCGTGTGCGTGGGTGCCCACTGAGTCCTAGTCACTCCCGGCGCCGAGGGCGGTCAGCTCGCGGACGGGTTCGTGGATCTCGCTGAATCCGCCGTCCGCGTTCATCACGATACGGCCCGTCTCGCGGCCGTGCTCGGCCTCCTGCCGCTCCCTGGAGGTAAGGAAGAGGCAGATCCGCTGGGTGAGCGCGAACGCGAGGAGGGGGCCAAGGAAGACCGCGATCCGGAAGAACCAGGTCACCGCGAACAACGACAGATGGAAGTTGTACGCGATCTGGTCGTTGGCTGCGGCGGCCCAGAGCAGGCCGTAGAACGTGATGCCCGCCGCGCCCACGGCCGTCCGGGTCGCCGAGTCACGCGGGCGGTCCAGGAAGTGGTGCACGTCGTTGTCGCCGCCGAACCTGCGTTCCAGCGCCGGGTAGGCCGCGAGGACGGTGAAGAACGCGCCGGGGACGATGAGCGCGGGCACCAGCACGGCGAGCGTGAGCGGATGACCCGCCACCTCGAACTCCCAGCCCGGCATGATCCGGACCGCGCCGTCCAGGAAGCCCATGTACCAGCCGGGCACCGCCCCGGCGGTGATGTCGCCCGGCTTGTACGGCCCGAACTGCCAGATCGGGTTGATCTGCGCGACCGTTCCGAGGAGCGTCAGAATTCCACAGGTCGCGAGGAACATCGCCACTGATATGGCCCTCGGGGCGGCCATACGGGCTGTCTGGAACGTGGCGAGGCCGCTGGGCGCCGGCGCCTGGAATCGCGTGTGACCGTGCCGCTGGACCAGCCTGCGGCGCAGCGCGAACAGCCCGATCACCGCCGCCGGCAGAGCCAGCACGTGGAGCCAGTAGAACCGCGGGATGATGTCGTCCCCCGGGAACTCCCCGCCGAAGAGCAGGCCCATCAGGTCGGTGCCGAACACCGGGATCGACTGCGTCACGCCCTGGATGAGCCCAAGGCTGCCGCCCGACAACATGTCGTCCGGCAGGATCGTCCCGGTCACGCCCGCCGCCATGCCGAGCACGAGCAGGCTCACCCAGATCAGCCAGTTCGGCCCGCGCGGACGCCGGTAGGCGCCCGTGAAGAACATCCTGAGCAGCTGGAGGGTGATCGCGGCGATGAAGACGAGCGCCGCCCAGTGATGGACCTGCCTCATCAGCAGCCCACCGCGTACCTCGAAGCTGAGATCGAGCGTCGACGCGTACGCCTCGCTCACCTGGACGCCGCGCAGTGGCGCGTACGAGCCGTCGTAGGTGACCACCTTCGTGCTCGGCTCGAAGAACACGGTCAGGAACGCACCGGTCACGAGGAGCACCACGAACGCGTACACCGCGATCTCCCCGAAGAGGAACGACCAGTGATCCCGTGCCTTCGCCTGCGCACGCCTTGACGACGCGGGAGCCGCCGGTGTGCGCATGCGCGTTTTCAGACCGTTCAGTGCCCGCTGGCCCGGGGTCTTGTGCTTGTGCATCGGTCACATTCCTTCGTCAAAGGTCTGTTACCCAGAAGACGTCCCGAGGGTGGCCGGATGTGACGCGAGAAAGGGCTTTCAAGGTGTGATCCCCGACGCATTTAAACCGGGCCGGCCTCCGGTTGTTCTTCGGACCACAAGTCCACTTGCAGCACCGCTGCAACGAAGGCATCACAGAACTCGCAGGTCACAGCCTTGCGGTGAAAGCCAACAACGAGCGGATGCCTGGAGTCTCACCAAGAAGGCTCGCGAAACCGCCTAACGGGGGAACGATGACTGGCACCGCTCAGCAGACCTGGCTGCTCGAATTCGATGGGCGCCGCCTCGAAGTGGAGGCGGGCGCGCCGCGTCCGATCCGCCGGGTCCAGCTGATCGTCGACGGCCACCAGATCGCCGCGCGACGGACCATCCTCACCTCGGCCAAGCTCACCGCCGACGGACTGAAGGTGAAGGTCGGCTGGGACTGGAAGGGAGAGCCGTCCACCTGCGTCCTGCTTTCCGCGAACGGGAAGAAGGAGAAGATCCCTTTCGCCGCGCCCGCGGGGACCCGTGCCGCCCGGCGTGAGCTGCTGGCAGTGCGGAGCCCGCGCATGAACGCGGCGCGGCGGGCAGCGCTGATGGTCGGCAGGCTGCTGATCGGCCTGCTCGCTGTCGGTATCGCCATCAAAATCCCCAAGCCCGATATGCCTCAGATCCCCTGGCTTGACCCCCTGTGGTCGGACGACCTCGGCGACTGGTTCGGGGTGATCCTCGACGTCGTGCCCGACAGCCCGCGCGGATGGCTCCAACTGCTCCGCAAGACCAAGAAGATCGGGCTGATTCTCCTGGCCGCGGTGTTCATCGGCATCCCCGCCGCGATCTACGAGCTGCGCAAGAAGGGGCGGGTCACACCAGACGGCACCACAGACGAGGACACGCCGGCACGGGAAGGGGCCGAGTCGGACCAGACCGCCGCGCCGGAGCAGACCGCCGCGCCGGAGCAGGTCGTATAGCGGTTTGCTTGACTTTTACCTCGAATGCCCGAGAGTTCCGCAAACTCGTCCAACCGTATTGGCCTGAACCGTCATCTAACCGTGTCGAGATGCCAATTCATCAACGGAAAATTCCATGCTCACTCCTGCATACTCAGTGCGCGCCCGTTAGCGCGTCGCCGGCGGCGGCGGTGATGCGTCATGTCTGACCGCGCCGCCGTGCTCACACCCCCGGCCACGGGGTGGCTGCGCCGGGAGCTGTCCAACCCTCTGTTCCGCAACGGCTACGCGCTGGTGCTGAACGGTGGGCTGACCACCATGCTGGGTGGCGCGTTCTGGGCGCTCGGCCCGCTCTGGTACGGCCCCGCCGACTTCGGACGCAACTTCGCCATGAATCAGGCGATCATGTTCGTTGGCGGCGCCACCGCGCTGACGTTCCTGCTGATCCGGTTCATCCCGGAGACGGCGCGGCACACCCGGGCGCTGGTGCTGGGCTGCTATGCCCTCGGCACGGGCGCCGCCGTCGCGGTCGGCGCCGGGTTCCTGGCGGTGTGGGGTGAAGGCTGGTCCACCTTCGACCAGTTGCACGGGGTCGGCCCTGGCCTGCTGTTCCTGGGCATGGCCGTGGCGTGGAACCTGTGGAACGCGGTGGAGGGCACCTTCATGGGGCTGCGCCAGGCGGGCTGGGTCCCGTTGGTCAACACCGTGTGGTGCCTGCTGCGGATCGGGCTGCTGGCTGTGCTCGCCGGGGCGTTCCCACACAACGGCATGGTGCTCGCCTGGTATCTGCCGGTGATGGTGATCCTCGTCCCGGTCAACCTGCTGATCTTCAGGCGGCTGATCCCCGCCCACCGGCGGGCCAACGAGGGCCGCGGCCACCGTTCCTCCCACCGGGAGATCGGCCGTTACCTGGGCATCGGCTACCTGGGCGGGGCGTTCCAATTCGCTGCCATGAGCCTGGTGCCGATGATGGTGATCGCCCATCTGACGCCCACCGCCACCGCCTACTTCCAGGTGGCGTGGATCGCGGGGATGATGCTCGACCTGCTGTCGATCAACCTGTCGTCCTCACTCACCGTCGAAGGCTCCATTGATCGGGAACGGCTGGCCGCCTCTACCCGGGCCGTGCTGCGCCGCGCCGTGACGGTGCTGGTGCCGGTCTCCGTGCTGGTGATCGTCGCTGCTCCGTTCGCGCTGGAGCTTTACGGCGACGGCTATGCCACCGGCGCCCCGCTGCTGCAGATTCTGGCCCTGGCCGTGCTGCCGAAGGCAGTCCTCGAGATCTACATCGGCGTGCTGCGGGTGCGCAACCGCACCCACCTGATCGCGGCGTTGCAGGGCGTGCGGCTGGCCGGGGTGCTGGGGCTGGTGTTCGTCGTCATCGATCCGGACCACCTGTACACGATCGGCCTGGCCGTGGTGGCTGTGAACGTCGTGATCGCCGCCGCCGTGCTGCCCGGCTTGCGCAAGGCGATCAAGGTCGCGGACGGCACGGGCCTGGGCCGGACGGCACGGGCCCTGGACCGGACGCCCGACGGACCGTCCGCCACCGACCAGGGGCGGGATTAACGGACTGTCCACCACCGACCAAGGGCGGGATTAGACGTCCGCCCAGAAGTCGATCAGCTGCTGCCCGGTCAGCCGGGACGGCGGGCCGTCGGGCACGGCCCGGCCGGTGATCAGCGCCCAGGTCGTCATGAGCAGCCGGGCCAGATGCTGGTCTTCGAGGGTGATCACCGCGGTGTCGTCATCAGGGGACACGATTGGCCGTTCGTTCGCCGGGAGACCCGAACGGGGACCGGCCGGGCCGGTCCGGAGCCGTTCGCAGCGGCTCCAAACCGGCCGATCCCGTCGCGGGCCCGCCCCCGAGGGTCCGTGCGTACCACAGCAAATCCCGAAACCCCGGCGGTCGCCATCCCCGAACTCCGGGATACCGGTCAAGGGAAAGCGGACCTAGACTCCGCGGCTGTGGGCGTTATCGACGCGGAGGCCGTGGCGACGCGGGTGACGGCGCCGTCCGGCGAGACCATCGGCATTCCCGAGGGCGGCCGGATGGAGTTCGGCCGCGGCGCCGACATGGACCTGGTGATCTCGGCGGACCGGGGGTTGTCGCGGCGCGCCGGCGTGATCGTCGCTGTGGGCGGCGGCGCGTGGGTCGCCAATCTCAGCGGCACCCACGCGCTCTACGTCGAATGTGACGGGCACCAGGTGCGGCTGCCTCCGCTCGAAGGGCGGAGCGAGCCGTCCGGCGGGTGGTTCATGCGGGCCGGGACGACGCTGATCGGGTCGCGGACGATGCTCGACGAAGGGCAGCCGGTACGCGTCCAGATCATGACCCGGCACGGAACGGATTCCGGGGGGCTCCGGGAGAACGGGCCGGACGGCGACTCGACGCTGCGGCCGCTCTATCTGGACCCGAAGACGAAGTTGTTCCTGGTCGCGTTGTTGTGGTGCCGGCCGTGGCTGCTCGACCCGGCGCGGACGACGTCGCTGCCGCGCACACCAGAGATCGCACGTGCGGCGCTGGCGGTGACGGACGCGCATCACGAACTGGAACGCTTCGACAACGATCCGGCCTTCCGTGAACGGCTCTCCGCCCGGGTCGGCGAGCACCTCCGCGTGCTGCGCCGCAAGATCACCTCACGCGGGCTCACCCGCCAGGGGACGCGCCTCTCCGACGAGGTGGTCGTCGGGGTCCTCATCGACCACGCGATCATCACCGCCGGTGACCTTGCCCGGCTGGACGACCCGTCCTGGTGCTCGCGGCAGGAGGACCTCTGGTGGGACCGTACCTGAGCGGAGAACGGCCTGCGGAGAACGGCCTGCGGAGAACGGCCTGCGGAGAACGGTCTAGAGATTGTTGACCGTGAACTTGGCGCGCGCCTGGACGCCGCCCGGCCCGGTCACCACGACCTCGTGAACGCCCGGCGGGATCTTCCCTGGGTAGAACTCGCGGTTCTGGTTGATGGCGAAGCTGAAGGTGCCCTGGATGTCGGCGACCGGCATGGCCGGTGACGGCTTGGCCTTGTCGAGCCGGATCGTCACTGTCCGGCCGGGAGTCCATCCGCGGCCGTGCACGACGAAGACGGTGTGGCCGTCGCCGAGCGGCTGGTTCATCAGGATGTGCGGGCTGCCGCCCGGCCGCTGGCCGGCGCCCGACCACGGGACCGGTGGGACGCCCGGTGTGCCCCCGCCCGGTGGCCGGTTCGACTGCGTGGCCGGTTCGTCGCGATCGTTCAACGTGGCTCCCGCGGCGCCGCCCAGCAACACCAGGGTGGCCGCGGCCGCGATCAGCATCGCGCGGCGCGCGGTCGTGTTGTCGCGCCACCCGACGGTCGAACGCGCGGCGGCCTCGTCCGGAGCGGGCGCGCTTTCGCGCAGGGCGGCCAGCGCGGGGCGGAAGTCCGGTGACGACGTCGGGGACGCGAACGTGAAGTCCTCCTCGTCCTCGTCCGCACCCTCGCCGTCGGCCCGCTTACCAGATACGGCCCGCTCAGCAGATACGGCCCGCTCAGCAGATACGGCCCGCTCACCGGATATGGCCCGCTCACCGGATACGGTGGGGCGCTGCGGCCACTGCCGATAGTCCTCGATCATGGTGAGGGTGCATTGCGGCAGCTGGACGGCCGGGAGTTCGAGGCCGAAGTCGTAGCCGAGCCGCGACAGCAGGGCGGTCGCCGTGGGCCGCCGCTCCGGCTCGCGTTCGAGGCAGCTGCTCACCACCTCGATGAGCTCGTCCGGGAGGCCCGTGAGGTCGGGCGGCTCGGTCGCCAGCCGCACCAGGATCTCGGTCACCGAGTCGCCCTCGTACGGCGGATGGCCGGTCGCGGCGAACAACATCGTCGAGCCGAGCGCGAAGACATCGCTCGCAGGCACGGTCTTCCGGACGTTCCGGGCCTGCTCGGGGGCCATGTAGGCGGGGGTGCCGACGGCCTGGTGCGTCGCGGTGAGCGTCGAGCGTTCCGCCGCCCGCGCGACCCCGAAGTCGATGACCCGCGGGCCGTCCGCCGAGACCAGTACGTTGGACGGCTTGAAGTCGCGATGCAGCAGGCCCGTGCGATGGATTGACTCCAGTGCCTCGGCGCAGCCGGCCGCCAGCCACCGGACGGCGGGGACGGGCAGCGGCCCGCAGGCCCTGACCAGCCGGTCCAGCGAGGGCGCGGGCACGTAGGACGTCGCGAGCCACGGCACCTCGGCGTCCGGGTCGGCCTCGATCACCGCCGCGGTGAAGGCACCGCTGACACGTCCCGCGGCCGTGATCTCGTGCCGGAACCGTGCCCGGAAGTCGCCCTCATCGGCGAGTTCGTGCCGGATCGTCTTGACCGCGACCAGGCGCCCCGCCGCCGACCGGCCCAGATAGACACGGCCCATGGCCCCGGTGCCGAGCCTGCCCAGCAGCACGTAGGCGCCGATCCGTACGGGGTCCTGCCGGGACAACGGTTCGAGGGGGAGGTGCCGAGACCCCATCTGACCTCCTTCTCGGCTGGCTCTCGCACGGTCCAGGCATTCATTTGACGTTGAGAATCTCAGTAAAGTTGGCAAAAGACATCTTTCATCGGCCTTTCATGTCGCTGGGGCACGCTGGCGTCCGATGGCGCACTGAATGAGGGGGCCGACATGAACGAACGGCACGATGATCTTCACGACCGTGGACTCGCGTTCGACCTGGCGCGGCTGCGGCAGTTCGACCGGCTCCGGCAACCAGACCGGCTCAGGCACGTGGAACGGCTCAGGCACCTGGACCGGCGGGCGGCGCTCGGCATGCTCGGCGGCGCGGTGCTGATCGGCGCCGTGGGCTGCGCTGATGATGGCGGGAGCAGCGGCGGCAGCGGTGGCGCCAGCGGATCGAGAACGAGCGGCGCCACCACCGCCACGACCAGCACCGCTGCCGGGGGCGGCGAGATCCCCGACGAGACCGCCGGGCCGTTCCCCGGGGACGGCACGAACGGGCCGAACGCCCTCACGGAGAGCGGCATCGTGCGCCGCGACATCCGGTCGAGTTTCGGCTCCAGCGCGAGCCGGACGGTCGCGCAGGGCGTGCCGCTGACGATCGAGCTCACCGTCACGGACAATGGCGCCGCCTCCAAGGGCGCGGCGGTCTACGTGTGGCATTGCGACCGCGACGGCAACTACTCGATGTACTCCGAGGCCGTCACCAAGGAGAACTATCTACGCGGCGTTCAGGCGGCCGATGCGAACGGCGTGGTGCGCTTCGTCAGCATCTTCCCCGCCGCCTACTCGGGCCGCTGGCCGCATGTTCATTTCGAGGTCTTCAGCAGCCTCGCCGAGGCCACGCGCGGTTCGAAGAGCGTCAAGACGTCGCAGCTGGCCTTTCCCGAGGACACGTGCAAGACGGTGTACGCGAGCTCCGGCTATTCGGAGAGCGTGAGCACGATGGCCCGCACGTCACTGGAGGACGACATGGTTTTCGGCGATGGCCATGAGACCCAGATGGCGACCATGACCGGCAATGTCGCCGGTGGCCTTAACGCCAAGCTGGCCGTGCGCCTCTAGCCATACGCCTCTAGTGATAGGCATCAATTGCCAGCAGGATCGATTTTCTGCTGGCAATTTGTGCTGATTCTGGGGTCGCCAAAGGTGGCTTGGTCTGCGACCTGGGCTGGTTGGCGTGGGTCGTTTTCCGGACTTTTCGAGAGGTCTTGCCCCCGTGTGATGGGACGGTTACCTTCAATCAAATTCATAGGAAACCTTCCTATCTGATCAGTCGTCTCGGGGTTCGGGGGAGTTCCGCGTTCCATCCACCTGGCCCTTGGAGCGATCTTGCGCCGCCTCCTCTCCCGCCTTTCTCTCCTCGCCGTCCCCCTCCTCCTGCTCTCCCTGTCCGTGCCCGGGTCCTACGGCGCCGTGACCGCCACGGCCGCCGGGACCGCCGGGACCGTCGGTGGCGCCGCGACCGTCGGTAGCGCCACGGCCGCCGGGACCGTCGGTGGCGCCACGGCCGCCGCCCCGCTGCCCAAGCACTTCCTGACCGGCTACTGGCACAACTTCGTCAACGCGGCGACCGAGCTGCGGCTCGCGGACACCAGCGCCGAGTACGACCTCGTGGCGATCGCGTTCGGCGAGGCGACCACGACGCCCGGCCAGGTCGTCTTCGGTGTCGATCCCGGCCTGTCGAGCGCGCTCGGCGATTACACGGACGCGCAGTTCAAGGCCGACGTCCAGACGCTCCACAGCCGCGGCACGAAGGTCATCCTCTCGGTCGGCGGGGAGCGCGGGGCGATCCAGGTAAGCAGCCCGGCCGCCGCGACGGCGTTCGCGAACAGCGTGTACGGGCTGATGCAGAGCCATGGCTTCGACGGCGTCGACATCGACCTGGAGAACGGGCTCAACCCGACCTACATGGCCCAGGCGCTGCGTGAACTGCGCGCCAAGGCCGGCGCGGGGCTGATCATCACGATGGCGCCGCAGACCATCGACATGCAGTCCACAAGCGGCTCGTACTTCCAGCTCGCCCTGAACATCAAGGACATCCTCACCGTCGTCCACATGCAGTACTACAACTCGGGCTCGATGCTCGGCTGCGACCAGCAGGTGCACGGCCAGGGGACGATCAACTTCCTCACGGCGCTGGCGTGCATCCAACTGGAGAACGGGCTGCGTCCGGACCAGGTCTCCCTGGGGCTCCCCGCAGGCCCGGGCGCCGCGGGCGGCGGCGTCGTCGCACCGTCGGTCGTCAACAACGCCCTCAACTGCCTCGCACGCGGCACCAACTGTGGAACGTTCAAGCCGCCACGGACGTATCCGGACATCCGCGGCGCGATGACGTGGTCAGTCAACTGGGATGTCGCCAACGGCGGCGGCTTCGCCCGCACTGTCGGCCCGTTCCTCGACACCCTCCCCTAAGGCGAGGAACGCCATGAAAGGGACACGACCTCTCCTCGCCCTCGTGGTCGCCGTCGCCCTGACGGTGACAGCCCTGGTCGGCGCGGCGCGCGTGACACCCGCGTACGCGGCCAACATCCTCACCAACTCCGGCTTCGAGAGCGGCTCGCTGTCGGGGTGGGCATGCTCGGGCGGCACCGGATCGGTGGTCACAGCCCCCGTTCACTCTGGCTCGCACGCACTGGCGGGCGCCGCCACGTCAGCCGACAACGCCCGATGCACACAGACCGTCGCGGTAAAACCCAGCACCGCCTACACACTCTCGGCCTGGGTACGCGGCAACTATGTCTACCTAGGCGTGAACGGCGGCACATCGACCTGGACGCCGTCGGCCACCTCCTACACCCGGCTCTCGCTGTCGTTCACCACCGGCTCCAGCCAAACCTCGGCTCAGATCTTCCTGCACGGGTGGTACGGATCCGGGACGTACAACGCCGACGACATCGAACTGGACGGCCCGGGTGGAGGCGACCCTCAACCCGGAGTCCCTGGCCAACCCGGGGCGCCCAGCCTCGGCGCGGTCACCAACTCCTCGATCGCGCTCTCCTGGCCCGCCTCCTCCGGAACGGTCACGGGCTACCGGGTGTACGAGGGGAACACGGCCGTCGCAACCACGGCGAGCCTCAACGCCACGATCTCCGAGCTCCAGGCGTGCAGCAGCCACTCATACACCGTCGCCGCGTACAACAGCGTCGGTGAGTCGGCCAAGACCGCTCCCGTGAGCGGCACCACCACCGGCTGCACCAACACAGGCCTGCCTAAGCACGCCCTCATCGGTTACATGCACGCCAGCTTTGCCAATGGCTCGGGCTACGTCCGCATGGCCGATATCCCGTCGGCCTGGGACATCATCAATCTCTCCTTTGGCGAGCCCACCTCCGTGACGTCCGGCGACATCCGCTTCAACCGCTGCGCAGCGAGCGAGTGCCCGAACGTGGAGAGCGAGGCCGACTTCATCGCCGCCATCCGTGCCAAGCAGGCGCAAGGCAAGAAGGTCCTCATCTCCATCGGCGGCCAGAACGGCCAGGTTCAGCTGACGACCACAGCCGCGCGTGACGCCTTCGTGCGGTCGGTCGGTCAGATCATCGACCGGTACGGGCTGGACGGCCTCGACATCGACTTCGAGGGCCACTCGCTCTACCTCGACGCCGGCGACACCGACTTCCGCAACCCCACCACCCCGGTGATCGTCAATCTCATCTCGGCGCTGCGGACGCTCAAGGCTCGGTACGGGGCGAGGTTCGTCCTGACGATGGCGCCGGAGACGTTCTTCGTCCAGGTCGGCTACAAGTTCTATGGCGGCGCGGGCGGCGGCGACAACCGCACGGGCTCGTACCTGCCGGTGATCCATGCGCTGCGCGACGCGCTCACCGTGCTGCACGTCCAGGACTACAACTCCGGTCCCGTCACCGGCCTGGACGAGCAGTGGCACACGATGGGCGGGGCCGACTTCCACATCGCGATGACCGACATGGTCAAGGCCGGCTTCCCGGTGGCGAACACCGGGCACACGTTCCCCGGCCTGCGCGCCGACCAGATCGCCTTCGGCCTGCCCGCCGCGACCAGCGCGGGCAACGGGCACACCCCGCCCGCCCAGGTCCACCAGGCGCTCAACTGCCTTGTCAAGGGCCAGAACTGTGGCGGCTACACCCTGCGCGGCGGCACGTCACCGGCGCTGCGCGGGCTGATGACGTGGTCGATCAACTGGGACCGCTACTTCAACTGGGAGTTCATGAACAACCACGAACCCTTCCTCAACGCCCTCCCGTGACATCGCGCCCTCCCCTGAAAATCCGCTCCCCGCTCCAGACAGGAGGCCTCATGCGAACCAGATCCAAGGTCGCGCTGGTAACCGCCACCCTGCCCGTCTCGACCATCGTCGCCGTCGTGCTCCCCGCGGCCCCGGCCAGCGCCCACGGCACCATGTCCGACCCGCCCAGCCGGGTGTACGTCTGCAAGCAGGAAGGCCCTGAGAACCCCAAGTCCAACGCGTGCAAGGCCGCCGTCGCCGCCGGCGGCACCCAGGCGTTCTACGACTGGAACGAGGTCTCCCTCCTCGAAGCCGGCGGCCGGCACCGGCAGCTCATCCCGGACGGAAAGCTGTGCAGCGCCGGCCGGGAGAAGTACCGGGGCCTCGACCTCGTCCGCACCGACTGGCCCGCCAAGCGCATCTCCGCGGGGCCGCTCAGGCTGACCTACCACGCGAGCGCCCCGCACGCGAACAGCAACTTCGAGTTCTACATCACCCGTGCAGGCTGGAGCCCGTCGCAGCCGCTCCGCTGGTCGGACCTGGTGCACATCCAGACGTTCAACAACCAGAACCCCACCACGTTCACCAACTGGACGATCAACATCCCGAGCCGTACCGGCCGCCACCTGATCTACTCGATCTGGCAGCGCGTGGTGGGCAGCAACGAGGCGTTCTACACCTGCTCCGACGTCGACTTCGGCGGCGGCAACGAGCCCACCCAGCCGCCCGCCACCCCACCGCCGGCCACCCCGCCACCGGCAACACCACCGCCCAGCGGCACCTGGACCGCCAGTGCCGCCTACAAGGCCGGCGACCAGGTCATCTACCAGGGCACCACCTACCGCTGCCTGCAACCGCACACGGCGCTCTCAGGCTGGGAGCCGCCGAACACCCCCGCCCTCTGGCAGGCAGCTTGAACCCCGCTCCGGTGCCGGGCCTGCCGACCGCCCCGTGCGGGCCCGGCGCCGGGGCGACTCACCAAGGACTCAGATGAAACGAGGCCTCAAAAGAATCGCGATCTGCGTCGCACTGGCCCTGCCCCCGGGCGCCCTCCTGCTCAACAGCTGCGGCGACCACACCCCGCCGAGCACGTTCAACTCGGCCGACGTGATGTTCCTGCAGATGATGGTGCCGCACCACGGACAGGGCGTCCGCATCGCCCGGCTCGCCCGTGACCGTGCCGCCCGCCCCGACGTCCGCACGCTCGCCGCCGCGATCGAGACGACCCAGATCAGCGAGATCAAATCGATGGCCGGCTGGCTGCGCTCGTGGCGGCGGCCGCCCACCGCCCCGGCGGGCTCCCACACCGCGCACGGCGGCATGTCCATGACCAGCGAGGCCGCCATCGAACGCCTCGGCACGACCACCGGCACCCCGTTCGAACGCGACTTCCTCAACATGCTGATCGCCCACCAGGACGACGCCCTCCAGATGGCCCGCCGCGAGATCGCCGCCGGCACCAACCCGGAAGCCAAGAACCTGGCCGACCGCGTAGCCCGCTCCCGCGCAGCCCAGATCACCCAGATGCTCACCCTCCTCCGCCACCAGCCTCGTCAAAGGGGGAGGGATTGGGCGGAGGCAGCCCGGGCACGCCCATGAGCTCCATCAGATGCCGCAGCACCCGGTCGTTCTGCATCATCAGGTCAAAGGCGTCCCTGTCCTCGTACGCCTGCACCTGATCCACCACATGGTCGGCGAGCTCCTTGGCGTGCTCCCTACGGTCCTCGGTCATCCGCTCGACGATCTGGGCCACCGAATTGGGATCGGTGGCGAGCGCCACCGCGTAGGGAGTCAGCCAGTCACCTTGCCCGCTCTCCAGGAACCGCTGCCAGAGTTCGCGGCGTTCGCTGAACTGGCCCGCGAGAAGCTGGGAGAGATCATGCGTGTTGACCGCCCGCTGCCGCTGCGTCCATGCCTCCTGTTGCGCCTTGCGCACCGGTTTGTCGAGGCGCAGCACCGTCCGGGGGTCGATGGGCCGCGCGTCACCGTCGGTCGGCGCCCCGGCCTCGGTCCCGGCGACGAAGACGAGCTGGGTGGTATTGAAGAGGGTGGCGATGGTCTGGTGGATGCGAGTCTCGGCCGCACCCGCGTCGTAAGGCGGAACGAGACGGGACACGTCGCGAACGCGGGCGACGACGCGCTCCAGCAAGGCGGTGCGGTTGTCCTGCGCTCTGGAGACAAGGACCTCGCCAAACGCGTGGCCGGTGACGCACCAGGTGAAGTGGACGCTGAGAACGAATTCGTAGCCGTCGCCCTTGGCCGGCACCTTGAACTCGAAGCTGTCCGGCCAGTGCACGGGGCGGCGCTCGTCGCCGGTCCGGCGAAACCACCGCCATACCCTGGCAGCGGGCGTTGGATGCATCTGGACCCTCTGGGCTATCGGCCCATGATGGGTACAGGTGGTCTTCAATGTGCTCATGCCGTCGACTCCTTCGAAGCGGCTGGGGGAGTCAGCTGGTAGAACCGCAGGCGCGGTCTCAGTTCGGGTTCGGCGTAGAGGCAGGTGCGCAGGTCCGTGAAATCGACCTCGTCCTTTGCCCACTCGCGAAGGGCGTTCCAGGGACCCTGATCGCACGTGCGTGAGGTCAGCACGCGCACCCAGAGGTCACCGACCGTGGCCGGGTCCTGGTCATACTGCGTCAGGAGCGGTGGGCGCCTGCCGTACGGCAGACGGGCGATCTCCGTCAGGCAGTCGGTCACCAGGCGCCGCATGTTCGGGCTGGGAGCCCGTGTCCAGCCCAGCAGTCCCTTGAGGACGACCTCGGGCGAGTCACCGGTGAAGAGCTCGACCACGGTGCTCCGGATCGCGTAGTTGAGGAAGACGGGATGGTGCCAGGCGATGGTGTGCAGAGTCCGCATGGCGACGTCCGCCGCTTCTGCGCCCAGGAGCGTGCCGAAGAGGCGGACGGCGGTCGACCGTTGCCTGAGGCCGCCCTCGCGCGCCCACTCCCGTGCCAGGCGCACCACCTCGGCGTGCCTGCTCGGGGTCTCGGCGACGATCGCTTCGAGTGCCCAGGCCGCAGCCATGTGGAGCGCCTGGGACTTGCTACGGGACCAGCGGGTGATGCAGTGCTCCTTGATGAACTCGAAGTCGTACGTCGCGAACCGGGCGATCGCCTGTGCCACCTTGAGCCGCGCCCGGGGAGACCCGGCTTCGGCAAGCCCCGAGAGCCAGTCGAGCAGTGCCTTGTGCGCCACGACGTAGTCGAGCCAGACCGCGTCCAGGACGGCCGGAGCGAAGCCTGAGCGGAAAGACAGCGTGCGGTCGACCTCTTGGACGACGTACGTCTGCTCTTCGCCCGCGTGTCCGAGCCAGTCGTCGAGCATGTCGGCGAAGGGAAGGAGACCGAGGCGCGCCCGCTTACCCTGCTTCTCCACTTTGAAGAGGAGCTTGGCCAGGTCATACGCTGCCCGGCAGACCTGCACGGTCGGCAGGCCGTCCAGCACGGCTCCGGCGATGACGAACGCCCGGCGGCCGAGATCCCGCTCGTCCGCCTGCTGGCGCAATACATCCCGGGCCTGGCGACGCATGGGACGGCCGAGCATCGTGTTGCAGATCTCCGCGACATCCTGGCCGGTCGGCAGGTCACGGACGAGCGCGATGGCTAGCCGGAGGGCGTCTCCCGGAGTGGCGGGCCGCTCTGGGACCTGCGCGACGATCGCCTGGATGTCGTACTCGCCAGCGGGAAGCCGGTCGGAGAGCTGGCGCTCCAGCACGTCCAGGGGATCAGGCTGCCGGTGTTCGGTGACCAGGCCGGGCACGGCGGTGGTGTCGGAGTCCATGCCGACGAGGATCACCAGGCGCGCGCCCAGCGCTACGAGGACGTCACGGCAGCCGAGGATGTCCGCCTCGGTGAGGCGTTTCGCCCACGCGGCGCCGGTCGCGTCGTAGAGGTAGCCGTGCCCTGATCTGAGCTTGCCCTTCTCGAGCAGGGCCGGTGGCTTCTTGGCCCGGATGCCCCCGAGCTCGTGCTGGCGGTGGGCCAGCGCGGCCAGCGCTGTGGTCGTGCGCCCGCTGCCGGACGGCCCCTGGAGTACGGCGACGACCTCTTCGTCGAGAAGGCGGACCAGGGATTCCTTGGCGGGAGTGCCGGCGAACCGCGCCCGGATGTCACGCCAGCGTTCGGTGGCGATGGGACCGATACGCCAGGGATCCTGTTGATCCCTGGACCAGTGGACGTGCTTGTCGCCTTCGACATTGTCGCCGCCGAACGCGTCTCCGGGCCCGTAGGCCACGTTCCGCATCCCCGCCTCGGCGATGAAGGCCGCACGGAGCTCGCGCAGTTCTTCGGAGATCCGCCGCTGTTCCGCTGCGCTCAGCTTCGCCTCCGGAGGCCCGCGCAGCGGGTCGTCGTCATCGCCTGACGGGTTCTCTTTTGATGGTTTGTCCTGCGGCTTTCGTTCCTCAGGCTCGTCCTCGGCGTCTTTCTCTGGCGTCGGCTCCTCTGGAGGGTCCGGAGGCGCCTCTGGGGTCTTCTCGTCATCAGCCATCGTGGTGGTCCCCGTGGTAGGTGTTCTTGTTGCCGCCGACCTTGTCGCCGGTGAACGCGTCGCCCGCGCCGTACGCGATGTTCGTGTGTCCGCCCCCGCCCATGGCCCCGGCGTTGCTGTCGCCTCCACCGCCGCTGCCGGGGAACGGGAGTGTTGATCCGGGCGGCTTGTCGGCGGGCGGCGGGTCGCCGCCTTCGGTTCCGCTGGACGGGGAGTACGCCGCGAGGGCCTCGACGATGTGCAGGTTGAAGCGGGGCACGTAGAGGTAGGCGACGTACGACTGTCTCTTCATCTCCACCCGCACCGGCCGGAAGAGCGTGGGCCGTGGCTCGCCGGGACCCTGGGTGATGTAGTCGCGGTAGATCTCCGACGACACGATCACACCGAGGTCGGCCTCGGAGAGCGCACCCATCGCGGCGCGCAGCGGCTCGGAGTCCCGCAGCCGTGCGGGCTGGACCGCGTGCTGCCCCGGCCAGCCCATCGCACCGTTCAGATGGACCGGGCCGATGTGGACGGCCATCCGCAGGCGCAGGCGGCTCCATGTCGTTTCGTGACGGCGCCGGTTGTACGAGCCGAGCGCGGCGTCCAGCTCGCGGACGAAGGTGTCCATCAGCGGCGTCACGTTCGTTCCGGCCGGCAGGATCGCGTAGACGCCGTCGCCGCCGTGCTGCCGTTCCCACGCCTGCCGGTCCAGCTCGGCCGCGTCCGCCGCGTCGTCGAGCATCTGGCTCAGCGCGCTCTGCAACGTCCGCTGCTCGGCGTCGTTACGGCTGCTGTAGTCCTCGATGTCGACCGTGAACAGGACGCGGTACTCGGGAACGGGGTGGTCGTGCATCTTCCCTCCAGGTGATCGGCGCTGCCTGACGCACAGCGTCGGTGACGACCGGAGGGCCGTAGCCGGATTAATCCGGGTTCGCCGTAACTTGTCCAAAGCGGGACAGGTCGGCGAACGTCCGGAGTCCCTCGACGTCGGTGATGACCACCCGTCGCCGTCCCGGGGTTGTGACCAGGCCCATGGAGGTGAGCACGCGGAGGGCCTTCTGCACGGTCGCCTCCTTGGCGCCGACCAGCCCGCCCAGTTCGGCTTGGGTCAGTGGGATGCCGAGGTCGATCCCGTCCGGGCGCGGCTGGCCGTGCCGTCCGGCCAGGGCCAGCATCACCCGGGCCAGGCACCGGCTGGTCTCGTATCCGGCGAAGTCCAGGCGCCGTTGGTTCGACCATCGCAGCCGTTCGATCGTCATCTGGTTGAGCGTCAGCGCGACAGCCGGATCCTGCTGGAGGAAGTCGACGAAGACGCCGCCCTTGATCTGGCTCACGACCGCGCGGCCGCAGGTGGTCACGGTCGCGGAACGCACCGGCTCGCCGAGGACGGCCATCTCCCCGATGAGATCACCGCTCACCCGCAACGCGAGCAGGGCCTCTGTCCCGTTCTCCACCCGGGCGCTCACCTTGACCAGCGCGTCGATCAGCAGCCAGACCGATCCGCCGGGCTCGCCCTGCCGCACCAACTCCCGCTGCGGCGGGACGGGGTGGAACTGCCCCAGGCCGAGCAGCTTGGCCCGGCTCTGCTCGCTGAGCCGGCTGAGGAACGTGCCGGCCGGCCATGACCTGTTGGAGCCTGTCCGTTGTCGCACGGCCACCTCCCCGAAGTCGCGAGCCCCAGACATACGCCAGCGAACGCCGCGCGTCCATGTCCGTCCAGTCCCCAATCGTCTGTCCGGGGATCTTCGCCCTTAAAAAGATGATCAGTAGAAGGTGAAAAGGGGCAATTTATCCCTGCCATTGGAGGCTTCCCGCATTGGGGTTGCGGGTATAAGTGGGGCGACACAATTCTTTCCGTCTCCCGCGGAGTACCTGTGCGCGTTCCCCGGCTCTGTTCGGCTGCCGTCGCGGCGGTCGCTTTTCTTTCTGGTCCTGTCGCCTGCGCCGACAACAAGGCGGTCGCCGAAGTCCACTATGTCGCACTCGGCGACTCGTACGCGTCGGGCACGGGCGCGGGCGCCTATGAAGCGGGCGCGTGCAAGCGGAGCGCGAACGCCTATCCGCAGCTGTGGACGGCCCGGCAGACCGTGGCGTCCTTCAAATTCATGGCGTGTTCGGGCGCCAGGACGACGGGAGTGCTCGCGAACCAGCTCGGCGCGTTGAGCGCCGCCACGACGCTCGTCACCGTGACGGCAGGTGGCAACGACGCGGGGTTCGGGCGGGTGATGGAGGCGTGTGTCCTGCGATCTGAGAGCGATTGTGCGAAGGCGGTGTCGGCTGCAGAGGAATACATGGAGACCACTCTGCCGGATCGGCTCGACACCCTTTACCGGGCGATCCGCGGCAAAGCGCCTAAGGCGCGGGTCGTTGTGCTCGGCTATCCACGGCTCTACAAAATCGTCGACAACTGTGCGGGGATGTCCAGAAGCAAGCGGACCGCGCTGAACCGCGGCGCCGACTCGCTCGTCACCACCGTGGCCGCCGCCGCTTCCCGGGCCCGATTTGTCTTCTCGGACGTACGGGACGAGTTCGCGGGCCACGAGCTCTGTTCGGGCCACCGCTGGCTGCAAGCGGTCACCATCCCGCTTGCCGACTCGTACCACCCGACGGCCCGCGGGCACCTGCTCGGCTACCTGCCCGCCCTGGATTCAGCAGACCCCCGCGTCAAGGCCTGAAACCGATCACGCTGCGGGTGCGCGCGGGCAACCGAAAGACCTGGCTGGTGTGCCAGTCGATGTGATCGGCCTCGGGCGCGGGAAGGCCGGTCTGCGGCTCGCGGACGGGCCGTCCGGAGAGGCCGTGGACAAGAGTCGTGGTGGCCGCCGCCCGGCCGACGAACTTGCGCGATACAGCGATCGTGTGCTCCCGTGTCACGCCCAGCACGCCGCGGTCCAGCAGCCGGTGGTGGAGCGCGCAGAGGCAGAGGCCGTTGACCAGGTCGTCGGGGCCGCCGAACGCGTGCCACCGCAGATGTGCGGCGTCCAGGCCCACGGCCGTCCCGTCCAGCCATCCGTCGTAGCCGCAGAACGCGCAGCAGAATTCGTACGCCTCCAGGACCTGGACGCGGAAGGCCGGGTCGCGTCTCGGCAATATCCGGACGGCGGGCGCGGGCAGCTCGTCAAGGTCGAGGCCGGTCTCCTGGCAGATGTCGTCGTGCAGCGAGGGCTCGAAATTCGCCTCGAGGATCGCGCGGGCGAGCTGTGAGAGGAGTGCCGGCTCGGCCGTGAGCGCAGCCGCGAGTTCGGGATGCAGGCGCCCGTGAACGCCCGGTGCACGCAGCCTGCTCAGCTCCGGGCCAGGGCTACCCGGCCCGTCCGCCGTCTCGACGACCCAGAGCAGGTCATCGTTGGCTAGATGGTGGAACGGATAACCCGGATTCGTCTTGCGCGGCGGCCCGAACTCGCGGAGGAGGCGGTTGAGGGCGTCCTCGGCGGCCGAGAACGGGATGGGCCGCGAGCCTTCACGCTGGAAGCGTCCAAGGGCGTGCAGCAAGAGGAGCGGCTTGTGCGGGGCGCGTTCGCCGCGGCGCGCGTACTGGCGGATGCCGAGTACCCGCTCCACCCAATCCACGCGGTCAAGGATAGATCTACTGGCGGCTGAGGGCGCGGGTGATACCGGCGGCGATGGTGGTGGCGAGGATCCAGCCGGTGATGATGAGGGTGTACGACAGCCACTGGTAGGCGCCGTGGGGTTTGAACGCCTTCTCCTGGCCGAAGTCGATGATCGGCAGGAGCAGGTCGAGGGTGTAGAAGACCGGGTTGAAGTCGGGGGCCTCGCCGGGCTTGAGGGGTTTGGGGTGGTGGAGACCGTAGGCGACGGAGCCGATGAGCATCAGGGTGAGGAGCCAGGCGGCGGCGCGCATGGGGCGGTAGCCGTAGCCGACTGTGACGTCCTGCAGGTAGCCCCAGAGCTTGAGCGGCCATCGCAGCGTGCCCCTGCGGCGGCGCTGTTTGGCGAGCTGTACGGTGCGGGCCGCGTCGTCGTCGCCGATGCGGCGGTACGAGAGGGCGAGCTGCTCGTAGCTGTGCGGGACGTAGCCATCCTCTTCACGTTCCAGGAGCTGCAGGCGTTCTTCTGCGGGCAGATGTGGGTCGAGCGTCCCGTAGGTGAGTCCGTCCAGGCGCACGGAGTCGGGCCATGCATCCGGCGTGATGTGCAGAAGCTCAAACTGTGAACGGCGCAGTGTCACACGGCCTTCGATAGGGGCCGCTTCGCGGAGCCAGAATTCGCCTGCGACGATGCTGCTGGCTCGCAGCACCACGTCGCCGGGATTGGCGAGCCTGGCGTGCGCGAAGTCCATCTGCCCGACCACGCGGAGGCCGCGGAGGTTGAGCCGGCCGACCGCGCGCAACCGCGTGGCACTCAAGTCGGTGCCGACACTGAGTGTCTTGGCGTAGAGAACGGTGGCGCCGGGATGCTGGAGCACGGCCTCGTCAAGGACGAGGCTGCCCGCGATGGACGCCCCGTTCAGCCGGATCTCCCCGTGGACGACGAGCCCGGGCGCGACGACGTCGTTCTCGATGGTGGCGTGGTTGAGTTGGAGTACCTGGTCCTGGGGCGAGTCTGCATCGCCGATGTGCGCTCCGTTGAGGAACAGCGCGCCTGCGAACCGGGCGCCGCCGAGGCGCAGGCTGCCAGGCACGCGGCAGTTGGAGAAGTGCACGATGCGGGCCACGCTGAGTGCGGTGCCCTCCAGACCGGGGAAGTAGGAACGCGACAAGCTGAGCTGGCGGATCTCCGCGCCGTAGACCATCAACTCGGACTCGAAGTGGCACTCGTGGAACCGGATCGCGAAGGGGACGTCGGCGTTGTGCAGGTTGAGCGTGCCGGTGATGCGCGCGCCCGTCACACGGAGCGCGGCGATCTCGCCATCCGCGGACTTGCCGCTGAGCAGGAGCGTCCTCAGCACCTCCGCGCGGACGGTCCGTTCCGGGCCCCACGAGCCTCCGTGTTCGGCGTGCTCGTCGCCGGGCTGGCTGAAGTCGGCCGTCTCGCCGCGCGGGAAGGCCCACCACACGCGGCGTTCGGCGGGCGTCAGGTTGGCGATCTCCACGGCCGGGACTTTCTCGTGGCCGCGTTCACGCTGTCAACACGTCACGGGGTGGTTGCGCTGCGCAGTGCGAGGGGACGCAGCGTGAGGGTGTGGTCCCGGGGGTGTGATCGAACTCAAGTTACCGTCGCGTAGACCGTGGCCCGGCGGGTCTGGAACATGTAGAACGTGTTTCACCCGGGTGAAAGTGAGGTAAATCACATGGGTGACGGTACCGCGTGTAGTAGTGGTACAGCGGCCTTCTCGCGCCGCAGATTCATCGCTGGAACTGGTTCTATCCTCGGTGCGACGGCCCTCGGGCTCCGCGCCACCCCGGCCGCCGCGGCGGCCCCGATCGGCAACGGGGCCCAGGTCCCGGCGCTCGTGATCGGCACCGGTTACGGCGGCTCGGTGGCCGCACTGCGTCTCGCCCAGGCGGGCGTGGACGTGTACATGATCGAGATGGGTATGGCCTGGGACACCCCGGGCTCCGACGGCAAGATCTTCTGTGCCACGACCGCCCCCGACTACCGGTCCTACTGGCTGCGGACCAAGACCAAGCAGCCGCTCAGCAACTTCCTCGGCTTCCCGATCGACCGGAACATCCCGAAGTACACCGGGATCCTCGATGCCGAGGACTTCAGCGGCATCACCGTCTACCAGGGCCGCGGCGTCGGCGGCGGCTCGCTCGTCAACGGCGGCATGGCCGTCACCCCCAGGCGCGAGAACTTCGGCGCCGTCCTCCCATCGGTGAACGCCGACGAGATGTACAACGTCTACTATCCGCGCGCCAACACCGGGCTCGGGGTCAGCACCATCGACCCGGCCTGGTTCGACACCACCGACTGCTACCAGTTCGCCCGGGTCGGGCGTAAGCACGCGCAGCGTTCCGGCTTTCCGTTCGTCTTCGTGCCCGACGTGTACGACTGGGACTACATGAAGAGGGAAGCGGCCGGCACGGCCACGAGGTCGGCGCTGGCCGGCGAGATTCTGTACGGCAACAACCACGGCAAGAAGACCCTGCAGCAGACGTACCTGGCCCGGGCGAAGGCCACCGGGAGGGTCAACATCTCACCGCTGCACAGGGTCACTTCGGTCTCTCCGGCGAGCGGTGGCGGCTACACCGTCGTCATCGAGCAGCTCAACACCAGCGGTGGTGTGACGGCCACCAAGACCGTCACCGCGGACCGCGTGTTCTTCGCGGCAGGCAGCGTCGGCACGAGCAAGCTGCTGGTCAAGCTGAAGGCCACCGGCGCCCTGCCCAACCTGAACGCCGAGGTCGGCAAGGGCTGGGGCGACAACGGCAACGTCATGTGCGGCCGGGCCAACCACATGTGGGACCCGACTGGAGCCCTCCAGTCCACCATCCCGTGCTCCGGCATCGACAACTGGGCTGCGGGCGGCGTGTTCGCCGAGGTCGCGCCGTTGCCCACCGGCATCGAGACATACGCCTCGTTCTACCTGTCCATCACCAAGAACCCGAACCGCGGGCAGTTCTCCTGGAACGGCGGGGCGGGCAAGGTCGACCTGAACTGGCAGGCCGCCTGGAAGCAGCCCGCCATCGACATGGCCAAGACGATCTTCGACAAGATCAATTCCAAGGAGGGGACGATCTACCGGACCGACCTCTTCGGCACCTACAAGATCTGGGGTGACCACCTCACGTACCACCCGCTCGGCGGGGCGGTGCTGAACAAGGCCACCGACAACCACGGCCGCCTGCACGGCCACCCGGGCCTGTACGTCATCGACGGCGCCCTGATCCCCGGCAACACCAGCGTCAATCCGTTCGTCACCATCACGGCGCTCGCCGAACGGAACATCGAAAAGATCATCGCGGCGGATCTGTAGCCCTGATCTGATGTGGCAGTCGGCCACGGGCGCGTGTGGCCGACTCCTCCGAGCGCCTCACGCGTGCACGCTGCTGCCGGGCCCCTCCTCGTCGTCGGCATGATCGGGATCGAGATACTCGTCCTCCGGCCAGAGGCTGTCGGCCAGCCACGCGAGATACTCCTCGTCGCCGGGATCGAGCTCGGCCGTCATGGATTCGGGATAACCGCCGTCGTCATCACCCGGCTCTCCGCCCCCGGCGTCCGTGGAACGCACAGGGAGGGCAGGCCGGAGCAGCCGCCGCATGCTCATGACGAACAGGCCGGCGAACATGCCGAGGACCAGTGCTGAGATCACGCTGCGCCGTCCCTCCCAGCGAGACGATTTTTTATAAGGACCTTGCGTAATGGGCAAACTAGCTGAACGCTACTCGTGGGGTCCATTGAACGCGTGTATGACATGCGGTGGACGGTCGATGTCGGCCCGAGCGTTTACCCGCGCGGGGGCGAGCGATGGTGATCGGCGAGCGCGCCCGCTCCCTGATCAGGCCTGGAACCCGCCACCTGATCAGGCCCGGAACCGCCACCTGATCAGGCCCGGAAAATGTCAGAGGCGGCCCGTAGTTTGAAGACAACGCGGAAGACCACACCGCCGGACGAGAAGGAGCACGTCATGGCTCCGATGACCGCTTCGGACCTGGCACAGGTGCTGTTCACCACGAGGCTGCAGGCCTCCGACCGCCCCACGGAGGCCCGCGTGCGCGCGGCCATCGCCGACCGCCTCCGCGTATGCGACGCCGACTGCTGCGCCGCGTACGTCGCCCAGGAGGCCGGCGACCACCCCGACGCATACGCGGCCCGCATGCGCTGGGCGCTCACGACCGTCTCCCACGCCTACGACCCCTGTCACCAAGTCGACCCCTGCCACCAAGCCGCCGCCTGAACCCCCGTCGGCGGGGGTGGTACTTGAGATTCCAGGGGAGTACGGCACAATCGGGGGCATGGCGCAAGCGTTCACTTACTGCCGGATCTGTGAGCCGTTGTGCGGGCTTGAGGCGACCGTGGAGGGCGGGGAGCTGATACGGCTCAGGCCTGACCGGGAGCATCCCCTGTCCAAAGGGTTCGCCTGCCCCAAGGGCATCGCGATGACCGAGATCCAGAACGACCCTGACCGGGTCCTGCATCCGATGCGGCGGCGGGCGGACGGGGAGTTCGAGCGGGTGAGCTGGGATGAGGCGCTCGCCGGCATCGCGGCGCGGCTCAACCGGATCCGCGCTGAGCACGGGGGCGGCGCGATCGGGTGGTACTTCGGCAACCCCGCCTCGTTCTCCTACAGCCACCCGCTCTGGATGAGCGCCTTCATGGGCGCGCTGGGGTCGCGGCACTTCTACTCGGCCGGGTCGCAGGACGTCAACAACCGCTTCGCGGCCAGCGCGCTGCTGTACGGGTCGCCCCTGCTGGTGCCGATCCCCGACCTCAAGCGCACCGACCTGCTCGTGATGCTCGGGGCTAACCCGCTGGTCTCGCACGGCAGCCTGGTGACGGCGCCGCGGATCAAGGAGGATCTCGCCGCGATCGTGCGCCGGGGCGGCCGCGTGGTCGTCGTCGATCCGCGGCGGACGGAGACGGCCAAGGCCTTCGAGCACCTGCCGGTGGCGCCGGACGGCGACGCCTGGTTGTTGATGTCGGTGCTGCATGTGATCTTCGCGGAGGGGCTGGAGGATCGCGCGGCGTGCGGCCGCGCGCGGGGTGTCGAACGGTTGCGTGAGGCGGCGAAGGATTTCCCGCCGGAGGAGACCGCGGTGCGCAGCGGCGTGGCGGCGACGGACGTACGGGCCCTGGCGCGGGCTCTGGCCGCCTCGGAGCGGCCGGTGGTGTACGGGCGTACGGGCACGTGTCTCGGCCGTCATGGGACGCTCACGGCCTTTCTCATCGACGTGGTGACCCTGGTGGCGGGCGGGCTCGACCGGGTGGGCGGGGCGATCTTCGGGTCGTCGCCGATCCGGGTCGACGAGATCGCCAAACGATCGGGGATCGCCACGTACGGCACGACTCGCTCGCGCGTGGGCGGCTACCCGGACGTGCTCGGCACGTTCCCGGCCGGGGTGATGGCCGAGGAGATCCGGACGCCGGGTCCCGAGCGGATGCGGGCGCTGATCGTGTCGGCGGGCAACCCGCTCAACTCCGTGCCCGGCAGCGCCGCCCTGGGTGAGGCGCTGGACGAGCTCGACCTGCTGGTCTGCATCGACCTGTACGTGTCGGACACCGGGCGCAAGGCCGACTACGTGCTGCCCGCCACCACGTTCCTCGAACGCGAGGACCTCCCGCTGCCCTTCCTGCAAAACCACCTCACCCCGTACGTCACATGGACCGAGGCGGTCGTGCCGCCGCGCGGCGAGGCCCGGCAGGAGTGGGAGATCATCGACGCGCTCGCGCGCCGGATGAGGCTGCCGCTGGGTTCGGTCGGCGTGCAGCGTGTGCTGTACCGGATGGGTGTGCGGCCTTCACCGCGCACGATGGTGGACGCGCTGCTGCGCACCGGCCCGCACGGCGACTGGTACGGGCTGCGTCGCGGCGGCCTCAGCCTGCGCAAGCTGCGTGCCAATCCCCATGGCATCGTCCTCGGCGAGCACCAGCGCACCGGCACGCTGCGCCGCCGGATCCTGCACAAGGATAAGAAGGTGCACGTCGCCCCACCGGAGATCGTCGCCGAGATCGAACGGCTGGCCTCGGCGCCCGCGCCTCCGGAGGGATATCCGCTGCGGCTGATCGGGATGCGCGAGCTGCGTTCGCACAACTCCTGGATGCACAACGCGCCGGGCCTGATGCGCGGCAAGCGTGCGCACTCGGCGCGGATCAATCCCAAGGACGCTGCGGAGCACGGGCTTCAGGACGGCGCCTCTTGCCGTGTCACGTCGGAGCACGGCTCGGTCGTCCTGCCCGTGAAGGTCACCGACGAGATGACGCCCGGCACGATCGCGGTCCCGCATGGCTGGGGGCACGACGGCGGCTGGCAGGTGGCCAACGCGGCAGGGGGAGCGAACGTGAACCTGCTCGCCTCACCGGATCCTGCCGATCTCGAACCTCTCGCCGGAATGGCCCGGCTCAACGGCGTTCCGGTGAAGATCTCCCCCGGTTGACCGCGGTCAGGCGTCAGGCGGCCTGTGTGGCGGTCAAGCGGCCAGGTGGCCTGTGCGGCGGTCAAGCGCCCATGGTGGGCACGCGGCCTGTGGCGGTCAGGCGGCCTGTGGCGGTCAGGCGCCCGGCGGGTATCAGGCCGCGGAAGGGGTCGTGGGGCGGTGCGGGTCGACGATCCGGCCGTCAGGCAGCAGTTCGCCGGTGTCGTCGAAGACCACGGTGCCGTTGCACAGGAGGCTCCAGCCCTGCTCTGGATGGTCTGCCACCGTTCGTGCGGCCTCGCGGTCGAAGCCGTCGGCCGCCGGGCAGGGCGGCTGGTGGACACAGATCTGGTTGGTCGGGGGGTGGTCGATCGGGGTTGGCACGGGCTCCTCCACGGGCGTCCTGTGATTTAGGACATACCGCAGCTTGCATCCGGTCACCCGAATTATGCAAGGGATCGCCTGAAACTTTACCTTCAGGCCTTGCGGACGATCAACGAAGCAGGTCGTCGTCCGCCTCGTCGCCGTGATCGACGTCCAGGCCCACCACGGAGGTGCAGCCGGTGCAGATCCATTCGGCGATCACGGCCTCGGAGTTTGTGCCGTGCGTGCGGTAGGGATGCTCCACCTGCCGCCGCCGCATTCCGTGACCGCATGACGAGTGCAGCAGCCGGCCGCACTGCGGGCACGGCCACACGTCCTCGCGGCGCCGATGGCACTGAGGGCAGGGCGGCACCTCGGTCAGGTCCGGCGCTTCGAACGTGCCGAGCTCGTTGAGCCACTCCAGCTCGAGCTCCAGATACTCGTCACCCGGCCAGCAGTGATCGGCCAGCCAGGCCAGATACTCCTCAGCGCCGGGCTCCAGCACCGCGGTGAGCGATTCAGGGTGGTCGAGACCGGTGGACACGGTGACGGGAGCGGTCGTGTCCGGCTGTGACTGTTCCCACAGTGCCTGCGGATTCCGGGGGGAGCCTCCGCGACCGGGTACCACGGCGGCCAGCAGAGCCAGCAGGCCGAGGAGCGCGGCCGCCATGAGGCCCGTAGCCGTGGCCATCCTGGCGTCCTTTCATGATCTTGTTGCGAGGGGAGACCGATCATGAATTCACTTCACAAAACGCTGAGAAACTACAGGAAAGGCACCTAACGGAAAAGTCGATCAGAAAAGAATCTTTGGTACGGGCGTAGGCCAGGAGAGGCCCGAAACCCCAGATCGCCGCGGCCGACCAGCCGTTCGCCTGCGGAATCGGCAGTTCGATCACCCGTTAGCGGTGTCCCCTCCGGGGAGAAATTTCTCCCTACGCGAAATCCATGCGATCAGAGGCCGAACCTGATCCACCGGTCCTCGCCCGGACCGTCCTTAAGTCCGCTTTCGCTGCCTCTTGTTGTGATCGTGCTTGTCGCCCCGGACGGCCGGGCGGCGCGGACCACGACGGAGGTAACGAGCATGACGCTCAGCGGACGTACGAAGATCGCGATCGCGGTGGCCGGGATCGCGGGGGCGGCGGGCCTCGCCATGGGAGGCACGGCGCTCGCCGATCCCGGCGGCGGAAGCCGCGTCGAAGTGCAGATCGTCGGTGACGAGGCGCCCACCGGGGCGGGCACGACGGGCGTCACCGGAGCGGACGCCGACGGCCACGACTGCCCCGAGCGCGACGGCGGCTCCGGCTCCGGTTCCGGCAGCCCGGCGGCGGACACGCGATGACCTCGCCCCACCCCGCGGACGAGGGTGCGCTGGCCGAGCGCGCCCTCTTCGAGGTCAAGCGCGTCATCGTCGGCCAGGACCGCATGATCGAGCGGCTGCTCGTGGCGGTCCTGGCCGGGGGGCACTGCCTGCTGGAGGGCGTGCCGGGAGTGGCCAAGACGCTCGCCGCCGAGACGCTCGCGACGGTGGTCGGCGGCTCGTTCGCACGGCTGCAGTTCACCCCGGACCTGGTGCCGTCGGACATCGTCGGCACCCGCATCTACCGGCCCTCGACCGAGCGGTTCGACATCGAGCTCGGCCCCGTGATGGCCAACATCGTGCTCGCGGACGAGATCAACCGGGCGCCCGCCAAGGTGCAGTCGGCGCTCCTGGAGGTCATGGCGGAGCACCAGGTCAGCATCGGCGGGCGAACGTTCCCGGTGCCGGCGCCCTTCCTCGTCCTCGCCACCCAGAACCCAATCGAGTCCGAGGGCGTCTACCAGCTCCCGGAGGCCCAGCGTGACCGGTTCCTCATGAAGATCGACGTCGGTTACCCGACGGAGGCGGAGGAGCTGTCGATCCTCTACCGGATGAGCGTCCACCCGCCGACGCCCACCCGGATCCTGGACGCCGAACGGGTGACCGGGCTCCGGCAGGCCGCCCAACGGGTCTTCGTGCACGACGAGGTGGCGCGGTACGCCGTGCGCCTGGTCGCCGCGACCCGCGACCCGCTCGCCTACGGGATCGCCGACGTGCCCCGGCTCATCTCGTACGGCGCCAGCCCCCGGGCGACGCTCGGCCTCGTGGCCGCCGGGCGGGCACTGGCCCTCCTGCGCGGCCGGGACTACATGTTGCCGGCCGACGTGCGCGATCTCGCCGGGGATGTGATGGCGCACCGGCTCGTTCTCTCGTTCGACGCGCTCGCCGACGGAATCTCACCGCGGGCGATCATCGGCAAGGTCGTCGACGCCCTCCCGCTGCCCCGGATCGCCCCGCGCGACGACGACACCGCAGCCGGTCCCGACGGCACGAGCGGCACCGACGGCATGGGCGGTCTCGACGGCGCAGGTGGCGCGGGTGGCACCGACGGCGCGGGTGGCCGTGATCTTGACGCGCCGGACCGCCGGGCCGGGGGGGCGGCCGCGTGACGTCCCTCGACCTGCGCTCCCTCGCGCCCGAACAGGCCCTCCGCCGGCTGGAGCTGATCATCCTGCGCCGGCTGGACGGGCTGCTGCAGGGCGAGCACCTGGGCCTGCTGCCCGGGCCGGGGACCGAGGCCGCGGAAGGCCGCGAGTACCTGCCCGGCGACGACGTCCGCACGATGGACTGGAACCTCACGGCCCGGACGACCGTCCCCCACGTCCGCGACCGCATCGCCGACCGGGAGCTGGAGACCTGGCTCCTCGTCGACGCCACCGCGAGCATGGACTTCGGCACCGGCCGGGTCGAGAAGCGCGACCTCGCGGTGTACGCCGTCGCCGCGGTCGCCTACCTCACCGAACGGACCGGAAACCGCGTCGGCGCCCAGATCCTGCACGGCAGCGGGCTGCGCCACGTCCCGGCGCGGACCGGACGGCAGCACCTGCTCGGCCTGCTGCGGTCCCTGCTGGAGGTGCCGCGGAGCCAACCCGGTGGGCAGGGCGCGCCGTCCCTCGGCGCGGGCGCCGACCTCCTGCTCCGGACGACGGCGCGCCGCCGCGGGCTGGCCGTGGTGGTCTCCGACTTCCTGGAGACCGTCGAGTCGTGGGAACGGCCGCTGCGGCTGCTGGCCCGGCACCATCAGGTCCTGGCCGTCGAGGTCGTGGATCCGCGCGAGCTGTCGCTCCCCGACGTCGGGCTCCTCACGGTGGTCGACCCGGAGACGGGCCGCCGCCGGGAGATCCCGACGGCGAGCCGCCGACTGCGCCAGCGGTACGCGGTCGCCGCGGCCGAGCAGCGGGCGGCGATCTCGGCGGCGCTCCGCCGGTCCGGGGCGGCCCACCTGCGGCTGCACACCGACGGCGACTGGATGCGTGACATCGTTCAGCACGTCGTGACCCAGCGGCGGCTGGCCGCGGTGGCCCACCGGCCACCGCCCGGAGGCGCGGCATGAGCAACTTCACCACCTTGAGCTTCCTCGCCCCGTTCCGGCTGCTCTTCCTGATCGCGCTGCTGCTCTTCCTCGGTGTGTACGTGGTGATGCAGCTGCGGCGGAGCCGTTACGCGGTCCGCTTCACCAACCTCGCCCTCCTGGAGAAGGTCGCCCCGGCCCGTCCGGGCTGGCGGCGGCACCTGCCCGCCGCCGCATTCCTCCTCATGCTCGGGCTGTTCGTCACAGGTTTCGCCCGGCCCGCTGCCGACGTCCGCGTCCCGCGCGAACAGGCGACGATCATGGTGGCGGTGGACGTGTCGTCGTCGATGGAGGCGACCGACGTCGAGCCCGACCGGCTCATGGCGGCCAAGCGCGCCGCCCGCTCCTTCGTCGACGCCCTGCCCGCGCGCTTCAACGTCGGCCTGGTCGCGTTCTCGGGCACCGCGACGGTGACCGTGCCGCCGACCACCGACCGCGCGGCCATGCGCTCCGGCGTGGACCGGCTGTCGCTCGGCCCGCGGACCGCGATCGGCGAGGGCGTCATCGCCTCGCTGGAGGCGATCGCGACCTTCGGCGCCCAGTTCGGCGAGGCGGCGCCGCCGGGACGCGTCGTCCTGCTCTCCGACGGCACCAACACCGCCGGGCGCAGCCCCGCCGAGGCGGCCCGCCGGGCGTCCGACGCCCGGGTGCCGGTCTCGACGATCGCGTACGGCACCGCGGAGGGCGTCATCTACCAGAACGGGACGCCGATCAGGGTGCCCGTGGACGGGCCCGCGCTGGAGACCCTCGCGCAGGACACGGGCGGCCGCTTCTACGAGGCCGCCACCGGAAACGAGCTGCGCCAGGTCTACGAGGACATCGGCAGCAGCATCGGCTACCGCGTCGAGCAGCGAGAGGTGTGGGCGTGGTTCGTCGCGGCCGGCCTGATCCTCGCCTGCGCCACCGCCGGAACCTCCTTGTTGTGGTTCTCCCGCCTCCCGTAGTGAACGTGTGTAAGGAGCCTGCATGAACCACCGAGCCGGTTCGTCCGACGGAAGGTTCGGACTCGGAGAGCCGCGCGGTCCGGACTTCGTCTCCCCTCCGCCGCCTCCCGTCTGGCCCGCCGACCCTTCACCGGCGCCCGCACCGCTCATCCCGCAGGACGCGCCGGCGCAGAGGGCGTCCCGGGTCGTGGTCGCGGCGATCTTGGCAGCCGCGCTCACCGGGGGCGTGGCCGGCGCCGCCGGGGGCTGGCTGACCGGCGACCGTGAAGCGGCCCCTTTGGCGCAGTCCACCGCAGGCCCCGCGAACGGTGCGGGCGATCTCAGCGACATCGCCGCCCGCGTCCAGCCGAGCGTGGTGTCGATCGAGGTCCGCTCCGGCACCTCGCGCGGGACCGGCTCCGGCTTCGTCATCGACCGCGCCGGTCACATCCTGACCAACGCCCACGTCGTCGAGGGCGGCGGGACCGCGACCGTGGTGCTCGCCGACCGCCGCCGGGTCACTGCGCGGCTGCTGGGCGCCGACCGGGCGAACGACCTGGCCGTGCTCTCGATCGACGCGTCCGGCAGCCCGCCGCCGCTGGCCTTCGGCAAGTCCGCCGACGTCCGGGTCGGCGATCCGGTGCTGGCGCTCGGCTCCCCGCTGGGCCTGGCCGGAACGGTCACGTCCGGCATCGTCAGCGCGCTCAGCCGCGAGGTCCGCCTCGGCGACGGCGACCGGCAGACCGCCCTGCAGACCGACGCGTCGATCAACCCCGGCAACTCCGGCGGGCCGCTGGTCAACGCGCGCGGCGAGGTGGTCGGCGTCAACACCGCGATCGCGACCCTCAGCCGCGGCGGGAGCGGCGGATCGATCGGCATCGGCTTCGCGATCCCGGTCGACCGCGCGGTCGACGGGGCCCAGCGGATCATCCGCTGAGCCCCATACCGAGTCCGCGTGCGGAACGAAACGGGAGAAAGGTAACGTCACAGGATGAGAGTGCTCGTGGTGGAGGACGAGGAGGACCTCGTCGAGGCGCTCCGGTACGGGCTGGTCCGGGCCGATTACGCGGTCGACACCGCGCTGGACATCGCACAGGCGTCCGAGAAGCTCTACGCCGCCTCGTACGACCTGATGATCCTGGACCTCAACCTGCCGGACGGCGACGGATTCGAGTTGTGCCGCGCGGTCCGCGCCGGCGAGCTGAACGGGGAGAGCGGGCCGGGGCTGCGGATCCTCATGCTCACCGCGCGGGACCGGCTCGGCGACCGCGTGCGCGGGCTGGACGAGGGCGCCGACGACTACCTGGTCAAGCCGTTCGCGTTCCCCGAGCTGCTGGCCCGGGTCCGGGCCCTGCTGCGCCGCGAGAGCGCCGCCGGCTCGGCCGTCTGGCAGGTCGGCGAGCTGCGGCTGGACACCGGCCGGTACGAGGCGTTCCGCGGCGACCGCCGGCTGCAGCTGACGCCCAAGGAGTTCGCGGTGCTGCGCTATCTCATGAGCAGGCCCGGCGACGTCGTGTCGTCGGAGGACCTGCTCGAACACGTCTGGGACGAGAACGCCGACCCGTTCACCAACACCGTCCGGGTCACGGTCGGGACCCTGCGCCGCAAGCTCGCGGTCGAGGACGAGGAACAGCTCATCGAGACGGTCGTCCGGCACGGCTACCGGCTCCTGGAGAAGACACCGGACACCTCATGAAGATCAAGCCGCCGCTGCCGGGATTCATGCAGACGATCAGGTTCCGGCTCACCGTGCTGTACTCGACCCTGCTGTTCGCGCTCACCGCGTTCGTCCTGGGCGGGGTCTACTACATGGTGGAGCGCAGTACCGACGCCCATCCCGTGACCAAGACCTTCCGGGCCGAGAAGGTCATCGTGCGGCCCGACGGCACACGCGTGCCGCTCGGGCAGCAGTTCGAGGTCGTCAAGGTGCGGCAGCTCGAGGAGGCGGTCAACTACAAGACCCGGCAGTCCATCAAGAAGTTCTCGCTGATCACGCTGGGCGGGATGTTCCTGGCCAGCCTGGCGATCGGCTGGGTCCTGTCCGGCCGCGCCCTGAAGCCCGTCCGCACGATCGCCCGCACCGCCGAGGAGATCCAGGCCACCGACCTGTCCCGGCGGATCGAGCTGTCCGGTCCCAAGGACGAGCTGCGCTATCTGGCCGACACCGTCGACTCGATGCTCGACCGCCTGGACACCGCGTTCCGCGCCCAGCGCCAGCTCATCGACGACGCGTCCCACGAGCTGCGCAGCCCCCTCGCCATCATCCGCGCCAACCTCGACACCGTGCTCACCGCACCCGACGCCGACGAACCCGACCGGCGCCGGGCCGTCCAGGTGGTCGACCGGGCCACCACCCGCATGACCCGCCTCGTCGAGGACCTGCTCGCCACCGCCCGGCGCTCCGCCCCCGCGCTGCACGACACCGACGTGGACCTGGCGGCCGTCGCCCGCGAGGCCGCCGAGGAGTTCGACTCGATCGCGGGCATCCGCGAGCTCACCATCGAACGGCGGCTCCGCCCGGGCCTCGCCACCATCGGAGACCCGGACGCGCTCCGCCGGGCCGTCGGGAACCTCCTGTCCAACGCAGTCAGGCTGGCCCCCTTCGGGAGCGACATCCTCCTGGCCGCCGATCGCGAGGACGGCTGGCAGTGGATCGCGGTGAAGGACGCGGGGCCGGGCCTGGGCCCCGACGACCAGGCCCGCGTCTTCGACCGCTTCTGGCGCGGCGCCGGATCCCGCCGCTCCCGGGACAGCCGCACCGGTCTGGGCCTGGCCATCGTCCGCCAGATCGTCGAGTCCCACGGAGGCCAGGTCCGGCTCTTCTCCGAGCAGGGTGTCGGCAGCACGTTCATCCTCTGGTTCCCCGCGTCCACCGCCGCGCGCTCCCCGGACACCACCCCACCCGAATCCGACCCCCTAGAAGCCCTGAAGAGCGTCTAGGGCGTCTAGAGCTTCTGGCCGCCCCGAAGCTTTTGGCCGCCCCGACCCTGCGTTAGGGGGAGCCGTTGGGTGATCCTTGAGCGGGCCTTCATCGCCGTGTCATGACGGCGACATACGTCCGTGAGGGGATGGTCGCCGAGTCACCACTCAGCCCGGAGGGCCGGCATGGACCAGCAGACCTTCCCGTACGACCACGACCTGCTCGCCGCGTTCCCCGGTGCGCGGTCGTATGAACGCGGGGACCTGGAGACCACCTACCTGGCCGAGCGCGCCGGCGTCCCGTACCTGATCCTCGTGCCGCGCGCCGGCGGCGGCTCCGTCACCGTGATCGCCTTCGAGGACGAGCGCGAGCGCGCCACCCACCTGACGCAGTCCGTCACCGCCTGACCTGACTCCGGCACCCTGTGGTTTTCCGCAGGGTGGGGCTGTGGCGTGCGGCCGGGTAGGTCGGCGGTCCACTCCATGGTGGCCGGATCGCCTGGTTTCTAGCGTCTTAAGCATGATCAGAATGATGCGAGCGATGGCGGCGGAGGCCGAGCCCGTCGGGGGTATCGCCGGGTGGGCCACCGACCTGATGGAGAAGCTCGGCGCGCCGGGCGCGGGGCTGGCGATCGCCCTGGAGAACCTGTTCCCGCCCCTGCCCAGCGAGGTGATCCTGCCGCTGGCCGGGTTCACGGCGGCGCAGGGGGACATGAATCTGATCGCCGCGCTGGTCTGGACGACGATCGGGTCGGTGGTGGGCGCGCTGGCGCTGTACGGCATCGGCGCGGCGGTCGGGCGGGACCGGGTGCGGGCGCTGGTGGCGCGGCTGCCGCTGGTGAAGGTGGCCGACCTTGACCGGACCGAGGCGTGGTTCGCCAAGCACGGCGCCAAGGCGGTGTTCTTCGGGCGGATGATCCCGATCTTCCGCAGCCTGATCTCGGTTCCGGCGGGTGTGGAACGCATGCGGCTGACGACGTTCCTGGCGCTCACCACGGCGGGCAGCTTCATCTGGAACACGGCGTTCGTCATGGCGGGTTATGGCCTCGGCGACAACTGGCGCACGGTCGAGGAGTACGTGGGCGTCTACTCCAAGGGTGTGCTGGCCGTGGCCGTCCTGCTGGCGTTGGCCTTCCTGGCCGTACGTATCGTGAAGGCACGACGGGCCGCGCCACCGGAACGCGGCGGCGCCCACCGCATTGACCATGCACGAGGCTTTGAACGTGATCGAGTCGGCTGACCCCACCGAGGCCGCGGCGCCGCAGGACCGGCGTCGCGGCCTCGTCGCGCGCATGGCCTTGGCGGTGGTGGGGCTGCTGCTGGGGGCCGCGAGCGCCGGAGCCGAGCTGTTCCTGCTGGCCATGGCCGCGCCGGTCATGGCGTACGCGCTGGCCTTCTCGCGCGGGCAGCGCACCGTTCCCAAGGTGGTTGCCGGAGGCGCGCTGAAGCTGAGCGAGCTGGAGCGGCGGCGCTTGTCGGTCTTCTTCGGCCATACGGAGGGTGCCGACTACGGGCCAGTGCGGGCGCTGGCCTACCTGGTGCTCCGGGTCCCCCTCGGGCTGCTCGGCGGCGTGATCCTGCTCCTGACGGTGTACGGGGCGGTCGTGGTCGTCGCGCTGATGGTGAGCTGGTGGATCACCGAGGAGTACATGGACGGCATCCCGCCTGAGCCGTGGATCGTGGTCTACACCGCCCTTGTCTGCCTCGTCCTGGCCTTCATCGCCATCCAGGGGCTGGTCGGGGTGGTCGTCCTGGAACGGAAGGTGGCGCGGCGCAGCCTCGGGCCGAGCCCGCTGGAGGCGTACGAGCGGCGGATCGCCCAGCTGTCGGTGAGCCGGGCCGAGGTCGTCGACGCCGTGGACGACGAACGGCGCCGGATCGAACGTGACCTCCACGACGGCGTCCAGCAGCGCCTCGTCGCCCTCGGCATGCTGATCGGGCGGGCCCGGCGGGCCTCGGGCGGCGATGAGGAACGGGCGCGGGAGCTGCTGCGACAGGCGCACGAGGAGTCGCAGCGGGCCCTGGACGACCTGCGCGAGGTCGCGTGGCGGGTCTATCCGGCCGCGCTGGACGGCGAAGGCCTGCAGACGGCCCTGGAGACGGTCGCCGAACGTTCGCCGGTGCCGGTGACGATCGACTACGACCTGGCCGTACGGCCGCCGCACGCGGTGGAGACCGCCGCCTACTTCGTCGTCTGCGAGGCCGTCACCAACGCCAACAAACACTCGGCCGCCACCTGGGTGGCGGTCAGGCTCACCGGGAACGAGAGGATGATCCACGTGCGGATCGAGGACGACGGGACCGGGCGAGCCGACCCGGCGGGCGGTGGGCTGGCCGGGCTGGCACGCCGGGTCGCCGCGCTGGACGGCACGTTCGGGGTCGACAGCCCGCCCGGCGGGCCGACGGTGATCAGGGCGGAGCTGCCGTGCGCGTGATGCTCGCCGAGGACTCGACGTTGTTGCGCGAGGGCCTCGTCCGGCTGCTGGCCGAGGAGGGGCACGAGGTCGTGGCGGCGGTCGGCGACGCGGAGGCGCTGCTGGCGGCGGTCGAGCCCGCGCCGCCGGACGTGGTCGTCCTCGATGTGCGGATGCCTCCCACCCATACCGACGAGGGCCTGCGCGCGGCACTGGAGATACGGCGGCGCTGGCCCCAGGTCGGCGTGCTGGTGTTGTCGCAGTACGTGGAGAAGCGCTATGCCACCGAGCTCATCACCGCTGACACCGGTCAACAGCGGCACGGGGTGGGCTACCTCCTCAAGGACCGCGTGGCCCAGGTGGACGAGTTCCTGGACGCGCTCGACCGGGTCGGGGACGGCGGCGCCGCGTTCGACCCGGAGGTCGTGCGGCAACTGCTCGTGCGCAGTTCGAAGGCCGACCCGCTCAGCCGGCTCACCCCGCGCGAGCGGGAGGTGCTCGACCACATGGCGCAAGGGCACACCAACGCGTCGATCGCCGCGCACTTGCACGTCTCGCAGAGCGCCGTGGAAAAACACGTCAACGCCATCTTCGACAAGCTCGACCTTTCGCATACCAGCGGCTACAGCCGCCGAGTTCTCGCCGTTCTGCGCTATCTCGGCTCCTAAGCATGGCTCGCGCGCTAGGCACGGCTCGCGCGCCGTGGCATCCATGGCAGACGGCAACATAAACCGGATTGTCCGAAGTGGCGGGTGAGAGACAGGGTGATTTGGGTATCACTGTGGGTGATGCGCCGATTACGGGGCGCAGAGTTCCAAGGGGGGATAATGGCCCAGAACAAGCCCGCCAAGCCGGGTAAGCCAAACAAACCGGCCAGCAAGGCCAGCCGGGATGCCAAGCAGCAGCAGGACAAGAAGCGACAGCAGCAACAACAACAGCAGCAGCAGGACAAGCGGTCGGCGAACCAGCAGCGGCCCAACGCGGACCAGTCTCCGAACGCGTCGCGGCCGATCGACGAGTGAATCGATTCCACCGGATCCCTGATGGAGGATTGTGCCGGGATATCTGCGGTTTCCCGCGATCTTCCATGACGTGATCGTCTTCGTCAGCGAAGACGACCTGTGGATGGTGCCCGCGGTGGGCGGACGTGCGTTCCGGCTCACCGCGGGCGTCGCCGCCGCGACCTATCCGCGCCTGTCGCCCGACGGTTCGCAACTGGCGTTCGTCGGGCGCGAGGAGGGGCCCGCGGAGGTCTACGTCATGCCCGCCACCGGGGGCACCGGCAGGCGCGTCACGTTCCACGGCGTGTCCTGCTCCGTCACGGGCTGGGATCCCGGCGGCGGGATCATCTACGCCAGTGACGAGGGCCAGCCGTTCCACGGCCTCCGCTGGCTGCACCGCGTCGAGCCCGGTGGCCCGCCCGAAAAGCTGCCCTACGGACCCGCCAACACCATCTCGTACGGCCCGTCCGGCGGCATCGTGCTGGGACGCAACACCGCCGACCCCGCCCGGTGGAAACGTTACCGCGGTGGCACCGCCGGCGATCTGTGGATCGACCCGGCCGGAGCGGGGGAGTTCCGGCGGCTCATCGCGCTGCCCGGCAACCTCGCCTCGCCCTGCTGGATCGGTGAACGGATCTACTTCCTGTCCGATCACGAGGGAGTCGGCAACGTCTACTCCTGCACACCCGACGGTGCGGACCTCCGGCGGCACACCGACCACGCCGACTACTACGCGCGCAACCTGTCCGGCGACGGCAGGCGCCTGGTCTACCACTGCCGCGCCGACCTCTACCTGCTCGATCCCGCCGAGGACGAGCCGCAGCGGCTGGACGTCCGGCTCGGCAGCTCGCGCAGCCAGCTCAACCGCAAGTTCGCCGACGCGGCGGAGTTCCTCGACAGCGCGACGCCCAGTCCCGACGGGAGCGGGCTGGCGATCACCACGCGCGGCAAGGCGTTCTCGTTCGCCGGGTGGGAGGGCCCCGTCCGGCAGCACGGCGAGCTGGACGGCGTCCGCTACCGGCTGCTCACCTGGCTGAACGACCAGCGGCGGCTGGTCGCGGCGGCGAGCGACGACGGCGACCGCGAGGTGCTGGTCGTCCTGTCCACCGACGGCTCGCCCGGGACCGTGCGGCTGGACGGCGCCGACACCGGGCGCGTCCTGGAGCTGGAGGTCTCACCAGGCGCCGACCGGCTCGCGGTCACCAACCACCGCAACGAGCTCCTGCTCATCGACCTGCCCGCGGGCGGCGACGACCCCGTGATCACCAAGGTCGAGGACAGCCCGTACGGTGCGATCACCGACCTGGCCTGGTCGGCCGACGGGACCTGGCTCGCGTACGCCTGCCCGGTGAGCGCGCAGGCCATCGGCATCAAGGTGTGCCGGGCCGACACCGGCGAGGCCTTCACGGCGACGCGACCGGTGCGGCGCGATCTCCGCCCCTCCTTCGACCCTGAGGGGCGCTATCTCTATTTCATCGGTGAACGGATCTTCAATCCGGTCTACGACTCGCTCAACTTCGACCTGGGGTTCCCGCTGGGCACCCGGCCGTACGCCATCGCCCTCCGCGCCGACGTGGGGTCCCCGTTCGTGGCCGAGCCGCGTCCCGTCGTCAAGCCGGACAACGGCGACTCCAAACCGGACGACGGCAAGGACCACGCAGGCAAGGAGAAGCACGAGGACGAGGACAAGGACGCGGCGGACGGTCCGCTGGCAATCGATCTCGACGGGTTGCCGGCCCGCCTGATCCAGTTCCCGTTGCCCGAGGCGCGCTACGACCGTCTCGCGGGCATCAAGGGGAAAGTGATCTATACGACGTTCCCCGTCGAGGGCGCCCTGGAGGACGAGTACGCCGAGTCCGAGACCGGGACGCTGCACTGCTACGACTTCGACAAACAGGAGTCGACGGAGCTGGTCTCCGAGATCACCGACTTCCGTCTGGGGCGCGACGGCAAGACTCTGCTCTACCAGTCCGGAGACCGGCTGCGCCTGATCGAGGCCGGGGAACCGCCGCACGACAACAAGGAGCCGAGCCGCGAGTCCGGCTGGATCGACCTCGGCCGGGTCAAGGTGTCGGTGTTGCCCGAGGCCGAGTGGCGGCAGATGTTCCGCGAGGCATGGCGGCTCCAGAAAGAGCACTTCTGGTCCCAGGACATGTCGGGGCTCGACTGGGACGGCGTCTACGAGCGTTACCTGCCCCTCGTGGACCGGGTCTCCACCCGCGGCGAGTTCTCCGACCTCCTGTGGGAGCTGCTCGGCGAGCTGGGCACGTCCCACGCGTACGAGAGCGGCGGCGAATACCGCGAACGCCCGCACTATTGGCAGGGCAAGCTCGGCGTCGACTGGGTCTCCGGCGACGGGCTCTACAGCATCGGGCAGATCGCCACCGGCGACGAATGGGACCCCCGCGCGACCTCACCCCTGACCCGGCCCGGCGTGGACGTCCGCCCCGGGGACGTCGTGGTCGCCATCAACGGCCAGCCCGTCGGCCCCGGCGCCACTCCCGGGCAACGCCTGGTCAACCAGGCCGACCAGGAGGTCCAGCTGACGGTGCTCCGCGGCACCGAGCTGCGCACCGTCGTGGTCAAGGCCCTGGCCGACGAGGTCCCGGCCCGCTACCGCGACTGGGTGACCCGCAACCGGGCCCTCGTTCACGAGCTGTCCGGGGGAGCGGTCGGCTACCTGCACATACCCGACATGGGGCCGGAGGGGTATGCCGAGTTCCACCGGGGCTTCCTGGCCGAGTTCGACCGGGAGGCGCTCATCGTCGATGTGCGATTCAACGGGGGCGGGCACGTCTCCGCGCTCCTCCTGGAGAAGCTGTCCCGCCACCGCATCGGCTACGACTATCCGCGCTGGGGTGTGCCGACGCCCTACCCGGAGGAGTCGCCACGCGGCCCCATCGTGGCCTTGACGAACGAGCTCGCGGGCTCGGACGGCGACATCTTCTGCCACGCGTTCAAGCTCCGGAAGCTCGGCCCTCTCGTCGGGCGCCGCACCTGGGGCGGCGTCGTCGGCATCTGGCCGCGCCACAAGCTGGCCGACGGAACGGTCACCACCCAGCCCGAATACTCGTTCGCCTTCGACGACGTGGGCTGGCGCGTGGAGAACTACGGCACTGACCCCGACATCGAGGTCGACATCACGCCGCAGGACTACGCCCGGAACGTGGACACCCAACTGCGCAAGGCCGTCGAGGTGGCGCTCGGCCAGCTCAAGGCACAACCCGCCCACACACCCAACCCACAGGCCCGCCCGAGGCTGGCCATCCCCACCCTCCCGCCCCGGCGCCCCTGAAGCGCGCGGCCGACGGTCGCGTCCACGGCGTTCTGTCCGTGGTCGCTTCTACGGTTAGGCGCCATGAACGTTGCTGACGAGAACGTACTGATCCTTCCCGAATCCTGGTGGCGGGAGTCGCATCCCAGGCGCGGCGGGCGGCACGTTCCCGACATCGAGTTCGACCCGGCCGTGACTGTTGCGGTACGTGACCGCGTTAAAGAGGGCCGGTCTGCGGTCGAAGCCGTCCTCGAGCATCCGGAGACGGAGAAGGACCTGGCTGCGCGGGTCCGGGCCTACCTGGACGGGGCACCCGACCCCGTCGGCGCGGCGGCCGTGGCTGTGATCGCCTTTCGGCGACGGTGGTTTTGGAAGGACGAGGAGTCCCTGGGCTTGCTGGACGTATGGGTGACCGACCACGGGGTCGCCTTCGCCGCTCGCGCCTTCGCCGAGTACCGCCGTATCGAGATCATAGAGCCGCCCAGGGAGCCCAACCGGGGCAACGTCATGGTGCTGGTGGCCTACGTGGGCGGGTCAGGGCCGGGACCGTCCGACATCGGGATCCGCTACAGGATCGACGGCGCCGCCCCCGACCGTTGGGGCTACCGGGGGCTGCATGAGGATGGCACCCGGCAACTGCGGATTCTCCTCTCCCAGGCCGACGACGCGGACTACGCGGAGGCGGTCAAGGGGCTGGCGGAGTACCGCCGTTCCCCGGAGGACCAGGTGTTGATCTCCTACCTGGTTCCGACCGAGCAGGACTGGGTCGACGAGTGCTGTGCGAACTATCACGAGTATTCGATGCAGGAACGCCTGATCTGCTCGCTGGGCTCGCCTGGCCAGGTCGACCTGATCGGTGTCAAGGCGCGGCTGAACCGGGTCCGGTGGACCCCGGGCCTCATCGCCACCTTGCTCGAGGGGATGGGGGTGGACGCGACCGTGTCGCTGCTGGTCAGGATCATGGAACGCCAACGGCCCTACTATGACTCCCCGGTCCTGGAAGCGCTGGCGTTGCTGCCCACGGACGCGGCGTTCCAGGCGCTCGCCGACCGCCTGGACGACAAGAACGTCGTGGCCGTGGTCCGCGAGGCCATGAGGCGCTTTCCCATCCGGGCCGCGCGCTTGCTGGCACCGCTCGCCGGCAAGTCGGAGATCGCAACCACTCTTCTGACGCTCCACCTGCTGGGTGATCCCGGCCTGGTGTCCCGGCTCCCGGAGGAGACCCGGAACGCGCTCAAGCCGATCATCACCGTGATCGCCCGTACCGAGGAGGCCGAGGCCGGAGACCTGCCCCGGCTTTTGGTCGAGCCGCCGTGGACCCGTAAGCGGCCCAAGCACAAGCCGTTCGTCCTGGAGGGATTGACCGAGCCCGGCGACTCCCGTGTCGCCTGGTTGCAGGGCGAACAAGAGCGCTGGGCCAAGGCCGACCCCCGGTACGTGCGGTACTGGTCGACCAAGTACGACGGCGACTGGCAGGACCCGATCGCCAGATGCCGCGGCGAGCACATGGGAGGCGCCGTGAAAGCGGGGCTGTTCGCCGTCGCCCCAGAACACCTTCTCCGCCCGCTGCTCAGCGAGGCGGGAGAATGGGACGTGGCCCAGGCCAACGTGTGGCTGCCGCCCCTCATCAGCCGGTTCGAGCTGGACGCGCTGCCCCTCGCCTTGAGCGTCGCCGACTCGGCTCCCGCCGCGTTCAGCGAGGTGCTGCTGCCGTTCCTGGACGCCGAGGTGGCCTGGGTGATGGCCGACTGGCTGGGCCGCCTGAAGTCGGCCGGGGACGTCGCGCGCCGCTGGTTCGAACGGCACGGCGTGGCGGCCGTGCCGATGTTGCTCCCCGCCGCCCTCGACAAGCCGAGCGACGACCGGCGCAACGCGGAGAACGCCCTGCGCCTGCTGGCCGCGGCGCACGGTCCCGACGCGATCACCGAAGCGGCGCGCGTGCACGGTGACGAGGCAGCCCAGGCCATCGGCTCGATGCTCGCGACCGATCCCCTCGAACTGCTGCCGTCCCGCCCGCCCAAGATCGGAGACTGGGCCGACCCCGGTCTGCTCCCGCCCGTCCACCTGCGGGGCCGCGAGCGCGTCCTCCCCGACACCGCCACCCGGCACGTGCTCTCGATGCTCGCGATGTCCAAGCCCGGGCGGGTGTACGCGGGCCTGGACACCGTCCGCGAGGTGTGCGATCCCCAGTCTCTGGCACGCTTCGGATGGGCCGTGTTCCAGCGCTGGCAGCTCGAAGGCGCGCCGTCCAAGGACAACTGGGCCCTGCACCAGCTCGGCTGGCTCGGCGACGACGACACCGTCCGCAGGCTCGCGCCGCTCATCCGGGCTTGGCCCGGGGAGAACCTGAGCGCCCGCGCCGTCGCGGGCCTGGACATCCTCGCCGCGATCGGCTCCGACGTCGCCCTTCTTCACCTGTACGGGATCTCCCAGCGCATGAAGTTCAAGGCGCTCACGGCCCGCGCCCAGGAGAAGATCCAGGAGGTCGCCGCCGCCCTCGGTCTCAGCGGCGACCAGTTGGCCGACCGCGCCGTCCCCGACTTCGGCCTCGACGCCGACGGCAGCATGACGCTCGACTACGGCCCCCGCACGTTCACGGTCGGCTTCGACGAGCAGCTCAAGCCGTACGTGATCGAGGAGAACGGCAGGCACCGCAAGGATCTCCCCAAGCCCGCCGCCACCGACGACGCCACGATCGCGCCCGAGACCAAGAAGCGCTTCACGACCCTGCGAAAAGAAGTGAAGGCGATAGCCGACGGCCAGATCCGCCGGCTCGAACAGTCCATGGTCACCAACCGTCACTGGTCCCTGGACGAGTTCCGGACGTATCTCGTCGACCACCCGTTGATGTGGCACATCACCCGCCGCCTTGTCTGGCTGGCCGACGGCACCGCGTTCCGCCTGGCCGAGGACCGCACCTTCGCCGACGTGGACGACAACGCCTTCGAACCCCGCGAGACCGCTCGGATCACGGTCGCTCACCCCCTGCACCTCGGAGAGGACCTCGGCACCTGGTCAGAGCTGCTCGCCGACTACGAGATCCTGCAGCCGTTCCCCCAGCTGGGCCGCCCGACCTTCGCTCTGACCCCCGACGAACGCGAGAGCGGCCTCCTGAAGCGGTTCGAGGAAGTCACCGCTCCGTACGGCAAGGCGAAGGGCCTGTCACATGGGCGATGGAATGCCGACAACGAGGTGAGCGACGGCGGCTGGATCGCTCGCAGGGTGGCCGACCACTACGTTGTCGTCCAACTGTGGCCGGGCTTGAGATACGGGCGCCCCGGCGAGTACCCCGACCAGACCATCAAGACCGTGTGGCTGGCCGACCAACCCCGCCGCTACCAGCCGGGCAGGGAGGGCCCCCTCCGTTTCGGCGACCTCGACCCGGCCACCGTCTCCGAGATCCTCTACGACCTCACGCGCCTCACAGAGACCCCTCCGGGCAGCTGATCGCAGGCGCGTGGCAGGGTGGACGTGAGGAGAGGAGAGACATGGTCGGCAATCTGGAGTGGATCCCGGCGGAGGAGGGGCGCGCCCTGCTCGCCGCGCCGGTGGCGGCGGCCATCGGGACCGACATGAAGGTCGCCGCGATCGATCCCGAGCTGGCCGACACCGCCACGTTCTGCGAACGGTATGAGGTGCCGCTGGAAAGCAGCGCCAACTGCGTGGTCGTGGCGGCCAAGCGCGGCGGCGAGGTCACCTACGCGGCCTGCATGGTGCTCGCCACCGACCGGGCCGACGTGAACGGCGTCGTCCGCAAGCACCTGGGCGCCCGCAAGGTCTCGTTCGCGCCCATGGACGAGGCGACGTCGCTGACCGGGATGGAGTACGGCGGCATCACACCCGTGGGGCTCCCGGACGGCTGGCCGATCCTGGTGGACGAGGCCGTGGTGGCGGCGGGCGACGTCGTCATCGGCAGCGGCCTGCGCAAGTCGAAGGTGCTCCTGCCCGGCAAGAGCTTGGCGGATCTCCCCGGAGCCGAGGTCATATCCCTGGCCCAGAAATGAGCCTGGACAGCGCGCTGACCGGCCCTGGCTACCGGCCTCTTCCCGAACGTGCGGCGCAGTTGCTGGAGCAGCTTGACGCCCCGCCGCGGTTGGGCGCCCATCTGCGCGCCGTGCACGATGTGGCCTGCGAGATCGTCACCTGGCTGGGGGAGCGGTACCCGTCGGTGGTGGTCGACCGTGAGGCCGTGCTCTTCGGCGCCGCCACCCATGACATCGGGAAGGTCCGGCACCCGGCCGAGCTCTCCGCGCCGGGCGCCGAGCACGAGCCGGCCGGGTACGCCCTGCTGCGCGACCTCGGTGTGGAGGAACGGCTCGCGCGTTTCGCCCGCACGCACGCCGCCTGGGACGGGCCTGAGATCGAGATCGACGACCTGCTCGTCACGCTGGCCGACAAGGTCTGGAAGGCCAAGCGCGTCCCCGAGCTCGAACAGCTCGTCGTCGACCGGCTCGCGGCGGCGTCCGGGGAGCCGGCCTGGAAGACGTTCATCAACCTGGACGACCTGCTGGACCGGATCGCCGCAGGTGCGGAAGAGCGGCTGGCCTTCCAGTCGTCCTATCCGGCCCCCAACGTGTGACAGCCGGGGCATGGCCCCGGCTGCCGGTCGACGGCGTCATTGATGGCTTGCTCAGACGGTGTGGCGGATGTGCACGACCAGGGCCCAGATGAGGCAGCCGAACGCGCCCATGGAGGTGAGGGTCCGGACGTTGTTCCACACGTTCCATTTCGCTTCGAACGACTCGCGCAGGGCCGCCAGGTCCGTGATGCGAGCGGGGTCGCCCGCGTCCTCCAGCTTGACGTTGAGCGGCACGTTGATGCCCATGGTGATCAAGAACATCGCCGCGTACAGGACGGTGGCCGCGATGATCCAGGGCAGGGCCGGCCGGGCGTCGCCGCTGAAGTGCAGGATCGTGGCGGCGATGGTGAGCACCAGCGCCCCGGTGAAGCACAGCAGGAACAGGGGATTGAGGACGACCCTGTTGATGTGCTGCATCGTCGTGATGAACATCCTGTCGTCGGTGCGGCCCAGGCTGGGCATCACGCTGTTGGTGTACGTGGCGAAGAAGCCGGCTATGAGTCCCGTGGTGAACGTCGAGAGAACCAAGATGACGAGCGAGACGGTCTTCATGCTGCACTTCCGTTCCAGATACCCGTGGCGGCCGTCTCCCTGACGTAGTCGCGGAAGTCGCGCGGCTCGCGGCCGAGGGCCCGCTGGACGCCGTCGCCGAGGCTCGCGTTGGCACCGGTCAGCACCGTCGTGAACAGGTAGGTCAGGAAGTCCGTGATCTCCTGGGGGACGCCCTGCGCGGCCTGCTCCTTGACGAAGTCGTCGACCGACACCGTGACGAAGCGGATGGGACGGCCGGTCGCGGCGGCGATCTCGGCGACGGCCTCGGCGAGCGTGATCGCGCGGGGGCCGGTCAGCTCGTAGATCTCGCCGTTGTGGCCGTCCTCGGTGAGCGCGGCCACGGCGACGTCGGCGATGTCGTCGGCGTCGACGAAGGGCTCAGGCACATTCCCGGTCGGGAGGGCCACCTCACCCGCGAGGATGGGTTCGAGGAAGAAGTCCTCGCTGAAGTTCTGCGCGAACCAGGCGCACCGTACGACCGTCCATTCGACACCCGCAGCGGCCACGATCCGTTCACAGGCCTGGGCCTCTTCCTCGCCCCGGCCCGAGAGCAGGACCAGGCGGCGCACGCCCGACGCGACCGCCAGCCGCGTCAGTTCGCCGACCGCCTGAGTCGCGCCCGGCACCGCCAGGTCCGGGTAATAGGAGATGTAGACAGCGTCGACGCCCTGCATGGCCGGGGCCCAGGTCGAGCTGTCCGACCAGTCGAACGGGGGGTTGGCCGAGCGGGAGCCTGACCGGACGTCGAGGCCGCGGGTCGCGAGGCGGTCGATGATGCGCCGGCCGGTCTTGCCCGTGCCGCCGAGGACGAGGATGGTGCTCATGGTGGGCTCACTTTCTTGAGGGGAGGTGGGGATGTCAGGGACCTGGATGTCGTCGAGGAAGCTGCGCACGCCCCGGATGCGGCCGTCGCCGGTGAACGTGGCGATGTCCGTGCCGGCGACGATCACACGGCCGCCGTCGGGGACACCGAGACGCCAGGCGAAGCGGGCGGCGTCGTGATGGACGTCCACGCGGCCGTTCAGCGCGAAGACCAGACCGGGGAAGCGTGCCTGGGCCGCCGACATGGCCGCCGCGACGGCGTCCCTGCCGTGTGCGATGCCCAGCGGGTCGGCGTAGGTGCCGTCCTCGGTCCAGAGTTCGGCGATCGCGGCCTCGCGCGCCGCCGGATCGTGCTCGTTGCGTGTCGCCACGTACCGGGCGATGAGCCGGTGATGGTCGCGCATCGGGAGCCTCCCGCCTTCGACGATCTGATGTCCGGAACGCTACGTACGATGGCTTTTTCGGGAATCAGTCACCGCATAAGGAATTCCGGCTCGGTGCCGGGCGCGGTGTAGGTAGGAGGCGGCTTTGCTGTACGGAAGGACCACCGAGCAGCAGGTCGTCGGGGACTTACTCGACGGCGCCCGGAACGGCGTCAGCGGGGTGCTGGTCGTCCGCGGCGAGCCGGGGATCGGCAAGTCGGCGCTCCTCGACGTCACCGCCGAAGGCGCGGGGGACCTGCGGGTGCTCCGGGGCCTCGGCATCGAGTCCGAGGCACAGCTTCCGTTCGCGGGACTCCATCTGATCCTGAGGCCGGCGCTGCACAAGTTGGAACAGTTGCCGGAGCCGCAGCAACGCGCGCTCGAAGGCGCCTTCGGGCTGGGCCCCGCCGTGCCCGCCGACCGCATGCTCGTCGGCTTGGCCGTGCTGACCCTGCTGGCCGAGCTCGCCGACGAGACCCCGCTGCTCTGCCTGGTCGACGACGCGCAGTGGCTGGACCGGCCGTCGGCTGAGGCGCTGCTGTTCGCGGCCCGCCGGCTGGGGGCCGAGCCCGTCGCGGTGATCTTCGCGGTCCGGGAGGGCGAGACGCCGTTCCCCACGCCGGGTCTGCCGGAGCTGCGGCTGTCCGGTCTCGGCCCGGCCGACGCCGCCGCGCTCGTCGACGACCAGGCCGCACGGCTGTCACCGGAGGTCCGGTACCGGGTGCTCGCCGAGGCCGAGGGCAACCCGCTCGCGCTGATCGAGCTCCCGGCGGCGCTCACGGCCGGTGCGAGCGGCCTGTCTTTAAACAACGGCCTGTCCGTGGAGAACGACTTGTCCGCAGGGAACGGCTTGTCGGCGCGGAACGGCTTGTCGGCGGAGAAGGGACTGCCGCCCGGCCCGTCGCTGCCGCTGACCGGCCGGCTCCAGGCCGCGTTCCACGGCCAGGTCGCCCGCCTGCCAGCGGCGACGCGGGCGATGCTGCTCGTGGCCGCCGCCGACAGCACCGGCGAGCTCGCCGTGGTCCTGGCCGCCGCGAAGTCGGCCTCTGCTGCCGAGCTCCACGACCTGCCGCCCGCGCTGGATGCGGGCCTGGTCCGCCTCGACGAGGTCGGCCGCCGGTTGTCGTTCCGCCACCCCCTCGTCAGGGCCGCCGTCTACCAGGGCGCCCCGCTGGACCGCCGCCTCGCCGCTCACCGGGCCCTCGCCGACGCCCTCACCGGAACGGACCAGGCCGGCCGGCGGGCCTGGCATCTGGCCACCGCCGCCACCGGGCCCGACGAGCACGCGGCCGCCGAGCTGGCCCGCGCCGCCGCCCAGGCCGCCCAGCGCAACGGGCACTCCGCAGCGGCCGCCGCCTACGAGCGGGCGGCCGGGCTGACCGCCGACCGCGCGGAGCAGGGGCGACTGCTCACCCAGGCGGCCGAGTCCGCCATTGAGGCCGGCGAGCTCCGCAGCGCCCGCTCCCTCGCCGAACGCGCACAGCCGCAGGTGACCGATCCGCTGGTCGATGCCCGGCTGGTGCTGGTGCTGGCGGCGGCCCACGCCGGTGAGGGCGCGCTGCGCGCCTCCCACGAACTGCTGCTCGCCGAGGTCGCCAGGATCAGGAAGGACGATCCGCACGGCGCCATCACGTTGTTGATGGAGGCGTTCGGCAACGTGTGGTTCGGCGGCGATCGCGACATGGCCATCCGGACCGCCGCTCAGCTCGACGAGATCAAGCTGGACCCGGACGACCGCCTCAGACCGGTCCGAGAGCTCCAGGACTGGATCGTCTCGCTGGTCATCGGGCGTGCCACGGACCGGCTGCCGCCGATGGGCAGCGTGGTCGCCGCGGCGCGTGAGATCTACGCCGGCCACACGCGCACCCTCATGGAGATCGCCGGGCTCGAGCTCGTGGCCGGCCGGGACGCCGAGGCCTACGGGTTGTCGGCCGAGATCGCCGCCGAGAGCCGCGCGAAGGGGCACGTCGGGACGCTGCCCGCGGCGCTGTACCACGTGGCCGTCGCCCAGGCCACCCTCGGCCGCTACCGCGACGCGCTGGCCAGCGCCTCCGAAGCCGACACCATCGGGCGTGACACCGGCCAGTGGCGATGGGCCAGTCTCGCGAACGGCCTCATGGCCTACCTCGCCGCCATGGAGGGGGACGACCAGCGCTGCCGGGACCTGGCGGCGCGGGCCCGGACGGAGGCCGCAGGCCGGATCTTCTCGCCGGGCGCCGCCCGCGCCGAGTGGGCGCTCGCCCTGCTCGACCTCGGCGGCGGCCGGGCCGAGGCGACGCTGAAGCGGCTCGAAGACCTCGGCCGGAGCGGCGGGCGCCATCAGCTGGCCAGCGAGCGCAGCACCCCCGACATGATCGAGGCGGCCGTCCGGATCGGCGAACCCGCCCGCGTGGCCGAGACGCTCACCCGGTTCGAGGCCGCGGCCCGGCGGATCGGCCGCCCTCCGATCGACGCGCTCGCCGAACGCTGCCGGGCCCTGCTGTCGCCCGACGACCGGGCCGGCGAGCACTACATCACCGCCCTGCGCTGGCACGAGCAGGACAGCCGGCCGTTCGAGCACGCGCGCACGGAGCTCCTCTACGGGGAGTGGCTGCGCCGTGCCCGCCGCAAGTCGGAGGCGCGCGAGCATCTGCGAGCCGCGCTCGAGATGTTCGACCGCATCGACGCGCGCCCCTGGGCGGAACGCGCCAACACCGAGCTGGACGCCACCGGCCTGGCGGTCAAGCACCGCCAGGCCCCCGGCCCGCTCTCCCGGCTGACACCGCAGGAGCTGCAGATCGTCCGGCTGGCTGCGCAGGGGCTGTCCAACCGTGACATCGCCGCCCAGCTCTTCCTGAGCCCGCGCACGGTCGGACACCACCTCTACAAGGCCTACCCGAAGCTCGGAGTCGCCTCCAGAGGCGAGCTCGCGGCGCTCCCGCTGAACGACTGAGCCACGGGTTGTCGCGGTTTCCATGCAGTGCGACTACTGGGACTCGCTGTAGAGCATCCCCTCGGGCATGCCCTCCACCTCGACCTCCAGCCAGATCGGGCGCCAGTCCTTCAGCTCGTGGAACCGGCGCAGCTCGGCGACGCCGGACATCCAGCCGAGCCATGAGCCGTAGTCCGGCCGGCCGTCGTCGAAGCCGCTCTGCACGAACGTGAGCCGGGTCTTGCCCTCGGAGTCCTCAAGCTCCCAGGACGACACCATGTCCGGGTGCCACTGGATGGTGCACTTGCGGTCGGGTTCGAGTTCGAGGATGCGGGCCTGCGGGTCGGGATCGAGCTCGAACCCGCCCATCGCCACGCGCCCGCCGACGTGCGGCTCGATGTCGATGTTGGCGCCGAACCAGCGGCGGAACTTGCTGGGGTCGATGAGCGAGTCGTACACCGCGCTGCGCGGCGCGTCGATGACGAGCTGCTCGCGCATCTCCGGCGAGGTGAAGTCGCACCTCATGGTGATCTCGCGGCCTTCGAGGTGGTCGACCAGATTGGCGATGTACATCGCCCAGTGGGTGTGCATCACGTGCCGGCTGCCGTGGCCCTCGATCGACTCCTGCAGGGTGGGCAGGTCGGTCTGGGAAAGCGTGAGGATGGACGACCCGGGGCTCTCGTCCGCGATGGAGAACTCGACGGTGGTGTCCTGGCCGTCGAGCGTCCACGTGTAGCGCAGCGTCCGTTCGTCGACGTGGAGGAGACGCTGGCGCGGGACGTCGCCCTCGGGTGTGTAGCGTCCCCAGAACTCGTACCGGGTGGGCAGCTCGACCTCCGCCTTCTCGGCCAGCCATATGCGCATCGCGGTCGCGTCGGTGAGCGCCTGGTGGACGTCCTTGCCCGGCGCCTCGACCCGCGCACGGAGCCTCATCGGAGTGGTCATGGTTGTTCTCCCTTCGGGTAGCAGGCGACGGCGAGCTTGAAGGCGTCACCCTCCGCGCCGCCGTATCGGGTGAAGAGGTCCTGAAGCGTGCTCCGGAGGTCGTCCAGGAACTCCTGGCGGCGCTCCACCGGAACGCGGATATCGCCGGAGACGCCGATGGAGGGCAGCTCGGGCGCGGTCCGGTCGAGCGTCGCGACGTCGGACTGGACCTCTTCCATGAGGTCCAGCAGGTAGCCGAGGCTCATCTCGTCCTGCTTCCTCCGCAGGCCGCCGTCGATCCGGCCCACCAAGCGGGGAGACAGCCAGTACGAGCGGGCGCTCGCCTGGTAGACGCCCTCATGGATGCCGCGGACCTTGCGTTCCGCGACCTGGTTGACCAGGCCGGCCTCCACCAAGCGTTTCACGTGGTAGTAGACCCGCTGCTGGGTCTGGTCGAGCCGCTGGGCGACCTCCGTGCACGAACGCGGCTCGGCGAGCTGCCGCAACACCTCGATGCGCTGCGGCTTGAGCAGGGTCTCGGCCTGCTCGATCTGATCCAGATACAGGACGTCTCTCATCGCACAAACCAGTTTTTATGTAAAAGGGAATTTTGTCAATGGGGTTGGAAGAAGCCGGGTGAGGGTGGTGGTCCTCACCCGGCGTGGTGGTGCGCAGGTCAGAGGTCTTTGCCGTTGGCGACCAGGGTGACCTCGATGTTGCCGCTGGTCGCGCGGGAGTAGGGGCAGATGCCGTGGGCCGCCCGGACGAGTTCGGCCGCCTCGTCGGGCGACTCGATCGACGGCAGTGTGACGTCCAGCTCGGCCGCGAGTCTGAACGTCCCGTCCCCGGCCGGCACCAGGTTGACCACAGCGTCGATCACCGCGTCGTCGGCGTTGACCTTGCGGCGCTTGCCGAGGCCGGACAACACCGCGCCGAAACATGCGGCATAGCCGACTGCGAAGAGCTGCTCCGGATTGGTGCCGTCGCCGTCGCCGCCGAGCTCCTTGGGCAGGCGGAGGTCCACGTCCAGCCGTCCGTCCGTCGTCCGTCCATGCCCGTGCTCGCGGCCGCCGGTCACCCGCGCTTCAGCCGTGTAGAGCGGCTTGCTCATGTTCGTCCTCCCGTAGGTGATTACTGGATTTGAAACTTAGAACTTCAAAATCAGGAAGTAAAGGCCTAGGGTCGAGGACGTTCGATGATCACTCTGGAGGGGACATGACAGGACTGCGGATCGGCTACCTCCTGCCGACACGCGACCGGGCCGTGCTCGGCGACCATGAGGTGACGCCGCTGATCCGGCAGGCGCAACGCGCGGAGCAGCTGGGCCTCGACTCGGTCTGGGCGGGCGACAGCCCGGTGACCCGCCCGCGCGCCGACGCGCTGACGGTGCTGAGCGCCGTCGCGGCCGGCACCGAACGGGTGACGCTCGGCACCGCCGTGCTCCTGGGGGCGCTGCGCCACCCGATCCTGCTCGCCCAGCAGCTCGCGACGCTGGACCGGATCTCGGAAGGGCGATTGGTCGCCGGGATGGGCGGCGGCTTCCCCAATCCGGCGACCGAGGGGCAGTTCGCGGCGCTGGGCATCGGGTTCAGATCGCGGATCGGCCGGCTGGAGGAGGCGATCGTGGCGATGCGGCTGTTGTGGCGCGAGAAGGCCGTGTCGTACGAGGGGAAGCACTTCGCGTTCGAGGACGTGACGCTGGCGCCCAGTCCCGCGCAGGCCGGTGGGCCCCCGATCTGGCTCGCGGGGTCCGGCGAGGCGGCGTTGCGGCGGGTGTCGCGGCTGGCGGACGGCTGGCTTCCGTACCCGCCGGAGCCGCAGACCTACGAGCACGAATGGGCCGCCGTGCGGGGCGAGGCGGAGCATTCGGTCACACCCGGGTTGTACGCGACGCTGTGCCTCGACGACGATCCCGAACGGGCACGGCGGAGGTTGCGGGCGAGCATCGAGCGCTACTACAACGCTCCGCTGGAGTACATCGAGTCGATCCAGGCGATGTTCGCCGGAACGCCCGATGGTGCCGCGGCCTGGCTCGCGCGTTATGCGGAGGCCGGCGCGCGGCACGTCGTGATCCGCCTCGCCGTCGACGACCACACTGCCGCGCTCGAAGAGTTCGCGGACCGCGTCCTGCCCCTCGTACGCACGCCCCTCGCACGCACGCCTCTCGCACGCACAGGAGACTGTTCATGACCACCTTCGTTCTCGTCCATGGCGCCTGGTACGGCTCGTGGGCCTGGGATCGCGTCGTTCCGCTGCTCGAACGGGAGGGCGCGAAGACGCTCACGCCGGACCTCACGCATGCCGTAGATGCCGGTTTGCACACGCACGTCGAGGAGGTCGTCGCCGAGCTCGACAGGGCCGATGACGTGGTGCTGGTCGGACACAGCTACGCCGGTCTGGTGGTCCGGGAGGCCGCCGATCTGAGGCCCGGCCGGGTGAAGCACATCGTCCTGATCGAGGGGTGGGCCGGACCTGACGGGACGAGCCTTTTCGACCTTGCGCCGGAGGGATTCGTGGACGTGATCCGGGCGTGGGCCGGGGCCGACGGAGCGATCCCCGCCCCGGCTCCGGAACGGTTTGGGATCACCGATCCCAAGGATGCCCGGTGGCTTGCGGAACGGCTGCGTCCTCAGTTCCTGCGGACGTTCACGGAGGCCACGCGGCTCAGCGGAGCCGTGGACACGATCCCGGGCACCGGGATCTTCTGCCGCCCGCAGATGTTGCCGTTCGAGTGGATGGCGGTGTCCCTCGGCTACCGTCCCATCGGTCTGGACGGCCCTCACGACTTGATGCTGACCGCCCCTCAGTCCATCGCCGACGTTCTGCTGGCGGCCGCGGGATGAGGTCTGGTGACGCTCGGTGGCCTTCAAGAATTAGAAGCCCGAAGATTAGAATGAAGAAGTGGAACAGCGGACGTACAACCAGTACTGCGCCACCGCGCGGACACTCGACCTCGTCGGCGAACGCTGGACGCTTCTCCTGATTCGCGAGCTGCTGACGGGCCCCAGGCGGTTCGGTGATCTCCAGAGCAGCCTCCGTGGGCTCGGCACCGGCCTCCTGTCGGCACGGCTGAAGCACCTCGAACGCGAGGGCCTGGCCAGGAAGATCACCTTGCCGCCGCCCGCCCGTACCCCCGCCTACGCCCTCACCGAGGCGGGTGAGGAGCTGGCGCCCGCGGTGCTGGCGCTGGCGACATGGGGCATGAAGTGGGCGATGGGGGAGCGCCGCGAGGGCGAGGCGTTCCAAGCGGGGTGGGCCGTCCTCGGGCTGAGGACGTGCTTCGTGGCGGAGGCGGCGGCGGGCCTGCGGGTGGTGTACGAGTTCCGCGTCGGCGACGAGGTGTTCTACGCCGACATCGACGACGGCACGATCGTGACCGCGCACGGCCCGGCCCAGCGGCCCGACGTCGTCATCGAGACCGATGACGGGACGTTCCTGGAGGTCTTCACCGCAGGTCGCGACCTCGCCGAGGCGATCAAGAACGGCGAGGTCGCGGTGGCCGGTGACCGCGAGGCCCTGGGCAAGCTCAGCGCGCTCTTCAAGTGGCCGGAGCGGGGCCACCGGGAGCCTGCCTCGTAGCGGGCGGGCGCGGAGTGGACGGGCGCGGAGTGGACGGGCGCGGAGTGTGCGGGCGCGGAGCCGGAACGGCTGGAGCTGGAACGGCTGGAGCTGGAACGGGCGGGTATGGGACGCCGCCGAGTGCGCGGGCGCGCTCATGCAACTCCCGGTTGGACGCCGCCATGTCTTCGGCGGACCGGCAGCCGGGCGACGCTGTGCGCAGCAGCCCGAAGAGCACGGAGTCGGACGGAGCGCGCAGCATCGGCACCCATCCGGGGGAGAAGCGCTTGATCAGGACGACGCCGCTCAACCCCAGGTCTTCGGGTGTCGTCGCGCGCATGGTCGTCTCGATGAACGCGGCGGCGTGCGCGGCGGGCAGGATCATCGTCGCCCACGGGTGCGGGCGGTCCCACTCGCCGATGGCCTTGAGCTCCTCGACGTCCGGGCGCATCCGGTCGGCGAAGTCCCGGTAGGGGAGCTCCTCGACGTCGGCCGCGTCCAGGCCTGCGGGAGGGCTCGTTCCCTCGTACACCACGGCCTTCAGCTCGTAGCCGCTCGCCTTCACTTGGCCTGAGATGTGATCGGCACGCACGCGGCGTTGTGCCTGGATGAGCTCGGCGGCGGACGAGCAGCCGACCTTGCAGGAGAGCACCCGTTCGGGCGCTGGGATCAGGCGGAGCGTGGCGCGCGTGATGACGCCGTGGCGGCCCATCCCGGCGCGCACGGCGTCGAAGAGCTCGGCGCGACGCGACGGGGAGCAGGACACGATCTCGCCGTCCGGGGTGACGACGTCGAGGGCGAGCACGTTGGCCGCCTGTGTGCCATGGATGTGCGAGGCGCCGCCGACGCCACCCGCCGAGAGCGTCCCGCCGACGGTCAGATCCAGGAGGTCGGTGAGCACCGGCGGGGTGCGGCCGTGCGGCAGCGTCGCGTCCAGGAGTTCGAGCCAGGTCGCGCCGGCGTCCACGGTGACGCGATCGTCGCGTACCTCATGAACGGAGGCGAGCCCGCGCATATCGAGCACGACGCCGTCCGTAAGCGGCTGACCGCCGGTCGAATGCCCGCAGCCGCGCGCGACCACGTCCGTCCGCGCGCTGCGCAGGGCATCGGCGATCTCGCGTGCGGAGACGGGCCGCAGCACCTCGCCCGGCGTGCGGTCGATCATCCCTCCGAAGTCGCGCACGGCCCCGTCACCGCTGGTCGCGGCTGTCACGAAGCCGGTCGGCGACACGGTTCATGAGGTCTCCGAACAGCTCCACTTCCTCAGGGGAGAACTGTGAGATGAGGTTGTCGCGTACGACCTGACGGTGGCCCGGGCGGACCATGGCCAGCGCCTCCTCACCCTTGTGGGTCAGCTCGGCCCAGACGGCGCGGCGGTCCGAATCGCAGTCGGTGCGGCGGACGAAACCGTCCCGTTCGAGCTGTGTCACCTGGTACGTGAGCCGGCTCTTGGAGATCATCGCCTGCCGTGCCAGGTCGGACATGCGCAGGCGCCGGCCGTCGGCCATGAGCAGCTTGACCAGGATCTCGAATTCCCCGTGGGACATGCCGCCGTCGGCCTTGAGCTGGCGTTCGACCTCGTGCTCCATCAGATGGGACGCCGTGAGGAACCCGAGCCAGGCGCGGAGTTCGGAGGGGTTGAGGGCGTCGTCGTTCACGGTCTGAGTCTACTGCGTGGTTTGAATTTGAACTAATCCCTGATAGCTTGAGTCAAGATTTGAACCTTCAACAGTCCAGGAGGCAAGGCATGCTCCCCGCCCGCCAGTTCCCGTTCCTGCCCGACATCGGCCTGCTGATCGGCCGCGTGGCACTCGGCGTCCTGTTCATCGCCCACGGCTGGCAGAAGCTCACCGACACCGGTCATGCCGGCGTCACCAAGATGTTCGAGGGCATCGGCATCCCGCTGCCCTCCGTGTCCGCCACGTTCGCGACCTGGGTGGAGCTGCTCGGCGGCATCGCGCTCATCGCCGGCCTGCTCGTGCCGGTCGCCGGGGTGCTCCTCGCGGTCAACATGGCCGGCGCGTTCTGGTACGTGCACATGGACAAGGGCTTCTTCGCCGACAAGGGCGGCTACGAGTTCGTGATGGTCCTCGGTGCCGCTGCGCTGACGCTGGCGTTCACCGGTGCGGGCCGCCTCAGCCTGGACGGCGTGCTCTTCGGCCGCGGCAGCCGCGACCGGGAATCGATAGCCGCCTGACAGTCGCCTGACCCGCCCCCGGCCGGTGTACGCAGAGGCGTACACCGGCCGCGGTCTGTCCGGTCACGATCTCTTTGCCCGAAGCCATGACAAGATGGTCCCGATGACCTTTTCTGGGCATGTTGATCAGTAATGGACTTCTCGGGAAGTAGGTCGCGTGTCGGGCGGTAGTGAATTCGTGGTGGTGGCCAATCGGCTGCCGGTCGACCGGGCTGGTGAAGGCGACGAGTGGCGGCGCAGCCCTGGCGGCCTCGTCAGCGCCATCGCGCCGGTCATGCGGAGCAGGAAGGGCACGTGGATCGGCTGGTCCGGCGGGGTCGACGAGGCGCTGGAGCCGTTCGAGACCGACGGCATGCACCTCTTCCCCGTGACCCAGTCGGCAGAGGACGTACGTCTCTACTACGAGGGTTTCTCCAACGCGACCCTGTGGCCGCTCTACCACGACGTGGTGGCGCCGCCGATCTACGACCGCGCGATGTGGGACGCCTACGTACGCGTCAACCAGCGCTTCGCCGACGCCGCAGCCAAAGTGGCGGCGCCCGAGGCCATCGTGTGGATCCAGGACTACCAGCTCCAGCTGGTCCCGGCCATGCTCCGCAAGCTGCGCCCAGATCTGCGCATAGGTTTCTTCCTGCACATCCCGTTCCCGCCGCTGGAGCTTTTCTGGCAGATGCCGTGGCGCCGCCAGATCCTCGAAGGACTCCTCGGCGCTGACCTCGTCGGCTTCCAGCTCCCCGGCGCGGCGTCCAACTTCGTCCGCCTCTGCCGCCGCCTGCTCGACGCGCGCTACGTCAAGCAGGACGTCTTCTTTGAAGACCGGATCGTCCGCGCCCGCTCGTTCCCGATCTCCGTGGACGTCGACGAGCTCAACGACCTCATCGCCCAGCCCGCCGTCCGCGAACGCGCCGAGGAGATCCGCACCGACCTGGGTGACGCGACCATCCTCCTCGGCGTGGACCGCCTCGACTACACCAAGGGCATCACCCAGCGCCTCCAGGCGTTCGGCGAGCTCTTCGGCGACGGCCACCTCAAGCCGGGCCAGGCCGTCTTCGTCCAGATCGCCACGCCCAGCCGCGAACGCGTGGAGCAGTACCAGCTCCTCCGCGAAGAGATCGAGCAGCAGGTCGGCCGCATCAACGGCGAGTACGGCGAACTGGGCTTCCCAGTGATCCACTACCTGCACAGCTCGTACGACCGGTCCGAGCTCGCCGCGCTCTACCTCGCCGCCGACGTCATGGTCGTCACCCCTCTCCGCGACGGCATGAACCTCGTCGCCAAGGAGTACGTCGCCTGCCGGAGCGATCTGCGCGGCGCCCTCGTCCTCAGCGAGTTCGCCGGCGCCGCCGCCGAGCTCAAGCGCGCCTTCCAGGTCAACCCGTACGACATCGACGGCCTGAAGAGCATCATCCTGACCGCCCTGCACGCCGACCCTCTGGAGCAGGGCCGCCGCATGCGATCCATGCGCAAACGCGTCATCGAACACGACGTGGACCGCTGGGCCCAGGACTTCCTGACCGCCCTAGAGCAATCCCACGAGCCCATCCCTGAGTCACTGAGCCGCGGCGCCAACCAGCGAGCCGTCGGCGGAGGGCCAGTGGCCTACATGAGGTCCTGACGCCTACATGAGGTCATGACGCCTACATGAGGTCATGAATTCCGCCTGACGATCGTCAGGCGGTGTGTGACGGTGTCCGCGTGCTGGTCAGGCGGCTTGGGCGGGGCGGAGGTCGAAGGCGGCCCAGACCGCCTTGCCCCCGGTGGTCAGTGGGGCCCAGCCCCAGGCGCCGCTGATCGCGCCCACCACCAGGAGGCCGCGGCCGCCTTCGCCGAAGCGTTCGGGGATCTGCTCCACCGGCACGGGGGTGCCGGGGCCCGGGTCGGTCACGGCGACGACAAGCCGGCGTGGGTGGCCGAGCAGGACGAGCTGGATCGGGTGGGTCGGCGCCGGCTGGGGGAGGTCACGCAGACCATGGCGCAACGCATTTGTCACCAGTTCGGAGACCGTGATGACGATGTCCTCCGCGGCGTGGGTGAGGTCCCACTCGGCGAGGGTCGCGAGCGTGAAGTCGCGTGCGGTCTTCGAGGAGGTGACGTCGGCGCGCAGGACGCGTCGAGCGGTGCGCGGGTCGCCGGCGGGCGGGGTCGGCCAGCGGCCGGCCAGTCCGGGGACGACGGCCACGGTCACGGCAGGTACGGCGCCGGGTGCCTGGTCGGCGGACGGATGGGTCTCCGGCCAGAGCTCATGGTCCAGCGCCGGCGGACGCCAGGGGCGCCGCGCACCGTCGGCGGGGAAGGTTTCGACGTCTGCCTGGTCAACGATCATTGTCAAACCCCAGGGGCGTGCGGGTCGGTCGGTGGCGGGCGTTCGCTATCTTGCTCCCCATGTCGTGCAGATGCAAGACCGTCTGCATGAACGAATGCAAGAACGAATGCACGTGCATCTCGTACCATGGCAACGGGTGGGGCGAGATCCGCGGCCTCCCGTACGGGAGGCGCAGACGCCTTCAAAGGGGGCAAACAGATGGACGACGAGCTGTCGGACTTCGTTGCTTGGGAACTCGTCTGGCAGAAGAGCCGCCGCAGCAACCCGAGCGGCAACTGCGTCGAGATGGCCGAACTCCCCACCGGGGAGATCGCGGTGCGCAATTCCCGGTACCCGCAGGGTCCGGTCCTCGTCTACACCCGAGAGGAGGTCGAGGCCTTCGTCGGAGGCGCCAAGGACGGCGACTTCGACCACATGCTCGTCTGAACGCTCAGTAAACCGAATCGCGTTCCATTCTGCGGCCCGGCCAGGTACCGTGCGGTCGCATGCACCTGGGGCAGATCGCTGAGCAGACGCCCGAAAAGCCCGCCGTCATCATGGCGGGCTCCGGCCGCGTCATCACCTACCGGGAACTGAACGAGGCCTCCAACCGGCTCGCTCATCTGCTTTACGCGGAGGGACTGAGGCCGGGGGACCACATCGCGTTCATGCTCGAGAACCACCCGCTCTTCCTGGCCATCGCCTGGGCGGCGCAGCGTTCCGGGCTCTACTACACGGCCATCAGCTCGCGCCTGCAGCCCGACGAGATCGCCTACATCGTCGACAACTGCGAGGCCAAGGCGTTCATCACGAGCAAGGCACTCGAAGGCGTCGCCACCGGGGTGCCTGATATCCGGGTACGTCTCATGCTGGATGGGGTGGCTCCGGGCTTCCTTTCCTACGAGGAGCAGGTCTCCGCGTACCCCGTCACGCCGATCGCGGAAGAACGCGAAGGCGCCGACATGCTGTACTCCTCGGGTACGACGGGCCGGCCCAAGGGCGTCAAGCCGCCGCTGTCTCTTGTCGAGATGGGCACGCCGGGTCCGCTCTTCCAGCTGTTGTCGCTGCTCTTCCAGCCCGACGGCGACTCGGTCTACCTGTCACCGGCGCCGCTCTATCACGCCGCGCCGCTGCGCTGGTGCGTCACCATGCAGCGCTTCGGCGCCACCGTCGTGGTGATGGAGAAGTTCGATCCCGAGCAAGCCCTGGCGGCGATCGAGGAGTACGGGGTGACGCACAGCCAGTGGGTGCCGACGATGTTCATCCGGATGCTGAAGCTGCCCGGGGAGGTACGGGGCCAGTACGACCTGTCGAGCCTCCGGTGCGCGGTGCACGCCGCCGCGCCGTGCCCGGTGCCGGTCAAGGAGCAGATGATCGAGTGGTGGGGGCCGGTGCTCCACGAGTACTACTCCGGCACCGAGGGCATCTGCTTCGTCTACACCAACTCGGATGACTGGCTCGCCCACAAGGGCACGGTCGGCAAGCCGCTCCTCGGTGAGATCCACGTCTGCGACGAGGAGGGGAACGAGCTTCCGGCGGGGACGCCCGGCACTCTCTACTTCGGCGGTGGTCCCGCGTTCGAGTACCACGGCGACAAGGCCAAGACCGAGTCCTCGCGCGACCCGGGGGGCCATGGCTGGACCACCCTCGGCGACGTCGGCCACGTCGACGACGACGGCTTCCTCTACCTCACCGACCGGCGCTCGTACATGATCATCAGCGGGGGCGTGAACATCTACCCGCAGGAGGCCGAGAACGTCCTGGCCGTCCATCCCAAGGTCGCCGACGTCGCGGTGTTCGGCGTGCCCGACGCCGAGATGGGCGAGGCCGTCAAGGCCGTCGTCCAGCCCCTGTCGATGGACGACGCGGGGCCCGAGCTCGAAGCCGAGCTGATCGCGTACTGCCGCGACCATCTGGCCCACTACAAGTGCCCGCGTTCGGTCGACTTCCGCGCCGAGCTGCCACGCCATCCCACGGGCAAGCTCTACAAGCGCCTCCTCAAGGACGAGTACTGGCAGGCGCCAACGTCCGATGAGGGCCAAACATCCCGCGTCGGCCTGTAAACGGCGCTGAAGGCGCTGAGAGCGCTGAGAAGCCCGTACACGGCGAACGCCCCGGACCGGGGAGTGTTTCCCTGGACCGGGGCGTTCGGCCGCTGAGCGCCCCTGGCGGGGCCGCTCAATGATCTTTTAGTGCATCGGCATCGGCGCGTCGACCGCCGGGGTGGCCGGCTTCTTGCGCGGCAGCAGCAGCGCCGGCAGGAACGCCAGGAGCAGCAGTGCCGCGGCCCACCAGAAGGTGTGCTGGTAGGCGTCGGCCATCGGCGGCGCGATCTTGGCGAGAACCTCCGGCGGGGGCTTCTCTCCCGAGCCGATCTCGCCGCCGCCACTGCCGCCGAGCTTGTCGCTCAGCTGGTTGGCCAGCAGCACCGCGATCATCGCGGTGCCCACGGACGCGGACACCTGCTGGATGATGTTGAGCATCGTGCTGGCGCGCGGCACCTCATCGTGGACGAGGGTCTGGATGGCCGCGGCCATGGTGGGCATCATCGTCATGCCCATGCCGAGTCCCATGACGAACAGGACGGCGCCGAGGCTCCAGTAGGAGGTGTCGGCCTGCAGCAGCGAGGCGAAGCCCGCCACCGACAACACGACGACCACAAGGCCGACCAGGACGACCCGTCCCGGGCCGATCTTGTCGGTGAGCTTGCCGCCCACCGGCATGGTGACCATCGCGCCGAGACCCTGCGGAGCGAGGAGAAGGCCGGACATGAGCGCGCCCTCGCCGCGGACCGTCTGGTAGTAGAGCGGCATCAGCAGCATGGCGCCCATGAACGCCGCCATGAAGAGCACCATCGTGCCCGACGCGGCGGCCACCGAACGGCGCTTGAGCAGGCGCAGATCGATGAGCGGGCTCTTGGCGTTCAGCGCGCGGAAGACGAACGCGATCGTCAGCAGAGCGCCGATGGCGGTCGGGATGAGCGCCTCGGTCTTGGTGAAGTCGCCCAGCTCGGCGCCCTTAGCCAGACCGTAGATCAGCGAGGCCAGACCCGGGGAGAGCAGGAGCAGCCCGAGGAAGTCCAGGCGTTCGCCGCGTTGCGGGCTGTCGGGCTTGAGGATCCGCGCGGCCATGACCAGCGCCACGATGCCGATCGGCAGGTTGATGAAGAAGATCCAGCGCCAGGACACGTCGTCGACCAGCCAGCCGCCGAGGATCGGGCCCATGATCGGGCCGAGCAACATCGGGATGCCGACGACGCTCATGACCTGGCCGACCCGGGACGGGCCCGCGGCCTGGGTGAGGATCGTCATGCCGGCGGGCATGATCATGCCGCCGCCGAGGCCCTGCAGGACGCGGAACGCGATGAGCGACTCGGCCGACCAGGCCGCGCCGGCCAGCATCGACCCCAGCACGAAGAGCGTGATCGAGATCATGTAGAGGCGCTTGGTGCCGAACCGCGCCGAAGCCCAGCCGGTGATCGGGATGACGGTGGCGAGCGCGAGGGTGTACCCGGTGGCCACCCACTGGATGGTCGCGAGCGGAGTCTTGAACTCCTTGGCGAGGTCGTTGATCGCGACGTTGACGACGGTCACGTCCAGGATGGACATGATCGCGCCGAGCACGACGACCATGGCCACCGCGAGCACGCCACGATCAAGGCCACCGCCGGAACCGGAGGGTTCCGGTGGAGTGTCGGCCACCTTTGGGGACGCTGGGGCGGTCAAGTGAAAGTTCCAATCGTCAGGCTCGGGCACACGGGCGCCAGAGGTAAAGATCATGTTGGGGGTGTCACTGGAAAATACTGCAGTGACTGACACTTTGCGAGCGATTAAACCGAGCTCAGATCAGCAGTATTCCGGGAGCCTCGGACATTCTGCGCTGGTCCCACCCCCTCAGGATGGAACCTCGACCAAACTTGAGGGCAAGCCGGTGTGACGTACCTGACACTCACCTCGGCCGGTAGGTGAGCAGCGTGTTTCCGGAAGCGAAACGGCGTGTGTCCAGGAGCTCTAACGCGACCCGATCCGCACCGCCGAACAGTGACCGTCCCTCACCGAGCGCGACGGGCATCACCATGAGCCGCAGCTCGTCCAGGATGCCATGACGCAGCAAACTGGCGGTCAACGCCGAGCTGCCGAGAACGGCGATCTCCCGGCCCGCCTCCAGCTTCAGCTCAGCGATCGCCGAGACGTCCCGCACGACCCGGGTGCGTGCCCACTCGCTCGCCCCCAGCGTCCTGGAGACGACGACCTTGGCGGAGTCGTTCATCCGCGCCGCGACCTCCGGATCACCCTCCCGCGCCTCCTTGGTCGGCCAATACGAGGCCATCACCTCATACGTTGCCCGGCCGAAGACGAGCGTGTCGGCCGCATCCAGCTGCTCGATCGCGAACGCGTTGAACTCCTCATCAACGTTGTGCCAGTCGAGTTCGCCCTTGGCGCCCTCGTGATACCCGTCGACGCTCACCGATATGAACGAGAAGACCTTCCTCATCGCGCCCTCCGCACCTCGCTGTCAGAGGGATAGACCGACCCGCCCACCCAAACTCATCTGTGACCCCCACCACACCTCGCGGCCATATCAGCACGCCGTCAGTGGCGTATCAGCGGTGGCTGTGACCTTGGGGCAGGTGTCGCTGCGACCGGCAGGGCGTCCAGATCAAGGGAGTCACCATGTCTACACCCTGGGATGTCCACAGGCTCCCACGCGCAGCGGGCAAGACCTTCCTGGTCACCGGTGGCAACGCAGGGATCGGGTACTTCACCGCCGAGCAGCTGGCCGGAACGGGAGCCACCGTGGTCCTGGGTAGCCGGGATCCCGCCAAGGCCCAAGCCGCGATGCTCTCCATCCGTTCACGCATCCCGGACGCGGATGTGCGTCACCTCCTCCTGGACCTGGCCGACCTGGCGTCCCTCAAGTCCGCAGTGGACGCTCTGGACGTGGACCGCCTCGATGCGGTCGTCCACAACGCCGGGGTGGCGCTGGACCATCCACCGAGGCGCGAGACCAAAGACGGCAACGAGCTGATGTTCGGCACCAACCACCTCGGCCATTTCGCACTGACCCACTGGCTGGCGCCGCGCCTGAAGGCCGCACCCGCCGCACGCGTCGTCACGGTGGGGAGTTTCGCGGCCAAGTCCGAACGCCTGGACCTGGACGATCTGCAATCCACGTTGGACTACCGGCCGAAACGCACCTACGGGCGGTCGAAGCTGGCGCAGATGTACTTCGGTTTCGAACTCGACCGCCGCCTCCGCGCCGCCGGCAGCTCGGTGCTCAGCGTGGTGACCCACCCCGGCGGCGCGCTGGACTCCCTCACCCCCTCACGTCCGCCGGTGCACGTGCGGACCACAGGGGAAAGACTGCGCGGCCTGCCCGCCGCTCTATTGGTCCAGGGCAAAGAGGCCGGTGCGTGGCCCGCGGTACGGGCTGTCCTGGATCCGCAGGTGTCGGGTGACGAACTGTGGGCGCCCCGCGTCTTCGGCCTGCGCGGCAGGCCACACGCCCAAACCGTCAAAGACCACCTGGCCGACGCCGAAGTCGCCGCACGCTTGTGGGAGGCAAGCCGCGACCTGACCGACGCCGACCCAAGCCGCCCCTTGACCTAGCGGCCGTGAAAACCACATGCATGCCTGGCAGGTCGTCGGAGATCCTGCGACGCATGGACTCTGTGCGCATCAGGCCCATGACGAATGACGATCTCCACGCCGCCGAACGCGCCGCAGCCGTGACCTTCCTGGACGCCGATCGGCGAGCGGACGAACCGGAGCCGGAACCACCCACCGCCGCCGATTCGCGCCGATGGACCGACCTGATTGGTTTCCTCCTATCCGTAGATCCGAACGGCTGCTGGGTGGCGGAGCACGCCGACGAGATCGTCGGCTTCGCCGTCTCGCAGAACCGGGAGCGACTGTGGTTTCTGGTGACCTACGGCGTCCTGCCCGGCTGGCAGGGAAAGGGCATCGGCAAGCACCTGATGGACGCCGTTCTGTCACACGCCGACGGCCGCCCCGGTCTGTTCTCCTCGACGGTGCATCCGGCGGCAACCCGTCGCTACCGGCTCGCGGGCTTCACCCTGTACCCCAGATGCGGATGGTTGGCAGGGTCGACCGTTCGACCCTTCCTGCGGTCAGCGGGCTCCGGGACGGCCAGGGCAGCGACGTCGAATGGATGGACCGGCTTGACCACAGCCTGCGCGGCGCGGGCCATGGCCCCGACCACGAGTACATGATGACAACGCTGCGGCTGGTGGTCTCCCGCGCACCTGACCGTCCGGGATACGTCTACATCGACGATGCCCGGGGACGGCCGGCGCTTCTGGCCGCCGCGCACCCCGAGACCGCGGAGACGTTGCTGTGGGAGGCGCTCGCATCGTCCCACGGAGACACGCTCGTCAACTGCATCACCACCGCCAACCACTGGGCGGTCGATGTCGGTCTCGCCGCCCGCCTCGACATCGGCCAAGAGGGCTACCTCGCGGTGCGCGGCATGACCGATCCAGCGCCCTACCTGGCCAACGGCAACTTCCTTTAATGATCAACCTGGCGTCCCGGTGTGCCCCTCGGTGTGGGTTACACCCACACATAGTTGTCGTCTGTGACGGCGGGCAGGGCCGCATCGGTGAGCGCAGCGAGCGGGCTGGGAAGAGCGGCGAGCGCCGGACCGATCGGCGGGTCGGCGGTCGCGCGGTAGTCCACCCATTGGATCAGGCCGATCTCGTGGCCGCCGGGGACCTCGTCGTACTCCTCAGTGGCCAGTGTGGCGCGGACCTCGGACGTGACGTGAAGCCGGTAGATCAGGTGCAGCTTGCGCGGCGGCGGGGTCTCCCCAGGTCGCGAGACCATCTGGTCGATCACCCAGAGCAACTCCGGCTCGCCAGCCTGAGACGGGGAGAGGTCGAGTTCCTCGAACAACTCGCGCCATAGTGCGGCCATTAGGTCCTCGCCGTGCTCGACATTGCCGCCCGGCGGGATGTAATGGGTCGATTCAAGCCGGTCGCGGCGGATGAGAGCGACCTCGTCGCCGCAGAACACCATCGCGCCGACGCGGATCTTGATGCGGGAGAACGGAGCCGCCATGGCGTCAGGCAAGGGGTAAGAGGTCATGGCGCCAGTATTAAGCCGCCGCCCGGTTCGTGATCGCGTTGGCGCAGGGCGGCGGCCGCGATGCTGGCTACTGTTTCGATCATGTCTGAGACTTCCGGTCAGCTCCCCTTCGACAGTGACTTCGGATCCCACGCTGAGCCGTCCACCTCGGTACCGGGACTGCACTACATCGCCGACTGGATCAGCCCGGACGTCGGAGACCCCCTGCTTGCGGACATCGACGTTGAGCCGTGGTCGACGCAGCTGAAGCGGCGCGTTCAGCATTACGGCCATCGGTATGACTACGGCCGCCGCAGTGTGGCCGCAGCCTCGCCGACCATCGCGCCGCCGCTTCCAGATTGGGCACAGAAGATGGCCGCCCGCCTGGTCAGTGAGGGGCTGATGGACCGCGAGGCGGATCAAGTGATCATTAACGAGTATCAGCCGGGGCAGGGGATCAGCGCCCATGTCGACTGCATACCGTGCTTCGGTCCGGTCGTCGCGGCGATCTCCCTGGGCTCCGGCTGCCTCATGGACTTCAGCAATCCCGAGGACGGTTCCAAACTGGCGGTGCGTCTGGCGCCGGGCAGCCTTCTCGTCATGACCGGTCCAGCCCGGTTCACGTGGCGCCATGCCATCGCCGCGCGCAAGAGCGACCCCGGCGCGACAGGACGCGTCCCGCGCGGACGGCGAGTGTCGATCACCTTCCGCACGATCATCAATCCCGGCCAGTCCTAGTAGACCTCCATACGGCCGCCGAACGCCGTGGCGCCGCGCATCTCCTGACCAGCATGGTGCCTGACGACGAGATCGCGGTTCCCCGCAAGCGGTGACAGGTCCGAGCCGACAACCCTGACGACAACAGCGCCCACCCGAAGGCACCCGGACAGCCTTCTAACCACGCAAAACACGGCGGAAGGTCTGCGGCGTGTCCGCTCCTACCCGAACCTCTTGACCAGAGAAGACGCCCGTAGGCTCAGACTCGGAGGTTCTTGGTAACAGCCGCACCCACTGTCTCACCGGGTCGGTAGGCTCCCGCCGTCGCGGATTGGGCTAAGGAGTGGGTATGGGAGCCAAAACCGGATTTTTGCTATACACCGACAGTGATGCCAAGGAGGTTCTTCGAACGGCGCCCGCACCGGATCCAGAGCAGACCGCAGCTTTGATCGAGTGCCTTTATGCGGATTGGGTGGTTCGAGAGGTTGAAGGATCATCGCTCGGCGACGGTTGTTACCCGCCCTATGGGACAACGTACGCCGCGAGGCTTCCGGGAGCCGACATCATCTGCGATCAGCGGGTGATGCTCGACCGCCCCTCACAACTCGCGGCTCATCTGGTTGAGGCGAGCGCGGGACGCCGGCTGGTGCTGCACGCGATGCACAGCGTCGTCGACTGGCTGGCCTTCGCTGTATGGGAGGACGGTCGGCTGATCCGTTCCCTTAGCCTGTCCCCTGACAACGGGGTCATGGAGAACATCGGCGCCCCGTTTCCATTCGAAGCGGGCTATTGGGCAGGGGAACATCCGGTCACGCACCATCCCGCCTGGTCGGACGAGCCGTACGCACTGCCGTTCCACCCTCTCGAGCTTGGTGAAGACGCGCTGCGTGAGTTGTGTGGCTTCATCCTGGAAGGCATGCCTGAGCCAGACGATGCCGATCCGTTCGATGTCGCCCTCCTCGGCTATCAGCTCACTGATCCGTCCGATCCGGACGAGGTGGCCAAGCACAACGCCGCCATCGAGGAAGCTGTCCAGGCCATGGGGCCGCCACGACGCTTCACGTTCGGCCCTGACGGCTCATTGGTCGAGATCGACGGCTTCTGAGCAGTGGGCTGGACGCGAGAGCTTGAAGATGCGGCGCCGACTCCAGCCGCGCCAGCAACATCGCCTCGTACGACGGCAACTGCTCGGGGCGTGCACGGCGTCTCTGCCCAGTGGCGCGGCGCGTCATGCCAATGCTTGACGAGCGCGCGGATGTCGGTCGGGTCCTGGTGGGGTGGAGTGGTGTTCGCCGAGCCGCCTGCAGGCCCCGATAGTGGGCCGCGCCGTGGAACTGGCGGCGCTCGACGAGCTGCTGGCAGCGGCCGGCGGGGGGAACAAGCTGACCTCCGGATGCCGATCGGAACCGGAGATCCCTTATGGGCGCCGCAAGGAAAGACGCCGCAGGAAAGGACAGGACAATGACCGGAGACCGCCTTCGATCACGCCGCTTTCCCCGGGCTGCGCGTTACCACCCCGACTGGATCCGCTCCAGCGTCAGTGGCGGAGCCAACTCGCTGTGGCTGACCGAATGGCTGACCGAGGCGATGGACCTGCGGCCGGACATGCGCGTGCTGGATCTGGGCTGCGGCCGCGGAGCCTCCTCGATCTTCCTGCACCGGGAGTTCGGGGTGCAGGTGTGGGCCACCGACCTGTGGTTCAGCGCGGACGAGCGCCTGCACCGCATCCGCGACGCCGGCGTCGGGGACGCGGTGTTCCCCATCCATGCCGACGCCCGCGCGCTGCCCTTCGCCGCCGGCTTCTTCGACGCGGTGGTGAGCATCGACTCGTTCGTCTACTACGGAACCGACGACCTCTATCTGAACTACCTGGCCCGGTTCGTCCAACCCGAGGGTCAGATCGGCATCGCCGGTGCGGGACTGACACACGAGATCGACGGCCCGCCTCCGGGGCACCTGGCGGCGTGGTGGGAACCGAGCATGGCCTGCCTGCACTCGGCCACCTGGTGGCGCCGCCACTGGGAACGCAGCAGCATCGTTCACGTCGAGTCGGCCGACGCCATGACCGACGGCTGGACGCACTGGCTGGAGTGGCAACGGGCCGTCGCACCGGACAACCAGATGGAGATCGACGCCCTCACCGCCGACCAGGGACGCTATCTCGGCTACGTCCGAGCAATAGCCCGCCGCCGCCCCGATGCCATACCCGATGAACCGGTCACATCAGTTCCCGTGACGTACGCCAAGCAGCCCCTGTACCGCCCTGAATGACGATACCCCGGCTCCCGTACGGCCTCGCTCCGCCACCGAAGCCCGGGCACGCGGACACCCCTTCCTCCCGTGGCGTCGGGGGTGGCTGACCAGCCAGCGCACGGATACTGGCCCAGCCCGTCGTCTCGAGGAACGCTGCGCCACAGACCGGCCGACGTTGAACGCGGCGACTTCAACCGACACGCCACCAGGTATGGCGACAGGCGTCAGATGTTGTCGCTCTTGATGCCCTCGACGAAGCTCTGGAACGCCCCGGCCGAGAACGCCAACACCGGCCCATCCGGATCCTTGGAATCCCGCACGGCCACTACGCCCCGCGAGTCGTCCACCTCAACGCAGGCCCCACCGTTCGAGCCACTCGCTGAGGACTTGCGCCAGTCGGCGACCTCAACACAGTCGCCGCCGTTCGAGCCACTCGCCGATGACTTGCGCCACGCCGCGAGCTCAACGCAGTCGCCGCCGTTGCCAGCGCTTGCGGACGACTTGCGCCACGCTGCGTCCTCAACGCAGTCGCCGCCGTTGCCGTCACTTGCCGGCGACGTGTGCCACGCTGCGAGTTCAACGCAGTTGCCGCCGTTTGCGTCACTCGCGGAGGCCTTGCGCCACGTTGCGAGCTCGACACAATGGCCACCGTTTGCATCGCTGTACGATGACTTCCGCCACTGGAGTCTCGTCAGGTCCATAGCTCTTCTGCCGTCCTGTGAATAAGGTCGATCGACATGCCCACGGGCAAGGCGTGTGCCCTGAGGCTCTCAAACGACTCTCTCACTGCACGGATGTCTTGGCGACTGCCAAAGCTCATCCCTCGAACAGCTGTGTCCAGGTGTGCGACTTCGCTGAGGTCTTCGAGTGTGGCCAAGGCGAACGACCCACCTCTGTTCACGGGTGGGTTTGCGCCATAAGGGACGATCTGTATGGCGAGTCGCGGAGTTACTGCTGCGCTCAGACGCTCCAACTGCTCCCGCATGGTGTGCTTGTCGCCAATGGGGTAATGCAGGGCAGCCTCGTTGAGCAGGACCGTGACGACTGGCGGGGGTGGGTCTTCCCGGGTGAGAACTTCCTGCCTGCTAAGGCGCGCCTCTACGAGGTCTTGGTCGCCACCCAGAAGCGCGCCCGCATAGGCAGGCGTCTGGAGCAGTCCGTCCACGAGCAGGGCTTGATAGGTCTGCAGGTGGATGGCTGCTCCCTCGATCTTGGGCCAGTCGAACCAGACGGGGAACGCGGCGTTCATCACGAGGTCGTCCCAGAGAGACGGGAGGGTGCCGCGGGTGTCGAGGACGTCGTCCAGGAGGACGGCGAGTTCGCGTTGGCAGCGGGATTCGCCTCGTTCGATCGCGCCTATGAACGAGCCTGTGACGTGCCCCTTCAGACCTAGCTGGTCCTGCGACAGGCCCGTCAGTTCGCGGAAGCGCTTGAGCTGGGAGCCGAAGAGTTTGAGTGGGGTCTTCTCGTCCGAACGACGGGGGGTCATCGTTCCTCCCTCACAAGTCGCGGCAACCGCCGGCAAATGACCGGGGAGCCCCGGCGAGCCACGACGTCCCTGTGACGCCTTTGTCGCTCTAAGTATCACGTTCGCGCCAGGCTGACACCAGATCGAACGAAGAGAGGTGGTGGTCTGGGTGTCCGTCGTGGTCCTCGGCATGGTCCGGCTGCCGGTTTCCGATGCGAGTCCAAAGGTGGCGCGGGATATGGCGAACGCCGTGGCGCGGAGCTGGGAGCTGGAGGACGACGTCGCGTACCGGGCTCGGCTGGCCACTTCGGAGCTCGCGACCAATGCCATCCGGTACGGGAACGGCGGCACGATCCAGGTCGTGGTCAGCCGGAGGCAGCGATGCTTGCGAGGCGAGGTGCATGACGGGTCGCCGGTGCTGCCCGTACGGCAGCAGCCGGGCCTGTGCGAGTCGGGGCGGGGGCTGATCCTCGTGGAGGACGTGGTGACGGCGTGCGGGGCGTACGTGACGCCGTTCGGGAAGGCGGCCTGGTTCGAGATCGAAGCCAAGTGGCCGCTGGACTCGTGAAGCGTCGTACCGTACGGGCGTGGATGTATCGCATCAGCTCAAGGCCGCGCGGGTGCTCGTCGAGCTTCTCTCCGACGATCTGCCTGCCACCAACTGGAGTCTCTTCAATCACACGCGCGCGGACCTGCAGGGACAACTGGACTGCTCGCGCGCGGAGACTCCCGAGGAGGTCGAGAGGGCCCGCGCGGAGATCAAGCGGTGGGCCGACTTCCTCGACGTTGATGTGTACTCGCAGCCGCACGGCGAGAGCGGCGAATACATCAGCCTGCATGCCGAAGGCAATTACAAGCGCGTCATGGTCAGCGTCTTCGTCGTCGTCCCCGCCGACGCACGGCGCTAGCCGAAGGGTCACTCGCCGGGGACGACGAGGCCTGACTCGTAGGCGACCACTACGGCTTGGGCGCGGTCGCGCAGGCCTAGCTTGGCGAAGATGCGGGCTACGTGGGTCTTGACCGTCGCTTCGCTGAGCTGGAGGTGGGCGGCCAGTTCGGTGTTGGACAGGCCGCTGCCGACCAGGTGGAGCACCTCCTTCTCTCTTGGGGTCAGGTCGTCCAGTCCCTGGGGTGCCGGCTTGGGGCGGGCGAATCGCTCGACGAGGCGGCGGGTGATGGAGGGGGCGAGCAGGGCGTCGCCGGTCGCGACGAGCCGTACCGATGACACGAGGTGTTCGGGGGTGACGTCCTTGAGCAGGAAGCCGCTGGCGCCTGCGGCGAGCGCGGAGTACACGTACTGGTCGAGGTCGAAGGTCGTCAGGATCAGCACCCGGCACGCCGGGTCGTCGGCGAGTACCCGGCGGGTGGCCTCCAGGCCGTCGATTCCGGGCATCCGGATGTCCATCAGGACCACGTCGGGACGCAGCCGCCGGGCGGCGGTCACCGCCTCCAGCCCGTCGGCGGCCTCGCCGACCACCTCGATTCCGGCCCTGGTGAGGATCATCCGGAACCCGCCGCGCACCAGCGTCTGGTCGTCGGCGATCAGCACGCGGGTCACGGCCGCTCCAGGGGAATGCGCGCCCGCACCCGGTAGCCGCCGCCCAACCGCCGACGTGCGTCGAGGTCGCCGCCGTAGACCGCGACCCGTTCGCGCAGCCCGGCCAGGCCCCGGCCGCCCTTGCTGTCAGGTGGGGCGGGGGTGGTCCCCGTGAGCACGCTCGGGCCGGTGTTGAGCACCTCCAGCCGCAGGTTCCGCGTTCCGTAGCTCACTGTCACCTCCGCCGTCGCCCCGGCCGTGCCGTGTTTCAGCGCGTTGGTGAGCGCCTCCTGGACGATGCGGTATCCGGTCGCGTCGATCCCGGTGGGCAGTGGCCGCGGTTCGCCGGTCACCTTCACATCGACCGGCAGGCCCGCGAACGCGATCCGGTCGACCAGGGTCCCCAGATGCGCCAGCGACGGCTGCGGGGCGAACGTGTCGCCGTCCGGGGCGGGCGCGAGCACCCCGAGCAGGTGCCGCAGTTCGGTCATCGCCTCCCGCCCGGTCTGCTCGACGGCCAGCAGCGCCTCTTCGGCCTCGCCGTCGACGCCGTGCCGGGCCGCGCCCGCCTGCACGACCATGACGCTGACGCTGTGACTGACGATGTCGTGCAGTTCCCGGGCCACCCGGGCCCGTTCCTCCTCGACGGCCATGCGCGCGGCGCCCTCGCGTTCGCGTTCCAGCAGCCAGGTCCGCGCGCCCAGCTCGGCGTGGCGCCTGCGCCGCTCCCACAGCGCCCACACGCACGGGACCGCCACGAGCAGGGGCACGATCCACGCGGGCAGCATCTGCCCATCCTGGCGCGGACCCGGACGGAACGCATCATCCTGGCGGTTCAGGGCCGTACATCCCTCGGATGACCCGGCCGCGTACTTACATCCAGGGCCCGACGCGTGGACGGTGACCCGGCCCATACCGTCACGGCCATGGAACTGATGGTCCAGCTCAAGGACGTACGCAAGGAGTACGGCGAAACCGCCGCGCTCGCAGGGGTGAGCCTCGATATCCAGGCCGGTGAGGCCGTCGCGGTGATGGGCCCGTCGGGGTCGGGCAAGTCGACCCTCCTGAACATGGTCGCCGGCCTGGACCGGCCCACCTTGGGCACGGTGGTGGTACGCGGCGAGGACATCACGGCGATGGGCGAGGCCGCGCTGGCCAGATACCGGCGCCGTCGCATCGGCATGGTCTTCCAGTTCTTCAACCTGATCGACGACCTGCCGGTACTGGAGAACGTGATGCTGGCCGCCCAGCTGCTCGGCACCCCGCGCAAGCAGGCGCAGGCCCGGGCGATGGAACTGCTCGACGAACTGGGCATCGCCGACCGCCGCAACGCCTACCCGGTCGTGTTGTCGGGCGGGGAGCGGCAGCGGGTCGGCGTCGCCCGCGCGCTGATGAACCGGCCCGCCCTGCTGCTGGCCGACGAGCCGACCGGCGCGCTCGACTCGCGGGCCGGCGAGCAGGTCATGGACCTGCTCCTGGACCTCAACCAGATCGGCCAGACCCTGCTCATCGTCACCCACGACGAGCGGCTGGCCACCCGGGTCGCCGACCGGGTCGTCGCGTTCGAGGACGGCCGCGTGGCCGCCGAGGTGACCCGGTGAAGGCGATGTGGACGGCCGCGCGGTTCGCGGTGCGGCGGCGCAAGCTGCAGACGTCCATCATCGCGCTGGTGTTGTTGCTGTCGACCGCGACGGTCGTGCTGGCGCTGGGCCTGCTCGCCACCGTGGACGGTCCGTACGACAAGGCGTTCGCGCAGCAGCGCGGCGCACACCTGACGGTCTCCTACGACCCGGCGAAGGCGACGGCCGCACAGGTGGCGGCGTCGGCGTCCCGGCCGGGCGTGACGGCGGCGGGCGGCCCCTACCGCTCGCAGGTCATGAACGTCCCCGAAGGGAACGGGCGGGAGCTGCTCCCGCCCGGCCCCCTCACGGTCACCGAGCGGACCGGACGCGGCGACGACCCGGTGGACCGGCTGACGCTCAAGAGCGGCCGCTGGGCCACGGCTCCCGGCGAGATCGTGCTGGGCACCGACTACGCGCGGTTCCCCTTCGACCCGATCGGGATGAAGGCGACCTTCAGCGACCGCCGGAGCTTCACCGTCGTCGGGATCGGCCGGTCGATCACCCGGTCCGCCCAGGCGTGGGTGGCGCCGGGACAGCTGGCCGCCCCGGACGGCCTGCACATGCTCTATCGGCTCGCCGACCCGGCCGCCCCGGCCGGCGCGATCACCGCGGGCCTGCCGGAGATCTCGAGCCAGAGCTATCTCGTGCCCCGCCGGCAGGCCACCGAGGCCGGGAAGGTCGCGATCCCGTTCCTGGTCGCGTTCGGGATCGCCGGACTCGTCGTCGCGGTCCTCATCATCGGCAATGTGGTCAGCGGCGCTGTGGTGTCGGGATTCCGGCACATCGGCGTCCTGAAGGCCCTCGGGTTCACCCCCACCCAGGTCACCGGCGTTTATCTGGTGATGGTCGCGGTCCCGGGGGTGCTGGGCAGCCTGGTCGGCCTCGTGGTCGGCAACGCCCTCGCCGGGGTGGTCACCACCACGCTGGGCGAGTCGTACGACCTGCCGGCCGCCAGCGGCGTCTCGGCCTGGGTGGACGTCCTGGCCTTCGCGGGCGTGCTCGCGGTCGTCGTCGTCACCGCGCTGGTGCCGGCCGTCCGGGCGGGCCGGATCCCGGCGGCGCTCGCGGTCAGCGCGGGTGCCGCACCGCGGCGAGGCCGGGCCCTGCGGGCGCAGCGGGCGCTGGCCAGGACACGGCTGCCGCGCCCGGTCAGCCTGGGCCTGGGCCTGCCGTTCGCCCGGCCGGGCCGCACCGCGCTGACCGTCAGCGCCGTCGCGTTCGGGGTGGCGGCGGTGACGTTCTCCGCCGGCCTCGACCGGTCCCTCAGCGCCTACCTCGCGGACGCGGAACTCACCGAGACCGTCCACGTCCTGGTCCCTGACGACCAGGGCCGGCCGATCTCGCTGGAGGGCCGGCCCGGCACCGCCAAGGTCGCGGTCACGCGGTTCGAGCTGGTCCACGTGCCGGGGTTCGAACGGGCGGTACCGATCAAGGGTTACCAGGGGGACGTCACCGACCGGCACGGCTACCGGATGGTGCACGGCCGCTGGCTGGCCGGGCCGGGCGAAGCCGTCGTGGGCGACCCGTTCCTGAAGACCAGCGGCAAGAAGATCGGCGACACCGTCGTCCTGGCCAAGAACGGCAAGAAGGTCACGCTGCGGATCGTCGGAACGGCGATCGTGGACGGCGGTGACACCGCCCTCACGGACTGGGCGTCCCTCACCTCGCTCGCCGACCGCACAGCCGTACCCGCCGCCCAGGCGTCCTCCGGCCCGGCCACCTCGCTCCTGGAGGTCACCCTCACCCCCGGCACCTCTCCAAAGGACTATGTCGCCGCGCTCAAGGCGGACGGAGTGAACGCCGACCCGGCAGGCGAGAGCATCGAACCCGGCCAGGTGATCCTCCTCGGGCTCATCACCCTGCTGACCCTCGGGCTGGCCACGGTCGCCGGGCTCGGGGTGTTCAACACGGTCATCCTCAACACCCGGGACCGTGCACGCGACTTCGGTGTCCTGAAGTCGCTGGGCGCGACGCCGCGGCAGGTGCTGACGGTCGTGCTCGCCTCGATGTCCGCGCTCGGCCTGGTCGGCGGGCTCATCGGAGTGCCGATGGGCGTGGCCGCCCACCATGTGGTGATGCCGGCCATGGCCGACACCGGCGGCATCGTCCTCCCCTACGGTCTGATGGAGATCTTCCCCTGGCCGCTGATGGTCCTGTCCGTCCTGGCGGGCATCGCCATCGCGCTGCTCGGCGCGCTGATCCCGGCTGGCCGGGCGGCCCGGATCAAGACGGCGGCCGTACTGCATTCGGAGTGAGGGTGTTGCATAGGGCGTTTAGCGTTTCTGGGTATTGGCGTTCGGGCGGGGCGGCGAAGCCGATGATGAGGCCGCCGGGGCTTGTGATGGGGTCGTGGTGGAGGTCGGTTAGGCCACGTAGGGCGATTCCTTGCTGGGCGCACCTTGCTAGGGCCTCGGCCTCGTTGAGTCCGGTGACCATCATGGACAGGCCGGCCGGGACGCCGTGAACGGTCAGCTCGGGGAAGGCGGCCAGGCGGTCGAGCAGGAGCTGACGTCGGCGGCGGTAGCGCAGGCGCGATGCACGGATATGCCGGTCGTACGCGTGTGAGGTGATCAGCTCGGCTACCACCAGTTGGCCGAGAGCCTCGGTGTAGAAGTCGGCCTCCTCCTTCGCGGCTGTCAGGGGTGCGACGAGGTCTTGCGGGACGGCCAGCCAGCCGAGGCGGAGAACGGGAGAGAGGGTCTTTGATGCCGAGCCGCCGTAGACCACGTGCTCTGGGGCGATGCCCTGGAGGGCGCCGATCGGCTGGCGGTCGTAGCGGAATTCCCCGTCGTAGTCGTCCTCGATCACCAGCCCGCCTGTGGCGCGTGCCCAGGCGCATACGGCCTGGCGTCGCTTCGGATGCAGCGGCACGCCGGTCGGGTACTGGTGGGATGGCGTCAGGAAGACCGCTCCGGCTTGCTTGCTGATCGTCTCGATCTGGGCGCCTTCGGAGCCGACGGGCAGGGCCTCGATCCGCAACCGTCGTTCGACGGCGCCTCGGTAGGCGTCGTGCCCCGGGTCCTCGCAGGCTGCGGTCTCGATCCCGCCCGCGCGAAGGGCCCGGCTCAGCAGGCCGACGCCCTGGTAGTAGCCGGACGTGACGATGATCTGGTCGGGGGAAGTGCGGACGCCGCGGGTACGGCCGAGGTACTCGGCGAGCGCGCGGCGGAGCTCGATGCGGCCCTGCGGATCGCCGATGCCGAAGACGTCCCGGGTGTTCCGGCTGAGCACGCGTCGCGTGGCGGCGAGCCAAGCCCGGGTGGGGAACGCGCTGACATCGGGGCGTCCGGGGCGGAGGTCGTGCAGGGGTGTGTGTTCGTCAACGTTCCGGATGGCCGGCGGGTTTTGCGGCGGGAGGTCGGCCACCCGCGTTCCCGAGCCTGGCCGGATGATCAGGTAGCCCTCCTCCGCCAGCTGGTCATATGCGGCGGTGACCGTTCCGCGCGAGAGGCCCAGCTCGGTGGCCAGCCCGCGCGTGGACGGCAGGAGCGTGCCGGAGGTCAGGCGTCCCTCGCGGATGGCCGCACGGAGCGCGGACTCCAGTCCCGAACGGCGGCCGCCAGGTGCGACTTCGAGGTGGAGGTCTACTCGTGAACTGGACCAAGATTCAGGCATCGGACTGGATCTTAACTCTGGTCCGGTTGCGTCCTAGCGTCGAGTGCCATGACGGTTGTGATCGCCCACCTCAGCGACGTGCATATCGACGACGACCCGCGCAGTGCCGAGCGCACGCGTGCTGTCATGGCCTACTTGGACGCCCTTCGGTTGGACGTGGTGGTCGTCACCGGCGACATCGCCGACCATGGGCTCCGGGTCGAGTACGAGCGGGCCCGCGAGCTGCTGGCGACTCGCCATCCGACGTTGATCTGTCCTGGCAACCACGACGAGCGTTCGGCGTTCCGGCAGTATCTGCTGGAGCGGGCGCCATCATCTGAGCCGATCAATCAGATCCACCGGGGCGAACGTTTCGTGCTCGCCTTGTGCGACTCGTCCGTGCCCGGCAAGGACCACGGCGAGTTGTCCGACGAGACGCTCGACTGGCTGGAGTACGTGCTCGCGGGTGCCCCGGGTGACACTCCCGTGGTGGTCGGGTTTCACCATCCGCCGGTGCCGCTGCACATCCCGTATGTCGATGGCATCCGGATGTTCGGGGAGGAACGGCTTGCCTCACTCGCCGAGCGGCATCCGCGGCTGGTCGCGTTCCTTGCCGGGCACGCGCACACCGCCGCCGCCACGACGTTCGCTGGGCGTCCGCTGCTCGTCGCGCCCGGCGTGGTCTCCACCACCCGGCTGCCCTGGGTGCCGGGAGACGGGCTCGTTCATCTGGACGAGCCGCCCGCCCTCGCCTTCCATGTGCTGGACGAGGGCAGGCTCACGACTCACTTCCGGACGGTCACGACGGCGGCAGACCCAGAGCCCGCGCGATGAGCATGCGCTGCACCTCGGACGTGCCCTCGCCGACTTCGAGGATCTTGGCGTCGCGGTAGAAGCGGCCGACCGCGTACTCGTTCATGAAGCCGTATCCGCCGAAGATCTGCGTCGCGTCGCGGGCGTTGTCCATGGCGGCGTTGGAGGCCACCAGCTTGGCGATCGCCGCCTCCTTCTTGAACGGCTCGCCGGCCAGCAGATTCGCCGCCGCCGCGTAGTAGGCCAGGCGTGCTGTGTGGGCGCGCACCTCCATGTCGGCGACCTTGAACTGGATGGCCTGGTAACGGCCGATCTCCTTGCCGAACGCCTCGCGCTCGCGCACGTACCGCAGGCACTCGTCGACGCAGCCCTGGGCGAGGCCGACGGAGAGCGCGGCGATGGCGATGCGGCCCTCGTCGAGGATGCGCAGGAACTGGGCGTAGCCGCGGCCGCGTTCGCCGACGAGGTTCTCGGCGGGGACGCGGACGTCGTCGAAGGAGAGCTCGCGGGTGTCGGAGGCGGACCAGCCGACCTTGGAGTACTTCTTGCCGACGGTGAAGCCCGGCGTGCCGTTCGGCACGATGATCGTGGAGATCTCGTTGTCGCCGGTGAACGCCGTGACCGTCACGAACGCGGTGATGTCGGTGCCCGAGTTGGTGATGAACGACTTGGTGCCGTTGATCACCCAGTGGTCGCCGTCGAGCCGCGCGGTGGTCCGCATGCCGCCGGGCACGTCCGACCCGCCGCCCGGCTCGGTCAGGCCGAACGCGGCGAGGCGCTCACCCGAGGTGAGCTTGGGCAGCCACTCGGCCTTCTGGGCGTCGGAGCCGAAGCGGTAGATCGGCATCGCGCCGAGCGAGACACCGGCCTCCAGCGTGATCGCGACCGACGAGTCGACGCGTGCGAGCTCCTCCAGGGCCAGGCAGAGCGTGAAGTAGTCGCCGCCCATGCCGCCGTGCTCCTCGGGGAAGGGCAGCCCGAAGAGCCCCATCTTCCCCATCGCCGCGACGATCTCGTACGGGAACTCGCCCCGTTCGTACAGATCGCCGATCACCGGGGCGACGGTCTCGCGGGCGAACCGCTCGACCGTGCTCCGCAGCTCCTCCTGCTCGTCATCGAGCCTGAAGTCGATCATGAGACGGTTACTCCTTGTCTGACAATGCCTGGACGACGCGGGAGGGGCTGGGGCGGCCGAGGCGCTCGGCCATCCAGCGGCTGGTCGCGACGAGCTTGGCGAGGTCGACGCCGGTGTCGATGCCGAGCCCGTGCAGCATCCACACCAGGTCCTCGGTGGCGAGGTTGCCGGTGGCGCTTTCGGCGTACGGGCAGCCGCCGATGCCGCCCGCCGACGCGTCCACCGTGGTCACACCGGCCCGCAGCGCGGCGAGGGTGTTGGAGAGGGCCTGGCCGTAGGTGTCGTGGAAGTGCACGGCGAGGCGGTCGGCTCCGATGCCCGCGGCCTCGTGTGCCTCGATGAGCGCCGTGACCTGGCCGGGGGTGCCGACGCCGATGGTGTCGCCGAGGCTGAGCTGCGAGCAGCCCATGTCCATGAGCCGGGTGGAGACGGAGACGACCTGGTCGATCGGCACGTCCCCCTCCCACGGATCTCCGCAGACCATCGACACGTACGCGCGCACCCACAGGCCTTCGGCCAGCGCGCGTTCGACGACGGGCGCGAACATCTCCAGCGACTCGCCGATCGTCCGGTTGAGGTTGCGGCGGGCGAACGTCTCGGTCGCGCTGCCGAAGATCGCGATCTCGGTGCAGCCGTTCGCCAGCGCGCGGTCGAGCCCGCGTTCGTTCGGCACGAGCACCGGATAGCGCAGGTCCGGGTCACGCGGGAGGACGTCGAGCAGCTCGGCGGCGTCGGCGAGCTGCGGGATCCACTTGGGGTGCACGAAGCTCGTGGTCTCGATCGTGCGCAGCCCGGCGTCCGCGAGGCGGACGACGAACTCGGCCTTGTCGGCCACCGGCACGATCGTGTCCTCGTTCTGCAGCCCGTCACGGGGGCCGACCTCGTAGATCGTCACCCGGTCCGGGAGCCCGTCAAGCGGTACGCGCATCTCTCATTCCTCCCCGGCTTCGATGACGGCCAGCACGGCGTCGAGGGCGACCTGCGCGCCCGCGCGGACGGGCAGTTGCGCCACCACGCCCGCGATCGGCGCCGTGACCGTGTGCTCCATCTTCATCGCCTCGACGACCACCAGCGGCTGGCCCTCGCCGACCTGGTCGCCCTCGGCCACCTTGACCGCGAGGACCGTGCCGGGCATCGGACTGCGCAGCACCCCGTCCCCGGCCACGTCCGCCGCGCCGCCGCTTTCGGCCCGTACATGCTCGGTGAGCGCCCACGCATGCCCGCCCCGCCCGAGCCACAGCGTGTCTCCCTCGCGCGCGGCGCGGAACGTCGAGGTCCGTCCGCCGTAGCTCAGCGTCAGAGCCGAAGGCCCGCCCGACGGCGAAGGCCCGCCCGACAGCGAAGCCCCGCCCGACAGCGAAGGGCCGCCCGAAAGCGAGGCGCGCACCGGGACCCTGCCGCCTACCGTGACCTCGGCGTCGTGTGCTCGGCCGCGCACGCCGACCTCGATCGCCTCGCCGCCGGTCGGTGTGATGATCCAAGGCGTTCGGGCGGGGGTGCCGGGGCGCCAGCCGTCCGGGATCGCCCAGGGGTCGGGGTCGCCGGTCTCCAGCGCGAGCATGCGTTCCAGGGCGGCGGCTGCGAGGACCTCGTCCGGCACCGTCGCTTCGCCGACCAGCTCGTCCAGCGAACGCTCGACGAGCCCGGTGTCGAGACGACCCGCTTCGACTTCCGGGTGGCGGAGCAGCGCGCGCAGGAACGCCACGTTCGTGCCGACGCCCAGCAGGGTGTACGAGGCGAGCGCGCGATCCAGCCGCCGCAGCGCCGCGGCCCGGTCCGGGCCCCAGGCGATGACCTTGGCGAGCATGGGGTCGTACGAGCCGCCGACCTCGGTTCCGGCGTCGAGGCCGGAGTCGACTCGCACGTGGTCTCCGGACGGCTCGGACATCGCCAGCACCCTGCCGCCGGTCGGGAGAAAGCCGCGCGCCGGGTCTTCGGCGTAGACGCGCGCCTCGACCGCGTGACCCCGGAGAACGAGATCGTCCTGGGTGAGGGGGAGCGGCTCGCCGGAGGCCACCCGGAGTTGGAGCTCGACTAGATCGAGGTTGGTGACCAGCTCGGTCACCGGGTGTTCGACCTGGAGGCGGGTGTTCATCTCCATGAAGAAGTACTCGCCCGGACGGTCGGCGGAGACGATGTACTCCACCGTCCCGGCGCCCACATAGCCGACGGCCTTGGCCGCCGCGACGGCGCTCGCGCCCATGCGTTGCCGCGTCGTCTCGTCCAGCAGCGGCGACGGCGCCTCTTCGATGATCTTCTGGTGGCGGCGCTGGAGGCTGCACTCGCGTTCGCCCAGATGGACGGCGTGGCCGTGGGCGTCGGCGAAGACCTGGATCTCGATGTGCCGCGGGTTCGTGACGAAGCGTTCGACCAGCAAGGTGTCGTCCCCGAAGGACGCCCGCGCCTCGCGCCGCGCCGACGTGATCGCTTCGGGGAGATCCGCGGCGTCGCGGACGAGGCGCATGCCCTTGCCGCCGCCGCCCGCCGACGGCTTCAGCAACACCGGCAGGCCGATGTCGAGCGCGGCGGCGGCCAGCTCGTCATCCGAGAGGCCCGCCTCGTCGCGGCCCGGCACGACCGGCACGCCCGCCGCGGCGACGGTCTGCTTGGCGCGGATCTTGTCGCCCATGGCCTCGATCGCCGAGGCGGGCGGGCCGATGAAGACGATCCCGGCGTCGGCGCACGCGCGGGCGAACGCGGTGTTCTCGGCCAGGAACCCGTACCCCGGGTGCACGGCCTCGGCGCCCGTCTCGCGCCCCGCCGCGATCACCGCGTCGATGTCGAGGTACGAGGGGATCCGCAGCGCCTCGTCCGCCTCGCGTACATGGCGGGCACCCGCGTCGGTGTCGGTGAAGACCGCCACCGAGCCGATGCCGAGCGCACGCAGGGTACGGAACACCCGGATCGCGATCTCGCCGCGGTTGGCGACGAGGACTTTCTCGAACACTGCGCCTTTCTCAGACATCCAGGCCCTCACATCCGGAAGACGCCGTAGCCGACCGGCTCCAGCGGTGCGTTCGCGGCCACCGACAGTCCCAGGCCCAGCACCCGCCGGGTGTCGGCCGGGTCGATCACGCCGTCGTCCCAGAGCCGGGCCGTGGAGTAGTACGGGTTGCCCTGGTGTTCGTACTGCTCGCGGATCGGCGCCTTGAACTCTTCTTCGGCCGCCGCCGGCCAGTCCTCCCCGCGCGCCTCCAGCTGGTCGCGCCGTACGGTCGCCAGCACGCTGGCCGCCTGCTCGCCGCCCATGACCGAGATGCGCGCGTTCGGCCACATCCACAGGAAGCGCGGCGAGTACGCCCGGCCGCACATCGCGTAGTTGCCGGCGCCGAACGAGCCGCCGATCACGACCGTGAACTTGGGGACCCGGGCGCACGCGACGGCCGTGACCATCTTGGCGCCGTGCTTGGCGATGCCGCCCGCCTCGTACTCGCGGCCGACCATGAAGCCGGTGATGTTCTGCAGGAAGACCAGCGGGACGCTGCGCCGGTCGCACAGCTCGATGAAGTGCGCGCCCTTCTGCGCCGACTCGCTGAACAGGATGCCGTTGTTGGCGATGATCCCGACCGGGTGGCCGTGGATGCGGGCGAAGCCGGTGACCAGCGTCGCGCCGTACTCCTTCTTGAACTCCTGGAACCGGCTGCCGTCGGCGATCCGGGCGATCACCTCGCGGACGTCGTAGGGCGTGCGCGGATCCGGCGGCACCACCCCGTAGAGCTCGCCCGGGTCGACCGCGGGCTCCTCCGACGGCGCCGTCTCCCACGGACGCGGCTCGCGCGGCCCCAGCGTGCCGACGATGTCGCGGACGATCCGCAGCGCGTGCGCGTCGTCGTCCGCCAGATGGTCGGTCACGCCGGAGGTCCGTGAGTGCAGCTCGCCGCCGCCGAGCTCCTCGGCGGTGACGACCTCGCCCGTGGCGGCCTTCACCAGCGGCGGGCCGCCCAGGAAGATCGTGCCCTGGCCCCGCACGATCACGGCCTCGTCGCTCATCGCCGGGACGTACGCGCCGCCCGCCGTGCACGACCCGAGAACGGCCGCGATCTGCGGGATGCCGCGGCCCGACATCGTCGCCTGGTTGTAGAAGATCCGCCCGAAGTGCTCGCGGTCCGGGAAGACTTCGTCCTGCCGGGGCAGAAACGCGCCGCCCGAGTCGACGAGGTAGACGCACGGCAGCCGGTTGTGCAGCGCGACCTCCTGGGCGCGCAGATGCTTCTTGACCGTGATCGGGTAGTACGTGCCGCCCTTGACCGTGGCGTCGTTCGCGACGATCACGCACTCGCGGCCGGCGACCCGGCCGACGCCAGTGATGATCCCGGCGCCCGGGGCCTCGTCGTCGTACATGCCGTGCGCGGCCAGCGGCGACAGCTCCAGGAAGGGCGAACCCGGGTCGAGCAGTGTGTCCACCCGGTCGCGGGGGAGCAGCTTGCCGCGCGCGACGTGCCGTTCGCGCGCCCGCTCCGGCCCGCCGCGCCCGGCGCGGTCGAGGTGCTCGCGGAGGCCGGCGACGAGCTCCGCGTTGTGCGCCGCGTTCTGCTTGAACGCCTCGCTCGCGGGGTCGGCGCGCGTGCCGAGCTCAGGTCCGGTCATCACCCGTCCTCGTTGACTGGTTGATCTCAAGTGCTGCCCAGGCAGTTAATGAACGTTAACAAGGTCGATGTTAACCATCATTAACATCGCCAGTCTAGACTTCCATCATGACCTCTCCCGCAGGGCGGACGACACCCGAGGTGCCCACGCGCCGGGCAGAGATCCTCGCCGCCGCCGCCGAGCTGTTCGCGCGGCGCGGCTTCCACGGCGCGTCGATCGGCGACGTCGGGCGCGCGGTCGGGCTGACGGGACCGGCCCTCTACCGCCATTTCAGCGGAAAGGAGGCCGTCCTCGCCGAAATGTTGCTCGACATCAGCCAGCGCCTGCACGCCGAGGGCCTCCGCCGGGCCGCGGAGCCCGAGCCCGGCCGCGCGCTCGACGCCCTTCTGAGCTGGCACATCGCCTTCGCCCTCGACAACCCGGCCTTGATCACTGTGCACGAGCGCGAGCTGGACAACGTCCCCGAGGCGCAGCGCCACGAGATCCGCCGCCTCCAGCGCGCCTACGTCGAGGAATGGGTCCACGTCCTGCGCCGCCTGCGCCCAGGCCTGCCCGAGGACCGCACCCGCGCCGCCGTCCACGCCTGCTTCGGCCTTCTCAACTCGACGCCCTACAGCGCCGCCGCCCTAGACCGCGACTCCATGGCAGGCCTGCTCCACGCCATGGCCCGATCCGCCCTCACCACAGCTTGACCGCCTCGCTACAGCCTGACCGCCTCGCCACGACCTGACCCTCGCCACAGCCTGAACTCTCGGCGGGGGCGTTCAGCAGGTGGCGGTTTTGCCGTCCAGGGAGGCGTTGATGGCTTCGGCGAACGCCTCGGGTGGCACGTTGGCGCCGGTGAGGATCTTGCGTGCGCAGTTGCGGAAAGTTGTGGAGAAGGTGGCGTAGTGCTCGGTCACCGGGCGTGGGCGGGCACGTTCTAGGGCGGCCACAACGGCTTTTGCCAGCTCGGTGAGCCGCTCGGGGGTCACGCTGTCGGGCTCGCCTCCGGCGTTGTCGCGGTTCGTCGCCTGCCGTTCCGAGCAGGTGGCGATCGGCCGTACTGCGTCCTGCCGTAGCACCCCGGGGGAGAGGCCGAACGCGGAGAACCGCGTCGGCGCGAAGCCCCCGCAGGCGAAGATCTGCTGCTGGCTCTCGGTGCCGGTGAGGTACTGGATCAGGGCTTGCGCGTCCTTTTCGTGTCGTGAGCGCGCCGAGATCGCCAGGCTCTGGCCGCCGAGCACGGTGTGGCCGGGCGGTGCGGTCACACCGAATCGCAGGTTCCCGCCGTCGCGCAGCCGTGGGTCGTTGGCGAAGTGGCGGTAGGCGTAGGGCCAGTGGCGCAGCAGCGCGTCGTCACCGCCGTCGGTGAACGCGTCGATGCTCTCCTGCTCCTTGAACCCGCGCATGAACGAGGTCCAGAGCGGTTTGCCGGGCCGCATCCGCTGCGCCACGGCCTTCAGCGCGGGATGGACGCGGTCGGTCAGGTCGGCGCGGGTGGGCCGGCGGGTCCCGGTGAGGACATCGGCGGCGCCGTGATTCCAGGCGAACTCCAGCGCGTTGACGGTCAGGCCCTCGTAGTCGCCGAGCTGGGCGGTGTGGGTCTCGCTCGGCCAATCCCGCGGCTGCGCCGGCACCTTGGCCTTGTCCCGGTGGTAGAGGAGCCCGACATCGAGGTTGAACGGCACCGCGTACTGGCGGCCCGCGTACACACCCATGGCGAGCGCGGCCGGGAAGAAGTCCTGGGAGCCCGCCAGCGCGCTCGCGCCGAGCGCCTTGAGGTGGCCGTCGCGGGCGAACTCCGCCGTCCACTGCGCATCCATGATCAGCACGTCGTAGGCGCAGGTGCCGGTCTCCTGCGCGGCCTTGAGCTGGCTGTACTGCAGGTCGGCGGACGGCGACACCTCGACGAGCCGGGCCTTCGGCCGCGAACCCCTGCCGCCCTCGTTCCAGCTCTCCACCAGGGCACGGCGCTGGTTGCCGAGGCTGACGTCGGAGCCGCCCGCGATGGTGAGCTGCTCGCCGCAGGCGTCGGGCAACGCGTCGTAGGAAGGCGGGACCACGACCGCGAGCACGACGATCAGCGCTCCCGCCACGGCGCACAGGACGGCCGCGAGCCAGTGCTCTCGTGTGCGTTCACGGATGCTCTTGTGCCCCATCGCCGTCACCTGCGCCCCATCGCGGTCACCTGTGTCCCATCGCCGTCACCGCAGCTCGGCGAGCAGGCGCGCGGCCTGCGCCTCGTCGGGGTCGCCGGTCAGCTCGCGGCATTTGCCGCCGACGGCCTTCCTGACCTGCTCGACCGGTGAACCGGCGCAGGCGGACGGCCCGGTCAGCAGGAACGTGACGACGACATCGGGATGCTTGTCGTGGAACGCCTCCAGGCGGTCGAGCGCCGCAGCGAGATCCGGGTTGGTGCGGGTGGACTGGCCGTCGGTGACGACGATGACGTGTTTCTTGCCGAACTGCAGATCCGCGGCCTGGATGGCGTCCGCCAAGGGAAGATCCGAGCGCGCGGCGGTCAGGGCCTGGAGCTTTCCGTTCACCAGGTCGGCCTGCTGGGAGGAGACCAGGCCGCTCCGCGCGTGCGTCGTCACCTGGGGCGTCTGATCGCCGCCCGTGGGGCGCGCGAACGACTGGAGGCCGAGGACGTCGTCACCCTTGAGCTGCCCGACGAGGCTGCGCAGGACCGAGACGCCGTGCGTGAGGCGTGAGCGGTTCACGCGCTTGGTCGTCGGCGAGCCCATGGAGCCCGAGGTGTCGATCAGCAGGGACAGCAGGACCTTGTCGCGGACGGCGCCGATGGCGTCGAGGGAGTCCTGGACGCCGGGCGCGTCCGTTCCCTTGACGACGGAGGGCACGGTGACGGCGCCCGGACGGTCGAGAGCGTCCAGATACGGGTGTACCGGATCGGGCTTGGCAGGCCGGTTGAAGGCGCCCGAAGCATCCCGCAGTCCTTGTGAGGTGAGTCGATGGTCCTGCAGCCATTCGCGGAACCGGCGCACCACGTTGTCGCGTTCACGGTCGTCCTGCCCGGGCCACTTCACCTGGACGAAGCGGTAGTCCAAAGCCGGAAGGTCACGCGCATAATAGGGGTAGAGCTTCCACCTGTCGTACGGAGCCTTGCCGGCGTCGACGGCGTCGCACCGGTCGCCGAGGGCACGGCCCGCGTTGTAGTCGTTCAGCACATGCTCCGGAACGGCGATCGCGAAGCCCTTGGGCGGCCCGTCGGCCTGCACCCACGCCCGCGCACGCAACTGGCACAGCAGCGACACGGCGTCGGGCGCCAGGAGGTCGGGAGGGCTGACGAAGCGTTCGGCCGCCTCACCCGACTCGGCGAGACCGGTGTTGGTGACCGCCTGGTGGAGCCTTGGCGTGAGGGCGAGCGCGGCCGTGGAGCTCTCCGGGATAGGCCGGGCGATGCCTTTCAGCCCTGCCTCCTTGAAGCGCTCCAGCAGTTCGGCCGTGGCCTCCCGGCCGGGCCTGGCGTTCTCCCGGTAGACCGTTCCGTCGTCGTCCCCGAACAGCGCGAGCACCATCGGCGAACGGCCGATCGTCGCGGGGTGCGGGCTCAACGCCGGAGGGGAACCGGACGCGGCGAGGTCCGTGCGGTCGGACGCGTACTCGTATTCGGCGGGGGAGGAGGGGATCCAGATGTCGGGCTGGGGGCCGAGCAACTGTGTGCCGATGCCGGTCCGGTCCTGCTCCCAGTCGCGGGCGAGCCCGTTGCGCACGGGCGTCGCGCCCGGCTCGGCCGTGACGGTCACCGCGTACTCGGGGCATCCGCCGTCCCGCGTGTCGGCGATGAAGCCGGCCGCCGCCGCCCGCAGCGGGGTGAGCGCCTCGGGGGTGGTCATCACTCGGATCTCCAGCGGCCGCTCGCACGCGTCGCCGGACCTGAGCCAGGTGCGCACCCCGGCGACAGAGCCGAGCACGAGCCCCGCGAGCGCGGCACCGGTACCGACCCAGACCAGCACGGTCCATGACCATCGCGCCAGATCGTCGGGAAGCAGCTCCAGCACCTTCCGGAAGAACTCCGGGTGCCTGTAGAGCACGGCCACCAGGACGGTCAGCAGGAGCAGCGAGACGCCACCCCAGACGACGAGCGCGATCCCGAGATCACGGGACAGAACGAGGAGCAGGGGCGAGGAGGCGACCAGCGAGGAGACGATCAGCGACGTGCTCAGCTCGACCGTGAGGGAGCGGACGAAGGTCGATCTCCGTGCGGGCGGTGGCGGCTCCTCGTGCTCGTCGTTCGATCGCTGGTTGTCGCCCGGTCCGACCATTCAACCCTCGTCGCCGTTTCGTCCCCCGGAACGGAGTCCGTTCCGATTGTATGAGGGGGATCGCTCTTCGTCAGGGCCTTGGATCAGGCCGGGATCGGCCGGATCTTGATGTGACCCAGCCGGATGTTGACGTGACGCAGCCGGATTTCGAAGTGATCCAAGGGGCCGAAGTTATTCGGGGACCGTTCGAACGCTTCGGGGGATCGGTGCGTACTACCCGGCATGACGGACCAGAAGGTGGCGCCTTTTGACGGCGGTGCGGCGGTCGGCAATGAGACCCGGGATGCGATGGCGGTCTGGCCGTGTGCGAACTGCGGGCGTCCCGTTCCGCAGCCTGTGCGGGGTGCGCGTACGGTGCGCTACTGCCAGGACCGCGATGGGAAATGCTCGGTGGAGGCCAAGGAGCGGCGTGAACGCGGCCGGGAGACACCGGGCCTGACCGGTCAGGTCGCCTGGGCCTGGGAGATCGTCGAACGGCTGGAAGGCGCGGCCGACCAGCTCGCCTGCTCGCTGGCCTCGGAGCTGAGCGTCGCCGGGGTCGAACGGAGGGTCGCCGCTGCCCACGCCGAGTCCGCCGGCCAGATCGCAGCCGCGCAGGACGAACGCGACGCCTCACAGCGCCAGGCGCAGTCCGCCTGGCAGGAGGCCACCCTGGCCCGAGCCCGGGCGGACCACGCCGAGAACGCCGTCACGACGGCGCGGAGCGAGGCCGACAAGGCGATCGCCGAACGTGACAGCGCCACCCGCGAATCCCATGAGGCCAGGCAGGCCCTCGAACAGGCGACGGCCGCGCGGCTCGCGGCGGAGAGCGAACGCGACCATGTGGTCGAGCGCGAGGGCGAACTGCTCGCGGCGCTGGAGGCCGCCCGCGCCGAGCTGGTCACGTTGCACTCGCGGCTCTCCGAGACCGAGACGACGGTCGAAGGACAGCGCATCGAGGCGGCCTCGGCCAGGCGGTCCGCCGAGGACCTGCGTTCAGCCGTACGCGACGCCGAGACCAAGCGAGGGCAGGCCGTCGCCGACCGCGACCAGATCCAGGCCCGGCTGCAGGACGTGGAGCAGCACAACTGGCATCTCTCGCAGGCGGTGGACGAGCTGCGCGCGGCCGTCCAGGCGCTCACCGGCGAACGCGACGCCGCGCGGTCCGAGGCCGACCGGGCGCGCCGCCACATCGACACCCTCACCCAGATCGCGGGCCGCAGCGCTGAGCAGCAGTACAACGGGATGCGGGCACCGGTCGAGCCGGAGCCGCCGACCGGAATCCACTCTCTCCACGAACTACGACTGCCACACGCCGGCTGACCGACCCCCAGGCCGGCGACCCAGGGAGGAGGTGACGCGTTCTTCCAAGCATCGGCCCAGCACCGGCCGCCGCACCGGGGCGGCGGCCGGTGCACGACCTTGTCCAAGGTCAGGGACGCTTTTCCAATTTCATGGGCGCTCCAGGGAGAGGTTCGGACGGCCCTCGGGCCCAGGGGAGACGCGCACGCGCGCGTCGAAATGCTCTGAGATCGCCGTCGCCGTCAGCACCTCCGAGGGTGGACCGGCCGCCGCCACCTGACCCGCCGACAGCAGGATGAGGCGATCCGCGTACTGCCCGGCCAGCGTCAGGTCGTGGATCGTCGTCACCACCGTCAGCTCGTCGGCCAGCCGGAGCTGGTCGATCAGTTCCATGACCTGCTGCTGGTGGCCGATGTCGAGCGCCGTGGTCGGCTCGTCGAGCAGCAACACCGAGGTCTGCTGCGCGAGCGCGCGGGCGAGCACCACCCGCTGGCGCTCGCCACCGGACAGATGGTCGAGGGGACGCGCGGCCAGCCCGGTCAGGTCCAGGCGTTCGAGCACCTCGGACGCGACCGCCCGGTCATGCGTGCTCTCGCGGCCCAGGTGCGGGATGTAGGGGGAGCGGCCGAGCAGCGTGTAGTCGAAGACCGTCATGCCGACCGGCAGGTTGGGGATCTGCGGCGCGTACGCGACGACTCGCGCGCGCTGGCGCGGCTTGAGCGTGCGCAGGTCGGTGCCCGCCACCTCGACCTCGCCGCGTCCGGGCCGCAGGCCGAGGATCGCGCGGAGCAACGTGGACTTGCCCGCGCCGTTCGGCCCGATGACGGCCGTCCACGACCCGCCGGGCACCTCCAGCGAGACGCCCTTGAGCACCGGACGGCCGTCCAGTTCCACGTTCAGGTCCCGTACCGCGATCGTCATGTGTCCACCTGCCTGCGGGTTGCGCGCAGGATGACCACGAAGAACGGCGCGCCCACGAACGCCGTCACCACGCCCAAGGGAAGCTCCCCGGGGGCGACGACCGTACGGGCGACGAGGTCGGCCAGCTCCAGGAACGCGGCGCCGAGCAGCAGCGAGAGCGGGAGCACCACGCGGTACGAGCCGCCCGCGAGCCGCCGCACGGCGTGCGGGACCACGATCCCGACGAACCCGATCAGGCCGCTGACCGCCACCGCGCACGCCGTGGCCAGCGACGCCGCGATGAGCACGATCAGCCGCACGCGCGCGGCCGACACACCCAGCGAGTTGGCCTCCTCCTCGCCGACGCTGAGCACGTCCAGCAGCCGCCCGTGCAGGAGCAGCACGACCGTCGAGACGAGCGCGTACGGGGCGATCATGGCGAGCGTGGGCCAGTCGGCCAGGCCCAGCCCGCCCAGGATCCACGAGAAGATCCGCTGCAGCTCCTCCGCGTTCGCCTGCTGCAGGAACGTCTGCACGGCGGCGAGGAAGTTCGACACCGCCACCCCGGCGAGCACGAGCGTGGCGGCGCCCGGCCCGTTCCCCCGGCCCGCCGTGCTCCCGAGCGCGTACGCCAGGAACACCCCGGAGATCGCGCCGACGAAGGCCGCGAGCGGGATCGCGAACGCCGGGTCGCCCGGGACCACCACGATCACCAGCGTGGCGCCGACCCCGGCCCCCGCGGCGGCGCCGAGCAGGTACGGGTCGGCGAGCGGGTTGCGGAAGACCCCCTGGTAACCGGCACCCGCGATGGCCAGCAGCCCGCCCACCATCGCGCCCAGCAACACCCGGGGCAGCCGCAACTCGAACAGCACGTTCCGCTCGACGGTGCTCAGTCCCGAGTCGGCGTCGACGAACGGCACCCGGTCGAGCAGCGCCTTCACGACGCCGGTCACCGGAAGGTCGGCCGCGCCCACCAAGAGGGCGGCGAGCATCGTCGCCGCCAGCACCGCGACGGCGCCGCCGAACTGAAGAGGCCGCAGCCGAGCCGGTGTCACGCGCCGGCGGACGCCTTCTGCACCGCGGCCCCGATGACCTTGACGAACTCGGGCAGGCGCGGGCCCCAGCGGGAGGCGATGTCGTCGTCGAGGGGGATCACGCTCTTGTCCTTGACGGCGGTGAGGTCCTGCCAGCCGCTCCGCTTGGCGACGGCTGCCTCGTTCTGCCCGCAGCACTTGGTGTCGGCCAGGAAGATGAGGTCAGGGTTGCTCTTGAGCAGGTATTCGCGGGACAGCTGCGGGTAGCCGCCGGCCGCCTTCTCGGCCTTATCGGCGACGTTGCTCAGCCCGAACAGCCCGTACACCTGGCCGATGAACGTCTTGGACGTCACGGTGTGGAGCTGGTTGTCGAGCTCGTGGTAGTAGCTGAGCTGCTTCCCGGCAGGCTTGCCTGCGGCGCCGGGCTTGGCCGCCGCGACGGCCTGCTGGATGCTCGTGCGCATGCCGTCGGTGAGCTTCTTGGCGTCGGCTGCGCGGCCGGTGGCCTGGCCCAGGTCGGTGATCTCGTCGTACGCCTCGTCCAGCTTGGTCGGCGCGGGCTCCAGCAGGACGGGGATCTTGACCTTGGTCAGCGCCTTCACGATGCCGTCCAGGTCGTCCGACAGCACCACCAGATCGGGCTTGTACCCGATGATCGCCTCGGCGTTGGGCTTGAAGCCCGAGAGCTTGGTCTTGGGCACCCCGGCCGGGAAGGTGGAGTACTCGTCGGCCGCGACGACCTGTTTGCCCGCGCCGATGGCGAAGAGCGTCTCGGTGTGGGTCGGGGACAGCGACACGATCCGCTTGGGCGTCGCGGGGATCGTGACCGCGCCGTTGGCAGCCTGGACGGTGACCGGTTTGCCCGCGGCGCCGGAGGCCTTGTCGCCGCCGGACTCGGTCGTGTCGCCGCACGCGGCGGCGGACAACGCCATCACACCGACCAGAACGGCGGCGCGCAGGGAACGCACGTGCCTCAGCGCGAGCCTCGGCGCAGGCCTCAGAGCGGGCCTCAGCGCGGGCCTCAGCGCGGGTTTCACTGCGGGTCTCGGTGCGGGTCGCAAGGGGGCCTCCAAGGCTGGCCGGAAGGCGTGACCCGTGGGAGACGGATCGCCCCTTCCGCGAGGGTCGAGTGTCATCGGCGCGTGCGGAGGCGACCTGGCTCGGCCGTTCGGGAGGGAATCCTCGAAGGGCATCACAGTTGCGGGACAGCGCCGGGATCACACCGGACTTCGCTCCATGACGCGCGTGAACCGCAACGTTAGCAGCAGCCGCCGGAGCCCCTCGTCACGGCCTCGAGCTTGACGGAGTGAGTACTCACTCCGTAGCCTCCCCGGCATGGTGGAACGACCGACCCGCCGCCGCGCGCCCGGCATGAGCCCCGAGCAACGCCGCGAGATGATCATCCGGACCGCGCTGCCGCTGGTCGCCGAGCACGGCACCGCCGTGACCACCGGCCAGATCGCGCGCGCCGCCGGCATCGGCGAGGCGACGATCTTCCGCGTGTTCGCCGACAAGGACGCACTGCTGGACGCCTGCGTCGCCGAGGCCCTGCGCGCCGACCACGTTCTGGCGGAGCTCGCCGACATCTCCCTCGACCAGCCCCTGCCCGCACGGCTCCGCGAGGCCGCCGCCGCGATGGAGGCCTACATCGAACGTCTGGGCCTGGTCATCGGCGCCCTGCACGCCACCGGCCGCCACGACCGAGGCCGCCACGACCGAGGCCGTCACGCCGGCGGCGGAGCGGAGGGCCCCGGGGGGTCTGGGGAGTCGGCACCCCAGAGCGACACGGCCGCCCTCGATCGCGACTCGGCCATGAGGTCGACCGTGGAGGCGCTGACGGAGCTGTTCGAGCCAGAACGCGACGTGCTGCGGCTGCCTCCGGAGCAGATCGCGGCCATGTTCATGGGCCTGGTCTTCGGCCGTGCCCGTCCGCCCGCACAACCCGTCCCGTCCCTGGAGGAGACGCTCCAGGTGTTCCTGTACGGGGCGCTCGCCGAAGGAGAACGAGCATGACGATCAGCCTCAACCACACCATCGTCCCGGCCGCCGACAACGAGGAGGCCGCCCGCTTCTTCGCCGCCGTCATGGGCCTGGAGTTCACGGGCCCCCACCCGTACGCCCCGCACTTCGTCCCCATCAAGGTGAACGACGGGCTCACGCTCGACTTCGTGTCCGCGCCGGACGAGCCGGGCCACCATCTGGCGTTCGATGTCGACCCGGCCACGTTCGACGCCGTCCTGGCACGCCTCCGCGAACGGGGCGCGCCCTTCGGCGACCATCCGGCTCATCCTGACAACGGCCGTGTCGACGGGAACCACCCCTTGGGCGCCAAGGGGATCTACTTCGCCGACATGACCGGCAACCTCTACGAGGTCATCGCTACCGATTGAGCGACTTGAGGAAGTCACGGGTGCGGGCGGCCTCGTCGCGCGGCAGGAACTCGCCCGCCACGAAGTCGGTGACACCGGCCTTGGCGAGCTCGTCGAGCTTGGCGCCGACCGTGTCCTCGTCGCCCACGATGGCCAGGTCGGCCGGGCCGTCCGCGCCCTCCCGGTCCATCATCGCCCGGTAGGACGGCAGCGTCCCGTACACCTCGAACGCCTTGGCCGCCCGCTCCTTCGCCGCCGCGACGTCGCCCGTGACGCCCACCGGCAGCACGCACACGATCCGCGGCGCCGGGCGTCCCGCGGCCTGCGCCGCCGCCGTGATCGTCGGTGCGATGTGCTCGCGCACGGTCGTCGGCCCCGTCATCCACAGGATGGTGCCGTCGGCCCGTTCGGCGGCGAGCCCCAGCATCTTGGGCCCGAGCGCGGCCAGCAGGACGGGCACCCGGCCCTCGTTCGGCACCGACAGCGCGACCTGCGCCTGGACCGTCTCGCCGCTGAACGAGGCCGGCTGCCCGTCCAGCAGCGGCAGCAGCACCGACAGGTACTCGTCCATGTGCCGCAAGGGCCGCCCGAAGTCGTAGCCGAACATGTCCTCGATGACGACCTTGTGCGAGAGCCCGATGCCGAGCGTCAGCCGCCCCGACCCCAGCGCGAGCGCGGTCGTGCGGGACTGCTGCGCGAGCGTCGCCGGGTGGCGCGGGTAGGTCGGTACCACGGCGGTGCCGAGCTCGATCCCGGGTACCTGGCTGCCGGCGACGGCCAGCGCCGTGAGTGCGTCCAGGCCGAAGATGTTCGACAACCATGCGGAGGTGAACCCGTCGTCGGCCGCCCGCCGCACGTCGTCGGTCAGCTTGACCAGCGCCTCCGGGCCGGAACGTTCTCGCAACGACACGCCGATACGCACAAGGACCTCCTCGGTTGCACGAATGAACTATCCGATCCTGTCACACGCCGCATCGACGCCGTCGCTCAGGAGGTCCCGCAGTGGTCGACGGCGAGCAGGGCCAGCGTCTGTGCGGCGGTGGCCACCTCGTCGATCGACACGCATTCGTCCGGAGCGTGCATGCGGTCGATGTCGCCCGGGCCGTACTGCACGGTCGGGATACCGCCGAGCCCGGTGAGGAGGCGCAGATCGCTGCCGTAAGGGGCACCCCACGACGCGGGCGCCGCGCCCGTCACCGCGATGTGCGCCTCGGTGAGGCGGCTGAGCAACCCGCCGTCCTCCTCGGGCAGGCGGCCCGAGGCGAAGCTGCCTCCCCACCACTCGACCTGCACCGGATGTTGCGACAACCAGCCGTCGGAGGCACACGCCTCGGCGACCGCCTGTTCCAGCGCGTGCCGGGCGGCGCGGGTGTCCTCGCCGAGCGCGACGCCGAGGCGGCCCTCGGCCACCAGATCGCCCGGGACGGTGGACGACCAGTCGCCCGCCTGCACGGTGCCGATCTCGATCGCGTACGGGATGGTCCAGCGGCGCATCAGCGGGTCGACCTCGGTGTTGCGCCCCGCCTCCAGGGCGCGCAGCGCGGCGAAGACCGGCCAGAACTTCTCGATCGCGCTCACACCGGAGTCGCGCTGGGCGGCATGGGCCGACCGGCCCGGGACACGCAGCCGGAACGTCAGGGCACCCGCGTTGGCGGGGACCAGCTCCAGACCGGTCGGCTCGGGGATCACGCACGCGTCGGCGCGCCAGCCCCGGCGCAGCAAGGAGTACGTGCCGAGGCCGCCGTCCTCCTCGCCCGCCACGCACGCGACGAGCACGTCGCCGCGCAGCCGGACGGGCAGGCGGCGCAACGCCCGCACCGCGAACAGCGCGGCGACGAGACCGCCCTTCATGTCGCAGGCTCCACGCCCGTACACCAGGCCGCCCTGGACGCGCCCGCTGAACGGATCGTCGCTCCAACTGGAGAGTTCGCCGGGCGGCACGACGTCGACATGCCCGTTCAGCATCAGCGAGCGGCCGCCACCCACCCCGGGGAGCCGCCCGACCAGCCCCATCGCCTGCGTGCGCGGCGCCTCCATCCCGGGGAACGCGGGCTCGGCGGCGACCTCGTCCACCGGGATGTCCCAGTGGTCGGTCTCCAGTCCCTCGGCGCGCAGCCATTCGGCCAGCCGGTCCTGGATCTCGGACTCGGCGAGCGAGCCGCCGACGCTCGGGATGCGGACCAGCTCGGCGAGAAGCGCGGTCATGGCGGCGGTCTCCTCCTTGACCGTGGCCGCGATCTCCGCTCGTACGTCGTCAGGCGCCATCGGTGAGGTAACCGCCCATTTTGCGGAACAGCTCGCGGGCTGGGAGGTCCTTGCCGTCCTCGGTGCGGACGCGTTCGATGACGAGCCCGTGGTTGCGTCCGCGCCGCGCGTCGGCGCCCGCGACGATGACGACGCCGTCGCCCTCGGGGATGAACACCCGGCCGGGAGTGCCGCCGTAGATGCCCTTGGAGACCGAGGCCTTGAGCACGCGGATGCGCTCGCCCTTGTAATAGGTGAAGGCGTTCGGGTACGGGTCGGACTGCGCGCGGACGAAGCGTTCCAGGTCTTCCGCAGGCCACGTCCAGTCGATGGCGCTGTCCTCGATGGAACGCTTGTGGAAGAAGCTGGCCTTCGTGCGGTCCTGCGGTGTGAACTTCGCCTCACCGGAGGCGATGAGGGCGAGCGACTCCTGCACGATGGGGCCGATCAGGTCCACGGTCCGGTGGAACAGATCGGTCGCGGTGTCGGCGGGCCCGACCGGGACGGCGCGCTGCAGCACGATGTCGCCGGCGTCCAGCTCGTCGTCCATCATGTGCGCGGTGACGCCGACTTCGCTCTCGCCCGCGATGAGCGCCCAGATGATGGGGGAGAAGCCGGCGAACTTGGGCAGCAGCGAGTCGTGCACGTTGAGGGTGCCGTGCCGGGGCAGGTTGAAGATCTCCGGCGGGATCCAGGTGCGCCAGTTGTTGGCGACGATGAGATCCGGGTCGGCCTCCTTGAGCCGCATCATCAGCTCCTCGTCGTCGGGCCGGTTGCGCAGCAGCACGGGAACACCGTGTTCCTGCGCGAGGTCGGCGACCGAGTCGCTCCAGATCTTCTCGTACGCGTGGTCGCTCTTCGGGTGCGTCACGACCAGGACGACCTCGTGCTCGGACTCCAGAAGTGCCTGCAGTGTGCGGTGCCCCCAGGTCTGGTAGCCGAACATCACGACCCGCATGGTGCCTCCTTGTGAGGGGGAAGAGGACAGGTTAGGCTCGCCTTCATTAGGTGAGCCTAACCTAAACGCTTTGAGCGCGCCCCCTCCCGGAAAGGCCCCCCATGTCCCTCGCCTCGACGCATGTCCACGATCTGGTCGGCATCGGTTTCGGACCCTCGAACCTCGCCCTCGCGATCGCACTGCGCGAGCACGGCGGCGAACCGATCGACGCGGTCTTCTTCGAGAAGCAACCGGCGTTCGGATGGCATCGCGGGATGCTCATCGAGGGCACGACGATGCAGGTCTCGTTCCTCAAGGACCTGGTCACCATGCGCAATCCGGCGAGCAAATACAGCTTCCTCCACTACTTGCAGGACAAGGGCCGCCTGGTCGACTTCATCAACCACAAGACGATGTTTCCGTCGCGGATGGAGTTCCACGACTACCTGGAATGGGCGGCGTCCTCCTTCACCGACGAGGTCGAGTACGGCGCCGAGGTAGTGGCCGTCACCCCGGTCACGCACGACGGCACCGTCGAGGCGTTCGACGTGCTGGTCCGCGCGGGCGGCTGCGCCGACGAGCTCACCACCCGCCGCACCCGCAACCTCGTCATCGCGGCCGGCCTGGAGCCGTTCCTCCCCGAGGGAGTCGTCACCGAAGAACGCGTCTGGCACAGCGAAGACCTCCTCGACCGGCTCCCCACCCTCCGCGACCCCAAGCGCGTGATCGTGGTCGGCGCCGGCCAGAGCGCCGCTGAGGTGACCGACCACCTGCACAGCACCTTCTCCGACACCGAGGTGTGCGCCGTCTTCGCCAAGTACGGCTACACGCCCGCGGACGACAGCTCGTTCGCCAACCGCATCTTCGACCCCATCGCGGTCGACCACTTCTACGAGGCGTCCGAGCCCGTGAAGGGGATGCTGCGCGACTACCACGCGTCCACCAACTATTCGGTAGTGGACCTAGACCTCATCGACGAGCTCTACCGTCGCCACTACCAGGAGAAAGTCCAAGGGGTCGAACGCCTCCGCATCATGAACGCCTCCCGCCTGGTCGACGTGGCCAAGACCCCGGACGGCATCCGGGCCACCGTCCACTTCCTGCCCACCGGCGAACGCACCGTCCTCGACGCCGACCTCCTCGTCTACGCCACCGGCTACCGCCCCGGCGACCCGCTCACCCTTCTAGGCGAAGCGGGCAAGTACTGCGACCGCCTCCCCGAGGGCGGCCTCCGCATCGAGCGCGACTACCGCGTCGCGACCTCCGACGAGGTCCGCTGCGGCATCTACGTGCAAGGCGCCACCGAGCACACCCACGGCATCACCTCGACACTCCTCTCCAACACGGCCGTGCGCGCAGGCGAGATCGCAGAGTCCATCGCCCTCCGCAAGAACCAGCCGTCCTACGCCCTCTCCCGCTGATCCCTTGGCAGGATGGAGAAATGGACACGGCTCGACATTTGGGAATTCTCGCCCACAGCACGGAGGGCGCCGCGCTCAGTTTTCTCTCGTACTGCCAGGAGGGCTTCGAGCGCACCGGCCGCCACGAGCAGCCCGACGTGACCATGGACTACATCGCGTTCGGCCGCAGCATGCCCGCCTGGGACGCGGGCGACTACGCGACCGTGCGCAAGACCCTCTCGACGAGCGTTGACCGCCTCGCGCGTGCGGGCGCGGAGTTCTTCGTCTGCCCCGACAACACCGCGCACATCGCCTTGGAGGAACCGGGGCCGGACCTCGCCCTGCCCGGACTGCACATCGCCGAGGTGCTGGCCGACGAGGGGGCACGCAACCGCTTCACCTCGGTAGGCGTGCTCGGCACCAAGTACACGATGGACGGCCCGGTCTACCGCAGCGCTCTCGGCGCCCGCGGCATCGCGGCCGAGATCCCGGATGAGAAAGACCGGCTGATCGTCAACCAGATCATCTTCGACGAGCTGGTGAACGGCGTCTTCACCGACGAATCGCGCGCCGAGTACGTACGGATCATCAAGGACCTGGCGGCGCGGGGCTGTGACGCGGTGGCGCTGGTGTGCACGGAGATCCCGCTGCTGGTGACGCCAGAGAGCTCACCGCTGCCGACGCTGGACTCGACACGGCTTCAGGCTCGTGCGGCGTACGAGGTGGCCTCTGGCGAGCGCCCTCTCCCGACTTGGCGCGGTGGGCCTGTGCGATGACGCCAGAGACCGCAGCGGTGCGAACGACGCGGTGTAGCCGGAACGGTCTGGCCTGAGACCGCCGCCGTCGAGGCACCCAGGATGATGCCGCTGCCCAGGTAGGACATCATGCGGCGTGGGTGTCGGTGCCGCGTTCGGCGAGCCTGTGCCCGTCGACGTATGCCTGGTTGCGCTTGCGCGCCTCAGTCACCGCTTCCTCGCCGCCTGCCGCTGCGACGACGTCGGCGCGGACCTGGCTCCACTTGGGGAAATTCGTCATTCGCCACCCACCTCCGCGCGTACCAGAGCTCCTACGCCCTCTCCCGCTAGTTCCGGACGAGCGTGAACGTGAGCGCTGCGGCAACGTCGAGCCCGACACCGACCGCGAGTGCCAGCAGAAGCGGAGCGCCGGTGACCAACGCCAGCGCGAGCCCCACCAGGCTGCCGACCACCACGACCGCAAGGTTGATCGCAATCGCCACGGCGGGATCAGATGAGGAGGTCATCGAGGGGTCCTTCCTGTGAAGCGGTCCACGTCTTCACGGTGGAAGCGCAGCCGGCCCGACGGGGTACGAACGTACGGGAGAAGACCCCGGGCCGCCCAGCCCGAGACGGTGGATGAGGAGACCCGGAAGATCCTCGCCACCTCGGCCGTGGTCAGCAGCTCGGGATCACCCTGCATCGAGATCTTCTCCGCACTGGACGATGGCTTCTGCGGCCTCGGTCAGATCCCAGGTCGGGAACGTCACCGTCCCACGCGGCGGAAGCGTGACCGAGAACGTCTCGCCCCGGGTCCACACGGTGATCCCGGCGCGGACCGACAGGACGGCGATTCCCCAGCCGTGACAGTGGTGCAGCGGGCCCATCCCACGTGCCGCGAGGGTCGCCGCCAGATCGTCCGTCGCCTGATGAGCAGCTCGGCGCGGGGCTCTCCAGGCGACCGCCGGGACCGGAACGGTGAAGAAGACGACCTTGCCGGGAGCCGCATCCAGTCGTGACCGGGTACGGTGCACGCCCCAGCTCCCACCATGTTCGGCGGCCAACGCGGCGACGACCTCCAGCCCCCGCCCGCTCTCCGCTCCCGCCTCAGGCCGTCGCGGCATGGCACCTTTCCAGGGCACCCGATCGAAGACCTTGACCACGAGCTCCGGCCGATCGCCGCGCCGGTAGAGGTACAACTCCGGCACGAACGCCGCTGGCCCACGCAGTGGGTTGCGTCCGCCCAGCGCATGCGCGAACACGTTCGTGGCCAGCTCGGACGCCATCGTCGCCGAGTCGCGGACCAACTCCTCGGACGACCCCAGACCGCGCATCGTCTCGCGCACCCGCGCTCGCGCCACGCCCGCACACGTCTCGTCCGGCGGCAACGCCCACACCATGCACCCGCCGTCCAAGTTCGCCGTCCCGGGCCCAGGGGCCGGACCGGTCGGGGGGACCCGCATCACGATCACCACCTAGCCCAGCCCCGTTGCCGGGCGTATCGACACCGTTGCCCAGTGTGGCAGTCGGTAGATTCTCGTGTAGTAGAAATTCGAATCCTGATTTCAGATTCCAGAACGCCAGGTCCCTCGGAGTGCAGGGTGGGAGGGTGGATACATGCCTGAGATCCATGCTGACGGCTACAGCCCCACGATCAAGAAGCGCGCGCTCAGCAGGAAGCTGGTTGCGGCTCGTAAGGAGGTCGGGCTCACCACGACCGATGTGTGCAATCAGCTCGGTTGGAGCCCGAGCAAGCTCAACTACATCGAGAAGGCGAAGTGGATCGAGCCCAACAGCGATGCGGTGGCCGACCTCTGTGAGGTGTACGGGATTGAGGAGGATGATCGCGATGCGCTGATTCGGCTAGCTCGCGAGGCCCGGCAGCGCAGTTGGTGGACCAGGTATAACGACGTCTTCCAGAACGAGTTCCCCGGCTTCGAGTCCGCTGCCAGCTCAGTCAGAACCTTCCAGAACACCTTTCTCCCTGGGCTGCTGCAGACTGCCGGTTACATCGAGGCCGTGACCATCGCCGCTGGTATCGAGGATCCGGCCGAGATCAAGCGTCACGTGAGCGCTCGCCTTGAACGGCAGAAGATCCTTGCGCGCGCGGACAACCCTTGCCAGTTGCATGCCGTGGTGGATGAGAACGCGGTAATCAGGGTCGGCTCCACCAAGGTCCGCCAATCACAACTGCTGCATCTCCTGGAGGCGGCCGAGTATCCCCATGTGACGCTCCAGGTAGTGAGCACCGAGGTGGGCCCCTATCGAGGAGCCGGTGAGTCCTTCACCTATCTAGGCTTCAATGACCCCGCTGAGCGCGACATCGTATACCTGGAAACTACAGTCGATGGTCGACTTCTTGAGGAGAAGGGCGAGCTGCGGCGTTATATGGATAGATTTGATCGATTGTGTACAGTTGCGCTGTCCCCGGAAGCAACCCGGACCTACTTGAGTGAACAGGTGGAGATGGCCACATGACGTGGACGAGGCTCACTTGGCGTAAGAGCAGCCACTCACAGGGGGGTGGTGCCGATTGTGTCGAGGTGGCCGGGGCGGTGGGGTCATGCGCTGTCCGGGACTCCAAGGATCCCAACGGCCCTGTTCTGAGGTTTGGTCAGGAGGAGTGGGCCACGTTTCTCAACTCTGTCAAGAATGACGGCCACGACCTGCCATAAGCCTCAGCGCTACAGGGTCAGGTTCGAGACATTGTGTGCGGCCGCTCTCTCGCCGGAGGCGACCTTCGCCCGCCTGCAGGAAGGGATCGACTGATGCTGATGGACCTCTCAACGGTCATCTGGCGGAAGAGTAGTTACTCAATGCCTGCAGGTGAGGACTGTGTCGAGGTCGCGTGGGCCGCGCCGGTGCATGCGGTCCGTGACTCCAAAGATCCAGACGGCCCGGTGTTGGCCTTCGGCCATGAGGGGTGGGCCAGTTTCCTCAGCTCTGTCAAGGCCCATGACCACGACCTCCCGTGAGCCTCGGCGCTAAACGGTGAGGTACGAGCCGTTGTGCACGGTTGCCCTCACTCCAGAGGGGACGAACTCGCCAGAAGGGGCGTAACTTCGATGAGCCTGTCCCGAACTGCCTGGCGCAAGAGCAGTCACTCCCGGCCAGATGGCGATGACTGTGTTGAGGTCGCCAGGTTGGCCGAAGCATGCGGCGTACGCGATTCCAAGGACCCCGGCGGCCCGGTGCTGACCTTCACCATGGGCGAGTGGGCTTGCTTCCTCGGCGCGATCAAAGCGGTAGGCCACGACCTGCCATAAGGTCTGGGCTCAGTTCCACAGGGTCGCTTCCAAGCGCGTGACCTCCTTGGGCGTCCGTTGCAGGGCGTCCTCGGTGGCTTGAATCAGGCGGCGAAGGCTCGCACGGAGCCGGTGACGCTGGTCGATGAGCTCACGTTCGAAGGCATCTGCGGCGCCACGTTTGCCGCTCACCCATACCTGACGGCTGGCCATCCGCCTGATCGGCTTGTCCAGCGCGCGTTCGGCGTATTCGGCGTCCTGCCTGAGACTGCGCAGCAGCCGCTCCAGCTCCTGGTACTTCGGGTTAGGCACCATGTCGGGAGTCGTCATGCTCGCCGATCCTCCCCCTCGGTGGCGGAGACGCCGGAACCCCGGCATTCTATGTGCATGCCGAGGCCTCGCTCTAGCCGCGTGAGCACCCTCGTTCTCCTGACGGCGTTTGCCCTGTCGGCCTGTGGTGACGACAAACCCGACGGCCCCACCGTCGCCGAAGCCGACAAGACCCTCCACGACCACATCGCCGAACTTGTCGGTGTTGGGGTCGGCAATGTCCGGAATCTCAAGATCATCGACCCGGGTGGCAAGAACATTCCTTGTGGCGAGGGTAGGGCTAAGCGGACCTATGCGGTAAGTGGCGACAAAAAGGATCCCAAGCGAGACAACATCCATCGGTCCCCCCGAGATCAGGCGACTCTACTCCTTGGCCTACTGGAGAACCACATCGGTGGATATGACCTCACTTACGACAAGCCTGGTGAGCCGATCTTGAAGCTGCGAAATCCGCAAACTCGGACAAGTCTCACTATCGAGGTGCCTACCCAAGGGGTGGTACGAGTCGGAGGTAGTACTGACTGTCTCCGTGACCGTTAAGTGGGTGGCCCTATTCGGACTTCTCCCACAACCGCGCTGTATCGCTCGCGTCCTTCGCCTTTCCCGAGAACGCACCTGAGGCGTTTACGCCGACTTGACCGAGTGCCGCATCGCTGTCGCCGCCTCGGCCGTTGGCCTCCAGCCATGCCAGGTAGTTGTCGAGGATCTTGGGGTTCTTGGTCATCTCGTCGTAGGGGATGAGGCCCTCGTCGTTCCAGAAGAGGTGGCCGGGGTGGGGGAGCTTCGCGTCGGCCGGTTTCACCTTTAGGGGATAGCCGCCCTGGAGGAGGCGCTGGACCATGGCGTGCTGGAGGCCGAGTGACATCTGGAGTTCCTTGTCCTCCAGCATGCTGAGCCGGGTTTTCTGATCGGCCTTGTCCTTGATGGCGTCGAGTGTCTGTCCGGACTGTTTGGTGACCACGTACCAGATGGCCTCGACGGCCTGTGCGCCGGCTTCGCTGACGGGCAGGCCGCCTACGAAGACGTCTGCAACGTCGAAACCCAGGTCGGCGAGCGTGCGCATCATTTCGCGGTTGCGGGCGTCGCGTTCGTCCAGGTCGCCTTGGACGGTCTTCTGGGCTTGGGTCTGGAGGCCGCTGACGTAGCCGAGGGCTTGCATGATGCGTTCTAGGCCGGGGGCGTCTGGGCGGATCTTGCCTTGTTGTTTGGCGATTTCGATGTGGATGCCCAGGCGCACCAGACGGTGCGACAGGCGGCCCATGCCCTGGTCGAGGAGTGCCATGTGTTCGGGGGAGTCGGCGAACAGCTTGAGATAGGCGTAGGTGTCCTGCGGGCTGAGGCTGAACATCGGCTTGAGGCCGGGCGTGTGGGTCTTGACGTTGCCGAAGGCGGTGTCGGTGACGCGGTCGTCGAGGTTGGCGCCTTCGGTGATCTCGGTGGCGTAGGAACCGGCGATGCGGGCCAGTTCGATGCGCATCGGGTCAGGGAGGCGGTCGGACACTTCGGGGAGTGCGGTCATTACGGCGAAGGCAAATCGTGCGGAGTGTGAGCTGTGGGCACCGTCGGTCTCGTCCTTGGCGCCCGCGCCTGCGGAGAGCGCCCGGCCGAGTTGCTGGGCGGTGGCCTCGTCGAGGCTGGCGATCCGGGTGAACGTGGCGAGGGTGTGGCCGAGGTCGGGCTGGTGGGGCGGTGTCAGATCGCCGGGAGTGCGCCCATTGGGCTGGGGGAAGGTGTGCGCGACGCCTTGGAAGGCAAGTCGGGCTGCCACCGGGTTGTTGCTGAGTGCCTGGAACATCCGCTGCAGGGTGTGCCAGTCGGTGGCAGTCAGGTCTGGGCGGGCCGTCGCGCCGCCTGCGGTGAACTGCTGGTAGGCCGGTTCGAGGGCGTGCAGGCGGGCCAGTGCGACCAGCCATTCGGGTGGGAACGATCCGTATGAGACGAGTGTGGCGACGCCTTGCCGGTCGGCCACTGGGAGATTCTTGTCGAACATGGCCTGGGTGACCGTGCCGAAGCCCGGCACGTCCATGCCGCCGGACACGGCACTTGCGAACGCCTCGCCGGTCTCGCGCAGCTGTCGTGCGACGTGGCCGTCGCGGCCGTGTGCCTCGATGAGGGCGGGTAGCCGGCGGGTGAGCTCCGGGCCGAGCCTCGCGAAGAACGCGGCGGCGTAGTCGGCGTCGAAGCGGTATGTGCCCAGTTCGTTGAGGATGTCGTGGTAGTCGCTCGATTTAAGGAAGCGGGCGGCGAGTTCGGCGCCCATCTGCCTCGCTCGGGAGGGAGAAAGGATGAGGGATTCGTCGACCGAGGCGAGCCCGGGTTGGGACGAGTCGTCCAGCGCGATCGCCAGGTCGCGGCGCCGGGTCAGCATCGGCAGCTGCTCGTCCACCCAGGCGCACACCTGGTCGATCTCCCGCAGTGCGGCGGTGTCGATGCCGTAGCGGGCCAGCCTTGGCCGGTAGGGCCCCATCGCTCCGGCGATGTCGGCGTGGCCACGGCGGAACTCGTTGATCAGCCCGTCCATGAGCGTGGGGTCGATGCCGCTGAACCCTGGTGGGAACGGCGTGCTCATCCGGCACCACCCCGGTGACTGTCCCGTGCGAGCCCCTCGCCGCACCCGTACCGCCACGGTTAGTGCATCGGGGTACAGGTGGTCAAGGCGTCGCGTTGTCTCCAAGTGGCCCGCCTTCGGCCAACGAGGGGACATTCCGGTCAGCTGTGGTGGCGGCCCAGTGCCGGGTCCACCGCGGACACCAGCCAGATCGCGGATTGTCGGGCGGGTGGCCTACGGTGTGGCGGCATGGTTGATCAACATCTCCCGGTGCGGGATGAGGATGTTCTGGTGCTTCCGGCCGAGTTGCGGCGGCAGCTGCATCCGCGGCGAGGCGGCCACCCCGGGCCGGCGATCAAGGCCGACAAGGGGTCCGCGGCGCGGCTTTGGGCGCGGTGGAGAGCCGGGTGGCCGGACCCCGAGTCGCTGATCGCCCTGGTGGCACCGGGCGGACACTGGGCGGACGCCGCGCGAAGGTACCTTGCCGGTGAGGCCGACCCGGCCGGGGCGGCGGCGGTCGCCTTGATTCCGTGGAAGGTCGCGCGGACAGTACCCGGCAATTGCGGGAAGCCGAACGACTGGATCTGGAAGGGCGGCGCCTGGGTCAACAAACGTGGCATCTCGGACAAGCAGCTTGATGGGCGCGAGGACGACTGGGTCCGGAGTGGTTACGGCGGCTGGTCCAAAGGGAGCATGCCCGAAGATCTTCTGGAGTTGCAGAGCGCGCTCGTGGACGCGTGGTGCGTGGAGCATGGCGTGGCGTTCGCGGCCTGCGCGCTGGTCGAGCTGAGCACGGTCGGGGCGACCTGGGTCGCCGGCTCGAAGGTCAAGTTCCGGACAGGTAAGAAGCCCTGGCTCGGCCTGGAGGGCGCACGGCGCATGCGCACCCTGCTGGCGGCGGCCGATGACCGCGACTACGAGGAGGCGGTCGAAAGGCTGGCGGAGCACCGCCGGACCCTCCATCAGAAGGTCGTCACGTCCTACCTGGTGCCGGCGCGGCAGGACTGGCTGGACGACTGCCAGGAGTGGCTGGACGGCGGCCCCACCTGGCAGCTGGAGTGGCTGCATATTGCGATCGCCAGCACGAAGCGCCTTGCAATGGACAACACGCTGGCCCATGAGGAACACCCTGTGGGTCTGCTCGTCACGCTGGCCGACACCGCCGGGGCGGACACCCTTCCGCTGTTCGCCCGGGGCCTGGACGGCCACGCCGACGACGTCGAGCGCAAGCGGCTGCTCAAGGTGATCGGCCTGATGCCCTTCGACGAGACGTTCCAGGTGCTGCTCGATCGTGTCGATGGTCAGCACGTCAAGCCGGCGCTGACCACGGCGATGACGAGGTTCCCGGCGCGGGCGCTGCGGATGCTGGCCGCGGCGGGCGCCACCGACCTGCTCGCCGGTCACGTTCAGGCCCACCCGGATCTGGCCGCGGCGATGCTGGCCGATCTGCCGGGCGAGTCCCGTGCGCTCGTCGAGAAGGTCACCGCGGCCGCCATGCGGATACCGGAAGCGGAGCCGGATGACCTGCCAGGGCTGCTCGTCCAGCCGCCGTGGACCCGCGAGCGGCAGAATCCGGTGGTCATTCCGGGTCTGGAGCCGCCCGGCGAGGTGACGATGAGCTGGGCACCGGGTGAACGGGAGGCCTGGAACACTCCCTTCCAGCCGGAGCTTGACGCGGCCGCCATGGACTGGGAGGAGGCTGCCCGAAGATTCCGATCCGGAGGCTACTCCTGGCAGGAGGAAATCGAAGTACTGCTGCTGGGACCAGAGGATGTGGTCCGGCCCTTGCTCGCCGACTGGGGGAGCGGCTGGTTGCCCATCCACTGGAGGAAGCGCGTGGCGAGCCGATTCCCCGAGGACGTCGTGGGAGTGACGCTGGCCGCCGCCAAGCGGTTCCCTGAGGAGTGCGGAGAACTTCTCCTCCCGTATCTGAACGCTGAGGTCGCAGCGCTGGCGGCCGACTGGCTGGCCACCAGGAAGCTGACCCGGCGGACGGCGATCGACTGGTTCGACCGGCATGGCGCCGACGCGGCCCGGATGCTCTTTCCCTCCGCACTCGGAAAGCCCGGGAAGAAGCGCAGGCAGGCCGAACGAGCGCTGCGGCTGCTAGCCTGCCGGGTGGGTGCCGAGAAGATCGTGGCGGCCGCGCGCGACCTTGGCGCGGAGGCGGCGAACGCGATCGAGGCGCTGGTGGCCGACCCGCTGGATCACATCCCGGACCCGGTGCCGTCCGTGGGGGGCTGGGCCGTCCCGGGTGCGCTCCCGCAGATCCTGCTGCGCGGCCGTGAGCGGGCGCTGCCGGTCGCGGCGGCCGGTCACGTGATCACAATGCTCGCGATGTCGAAACCGGACGAGGTCTACGCGGGCGTCGAGGTGATCCGAGGACTCTGCGACAGCCGTTCCTTGGCCGAGTTCTCCTGGGCGTTGTTCGAACGCTGGGAGCAGCACGGCGCACCGGCCAAGGACGGCTGGGCCATGGACCAGCTCGCCTGGCTCGGCGACGACGAGACGGTCCGCAGGCTGGCCGCCGCGGTCCAGGTCTGGCCCGGCGACGGCGGCCACCAGAAGGCGGTGCGGGGCCTGGACGTGCTCGCCGCGCTCGGCACCGACCTGGCGCTCATGCACCTGCACGGCATCTCGCAGCGGGTGAAGTTCAAAGGGCTCAAGTCCCGGGCCCAGGACAAGATCGCGGAGATCGCAGGGAACCTCGGCCTCACGACCGAGCAGCTCGCCGACCGCACGGTGCCGGACTTCGGGCTGGACGATGACGGAAGCATGACGCTCGACTACGGGCCGCGCCGCTTCACCGTCGGCTTCGATGAGGCGCTCGTCCCGTTCGTCCTCGACGAGGACGGCCACCGGCGCAAGACGCTGCCCCGTCCGAGTGTGAACGACGACACCGAACTCGCCCCCGCCGCCCATCAGCGCTTCTCCTCGATGAAGAAGGTGGCGCGAACCGCCGGCGCGGAACAGATCCGGCGCCTGGAGCGGGCCATGGTCGCGCGACGGCGGTGGAGCGCGGCCGAATTCCAGGCCCTGTTCGTCAAGCATCCCCTGGTCTGGCACATCGCCCGCCGCCTCGTCTGGCTGGCCGAGGAGGACGGCACGACGACGGCCTTCCGGGTCGCCGAAGACCGCACGTTCGCCGACGTCCACGATGACGCGTTCACGCTCCCCGAGACGGCGACGGTCGGCATCGCGCATCCCCTGTGCCTCGGCGACGATCTCGCCGCCTGGCGGGAGACGCTGGAGGACTACGAGATCCTGCAGCCGTTCCCCCAAGTCGAAAGGGGGACCTACGCGCTCACCGAGGCGGAGCGCCACAGCGACCGGCTCGCCCGCTTCGAGGACCTCACCGTGCGCACGGTGCGGGTCCTCGCCCTGCGCCACCGTGGCTGGGAGCGCTCCGGTTTCGGGCTCTCCCGCGTTCTGCCCGCTGGTCGGAGCGTCGTCCTTGAGGTGAACCCGGGTCTGCCCTTCGGCAGCCCGGACGACGAGCCGGAGCAACGGATCGATACCGTCCAGCTAACCGATGGAGCCCTTTTCGGCGACCTGGACCCGGTGACCGCCTCGGAGATCATCGCCGACCTGACGTCGCTTAAGGGAACGCCCTAGACGTGCTGGAGGTCGAGTCATCGGTGGTGGCGGCCTATGGGGATGACCAGGGGGGTGCCGCTGACGGGGTCGGGGGTCACCTGGCAGCGCATGCCGAAGACGTCCTCGACCAGGTCCGCGTCGATCACGTCGGCCGGGGGGCCCTCGGTCACGATGGCGCCGGACTTCATGACGATGAGGTGGTCGGCGTAGCGGCACGCCTGGTTGAGGTCGTGCAGCACCATGACCACCGTGCGGCCGTCGTTGCGGTTGAGGTCCACGACCAGGTCGAGCACGTCGATCTGGTGGGCGAGGTCGAGGAAGGTCGTCGGCTCGTCCAGGAGGAGGATCGGGGTGCCCTGCGCGACGGCCATGGCGATCCAGGCGCGCTGGCGCTGGCCGCCGGAGAGCTCGTCGATGGGCCGGTCGGCGTGCTCCAGCATGGCGGTGGCGCGGAGGGCCTCGGTGACGGCGTCCTCGTCGCCGGACGACCATTGGCGCCACCAGGTCTGATGGGGGGAACGGCCCTGGCCGACCAGGTCGGTGACCGTGAGCCCCTCGGGAGCGATGGGGGACTGGGGGAGGAGGCCGAGGCGCTGGGCGACCTGGCGCGTCGGCATCGAGTGGATGGAACGGCCGTCGAGATGCACCGTGCCGCTGCGGGGGGACAGGAGGCGGGCCAATGCGCGGAGGAGGGTCGACTTGCCGCAGGCGTTCGCGCCGATGATGACGCTGATCTGGCCGGAGGGGACGGTGAGGTCGAGGTCCTCGACGACGACGCGGTCGTCGTAGGCGAGCTTCAGGCCGTTTGCTCGCAGGTCGGGAGCAGGGAGGGTGTCCTGTGCCGGGGCAGGCATGCGGGACTTGAGGAACGTCACAGGTTTCAACCTCCAGAGCCGGCGCGGTTGGCCCGGGCCAGTTGCCACAGCAGGAACGGTGCGCCCAGGACGCCGGTGACGACGCCGACCGGTATCACCATGTCGGACAGGAGCCGCTGGCTGATCAGGTCGCTCACCAGCACGATGGCCGCGCCGGTGAGCGCGGCGGCGGTGAGCGGCGGTGCGGGTGTGCGGGCCAGCCGCTGGGCGATCTGCGGCGAGGACAGCGCGACGAAGAGGACGGGACCGGTGGCGGCTGTCGCGAACGCGGCCAGAGCGGACGCACAGAGAACGAGGGCCAGGCGGGTGCGCTGTACCGGGGTGCCCAGCCCCGCGGCGACCTCGTCACCCAGCAGCAACGTGCGTTGCAGACGGGTGAGCAGGATCAGGATCGGCAGTGTGAGGAGGAGGGCGAAGGCGAGTGGGCGTGCCTCGGCCCAGCCGCGGTCGTTGAGGCTGCCGACGAGCCAGCCCACGATCTTCTGTGCCTGGTAGAGCTCCATGCGGCTGACCAGGTAGACCGTGACACTCGTGCACATCCAGCTGATGCCGATGCCGACCAGGACGATCCGGTAGCCGGTCGTGCCGCGGTTCCAGGCCAGCAGGTAGATCAGCACCCCGGCCGTCAGCGCGCCCGCGAGCCCGAGCGTCTGCGAGCTCAGCCCGCCGCCGATGCCGAACGCGACGCCGGCGGCCACAGCGGCTCCGGCGCCTTGGGTGATGCCGAGCATGTCCGGACTGGCTAGTGGATTGCGCGTGACCGTCTGGAAGACCGCCCCAGCGGCGCCGAACGCGGCGCCGCTGAGCAGCGCGACCATGGCGCGGGGCAGGCGTAGCTCCCTTACCGCGAAGAGCGTCGCGGGGTCGCCACTGCCCCAAAGCGCGGGCACGACGTCGGGCAGCGCGACCGGGAAGTCGCCGCTCCCGAACGCGATCGCTGTGCAGAAGACGCCGAACGCGACTGCGGCAAGCGTCAGCCACACGAGGATCAGGCGCGGGCGCACGACTCCGGAGACGGCGGGATGCGCTATGCGGAACGTGGCGCGGCCCGGTCTGCGGGCGGCGTTGATACCGAGCATGGGGCTACAACTCCGCTAGCCGGCGGCGGCGGACCAGGGCGATGAAGAAGGGCGCTCCGAGGAACGCCGCGACGAGGCTCACATCGATCTCCTGCGGGCGGGCCACGACGCGGCCGATGATGTCGGCGGCGAGCAGCAGGCACGGCGCGACCAGCATCGAGCCGGGCAGCAGCCAGCGATGGTCGGGGCCGGTGATGAGCCGGACGACGTGCGGCACGACCAGGCCGACGAAGACGATCGGCCCGACGACGGCGGTGATGGTGCCGGTGAGGAGGGTGACGGCCAGCGCGGCGCGCAGCCGGACCAGGCCGAGCCGCCGGCCGAGCGCCACCGCGACGTCGTCGCCGAGGGCGATGCTGTTGAGCGCCGTCGCGGTGCTCAGCGCGAGCAGCGCGCCGGCGGCGAGGAACGGCGCGATGCGCAGCAGCGTGCCGCCATCGTGGCCGGTCAGCGAACCCGACGACCAGTAGCGGTAGCGGTCGAGCGCCTCGGGGTCGGTCAGCGCGATGCCGCTCGTCAGCGAGTCGAGCAGGTAGGTGACCGCTATTCCGGCGAGTGCGAGCTTGACCGGTGAGGCGCCGCCGCGTCCCCGGCTGCCCAGCAGGAAGACGACGACGGTCGCGACGAGCGTGCCGCCGAACGCGAACCAGATCGAGCCCATCAGCGCGGTGATTCCGAACACACCGACGGCGACCACCGTGCCGAACGCGGCGCCCGCGGTGACGCCGAGCAGGCCCGGGTCGGCGAGCGGATTGCGGGTGAGGCCCTGCATGACCGCGCCCGCCAGCCCGAGGGCCGTTCCGGCGAGCACGGCGACCAGCGTGCGGAACATCCGCGTGCTCCGGACGATGGCCTCGGTCTCCGGGTCCACGCCCGGATGGTCCGGGTCGAAGAGCGCACGGACGACCAGGTCAAGGGGGATGGAGCGGCTTCCGATCGCCAGCGACGCGAGACACAGCACGACCAGCGCGACGGCGGCGGCGGTGACGAGCAGCGGGCGCCTCAACGGGCGGGGCGGAGGCGCCGTTCCGGCGGCCGGGGAGGCCACGTCCCGCCCTGTGTCTTGCCCTGTCACTGTGTCTTGCCCTGTGCGCACGGGTGCCGTGCTTTCACGTGTCACAAAGATCCGATCTGGCCGTTTTAGGCAAGGCATACCTCAGTAACCGGCGGTATGCAAGGCCTCCGCCGGGATTGAACATAGGTAAGGCTTACCTTAGTATCGCCGCCGACTGGCGTTCGACTCGAGCCCGAAAAAAAGAGGAAGCAATGTCTCGACCCCCCAAGCAACTCGCAGGCGTCCGGCGGGCCAAGCGCCTGCTGACGGCGTTCGCCGCACTCACGCTCGGCATGACGCTCGCCGCGGGCTGCGGCGACTCGGACTCCACCGACAAGGCGGCCGGCACGGCCGCACCGGGCGCCGCCGGAGGGTCCTTCCCCGCCACGGTCGAGCACATGCACGGCACGACGACCATCAAGAAGAAGCCGGAGCGGATCGTCACGATCGGCCTCAGCGACCACGAGCCCGTGCTCGCCCTCGGCTACAAGCCGGTCGGCGTCGTCGACTGGTTCGAGCGCAAGCCGTTCAGCGACTGGCCGTGGGCCAAGAGCGCCTGGGGCGGGACCGAGCCGACCGTCCTCGGGCTGCGCGAGGACGGCGTCAAGATGGAGAAGCTGCTCGCGCTGAAGCCCGACCTCATCTTCGCCATGTACGCCGGGATCGAGAAGAAGCAGTACGACCAGCTGTCGAAGATCGCTCCGGTGGTCGCCCAGCCGAAGGGCTACGACCCGTACGCCGCGCCGTGGAAGGACTACACCCTCCTCGCCGGCCGCGCGCTGGGTGTGGAGCCCAAGGCCAAGCAGCTGATCAGCGACATCGACGCGAAGTTCGCGCAGGTTCGCAAGGACAACCCGCAGTGGGCGGGCAAGACCGCGGTCTCGGCCGACAGCTTCAAGGCCGGTGCCTACTCGGCGTTCCAGAAGGGCGACCCCAAGTCGGCGTTCCTGGCCGACCTCGGCTTCACCGTCCCCGAAGAGATCACCAAGAAGGCCGGCAAGTCCAACGTCGTCGACTTCGGCTCTGAGGGACTCAACATCCTGGAGGTCGACCGGCTGGTCTGGCTGACCACCGGCAAGGAACCGCACGCGCGCATCAAGGCCGACAAGGTCTACAAGGAGCTCAAGGTCGCCAAGGAGGGCCGCGACCTGTTCCTGACCTACCAGGACCCGCCGATCGGCGCGGCGCTCTCGTTCTACACCGTCCTGAGCATTCCCTACGCGATCGAGCAGATGGTCCCGCTGATCAAGAAGTAGTCCCGCTGCGCAAGAAGTAACGGGACGCGAACGACGACACTCACTGCGGCAACGTGCGGAAAGGCTGGGGGCCGATGTCCGGTGGCGGGTTCGAGCTGCCTGAGACCGAGCTGGCGGAGAACGAGCTGGCCCTGACCGGGGCACAGACCGGAATCTGGCTGGCCCAGCAGATCGAGCCGGACAGCCCGGCCTACACGGTCGGCTGTCACGTCGAACTGCCGCCGGGCGCGGACGCGACGCGGCTCACCGCCGCCGTGCGCCAGACGGTCATGGAGGCGGACAACCTCCATGTCGTGTTCGGCGAACGGGACGGACGGCCGGTCCAGATCACACGGCGCCGCAGTGAGTGGTCGCCCACGCTGCTGGATCTGGCCGCTGAGCCCGATCCCGAATCGGCGGCTCGCGCCTGGATCGGCGCGGACATGGCGCGGGTCCCCGATCTCGTAGAGGGCCCGCTCTTCGCGCACGCTGTCATCGTGCTGGGCGACGGGCGGATCTGGTGGTACCACCGCTACCACCACCTCGTCACCGACGGCTCGGGGACCCTGAATCTCATCCAGCGGGTGGCCACGCTGTACGGCGACCCGGAGGCCGCCACCCCGGACTGGTCGTTGTCGAGGCTGGTCGCCTCGGACGGCGAGTACCGGCGTTCCGAGTCGCACGAGGCCGACCACGAGTTCTGGCGTGCACGGCTGGCGGGCCTCTCCGACGAGCCGGCCCGGCTCGTGGAGTGCCCACCGGTCCAGGCACGCGGGTTCGAACGGCGGACGGCCGAGCTGGCGGCCGACCTCACCGCGCGCGGCCGGGCGGTGGCCGCCGACGTGGGGACGCGTTTCTCGCGGCTGGCGATCGCGGCGGTGGCGGCCTACCTCCACCGGTCGACGGGCGCGCAGGACGTGGTCCTCGGCCTGCCCGTCACCGGCCGCCTGGACGCGGGGTTGCGGGACTCACCGGGCCTGTTGTCCAACGTCCTGCCGTTGCGCCTCACCGTGCGGCCGGACACGACGCCCGCCGAGCTGATCGCGGCGGTGGCCCAGGAGATCCGCGACGTCGCCGCGCACGGCCGGTACCGCGGCGAGGACCTCGCCAGGGAACTCGGCAGACCGGGTGGCCTGCGCGAGCTGACCGGGCCGTCGGTGAACGTCCTGCCGTACCACGAGGGGATCCACTTCGGGGATCTCCCTGTCACGGTCCACTACCACTCGATCGGGCCCGTCAGCGACCTGTCCGTCGTCATGTACGACCGTCCCGCCGGGGAGGGCATCCGGATCGACCTGGACGCCGACGCGGCGGTCTGCGGCCCGGACGAGCTGGCGGCGCACGAGCGGCGGCTCCTTGCCGTGCTCGACGCGATGATCGAGCACCCCGGCCGTCCGCTGGGCGCCATCGACCTCACGACGTCCGGCGAACGCCGGCAGGTGCTCGGCGAGTTCGGCGGTTCGGTTCCTGAGGTCCAGGAGCTGTCGTGGACGGCCGCGTTCGAACGCCGCGTGGCGGAGACGCCGGACGAGATCGCGGTGATCTGTGAGTCCGAGCGGCTGACCTACCGGGAGCTCAACGGCCGGGCCAACCGGCTCGCCCGGCTCCTGCGCGGCCGTGGCGTGGCCGCCGAGGACATCGTCGCGGTCGCCGTGCCGCGCTCAGCCGACATGGTCGTGGCGTTGTTCGGCGTGATGAAGGCGGGCGCCGCCTATCTGCCTCTCGACCTGGACCACCCGGCGGACCGTGTCGCCTACATGGTGGAGGACTCGGGCGCGCGTGCCGTCGTCTCCCTGAGCGAGCTCGCCGACGACCTTCCGGTGATACCGCACGTGCTGCTGGACGACCCCGCGGTCGCGGACGAGCTTGCGGGCCTGGACGAGGACGACCTGCCGGATCCGGCAGGCGGTGACCTCGGCCGCGCCGCGTACGTCATCTACACCTCGGGCTCGACGGGCCGTCCCAAGGGCGTCGTGGTGTCCCATGACGGGATCGGCAGCCTCATCGCGACCGCCGTCGAACGGCTGGGCGTGGCGCCCGGCAGCCGGGTCGTGCAGTTCGCGTCGGTCGGGTTCGACGTCGCGGTCTGGGACCTGGTCATGTCGTTGTGCGTCGGCGGCACCGCCATCGTCGTCCCGGCCGAACGGCGCGTCGCGGGGGAGGAGCTGACCGGCTACCTCGCCGAGCACCGCGCCACCCACATGATCCTGCCGCCCTCGCTTGTGGCGGCTCTGCCGGCCGAGTGCGAGCTGCCCGCGGGCGCCGTGCTGGTCGTCGGCACCGAGGCGGTGCCCGCCGAGCTCATCGCGCGATGGAGCGACCGGATGCGGGTCGTCGTCGCGTACGGCCTGACCGAGGCGAGTGTCAACTCCACGCTCTGGCTCGCGGAGCCGGAGACCGAGGGGCCGGTGCCCATCGGCGTGCCCGACCCGGGCACCCGCTGCTACATCCTCGACTCGGCGCTGCGGCCCGTCCCGCCCGGCGTCGCGGGTGAGCTGTACGTTGCCGGTCGCGGACTGGCCCGCGGCTATCTCGGCAGGCCCGGCCTGACCTCCGAACGGTTCGTCGCCGACCCGTTCGGCGGCCCCGGCGACCGCATGTACCGCACCGGCGACCGCGCACGCTGGCGCGCCGACGGGAACATCGACTTCCTCGGCCGCGGCGACGGCCAGATCAAGATCCGTGGCTTCCGCATCGAGCCGGGTGAGATCGAGAGCGCCCTCATGGGACACGACGCCGTGGCCCAGGCCGCCGTCGTCGCCCGCGAGGACCACCGCGGAGCCAAGCGCCTCGTCGCCTACGTGACCAGCGCCGACGCGACTGATGGCGGGCTTGACGTCGCGGAGTTGCGGAGCTTCGCGGCCGCCGAACTGCCCGACTACATGGTGCCCGGCACGATCGTCGTGCTGCCCGGGACGCTGCCGCTGACACCCAATGGCAAGCTCGACAAGGACGCCCTGCCGGAGCCGGAGTGGACGGCGAGCGCGGGTGACGCCCCGCCGGAGACGCCCGCCGAGCACACCCTCGCCGCGCTGTTCGCCGAGGTGCTGGGCCTGCCCGCCGTCGGTGTGCATGACAGTTTCTTCGAGCTGGGCGGTGACAGTATTGTCGCCATTCAGCTGGTCAACCGGGCGCGCCGGGCCGGGCTCGCCATCACCCCGCGTGACGTCTTCCGCCTGCGCACGGTCTCCGGCCTCGCCGCCGTCGCCTCCGAGGCCGGTCACGCCGTGGCTGAACGGCCACACGACCCCGGCGTCGGTATCGTCCAGCCGACGCCGATCATCCAGTGGCTGCGCAAGCTGGATGGGCCCATCGACGCGTTCTACCAGTCCGTGGTGGTGCGGGTCCCGAACGACCTCGACGCCGACGCGCTCACCGCGACCCTGCAGGCGGTCATCGACCACCACGGCATGCTGCGCGCCCGGCTCGACCGGACCGGCTGGACACTGGAGGTCCCGCCGCCCGGCGCCGTCCAGGCCGCGGACCTCATCGAACGTGTGGAGGGCGGTGCCGACCTCACCGCGCACCGCGAGTACGCCGCCGCACGCCTGGCACCGGAGCAGGGCGTCATGCTCCAAGCCGTGTGGTCGCCCGAGGACGGGCGGCTGCTCCTGGTGGGCCACCATCTCGTCGTGGACGGCGTCTCCTGGCGCGTCCTGCTCTCCGACCTGGAGCAGGCGGCGGCGGGTGAGGAGCTTGCGCCGGTCGCCACCTCGTTCGCCGAATGGTCCAGGCTGCTGGCCGCCGACACCCGCATGGCCGACCCGAGCACGTGGCGCGACGTGGTGGACGGGCCCGTCGCCCCGCTGGGTGCCCGCCCGCTCGACCGGCAGACCGATGTCGCGGCCACCGAACGTTCCCTGACGGTGACGTTGCCCGCCGATGTGACGGCGCAGTTCCTCACCGGCGTGCCCGCCGCCTACCACGGCTCGGTCGACGACGTGCTGCTCACCGCGCTCGCCGTCGCCGTCGCCGTGGCCGCATGGCGCACCGAGCACCAGGGGCGCACCGAGCACCAAGGACCAACTGAGCACCAGGATCTGCTGGTGCACCTCGAACGGCACGGTCGCGAGCAGGACGAGGTCGCGGGAGACGCCGACCTGTCGCGGACGGTGGGCTGGTTCACCAGTTTCCTCCCGGCACGGCTGGCGCCAGGGACCGTCGACTGGGCCGACTTCACAGCGGGCGGTCCGTCCGTCGGCCGCACCCTCAAACGAGTCAAGGAGCAGCTCCGCGCCGCTCCCGCGTCCAGCCTGGGCTATGCCGCGGACGCCTCCACAGCACAGGTTCTCTTCAACTACCTGGGACGTTTCCGTGCGGGCGGCGACGGCGACTGGCAGCTCGCGGGCGACACCGAGCCTCTCTCGGCCGGCCGGGACCCGGGCATGCCGCTGGGCCACCCGCTCGAAGTGAACGCGATCGTCCGCGACGACGCCGCGACCGGGCCGGAGCTCAGTGCGACGTGGTCATGGCCCGATGGCGTGTTCGGGTTCTCCGATGTCGCCGATCTGGCCGGGGCCTGGCTCGACGCGCTGCGCGGCCTGGTCGCCCACCTGAGCTGCCTGAACGCGGGAGGGCACACGCCATCCGACTTCCCGCTCGTGGCGATCGCCCAGGACGAGATCGACGAACTGGAGCTTGCTGTCGGCGACCTGGCGGACGTCCTGCCGATCACGCCGCTCCAGGAAGGCCTGCTCTTCCACGCGCTCTTCGACGAGGACGCGGACGACGTCTACACCGTTCAGCAGATCATCGAGCTGGCGGGCGACGTGGATCCGGCGGCGCTGCGCCGCGCCGTTCAGGGGTTGCTGGACCGGCATGCGCCGTTGCGGGCCGGGTTCCTGCAGTTGGCGAACGGACAGATCGTGCAGTTCATCCCCGGTTCGTCGACCGTGCCGTGGCGCGAGGTCGACGGGGCCGACGGGGCCGACGTTGAGGCCATCGCGGCCGAGGAGTTCGCCCACCGCTTCGATCTCTCGGCACCGCCGCTGCTACGCGCCGCGTTCGTCCGGGGCGAGGCTGCGGACGGGCCGCACACGCTCATCCTCACCCTGCACCACCTGACCTCCGACGGCTGGTCCGTGCCGATCATGTTGCGCGACCTGGTGTCGGGGGAGGCGCAGGCGGCCAGGGCACCGGAAAACAGGGCTCCCTCGTACCGCGACTACTTCGCGTGGCTCGCGGGTCGTGATCGGGAGGCGGCGCGTACGGCCTGGCGCGAGGCGCTGGGCGGGCTGGACGAGCCGACTCTGCTCGCCGGAGCCCGGCGCGAGGACGCGGCGCCCGGCCCGATGGGACAGGTGCGCACCTCACTGGACGCGGCGGCCACCAACGGCCTCTCCGCATGGGCGCGGGCGCGGGGCCTGACGCTGAGCACCGTCGTGCAGGGTGCCTGGGGGCTCCTGCTCGGCCGCCTCACCGGGAGCCGCGACGTCGTCTTCGGGTCGACCGTGTCGGGCCGCCAGGCCGAGGTCGACGGCATCGAGTCGATGGTCGGGCTGCTGGTCAACACGCTGCCGGTGCGGGTGACGTGGAGGCCGGACGAGCCGCTCGCGAGTCTGTTCGCGCGGCTGCAGGACCGGCAGACCGAGCTTCTCGACCACCAGCACCTCGGGCTGGCCGAGATCCAGCGGCTAGCCGGACATCCCGAAGCCCTTTTCGACACGCTCGTGGCGGTCGAGAACTACCCGATGAGCGACGAGCTGCGTGCGCCGGGCGCCGCGTTCTCGATCTCGGACGTGGACATCCGCGACGCCTCGCACTACCCGCTCTCGCTGACCGTCGTGCCCGGGGAACGCCTGGAGCTCAGGCTTGTCCACGACACCGCGCGCCTTACCCCGGAGACGGTCCGGCGGCTGTCCGACGGCCTCACACGGTTGCTGGAATCGGTCCTCGCCGACGCGGAGCGTCCAGTGGGGCGGCTTGATCTGCTGTCCGCCGCCGAACGTGCGGAGGCGCGGCTCGTCGGCGAGGCCCGGGAGATTCCGGCGGGGACGCTCGCGTCCGCCATCGCGGCACAGACCACCCGCACGCCCGACGCCACCGCCGTGATCTTCGACGCCGAGGAGATCTCGTACGCGGAACTGGACCGGCGTGCGGAGCGGCTCGCACGTCGTCTGGCGGCGCGGGGTGCCGGGCCGGGCGAGTACGTCGCGGTCGCGATCCCGCGTTCGGTCGAGCTGATGGTCGCGCTGCTGGGCGTCCTGAAGTCGGGCGCCGCGTACGTGCCGCTCGACGTCGACTACCCGGCCGACCGGCTGGCGTTCATGCTCGCCGACTCCGGTGCCCGCATGGTCGTGACCCGGAACGGCGAGCTTTCCGGGATCAGCGGGGTGGAGTTCGTTGCCGTCGGGGAGGCCGATGACGAGCACGACGATGAACACGACGCCGAACCGCGCCCGGCTCGTCCCGGCGATCCCGCGTACCTGATCTACACCTCGGGCTCCACTGGGCGTCCGAAGGGCGTCGTGGTCAGCCACCGCGCCATCGTCGGGCACCTTGCGTGGGCGCAGGGCGAGCTGGGGATGGGCGCCGAGGACCGCATGCTCCAGCAGGCGTCGGCGAGCTTCGACGCCTCGGTGTGGCAGCTCTTCTGGCCGCTCTGCTCAGGCGGGGCGACCGTCCTGGCCGAGCCCGGCGGGCACGTCGACCCTGTCTACCTCGCCGGTCTCATCCAGGAACGTCGCGTCACGGTCGTGAACTTCGTGCCCTCGATGATCCAGGCGATCCTGGGCGCCGATGAGCTCACCGCCGATCCGGCGTGGGCCGCGAGCCTGCGGAAGGTCATCAGCGCCGCCGAGCCCCTCAGCACCGGAATGGCGCGCCGCTGGCTGGAGCTGACCGGTACGCCCGTCGACAACTGTTACGGGCCGACCGAGGCGACCATCCAGGTCACGTGGGCGGACGGGTCCATCGCCCCCGAGGGCGAGGCCGTGCCGATCGGCGGGCCGGTCTGGAACACCCGCCTGTACGTCCTCGACACCTGTCTGCGCCACGTGCCCGAGGGCATGCCCGGCGAGCTCTACATCGCGGGTGATCAGCTCGCCGTCGGCTATCACGCCCGGTCCGGGCTGACCGCCGAGCGCTTCGTGGCCGACCCGTACGGGCCGGCGGGCTCGCGCATGTACCGCACGGGCGACCTGGTCCGCCGGCGTGCGGACGGCGCCCTGGTCTACGCCGGCCGGACCGACCACCAGATCAAGATCCGCGGCAATCGGGTCGAGCTGGGCGAGGTCGAGGCGCAGCTCAGCCGTGAGGTTGGGGTCGCGAGGGCGGTCGCCATAGTTCGCGGCGAGGGCACCGCCATGCGGTTGATCGCGTACGCCGTCGCCGCTCCAGGAGCCACACTCGACGGGACCGACCTGCAATCCAGCCTGGCCGCCGCGCTCCCGGCGCCGATGGTGCCGAGCGCGGTCGTCGTGCTGGACGAGCTGCCGCTGACGCCCAACGGCAAGATCGATCGCGAGGCCCTGCCCGTTCCGGAGGCCGCACCGCGTGAGGTGCGGGCCGCGCGGAACGACACCGAACGGCTGCTCTGCGAGATCTTCGGCTCAGTGCTCGGCACCGAGGTCGGTGTCGATGACGACTTCTTCGTCCTCGGTGGCGACAGCATCGCCTCGATCACCGTGTCGAGCCGCGCCCGCAAGGCCGGGCTGCAGCTTAGCCCCCGCGACGTTTTCGCTCATCGCACACCCGCCGCGCTGGCCGTCGCCGTGGCCGACGGCCCGGCCTCGGAGGGGTTCGACGACGCGGAGCTGGTCGAGCTCACGGATGAGGAGCTCGAACGGGTGCGCGCGACCAGCCCCGTCCCGGTCGAGGACGTCTGGCCGCTCTCCCCTTTGCAAGAGGGCATCTACTTCCACGCCACCTACGACACCGACGCGATCGACGTCTACACCTCGCAGGACGTCTTCTCGTTCGACGAGCGCCTCGACGCGGGCCGGCTCAGGGCGGCTTGCGCGGCGCTGCTGGCACGCAACCCGAGCCTGCGGGTCGGTTTCACAGGGGAGGGCCTGCCGCGGCCGGTGCAGTTCGTCGGGGCCGACGTGCCGCCGCCGCTGCGTGAGGTCGACCTGTCGTCGTTGTCCGTCGCGGAGCAGGAAGAGAAGGTGGCCGCGCTGCTGGCCGCCGACCGGACCGAGCGGTTCGACCTGGCGAGCCCGCCGGCGATGCGGCTCCTGCTCATCCGGCTCGGCGGCGGCCGTGACCGGCTGGTGCTCACCCACCACCTGATCCTGTGGGACGGCTGGTCGGCGTGGTTGGTCCTGGAGCAGCTGTTCGCCCTGTACGCGCAGGCCGGCGACGACAGCGGCATGCCGCGTCCCGGCAACTACCGCGACTACCTCGGCTGGCTGGCAGGCCAGGACGCGGACGCGGCCCTCGGGGCCTGGAGCGACGCCCTGGCCGGGCTCGACGAGCCGACGCTGGTGCGGCCCGCCGACGACGGCCTGCAGCCCGTGATCCCGCGCAACCTCGACATCGAGCTCCCGGCCGAGCTGGGCGACCGGCTGCGCGGCACCGCCCGGGAGCAGGGCCTGACGCTCAACACCATGCTCAACGCCGCTTGGGGGCTCGTGCTGGCCGCCGCCGTCGGCCGTGACGACGTGGTCTTCGGCACTGCGGTCGCCGGGCGCCCGGTGGCGGTGCCCGAGGTCGAGAACATCATCGGGATGTTCCTCAACACGGTGCCGGTCCGGATCACGCTGAAGCCGCGCGAGTCCGTGCTCGGCATGCTGCGCCGCGTTCAGGACGAGCGAGTGGCGCTGATGCCGTACGAACATCTCGGGCTCGGTGACCTGCAGCGTGAGACCGGGCACCGGCGGCTGTTCGACACGTTGTTCGTGCTGCGCGACGCCGGTGGCGAGGAGCGGATGCTGGAGTTCACGCGCCGCAACGGCATCGTGGACGTGGCCAACGCCGACGCGACGCACTACCCGGTCACCCTCATCGTGACGCAGGGCAGGCGCCTGCGCGTGACCCTGTCCTACCGTCCCGACGCGTTCGAGGACCATGAGGCGAGCGCGCTGCTCGACCGCTTCACCATGCTGCTCGACCAGCTGTCGGCCGGTCTCGCGGACCAGGTCGGCGGACTCGACATGCTGCTGCCCGCGGAGCGGCGGAGTCTCGGGGAGGAATGGGACGCGTCGCAGCGGCCCTTGCCGTCCGTGACCGTGGCCGAGCTGCTGTCCGAACGCGCGGCACGTATCCCGGAGGAGACCGCGCTCGTCTTCGGGGCGGAGAGGCTGACCTACGGCGAACTCGACGCGCGCATCAACCGCATGGCGCGGCTGCTGCTGGCGCGCGGTGCGGCGCCGGAACGCGTGGTGGCGCTGGCCCTGCCGCGTTCGGTCGAGATGGTCGTCGCGCTGTTCGCGGTCCTCCAGACGGGAGCGGCCTACCTGCCGCTGGACCTGGAGTACCCGGCCGAACGGCTGGAGTTCATGCTGGGCGACACCGCGCCCGCGTGCGTCCTCACGACCACGTCCGTCGCGGCGACGTTGCCGGACGTGGACGTTGACCGGATCCTGGTCGACGACGACGCGACCGTTGCCGAGCTGGCCGGACTGCCGGGCGGGGCGCTGGACGACGCGGAACGGCCCGCGTTCGCCCGTGACCTGCCGCACCGGCTGGAGCACCCGGCGTACGTTATCTACACCTCAGGCTCGACCGGGCGTCCCAAGGGCGTCGTCACGCCTTACCGAGGCCTGACGAACATGCAGTTCAACCACCGCGAGGCCATCTTCGAGCCGACGATCGCGGCCGTGGGCGGGCGGCGGTTGCGGATCGCGCACACGGTGTCGTTCGCGTTCGACATGTCGTGGGAAGAGCTGCTGTGGCTGATCGAGGGCCACGAGGTCCACGTCTCCGACGAGAACCTGCGGCGTGACGCCGAGGAGCTGGTGGCCTACTGCGACCGAGAGTTGATCGACGTCGTCAACGTGACGCCCACGTACGCCCACCACCTCATCGACGAGGGCCTGCTGGACGGCCACCGGCCGCCGCTGGTGCTCCTCGGCGGCGAGGCGGTGTCGGAGACCGTGTGGTCCACGCTGCGCGAGACGCCGGGGACCTTCGGCTACAACCTGTACGGGCCGACCGAGTACACGATCAACACCCTCGGTGCCTCCACGGACGACAGCGCGACCTCCACCGTCGGGCGCCCGATCTGGAACACCCGCGCGTACATCCTGGACGCCGCGCTGCGCCCGGTGCCGCCCGGCACCCCCGGCGAGCTCTACATCAGCGGCGTGGGGCTGGCCCGTGGCTACCACCTGCGTCCGGGGCTGACCGCCGCGAGCTTCGTCGCCGACCCGTTCAGCGACAAGCCCGGTGCGCGGATGTACCGGACGGGTGACCTGGTGCGGCGGCGGCCCGACGGCAACCTGGACTTCCTCGGGCGGACCGACGACCAGGTGAAGATCCGGGGTTACCGCGTCGAGCTGGGCGAGATCGGCGCCGCGCTGGAGGACCACCCGCTGGTCGCCCACGCGGCCGTCATCGCCGACGGCTCCGGACCCGGCGGCGTCAAGCGGCTCGTCGGCTATGTCGTCCCGGCGGGTCCGGTCGACGCGCAGGATGAGCTGGTCACGGTGCTGCGCGAGGCACTGAAGGCGCGGTTGCCGGGCTACATGGTCCCGGCTGTGCTGATGCTCGTGGACCGGCTGCCGATCACCGTGAACGGCAAGCTCGACGTGCGGGCCCTGCCCAAGCCCGAGGTGAGCAGCGGAGCCGACAGCCGTCCGCCGCGGACACCGCGCGAGCAGGTGCTGTGCGAGATCTTCGCTGAGCTGCTCGGGGTTGAGCGGGTCGGCATCGACGATGACTTCTTCGACCTGGGCGGGCACTCGCTGCTGGCGACGCGGCTGGTCAGCCGTGCGCGGGCGGCGCTCGGCGCCGAGCTTGCGATCCGTGATCTCTTCGAGGCGCCGACGGTCGCCGAGCTGGCGGAACGGGCGGCCGCCTCGACTGCGGGGCGCCGTCCCGAGCTGGTCGCCGTGCCGGAACGGCCCGCCGAGCCACCGCTGTCGTTCGCGCAGCAGCGGCTATGGCTGATCGAGCAATTGTCGGGGGCGGTGGGGCGTAGCCATGGGGGCGAAACGCAGCATTCGTCCGCCGCTTACAACTTCCCGCTGGTCATGCGGCTGCGCGGCGCGCTGGACGTGGACGCTCTGCGCGACGGGCTGGGCGATGTGATGGCGCGGCACGAGGCACTGCGCACGCTGATCGTTGAGCGTGAAGGCCGTCCGTTCCAGCAGGTGCTGCCTGTCGAGGACGCGCGGCCGGAGTTCGCGGTGCTGGAGTCGGCCGAGGGGCAGCTCGACGCGGTGCTAGCGATGGCGCTGGGCCGGCCGTTCGACCTGGCCGTGGAGCCTCCTCTGCGCGCGACGGTCGTCCGGCTCGCGCCCGACGAGCACGTGGTGGCGTTGCTGCTGCACCACATCACGACCGACGAATGGTCGGACGGGCCGTTCCTGCGCGATCTGTCCACCGCGTATGCCGCTCGCACAGCGGGAGCGGCGCCCGAGTGGGAGCCGCTGCCGGTGCAGTATGTGGACTACACGCTCTGGCAGCGCGAGCTGCTGGAGACGGACGGCCTGGCCGAGCGGCAGTTGGCGTACTGGCGGGAGAACCTGCGCGGTGCGCCCGAGCAGCTCGAACTGCCCACCGACCGGCCCCACCCGGCCCGGCCGACCATGTCGGGCGGCGAGCTGACCATCGAGCTCGACCCGGCGGCCTGCGACGGGCTGCGGCGGATCGCCCAGCGGAGCGGCGCGAGCATGTTCATGGTGTGCCACGCGGCCGTCGCCGCGTTGCTGCACCGGCTCGGCGCCGGTGACGACCTCCCGCTCGGCGCGCCGATCTCCGGGCGGACGGACGAGGCGCTGGACGAGCTGGTCGGCTTCTTCGTCAACACCCTCGTGCTGCGGACGGACGTCTCGGGCGACCCGACGTTCGCCGAGCTGGTGGACCGGGTGCGCGAGACCGACCTGGCGGCCTTCTCCCACCAGGATGTGCCGTTCGAGGCCGTCGTGGAGGAGGTCAATCCGGTGCGGTCACCCGACCGCAACCCGCTCTTCCAGGTCATGGTCGGATACCGCAACCGTGCCGGCGACGACGTCGCGCTGCCGGGGCTGACGGCGGTGCCGCAAACCGTGGAGGCGCGGACGGCGAAGTTCGATCTCGTCTTCAGCTTCGCCGAGGACGTCGCGAGCGGCCGGATCGGCTGCGTGCTGGAGTTCCGTTCCGACATCTTCGACCGGTCGTCGGTCGCCGTCCTCGGGGAGCGCCTGTCACGGCTCGTCGAGACCGTGGCCGCCGAGCCGGAGCTGACGGTGGGCCGGATCGACGTGCTCACCGACGAGGAACGCGAGCAGGTCCTTGCCGGCTTCAACCAGACCAACCGGGTCGTGGAGGAGCTGACCATCCCCGGCCTCTTCGGGCGGCTCGTGACCGAACAGCCGGAAGCGATGGCCGTCGTGGACGGCCCGCGTTCGGTGACCTATGCCGAGCTGGACGCGCTGTCGGATCGCATGGCGGTCCTGCTGGCGCGCCATGGCGTCCGCGCTGAGGGCGTCGTCGGCGTGGCCGTCCCGCGTTCCGTGGAGATGGTCGCCGTCATGCTCGGGATCAACAAGCTGGGCGCCGCGTTCCTGCCGATGGACCTCGCCCACCCCGGCGACCGTCTCGCCTACATGCTCGACGACGCTCGGGCCGCCGTCGTGGTCGTCACCGAGCAGGTCGCGGGCAAGGTCCCGGAGGTCGAGGGCGTCGAGGTGGTGTCCCTCGACTCCCCGGAGACCGCCGGCGAGCTCGCCGGTCTCGCCGGTCTCGCGCCGGGCGCCGTATTCGCACCGATCGCCCTCGACCAGGCCGCCTACGTCATCTACACGTCGGGCTCGACCGGCCGCCCCAAGGGCGTCGTCGTCCCCCACGAAGGCATCGGCAGCCTGGTCGCCACGGCCGTGGACCGGATGGGGCTGAGGCCGGACAGCCGGGTGCTGCAGTTCGCGTCGATCGGCTTCGACGTCACGATCTTCGAGCTGTCGATGGCGCTGTGCCACGGCGGCACCCTTGTGCTGGTGCCCGACGAAGCGCGGGTGCCGGGCCGTGAGCTGACCGACTTCATGAACGAGCAGCAGATCACGCACGCGATCCTGCCGCCCTCCCTGGTGGCCGCGCTGCCGCCCGGCTGCGACATCCCTGAGGGCGCCACCGTCCTCGTCGGCACCGAGACCGTGCCGCCGGACGTCATCGCCCGATGGGCTGGTCACCTGCGCCTCCTTGCCGCGTACGGCCTGACCGAGGCCACGGTCAACTCGACGTTGTGGCTCGCCGAACAGGGCTGGGCGGGCGCCGTCCCGATCGGTGTGCCAGATCCCAACACGCGCGTCTACGTCCTGGACGAACGGCTCCAGCCGGTCCCGCCCGGCGTCGTCGGCGAGCTCTACGTCGCCGGTCGTGGCCTGGCTCGCGGTTATCTGGGCCGTCCCGGCTTGTCGTCCGAACGTTTCGTGGCCTGCCCGTTCGGCCCGCCCGGCACGCGGATGTACCGGACCGGCGACCGGGCCCGCTGGCGGGCCGACGGGAACGTGGACTTCCTCGGCCGCGCCGACGACCAGGTGAAGATCCGCGGCTACCGCATCGAACCCGGCGAGATCGCAGGCGCCATGACCCGGCACCCCGGCGTCACGCAGGCGGCCGTCGTGGCGGACCGCAGCGGCCGGGAGACCCGGCTGGTCGGATACGCCGTCGGGCAGGCCGGCCCGGCGGAGATCCGCGCCCATGTGGCGGCCCTTCTGCCGGACTACATGGTCCCCGCCGCCGTCGTCGTGCTCGACGGTCCGCTGCCGCTCACCCCGAACGGCAAGCTCGACCGCCGTGCCCTCCCGGCCCCCGACTGGACGGCCCGTGTCGGGACCGCGCGTGCCGTCACCGGCCGCGAGAAGGCCCTCGCCGGGCTCTTCGCCGAGATCCTCGAACTCCCCGAAGTGGGCATCCACGACAACTTCTTCGAGCTTGGCGGCCACTCCATGTCCGCCATGCGCCTGCTGGGTCGCGTCCGTACCGTTCTGGACGCCGACTTGGCTCTCCGTGACGTCTTCGACGCCCCGACGGTGGCCGATCTCGCCGACCGCCTGGACGCGACGACCGCCCGCGCCGGCACGGACACGACGGCTGCCCGGCCCCGCCTGGCCCCGGTCGAACGACCGTCCGTCCTGCCCGCCGCTCCATCCCAGGAATGGCAGTGGACGCGCCACAGCACCGGGACGTTGTACGACATGGCCTTCGCACTCCGTTCACCCGACGGGCTCGACGTGGCCGCCCTTGCAGCGGCCTTGGACGACCTCGCTGCTCGCCATGAGCCTCTCCGCACGGCCTTCGCTGAGCGCGACGGCCGCCTCGTTCAGCACGACGCGGGCTTCACCCTCGAACGCCTCCAGGTCGCCGACGTGGAAGCCGGAATCCGCACCCTCGCGGCAGAACGAGCCGATCTGACCCGCCCGCCCCTCCGTGCCCGCCTGCTCACCGACGCCACCGGTGCCCAGGCGCTGCTCCTGACCATGCACTACATCGGCGTGGACGAGTGGTCCGTAGTGCCGCTGGCCAATGATCTGGCCATCGCCTACACGGCTCGCTGCGAAGGCAAGGCCCCTGCGTGGCAATCACTCCCGGTCTCCTACGCCGACTACACCGTCTGGGCTCACTCACTCCCGGCCGAACGGCAGATCGCCTACTGGCGTGAGCATCTCTCTGATGCGCCACGGGAGCTGACTCTCCCGTACGACCTGCCCAACACCCGGGAGTCCCAAGGCGAATACGTTCACATCGTCCTTGACCCGGACCTGCACGAGGCGATCGACAACCTCGCCGCGCAGACTGGGACGAGCATGTTCATGGTGCTCCAGGCCGCCCTCGCGACACTCCTCACCCGCAACGGCGCCGGCACCGACCTTCCCATCGCGTCGTTCGTCGCGGGCCGCACCGAGGAAGCCCTGACCGACCTGATCGGCTGCTTCTTCAACACGGTGATCCTCCGCACGGACACCAGCGGGGATCCGGCGTTCCGGGAGCTCCTGGCCCGCATCCGGGAGACCAACCTGAACGCCCTGGACCGCCAGGACGTCCCGTTCGACCGCGTCGCGAAGGCACTCAGCCTGCCCGCGCCGCAGGTGATGCTCATCCACCACGAGAAGGCCCGGATGGCCCACATCGACGGGATCGTCCTCGAGCACGTCCCGACCGGAGCCCGCAACGCCCACCTCACGGTGAGCTTCTTCGAACCCCAGGGGGACGGCCCGGTCGACTGCTACCTGGAGTACGACAGCGCCCTGTTCGAACGCGCGACCGTCCAGCGCCTGGCCGGCGAACTACGCACCATCCTCACCAAGGAGACCCGATGAGCACCAACCCCTTCGAAGACGCCGAAGGCCGCTACTACGTCCTCGTCAACCACGAGGGCCAGCACTCCCTCTGGCCCACGTTCGCCGAGATCCCCAACGGCTGGACGGTCGCGTTCGGTGAGGACTCCCGCGACGCCTGCCTGGCCTATGTCGAGGAGAACTGGACCGACCTCCGGCCCACGAGTCTCATCGAGGCCATGAACGCCTGAAACCATGAACGCCTGAAACCTCTGCGGCGGGGCGAGCAACAATCTGGGCCATGGCGCGTCTTTATGGCATGGATCAAGAGGGCTTGACCGTGATCGACCCGCCTGGCGCCGAGCCGGAGCCCGAGTCCGGGCCCGCGCCGGTGGGCGCGCTGTTCGCCGAACACCGGCTCAAGCTGTTCCGGCTCGCGGTGCTGCTGGTCGGAGACGAGAACACCGCCGAGGACGTCGTGCAGGACGCGTTCCTGGGGCTGCACCGCCGATGGGGGACGCTGGACGGTGAGGAGAAGGCGCTCGCGTACGCCCGGGCGTCCGTCGTGAACGCCTGCCGGTCGGTCATCCGGCGCCGCGTGGTGGCGCGGCGGTTCGGTGTGCACCATGAGCCGCCGATGTGGTCGGCGGAGTCAGAGGTGCTCGTCGGCGAGGACCGCCGCCGCGTCATGGAGGCCGTGCAGCGGCTGCCACGCAGGCGGCGCGAGGTGCTCGTCATGCGCTACTACCTCGACCTGAGCGATGCGGAGATCGCCGCCGCCCTGGGCGTCAGCCAGGTCACCGTCCGTACGACCGCCGCCCGGGGTCTCAAGGCCCTGGCCCGCCTCCTGGGGAACGACGAATGACCAAGACCGAAGAGCAGCTGCGCGACGCCCTGCACGGCATCGCGGCCGTCACCCGTACCCCTGAGATCCAGGTCGCCGAGTCGCGGTCACCGCGGGCCGTGTCCTGGCTGATCCCCGCCGCCGTGGCCGTCGGCGTCCTGCTGGTCATGGCGATCGGCGTGGTCAGCGCGTCGTTCGTCAGTTCGCCGGAACGAGCGGCTGCGCCGCCGAGCACGCCGGGACGGTTCTTCGTGGCCGGTGCCGCGTACGGGCAGGGGGCGGACGGCAACGGCGTGACCGTGCGCGACGCCGCCACAGGTGCGATCACCGCCACCGTTCCGCCGCCGAAGGGCGTTGTGGAATGGATCGCCATCACCGCCACCAACGACGAGACACTCTTCTACCTCGCGGGGGCGAAGCCCGGGCCGGACGGGGGGAGGCTCTATCGTCTGAGTCTCACCTCAGCGGGACGCCTTCGAGGTCTGGATCCGGTCAAGGGCGGCAAGAACGACGGACTCATCCGTTACATCGCGGCCAGCCCGGATGGACGCCGCATTGCGTACCCGGTGGATGCCCCGCTCAAGAGCAGGGCACCGATCGACCCGAAGACCCCCGTGCTGCCGGTCGACCCACGGAAGAATGCGCCAGGCCACAAGTGGGGCTCTCCTCTGCCACTCAAGAGAAGCGGCCGGACGTGGGGCTTGCAAGGACCCGTTGAGATCGTGGTGGTGGACGTCGTCACAGGGCGCCGGGAGGTCTTCAAGTCGAAGGAGACGGGCCTGCCGGAGTCGCTGAGCTGGTCCGCGGACGGGCGTCGTCTCGCGTACTCCATCGGAGGTTCGCGCGGAATGGACGGCGTCTGGGTCCTGGACACCGGCACGGGAGGCGACCTGCTCAAGGCGTCCCGCCGCGTGCCGGTCCGCGGTGAGCTGACCTCGCCGGTCCTCAGCTCCGACGGCAGGAAGCTGTACGTGATCGCGGCGCAGGGCAAGGACCCGTCGTGGACGCGCGTCATTGAAGTGGACGTCGCGACAGGGCGCCAGTCGCGCGTGCTCTTCGAGCAGAAGTACGCGGACAACCCCAGGAACGCCACCTGGATGTTCACCCAGCTCGACCGCGACGCGACCGGCCGCTATCTGATGGCCGTCACCGACCGCTACGCCCACCGCATCGATCTCTCCAACGGGCAGACCTCGCGTATCCCGTTCCCCGGCGGCGCCGAACCGTACTCGTTCGCCTGGTAGCTAGCGGCGTACCAGGGGCTTCCGCTGCGCATGCCATTGCGGCGGAAGCCCCTTGGTGTCCTCGTGGGTGACTGTGCCTTGCGTTCAGGAGCGGCTGTTGTCGGACCAGGCCTCCCAGAGGGCGGCGTAACGGCCGTTGGCGTGGACGAGGTCGGAGTGCGTGCCGGTCTCGACGACGCGGCCCTTGTCGAGCACCACGATGCGGTCGGCTTCGGCGGCCTGGGTGAGGCGGTGGGCGACGATGAGGGCGGTGCGGCCCTCGATCGCGGCTGCGGCGGCGGCCTCCAGGGTGCGGGCTCCGGCGCTGCCTGCCTCGGCGGTGGCCTCGTCCAGGACGACGACCGGGGGATCGGCAAGAACGAGCCGGGCCAGGGCTAGTTGCTGTGCTTGCGCGGTGGTCAGGCGGTGCCCGCTCTCTCCCACGACGGTGTCGAGGCCGTCGGGCAGCGCCTCGGCCCAGGACAGGGCCCCTACCTGGTCGAGCGCGGTGAGGAGATCGTCGTCCTCCGCGTCCGGGCGGGCCAGGCGGAGGTCATCGGCGAGGGTACCGGCGAAGACGTGCACCTCTTGGGTGACCAGGGCCACGGTACGGCCGGTCGTGGCGGGACCGGCGTCGCCGATGCTGATCGTGCCGCGATCGGGGTGGTGGATGCCCGCGATGAGCTTGGCGAGAGTCGTCTTTCCGGCGCCGCTCGCGCCGACCAGTGCGACGCGTTCCTTGGCCGCGATGTCCAGGTTGATGCCGCGCAGCACCGGGTGGCCAGGGCGGTAGGCGTACTCGACCCCGGAGATCTGGACGGACGCGTCGTCTGGGCGGGCGGTCTGTCCTGTCTGAGCCGGTGCCATGTCGGCGACGCCCACGAGCCGGGCGAGCCCGGCGGTCGCCGCTTGGGCGTCGTCGACGAGCCCGAGCGCGATGTTGATCGGGGTGAAGAGGCTGTGGAAGTAGAGCGCGGCGGCACTGGCCGTTCCGATGCTGACGCTGCCGTTCCGGACCAGGAAGAAGCCGGCCACCAGGACGGCGGACAATCCCACGAACTCGGCGAGGTTGAGGCGCGAATAGAACCGCGTCACCAGCCGGATGCCGCGCAGCGCCAGGTCGACGGCCTTGTTGGAGGAGGTGGCGACCTGCTTCACGTGTTCGTCGGCGAGCCGGAACGCGCGGACGGTGGACGCCCCGCCGATGGTGCCCAGCAGTTGTTGTTGCTGGCCGCCGACGGCGACGCGCTGCGCCGCATAGAGCGGGACCGCTCGCTGTACGTACCACCGCACCGTCCACGCCTGGATGGGGACCGCGAGCAGCGCCACGAGCAGGAACCGCCAGTCGAGGATCGCCAGCGCCACCAGGGTGAGGCCGAGCGTCAGCACGGAACGTGCGAGAGCGGGCAACGCGTCCCGGAACACATTGGTGATCACGGAGACGTCGTTGGTGACGCGGGACGTGAGGTCGCCCGACCCGGCCCGTTCGACGCGTTCGAGCGGAAGCCCCAGGGCGCGCTCGACGAAGAGTTCGCGCAGCGTCGCCAGCATGCCTTCGCCGACCCGGGCCACGAGGATGACGCCGAACGAGGTCGCGACGCCCTGGACGGCCGCGATGAGCGCCAGCCAGGTGACCGGCGTCGTGATCGCGCTCGCCGGACGCCCGTCGGCGACCAGGTCGATGATGTGCCCGAGTACCGGAGCCGTGAGGAGCCCGATCCCGGTCGCGGCGGCCAGCACGAGGAAACCCGCCCATGCTGCGCGCCGATGGGGGCGCGCGAGCTCTCGCAACGCCGAACGGGTCCGCGGGCCGGTCGCCGTCGGCAGCAACTCGCGTTCGTGCGGATCGCCGGCGCTCACGTCGGCCTGCGGGCCGGTGGCGTGGGGGAGCGCCGGGGCCGTGTCGTCGTTCGTCATGCGCTCTCCTTCAGGCCAGAACCGTGGCGCGGTACGCGTCGTCGCCGTGCACGAGGTCGGCGTGGGTGCCCTCGGTGACGACGGTGCCGTCCGCGACGTGCACCACGCGGTCGGCAGCGGCGAGGAGCGCGGGGCTGGTGGCCACGATGATCGTCGTACGTCCCGCGCGGGCCTCCCGGATCCCCGCTGCGATGCGTGCCTCGGTGACCGCGTCCACGGCCGTGGTCGGGTCGTGCAGGACCAGCACGGGCGGGACCGCGGCGAGCGCGCGGGCCAGGGCCACACGCTGGCGCTGCCCGCCGGAGAGTGAACGGCCGCGTTCGGTGAGCGTCGTCCCGGAACCCTCGGGGAGGCTGTCCGCGACCTCGTCGGCCGACGCGGCGGACATCGCCGGGACGATCCCGTCCGGGGCGGCCGCAGCCCCGACGTTGTCCAGGAGCGTTCCCTCGAAGAGATCGGCGTCGTGCTCGGCGACCAGCACGGCGGTACGGATCGCGGCGGGGTCGAGCTCGGAGAAGGGCAAACCGTCGAGCGCGATCACCCCCTCGTCAGGGTCAGCGGCACGGCCGAGCACTCGGAGCAGCGCCGTGGCGGCGGTGGGCTCGGCCACGATGCCGAGCATCTCGCCGGGCGCGACGTCCAGGCTCAGGTCGTTCAACGCGCCGTGAGAGACGTTCCTCAACCGGACTTCACCGCGGACCTGAGCCGGCAGGTCACCCGTTCCGTCGGCGACTGCCGGGGGAGTGGCGAGGACGGCGGCGATGCGCGCGGCGGAGGCACGGCCCTGGGCGAGCTCGCCGTTCGCCCACGCGAGGATCGACAGCGGGGTCAGCAGGAACTGAGCGAGGCCGACCGCGGCGACCAGCTGCCCGACCGTGATGTCGCCCGAGGCGGCGAGCCGGCCGCCGACGAGGGCGACGACGGCGATGAAGATGCCGGTCAGGGCGAGCATCCCGCCGTCATGCCAGGCCTGGGCTCGCGCCGCCCGCAAGGTCGCGGCGAGCGAATCGCGGCTCGTTCTGCGGTAACGGCTCACGGCCGTGGCCTCCGCTCCGAGTCCCTTGAGAACGCGGAGCCCTGAGATCAGGTCAGCGGCGACGCCGGAAGCGTGCGCGGCGCGTTCCTGCTCGGTACCGCTGCGGCGTTCAAGCGGCCTGCCCAGCAGGTGAGCCAGCAGCAACAGCGGAGGAATGCCCAGCAGGACGACCAACCCCAACGGCACCGAGACCCACAGCAGCGCGACCCCACCCGCGATGAGCCCGGCCAGTGCCGCGACACCCGCGGTCAACGCGATGTGGACCGCCCCGACCCGCTTGGCGTCGCCGCTGGCGATGTTGACCAGCTCTCCCGGCAGCCGTCCTTTCTCAGCGCCACCCCGGGGATGCAGGACGCGTTCGGTGAGCTCGATCCTCAGGCCGTGCGCGGCCTGCTCCGACGCCCGTTCGGCGGCCCGGAAGCTGAACCGGTAGCTGAACGACAACACGGCGAACACCACGGCGAGCACCCCGACCCAGCGAAGCAGGGCGCCACCGTTCCCGGTGGAGACCGCCTTGTCGATCACCACGCCGATCACCACGGGCACCAGCGCCTCGCCCACCTGGTGCCCGGCGGCCAGCAACGACCCGCCCGCCGCATGCCGCCACTGACCGGTGATCGCGCGCTTCAGCACGTCGGACACTCTGGCTCCTATTCGCAGGTGTTCACACAGCAGGTGGGGCAGGGGTCGCTCCCCGGCAGCGTCACCCACAGGCAACATGTTCGCCGTCGCAGCGAGGGCATCTCCACCAGTCCGGCCACCGGCCCGCCGATAGCGGCCAAGAGGCCCTCCGCCGCATCGGGCCCCATCCCGAGCATCTCGAACGGCTCGACGAGCGCTTCCGCGACGGACCCCCACAGCCCCCGCCGCCCGGTCCGCGTCAGGTCATGAAGCGCCTCGATGACGGGCGCGTGGAGGCCTTCGATCAGGATGTCCCGGATGACCGGGCCGAGGCCGCCCGGCTCTCCGGAGGCGACCCGCGCCTCGTTCAGCCCTACGAGCATGAACGGCTCGCCCTCCAGCGGCAGCACCGCGGTGCTCTCGGCGGTCATCAGGGGAACGTGTCCGCCCAGAGCCCAGCCCACGACGACGGGCAGGGTCGTCCAGTAGGAGAACTGCTTCCACCACAAGGCCGCCGCGACGTGCGGCGGAGCCGACCACCGTTCCGCGGCCTGCTCGACCATCGCCGCCAAAGTCGTATGGTCCTCTGTCAGCTCACCGACCGAGGACCATCCGTCTCCGGCCCGGAGCCCTGGCGCCAGGCCAAGCGTGATCCCGGCGGCCTCGGCACCGCGGAGCGTCTCCAGAAGCGGCTGCAACGCCACCTCGGCATCTGGCCCAGCGCTGACCGCCGCCCCGGACAACGTAGCCTCCACCGCACCTCCGACCCATAAATAAGGCAAGCCTAACCTAAAGCCCAAGTCAAAGATCCAGTCCCGTCCGTGCGGGATCAGTCTTTGGCGATGACGACGACGTGGTCCTCGGTGCCGAGCTCCAAGGGTGCTCTTTTGTCGGGGTTGAGAACGACGCCGTAGTCGGGGGGCTGGTGGAAGCGTTCTTGCAACCGGTAGCCGATCGCGGTCTCGCCGCGGCGGCGGGCGGCCTCGATCACGGTGGCGAAGTTCGCGCTGACTCCCGGATGCAGATAGTCGGGGGCGGGCTTGAGGTAGATCTCCGAGCCCGCCGGGTCGAGGAGATCGGCGAAGACGTCGTACAGGTGGCGGTTCTCACTGAGCTGCGTGAGCATCAGGCTGATCAGCTTGTCGCTGACCACGAAGTCGTCGGCCTTGGTGACCTGGGCGATCTCACGGTTGGCGTCGTCGTGGATCTCACTGACGATGGAGTAGGGATCGCCGAGGCTCTCTTCGAGATCCCGCAGGTGCAGCAGAGTGACCAGGGTGCGGGCGTCGGCGTGCTGGTCTTCGTAGCCCGCGTCGCCCAGGACGATGATGTGCTGGTAGGAACCCACGTCGAGGGCCTCGAGCTGGTTGCGGTCGGTGGGGTCGCAGCGTGTGAACGCGACGGTCAGGTTGGTGAGGGTGCCGAGGGTCTCGCGGGGATCGTCGCGCTGTGCGGCGATCGTCATGCAGGAGCCGGGCTCGGTGAACTCGTCCAGCAGAGTGATGACCTCCGGGGCGCGGTGGTTCCAGCCGATCAGCAAGGTGCGGCCGCGCGGGGTCGGATGGGAGGTCGCGGTGGCGATGGCCCGTTCAAAGATCTCCGGCCGGTCGCCGAGCTTGATGAGCAGGTCGTCCTCGGCGAGCAGGACGATCTCGTCGTCCGCGTGGATCACGCTGTCGGGGGAGGGGTTGACCAGGACCGCCCCGTCCGCGCGCCGCACCCCGACGGGAATGCCGAGCTCGTACGCGCCCAGCGCCTCGCCATAGGTGGTCCCGGCCAGGGTGGGCTCGGGCCGCATGTAGAACTCGTGGCCCCGGTAGTTGAGCAGGTCGGTGTAGACCTGCGACAGCCCGGACTGGCGGTGCGACTGGACGATGAGCTGGATGGCGATGTCGTCGGCGTCGATGACCTGCGCCTCCGGCCCTCCGGCGAGCCGGGCGGCCGGGAGGTTGGCCGAGTCGTGCACGGCCGCCACCACATGGGGCCGCGCGCCGTCCCAGGCCCGTCCGCCCAGCGAGAGCAGCACCTTGATCACGTGGTTGTCGGCGTCCTCGACCGGCGGTGAGAGCACCACGATGGAACGGGCCGTATCGGGGCTGACCAGGTCGAGGTCGGCGACCTTGAGGGGATTGCCGTGCCGGCAGACGACCCGGGTGCGGCTCGTGTCACCCACCCGCGCCCGGATCGCATCCTCCATGTCGACCTTGTCGAGGTCGGCGAGGATCGCTATGCAGGACCGGCGTTTGCTCTGGTTGGCCTCCGCCAGCTCCGCGATGACGGTGAAGACCTGCTCGGACCAGCCGAGCACCACGGTGTGATCGTGCTCGATGATCCGTGACCGGCCCTTGCGCAGCTCGTCGATCTTGTTCTCGAGCCCGGTGGTGAGCACGCCGATCAGTGCGCTGACGATGAAGATCCCACCGACCGTTGAGACCAGCATGAGCGCCAGGAACGGAGCCGTGCCCGTGTCATCGCCCATCGTCCCGGGGTCGAGCGTGCGCAACAGGCTGCGCCACACGACCCCGGGCCAGTGCCCGTTGTCGCGCGAGTCCTTGGGAGCGACGACCACGGCGAGCGAGGCCACCACCAGGATGAGCACGCCGGACGCGAGCCCGAGCCAGCCGATCAGCGCGGGGGTGCCCTTCGACATGGTGTTGTCGAACCAATACCGAAGCCGCTCGCGCCTGCCGATCCGAGCCAAGCGCCCTCCCGTGCCGCATGGCCGCCACCCCCGCCGACCCCCATCACCCGGAGTGATCTTATGGCAGACCGCCACGACCTCTGCCAAATCCAGAGATGTCGCGGTCGTCGCTGAGGAAGCCCAAGGACCGGCCCGGCGACGCTCAAGGCAATGGGTGGGCTAGATCTCGGCGACCGGTGAAGTGATCATCCAGCGGTGGCCGAACGGGTCGTTGATGACGCCGTTGCGGCCGTACGGGTGGTCCTGGACGGGCCGGGTGAGCTCGGCGCCCAGTGCGACGGCGCGGGAGACGACCTGGTCGACGTCCGGGACCGTCAGGTAGAGCGACTGGCTGGGGCCGCCGCGGGCCTTCGGGCCCAGCAGGCCTTCCTCGGGCCACTCGTCCGCCAGCATGAGGACCGAGTCGCCGATGGACAGCTCGGCGTGGCCGATCCGGCCGTCGTCCATGATGATCGGCTCGTCCCGCCGGTGCGCGTCGAACGCCCGGACGTACCAGTCCAGCGCCCGCCGGCCGTCGTCGACGCAGATGTAGGGCGTCAGCGAACGCAGCCGCGCCTCGGGCTTCATGTTCGTGCTCATGGTGTCTCCCCTCGGGCCTTTACCCTCTACATCGGTTTGCGGCAGGGTTTTCCGACGGGTGAAGACCAAGATTTTTGACCCCGTTCACGGATACTGCCTTTTTTATGACCGATCATTGATGAGTGCGAGCTCCGGAACAGACCACCCTTTTCACCAGCGACGCCGTCCGCATCGACGCTGGACATTTCCCTGGCGAGGGCGGGTTGTGTTTCGTTCTGGCGCATGGCTTCACGTGCTCCTGGCGGCAGCCCAGGCTGCTCCGGATCGCCAATGTGCTGAACCTGCGAGGCGGCGTCATCGGGCTGGACTTCCGCGGCCATGGCCGGTCCGGCGGCCGTTCCACGGTGGGTGATCGTGAGGTGCTCGACATCGAGGCGGCGGTCGCCGCGGCGCGGCGGCGGGGATACGAGCGCGTCGTGGTGGCGGGCTTCTCCATGGGGGCCGCGGTCGCGGTACGGCACGCGGGGCTGTACGGGGGCATCGAGGGTGTGGTCTCGGTCAGCTCGCCCGCTCGCTGGTACTACCGCGGCACGGTGCCGATGCGCCGCGTTCACTGGGCGATCGAACGGCGGGCCGGGCGTCTGGCGGTACGGCTCGCCCGGGGCACCCGCGTGGCCGCGAACGGCTGGAACCCGGTTCCCGAGGCTCCGCACGAGGTCGCCGGACGCATCGCCCCGGTGCCGCTCCTGATCGTTCATGGTGACGCCGACGCGTTCCTCCCTCTGGAGCACGCCCATCAGTTGTACGACGCGGCACGGGACCCTCGGGAGCTCTGGATCGAACCCGCCTTCGGCCACGCCGAGGTAGCGGTCACCCGGGACCTCATCGAACGCATCGCCGACTGGGGCGCCGCCCGCGGTTAGCCTCGCTCCGCCCCAACCGACCTACTCCGCCCTACCGATGTGGCTTCGGCGGCGAAGGCTGGGCGGGTGCGTTCGGCCCAGCGGACGGCTGGGGTCATGGCGAGGCCGGCGGTCAGGAAGATGATGCCGAGGACGAGCCAGCCGGGGGCGCCCCAGCCCATGATCAAGGTGGTGAGGAGGATGGGGCCCAGCATGCGGGCCAGGGGGATGCCCATGCCGAAGAAGCCCTGGTACTGGCCTTGCTGCCGGGCGGGGGCGAGGCCGAAGCTGATCTCCCAGGCGCCGGAGGCGAGGAACATCTCGCCGGCCACCTGGAGAACGATTCCGGCCAGCAGGATGAGGGTGGCCGGCCACGCCGACGAGCCGTACGCGGAGAGGGCGAAGACCGCGCAGCACGCCAGCATGATCAGGCCGGCCAGCCGGACGAACCTCGTGGCGCTCGGCAGGCCGGTCACGCCGCGGGCCACACGGACCTGGAAGAGCACGACGCAGACCGTGTTGATCACGAGCATGGCGGAGACCAGCCAGCGCGGCGCGTCAGTGCGTTCGACCACCCAGAGCGGCATGACGAGGCTGATCATCGGCATGTAGAGCAACATCACCGTGTTGATCAGTGTGAGCGCGGCGTACGGGCGGTCGCGGAGAACGGCGAGCTTGGGCTCTCCACTCTCGGCGGGCGGCGCGGGCGGTACGGAGGGCAGCCGGGTGAGGACGGCCCCCGTGACCAGGAAGGCCACGGCGTCCACGGTGAAGATGGCCAGGTAGGCGCCCTCGGTGTCGAACTGCAGCGCGAGACCCCCGAGGGCGGCGCCGATCGCGAGGCCCGCGTTCGCCGTTGACTGCATGAACGCGCGGGCCTCCGTGCGGCGGCCCGGCTCCACGAGGCCGGCGAGCAGCGCCTGGCGGGCGGCGCCGAGGCCGCTCTGGAAGCTCGCGTACAGGCAGGCGACCAGGACGAAGGGCACGAACGCCCGCACGGTGAGGAAGGTTCCTACCGAGCCGGCGGTGGCGAGGGCGAGCAGGATCGCGGTGCCGCGCGGGCCGCGGCGGTCGGCCAGGGCGCCGAGGGGGACGCCGGCGAACGAGCCGACGGCCCAGGCGATGGTCAGGCCAAGGCCGATCTGGCTCGGCGACATTCCGACGACGCGGATGAAGAACAGCGCGGAGCAGACGAGGAACGCACCGTCGCCGAGCGAGCCGGCCAGCTGTGCGGTCGCGAGAACTCGCGGTGCCCCGGCTGGGGGCACGAACCTGCTGGTGATCGCGTGCATGTCTTGACGATGACAGAACCACTTGGCTCCTTGTAAGTTCCAATCATTGCGAAACTGATTGGGCCAAATTGGATCTTCATATCGGCCTTGAGGGGCGGGGTGACCTGGCCGCCCGCATCTACCGGCAGATCCTGGACGCGATCCTCGACGGCCGGTTGCGCGCCGGTGAACGACTGCCGCCCACGCGCGAGCTGGCCACCCGCTTGGACGTCTCCCGCAACACCGTTGCCGCGGCGTACGACAGGTTGACGGCCGAAGGGTTCCTTGAAGGCCGGTCCGGTGCTGGCACGTTCGTCCTGAACGAGCCGCTCCGCCGGCGTCGCACGCGCAGGAGTACGAGCGGGCTTGGTGTACGACCAAGGAGCCGCTGGGAATCCATGAGTCCCGTGCCCAACGACCGGAGTGAGTTCACGTTCGACTTCCGTGTGGGCATGCCTGATGCGACGTTGTTTCCGCTGGAGACTTGGCGGCGGCTGGTGTCCCGGGAGCTACGGCCTACGTCTCTGCGTTCGGCTGGGTATGGCGAGCCTGCGGGCCACCCTGCTTTGCGTGAAGCGATCGCGCGCTATACAGGGCTGTCGCGTGGTGTACGGGCCGAAGCTGAGGACGTCATCGTCACTCAAGGCGCCCAGCAGGCACTCGACCTCATCGGACGCGTCCTCATCGAGCCGGGCGATTGTGTCGCTGTGGAGGAGCCCGGCTATCCACCCGCAAGGTTCCTCTTCGAATCGCTAGGCGCACGCGTCGTCGGCGTACGGGTTGATGAGGAAGGGCTGGACATCTCTGCGATCCCCAAGGCGGCACGTCTCGTCTATGTGACGCCGTCTCATCAGTTTCCGCTGGGCACCCCGATGTCTCTGGCGCGCCGTACCGCCCTGCTCGCGTGGGCCGAACGCAACGGTGACGCGGTGATTATCGAGGACGATTACGACAGCGAGTTCCGTTTTTCCGACCGCCCGCTGGAACCCTTGCAAGGCCTCGATCGAACAGGCCGCGTCGTCTACGTGGGCTCGTTCTCCAAAACACTGCTGCCCCTGCTCCGGGTGGGTTTCATGGTGGCACCCGCGTCTCTCCAGCGCGCGCTTTGCACGGCCAAGCAACTGTCCGACTGGCATGGCGAACCCACCACACAGGCCGCATTGGCCCGTCTGATCGATGAAGGGCTGCTGGCGCGCCACATCCGTAAGGCCACCCGTACGTACGCGTCACGCCACGAACGGATCCTGACGACCCTCCACGACGACTTCTCCGAATGGTTGACACCCGTCCCCTCAGCAGCAGGTCTGCACCTCTGCGCGCGCCTCAGGCCAGAACGGGATATCGACCTCCAACGGCGGCTCGCAAGCGCGCGCAAGGCAGACGTAGCAGTGGAGTCACTCGCCAACTACTGTGCCGCCGCTCCCGTTCAAGAAGGGCTCGTCATCGGCTACGGAGCCATCCCTACCGACCGCGTCGAAGAAGGTCTGCGCCGCCTCTTCGCTCATATCAGCCGCCCTTAGATTTCTGCCTGGGCTTGCACAAGCACATCCCCGGGGCTGCCCGCCAGCGTGTCGGCGCTGACCTGCCACCAGCCCGTTTGTTTCGCCTCGGCGCGAAACAATAACGCTCCCGCCGTGAAGATCGTCAGACTCGGGACCATGCGCAGCTATCGCGAACTCTTCCGCACGCCGGAGTTCACGCCGCTCTTCACGACGGTGTCCGTCCAGATCGCCGCCATGACGGTCACCGGGCTGGCCCTGGGCACCCTCGTCTACGCCGCGACGGGCTCGCCCCTCCTATCAGCACTCAGTATGTTCGGCTCCTCCTTCGCCCAAGTCGTGGGCGCGGCCATGCTCCTCTCAGCGGCCGACCGGCTGCCTCCGCGTGCGGCCATGACGGGCCTGGCGCTGGTCTCATGCCTGAGCACGGCCGCCCTCGCGATCCCTGGAATGCCCGTTTGGGCGTTGTTCGCGATCGTCTTGGCCCAGGGAGTGATCGGGTCAGTCGGGGGCGGGGTGCGCTACGGCCTGCTCAGCGAGGTCCTCCCCGAGGACGGCTATCTGCTTGGACGCTCAGCCCTCAACATGTCCGTCGGAATCATGCAGATCTGCGGTTTCGCTACGGGCGGTGTCCTCGTGGCGTTCCTGTCCCCACGGGGAACCCTGCTCGCGGGTGCGGCGCTCCACCTCCTCGCCGCCGCGTTCGCCGGCTTCGGCCTCACCTCCCGCCCGCCCCGCGCCGCCGGGCGCCCATCGATCGCGCAGACGTGGCGGACGAACGTGCTCCTCTGGTCCTCCGTTCCGCGCCGGTACGTCTACTTGGCCAACTGGCTGCCGAACGGCCTGATCGTCGGCTGCGAGGCCCTCTTCATCCCGTACGCCCCTCACAACGCGGGACTCCTTCTCTCGGTGGCCGCGGTAGGCATGCTCATCGGCGACGTGATGACCGGCCGCTTCGTCTCCCGGAAATGGCGGGTGCGCCTGGGCCCCTACCTTCTCCTACTCCTCGGTGCCCCCTACCTGGTCTTCGCCCTGCACCCGCCCCTGCCGCTCGCGACCGCCGCCGTGGTCCTCGCCTCGATCGGCTTCTCCGCCAGCCTCCTCATCCAGGAACGCCTCATGGCCCTCACCCCGGACGACATGCACGGCCAAGCCCTGGGCCTGGACAACTCCGGCATGATCGCCATGCAAGGCATAGGCGCCGTCCTGGCCGGGACCGTAGCCCAGCAAACCTCGCCCGCGACCGCGATCGCCCTGATGGCAGCTCTCTCGCTAGCGGTGACCCTGGCCTTGACCCCCGGCCTCCGTCCCCCAGCCTCCAAGCCGACCCCCGAACAAGCCCCCGCCTAACCCGCCCCGCCGACCGCACCGGCTCGCTTTGGCGGTCGCGGATGGCGTGTTCAGCCGTCGTTGTCCAGGCTCAGGAGGTCGCCGGGCTGGCATTCCAGGGCTTGGCAAAGGGCGGTGAGGGTGGAGAAGCGGATGGCCTTGGCGCGGCCGTTCTTGAGGATCGACAGGTTCACCACTGTCACGCCGACGCGTTCGGCCAGTTCGGTGAGCGTCATGTCGCGCTCGGCCAGCAGGCGGGCCAGGTTGACCTGGATGCGGTGGGCGTCGTCCGGCGGCATCAGACCAGCCCCTCGGTGTCCTCGCGCAGCCGGGTGCCGAGCCGGAACGCTTCGGCCAGAGCGGCGACGAGGAGGGCGGCCATCACAGGTACGGGTGAGATCTGGAACGAGGTCGGGATCCGGTCCTGGAGGGACGTCCCAGAGACAAGCATGCTGCTGGTGATCGCTTCCAGCCAGTTGCCGAACACGCCGCCCACGAGGATCAACAGCGCTATCCCGTGGAGGCGGCGCGGGTTGCCGGACGCGAACGGATCGCCCTGGCGCAGCGTGCGGGTGAGCAGGAACAGCAAGGAGATCCCGAGCATGATCATGGCGGCGCCGATGAGTGTCGGGAGTTCGAGCAGTGCCCGCTGGTAGACGTCGGGGTGGGCGATGGTCAGCTGCGCCTGGTCGGAGGTGGAGAGCTTGATCCCGTCGGCGGCCGCGATGTCGGCCGCCGTGGTTCCACTGAGGGACACGCTGCGGCTGGTGGCCGGGTCGAGCAGTCCGGCCACGGCGAGCAACGGGCCGATCAGGCCGAAGACGGCTTGGACGACGAACGCCAGGCCGAGCAGGCCTTCCAGCACTGCGCCGTCGGCACGGCTCCATCGGGTGAGGTGGGCGATCGGGGGGAGTCGCATGGTCCCGTCCTTATCGTTTGTCGATACTATCGATAGTCGATATTAACGAAAAACGATATGCCACTGTCAAGGGTCATCCACTGTCCGGTTGCCGCCGACCTGACGTCAGTCGAGAGGGCGATCGGTTTTGTGGGTGCCGTAGAAGGCTGCTTGGCGGGACATGATGTCGCGCATCGGCGTGCCTCGGGGGACTCCGTAGACGGTGCCCGGGAAATCGAGGTCGCGCTGGACCGCCCATAGTTCTTCGTGGCGGTCGGGGGAGAAGAGCTGGGCCGGGTCGCCCGCGGCGATCCAGCCGATGGGGACGACCGACTCTGGGGCTAGGCGGGAGTTGACGTGCAGGACGCTGTTGATCCGCAACTCCGACCGGGCACCCGCGACGGCGCCGGGGAAGATCGAGACGCCGGTCGCCACGAAGACCTCGTCCTCGATGGTCGCGCCGTTGACGTGCGCGTGCGGGCCGATGAGGACGGAATCGCCGAGGAGTGCCGGGTTCTTGGCGCGACCGCGCACGAGTGCGTTCTCCATGACGACCACGTCGGCGCCCGTGCGGATCTCGCCGTTCTCGGCAGTGAGCACCGCGCCGTGCAGGACACGGGCGTTGTCGCCGAGGACGACGGCGCCGCAGAGGGTGGCGGACGGGGCCACGTACGCCGACTCCGGGACGACCGGACGGCGGCCGCGATGCTCCAGCAGCATGTGATCAGCGTACGTGCCTCCCGATGGGACGACTCAGACGGAACAGGCGGGTCGCGATGGTGTCCATGGTCTCGCCGGACGGGCTCCAGCTGCGCTTGAGCATCGCGGTCAACAGGGCCTCGAGGTAGGCGGCAGGGCGGCCCAGGAAGTCGCGGGAGACGGGGATGATCTCCCAGCCCATCTCGTCCCGCAACCAGTGGCGGCGACGTTCGTCATGGTCACGGGCGGCGGCGGCGCCGGAGTGGTGGCGCTCGCCGTCGTATTCCAGCCCGACCCGGAGATCCTCATATCCGAGGTCGACGTAGACCCATGCGCCGTGCGGGCCCATCACGGGGATCTGCGTGCGAGGGCGCGGGAAGCCGGCGTCGATGACGATGACCCGTGTCCAGCTCTCGCCGGGGGACGCCGCGCCACGGTCGGCGGCGTCGAGTGCGGCGCTCAGCCGTTTCGAGCGCCGATAGCCGGACGGCACCGCCATCTCTGCCAGTGATGCAGGATCGACGCCGTCACGTAAGAACTGGTCGAGCGCCGCGACCGCCTCGCGCCGGGGAAGCCAGCGGGCGCAGTCGAGCGCCGTGCGCGCCGGTGTCGTCACACGGACACCCGACTCCACGGTGACGTGCTCCGGCCGCAGTCTCGTCTCGAACGACTCGCAGCCGGGATGATCGATCTCCGAGCCCGGCGGCACGAGTAACTCGACCTTCCAGCCCGCCTGGCTTGTGCCGGGCGGTAAGACGTCGAGCCCCCAGATCCACGCGGCCGTACGTCTGCCGATGACCATCTGTGGCGGCAGCAGACGACTCATCAATTCGGCACGAGCCGACAGGGAGATCGCGGATGGCATCCCGTCCGGCAGGATGAGTCCGCCGTCGGCGCGCCGCCAGGTCAGGTCGTTCATGCCGCTGATGCTGCCCCTGGCCCAGGGCCGGGCGGTAGGGGTCACGCAAACTGTGGATAACTCCTGCGGGCTTGCAGAACAATATTCTGGTGGCACAGAATAATGTTCTGTGACTGAGATCGGCCGGGACAAGGTGCTGCGCGCGGCGCTCGAGCTGTTCGGGCGGGACGGGGTGGCGGGGACGACGCTGAGCCGTCTCCGGCAGGCCAGCGGCGTGAGCGTTGGAAGCTTCTATCACCACTTCGCAGGCAAGGAAGAGGTGGTCGAGGCGCTCTTCGTCGAGTGCATCGCGCTCTACCAATCCGCCTTCATCGCGGAGCTGCGCCGGCATGAGGATCCCCGCGCTGGTGTGGCAGCGGTGGTCGCGTTCCACATCCGCTGGTGCATGGAGCACCCCGACCGGGCACGTTTTCTCTTCACCGAACGTCGGCCGGGCCGGGGCGAGTTGGCCGAACACAATCGTGCTTTCTTCGGTGAGGTCCTCGCTTGGTGGCGCACCCACGTTCATCACGGTGCACTGCCTGAGTTGGACCTGGGGACCGCGTTCGTGTTGTGGCTAGGCCCTGCGCAGGAACTGTGCCGCCTGTGGCTGAACGGAGAGATCCCCGCCCCCGGGGACGACCAGATCGCGCGGCTGGGGCGGGCGGCCTGGCGTTCACTGGAAAGGGAGCAACGATGATCGTTGACGCGTGGATGCAGCATGGGACGGTCCGGTTCCTGCAACACGAGATGCTCGACTCGCTGTGGCGGTGGACTGGCCAGAAGCCGCCCGCCGAGGAGGTGCCGGTCGAGGTGACGGTCGCCGCGATGGACGGCGGGGGAGTGGACATCGGCCTGATCAGCGCGTGGTACGGGCCGGAGGGCGACCTGGTGAGCAACGACGAGGTCGCCTCGTTCGTCGCCTCCGCGCCGGAACGGCTTGCAGGGGTCGCGTCCGTCGACCTGCGCAAGCCGATGGAGGCCGTACGGGAGCTGCGCCGCTGCGTGAACGAGCTCGGCTTCAAGGGGCTGCGGGTCGTTCCGTGGCTGTGGGAGCTGCCGCCGACCGACCGGCGTTACTACCCGCTGTACGCGGAGTGCGTCGAGCTGGACATCCCGTTCTGTACGCAGGTCGGGCACACCGGTCCGCTCCGTCCAAGCGAGACCGGGCGACCCATCCCGTACATCGACCAGGTCGCGCTTGACTTCCCCGAGCTGGTCATCGTCGGGGGCCACATCGGCTACCCGTGGACCGAGGAGATGGTCGCGGTCTGCCGTAAGCACCGGAACGTCTACATCGACACGTCCGCGTACACGGTGAAGCGCTACCCGCCTGAGCTGGTCCGGTACATGACCGAGGACCGCCACCACAAGGTCATGTTCGGCACCAACTACCCGATGATCACGCCGGACCGGGCTTTGCGCGGGCTGGACGATCTCGGCTTGGACGACGCCGCCCGCGAGGCCTTCCTGTCCGGCAACGCCCGGAACGTCTTCCGGCTCTAAGTGATCTACAATGTAAAGGTGCGGGCTTTGTCCGGGTTCACCCCTAGGCTGGGCCGTCACGACGAACTTTCCGTCGAGGGGTCCTCCATGAAGTGGTTCCGGAAGCGCCGGCCTGACGCCGATGCCGCTCCACCTCCGAACGCCGCGTCACCACCCACCGCGTCACCACCCACCGGTGCACCACCGCCGGACGCCCAGGCCACCCCGTTCGACGCGACACTCCCACCCGAACCGTTCGGCGGAGGCGGGGGTCCGGGTGGCGGATTTGGAGGGCCGCCTTCGGCCGACGTGGTGGGGGCGTTCGAAGGTGCGCCCGACGCGTTGGAGGCCGGGGCCATATTGGGGGCGGAACCCGGCGATCGGTTGGATCGATCCATTGCCGGAGATCCGCTCCTGGCCCTGCTTGTCACCGTGGTCGAGCACCACGGGTACGAGTGCAGGGTCCTCAACGACGACCAGGTCGAGATCTCGCGGGAGGGCCGCGGCGGCCCGCTGCAGATGTGGCTGACCAATCTGCGCCAGTGGGTCGCGCGGGAGCCACAGGGGGAATGGTCGGCGATCGTCAGCGACTTCGTGAGCAGCCTGATCGCGACCACCGAGGTCGACGAGGAGGACGCGCTCGACCTGGAGGACTACGGGCTCATCCGGCCGCTGCTCCGGACCCGGTTGTACGCGGACGACTTCCAGGTGGGGCCAGGAGAGATCGTGCGGCGCCTGGTCGCCCCCGGCCTCATCGAGATCCTGGTGATCGACCGGCCGACCTCGCTCATGCTCGTCCGTGCCGACATGGCCTCGGCTTGGCCGGTGTCGACGGACGAGGCGTTCCGTGCCGCGTACGACAACGTGCGGCTGGACGGCCCGCTGGAGATCGAGTCGGAGCTCTTCGACGGAGTGCGGCTCTCCACCCTGCACGGGGAGACCGCCTACGTGACCGCGCACGCGGTGTGGGTGGGCGACTATCCGGTCACCGGCCCCGAAGGCGTGCTGGTCACGGTGCCCGTCCAGGGCGTCATCCATGCCGCGCCGATCCGTGGCATGGACGTCCTCAACGCCATGGACCTGCTGATCAAGATCGCCTGGTCGGGCTATCAGGAGGGACCGCGTTCCGTCAGCCCGAACGTCTACTGGTGGCAGGAGGACACGCCGCTCCTGCTGGCCGGCGCGGTCGAGCCGGGCGAGGACTCGCTGAGCGTGAAGATCACACCCGAGTTCCAGGACCTCCTGGAACGGCTGGCGCAGGACTGACCTGGTCGCTGCGCAAGGTGCGGCATGTGATGAGGCCAATGGGGACCGGCGCCCAGAACGTGATGGCGCGAAAGAGCAGGACCGCTTGCAGGGCGGGTCCGGCGGCGATGCCAAGGGCGGCCAGCGCCGCGACCAATGCGGCTTCGGTGGAGCCCACGCCTCCCGGGGCCGGCAGAGCGGCGCTCGCGGCGGCTCCCACAAGGTAGGCGGCCACCAGCGCGACGGTGTCGCCTGGCCCGGCCGCTCCGGGCACGGCCAGCACACTGAGGGCGAAGGCCAATCCCATGACGAACGTGGTCGCCGCTGAGGCTCCGACGGTCACGGCCAGGTCGCCAGGACGACGGCACAGGTCAGTGAGCCCGCCCAGCGTTCGTCCAACAGCGGCTGAACGCGCGACTCGCCGGCTCAAGAGCAGCGCGACGGGCAGGACGACCCCGATCGCGGCGAACACCGGCCACGGCGGCAACATCCCGACGACATGGGCCGCGTGGGCGCCCATCGCGCCCAGCACCCGCCCGTCGCCTCCGTCGATGCCCAGCACGGCACCCATCAGCAGCAGGTCGGCCGGAATGCCGACGACCTGCATGACCGCGACCGCGACGGCGGCGCGCGACAGCGGGATGCCGCGGCAGACGAGATAGCGCGTGTTGACGGCCACGGCGCCCAGGCCGCCCGGTGTGATCCGGTTGGCGGCCGCGGCGGTGAACTGGGCCAGCGTTGTCGTGTACAGCGGCAGGCGATGCCCGGCGGCGCCGCGCAACGTCACTGCGGCGAGCACGTAGTGCAGCACCGACAGGAACGCCAGGACAGGCACGAACTCCCAATGGATGTTACGGAACGCCATAGCGACCGAGACGAGGGGAGCGGTGCCGTTCAGCGTCACCATCACGGCGATGGTCGCGGTTACCAGGATCGTGGTTAGGGCGAAGGGGGACCGGTACGTTCGGCGGAATGCAGAACGGAGGGTCCGGCGGAGGGCAGGGGCGGCGGCGTCTCCGCTGGGCATCGGAAGCCCGGCGAGCGCCGCGCGTTCAGCGCCGGCGGCGATAGTCTCCACACCTTATTTGTCGGCTTTTCGGTTGAAGGTTATGCGACCGGGTGATTCATCCCAGACGAACGTTGGGCGGAGTCGGCGGGATCATGACCCCGTCCACAGCCGCCCTCAGCAGTGCGTTCACTGTATGTGGACGGTGCAAATGGAGCGGACGGCCAGTCTGAAGACACCTCTACTGATGCTGTACGTCGGGAACATCGGGTCGAGTTCAGCCGCGAGCCGGAAGCCCGTCAGGCAGCGGGCCAGAATCCCGTCAGGCCGCGAGCCGGAAGCTCGTCAGGCAGCGGGCCGGTAGCGGTGCTCGCGGGTCTGCGATCCGATGTAGCGAAGGGTGCTGCGGAGCGTCCAGTGGTTGAGACGCGTGGGCATCATCCGGTACCCCTGCCGGTTGGCCAAGGCGATCGCGGCGAAGCGGACCTGGTCGGTGGCACTCCACGGGATGTCGAAGCGTTCGCGCACGATGGAGGGCATGCAGCCGAACGTGACCAGCCGCATCGGCTTCTCCGCGACGAGCTTGCTCGCCCTGTCGAGTACGGCGCCGCGTGCGGGCACCAGAGAGACGGTGTCGGAGCCGTGCTTGGCGATGTCCAATGCGCGGGCGGCCGCTGGCGTTAGCTCCAGATCCTTGGCGCAGATGCGCCAGAACTTCGACTGGAACGCCGCGTAGTCAGCAGGTACTGGGCGCATGCTGACCCCATACCGCGCATACCAAGTGACGGTTTCGGCGTAGAGAAGCTCGTGGTCCTCGGCGGTCAGCCGTTCCGGATGGAAGAGCTCTGCCGCCTTGAAGATTTCCCAGGTGAACGTGGCGTGCGCCCACCAGAACGTCTCCGGCTCCAGCGCGTGGTAGAGGCGCGCCTGCTCGTCCGTACCGCCGATGCCGCGGTGCAGGTCCCGGATGCCGAGGCCGCGCGTCCCGGCGTCCGGAGCGAGGATCGTCGCCCAGATCTGCGGCACCGAACGGTAGATGCGGTCGAACGGCGCGTCGAAGAACGCCGAGTGCTCGGCGACACCGGCACCGATCCCCGGATGCATGAGCTGCATCAGACCGGCGGCCGCGCCGGGCATCAGCGAGCGCAGATCGCTGGCGTACCGCCAGAGGAGCGAGCCCGGCCCGATCGGCGCGGTAGCGACCGCGGTGGTGGTCGAGGCGGCCGGGCGGGCGGCGGGAGCAGGCATCACACCTCCAGTAATCCATCACTTATCAGCGTAGAGATCGTGAGACGAAAGTCAATATCTGTCTCATGTCTTGATCGTCGGCGGTGTGCCGCCAGGCCGCGGTGGTCAAGGGCCGTGTGCGCGCTCCGGGGGTCCGATGGACACCGAACGCAGGTTCCGGTGGATGAGGTCGGACAAGGACCCGCCTTGACGGATCCAGTCGTCGAGGGCGATGCGGACCGCGCCCATGGTGAGGGCGGCGATCATGCGGGGCCGCGGATCGTCCTCGGCCGGGTCCGGGATGCGTTCCGCGGCAAGGGCGGCGATGGCCCGCTCGTATCGGTGGTAGGTGCGCAGCGTCCAGGCCGTCAGGGTCGTCGAGGTACGGGTGAGCTCGGCGAGTTCGCGGATCTGGTCATAGTGGACCGGAAGCGCGTCGACCAGTTCGGTGAACGCGGCAATGATCGCCTCCATCGGGCCCATGCGCGCCGGCTGGCGAGCGATGGTCGCCGTGATGACCTCCAGCCACGGGCCGGCGATGCCGTCGGCGACGGCGTTCTCCTTCGCCTGGTAGTAGCGGAAGAACGTGGCGCGCCCGACCTCGGCGTCGGCGGCGATCTGGTCCACGGTGGTGCCGGTGAGCCCCTGCGCGGCAGCGAGCCTGGCGGCTGAGGCCGCGATCCGGGCGGTGGTCGCGCGCCTCTTGCGGTTCGCAAGACCGTCCGCTTCACTATGAGACATAGTCTCATTTTGGACGCAGCCCAACTCGGGGACAAGATGGCAGATCACGCTGCACCTGCCGTCGCCCCCGCGTCCAGTCCGAGGAGTCCGAGGGAGAGCCATGGGCGTGAACCAGCGCCGCGAGATCGTCATGTCCGACGAGGAGGTCACGCGCCTGTTGGAACAGCAACGGGTGGCGACGCTGGCCACGATCAACTCCTCTGGCCGACCGCATCTGGTCGCCATGTGGTACGCCGTGATCGACGGCGTGGTGTGGTTCGAGACCAAGGCCAAGTCACAGAAGGCCGCTAACCTGCGCCGCGACCCCCGAGTGACCGTCATGGTCGAAGGCGGCCACACCTACGACGCGTTGCGCGGCGTCGCTCTGGACGGCGACGCCACGATCGTTGACGACCCCGACGCGCTCTGGGCGGTCGGCGTCAACATCTGGGAGCGCTATAACGGCCCCTACAGCGAAGAAGTGCGACCACTGGTCGAACTGATGCTGAAGAAGCGGGTCGCCGTAAGGGTCGACGTCGAACGCGTCCGCTCCTGGGACCACCGCAAGCTCGGCCTGGACCCGCTGCCGCTCGGCGGCACCACCGCCGCCTTCCTTTGATCGGCAACAAGCCCATTTCCAACAGCCGAGTCGGCTAGGCGGTCGGCTCTGCGAGGGCGGACGGGGTCCGGTCGTGGGTCCTCGCAAGAAACTTACTGAAGATCACCGTTCCGGCGGGAACCACAGGCGAGGTCCGCGTCCCCACCAGTGGCCGCCCGGACCGACACCGCCTCGGGGCGCCTTCCTGCGTCTCGAGAACGGCTACGCCGTCTACTCAGTCCCCTCAGGCCAGTTCACCTTCACCGCACCATTGCCGCGATGACTCCGAGCTCTTAAGGGCGGTCACACGTCATCACCTGGAGGCTGGAGGCCGACCACCGGTCGTCGAACAAGTTCGGTGACCGGCGGGCCGGCGGTGGGCGATGGGGCGCGGGGTCAGCTGGTGGGCTTGGTGTAGACGGCGACGGCGCATGCGCTGCCGAGGCCGATGTTGTGCTGGAGGGCGACCTTGGCGTCGGCCACCTGGCGTTTGTCGGCCTTGCCGCGCAGCTGCCAGGTCAGCTCGGCGCACTGCGCGATGCCGGTCGCGCCGAGCGGATGGCCCTTGGAGATGAGCCCGCCGGACGGGTTGACGACCCACTTGCCGCCGTACGTGGTGGCCTGGTCGTCGACCAGCTTGTGGCCCTCGCCGACGGAGGCCATGCCCAGCGCCTCGTACGTGATCAGCTCGTTGGCGCTGAAGCAGTCGTGGAGCTCGATGACGTCGACGTCGTCGATCCCGATCCCCGCCTCGTCCATCGCCTTGCTCGCGGCGCGCTGCGAGCATCCGAACCCGACCACCTGGATCGAGGAGTGGTCGGCGAAGCTGTCGGCGGTGTCGGAGGCGATGTGGTGGCCGGCGATCTCGACCGCCTGGTCCCACAGGTCGTTCTCGTCCACGAACCGCTCGCTCACCACGATCGCGGCCGCCGCGCCGTCGGAGGTGGGGGAGCACTGCAGCTTGGTCAGCGGCTCGAAGATCATCGGAGCGTTCATGACGTCGTCGAGGGAGTACTCGTCCTGGAACTGGGCGTACGGGTTGTTGACCGAGTGCTTGTGGTTCTTCCAGCCGATCCAGGCGTAGTGCTCAGCGGACGAGCCGTACTTCTCCATGTGCTCGCGCCCGGCGTTGCCGAACATCTGCGGCATCGGGGCCTTGTCCATCTCCCACGGGCGGCCCGCCACCATCGAGTTGAGGTGGTGGTCGATGATGGTCACCTTCGACTTGCCGACGCCCGCGCCGAGCGAGCCCTTCTGCATCTTCTCCATGCCGAGGGCGAGCACGCAGTCGGCCAGCCCGCCGCGCACCGACTGCCGGGCGAGGAAGAGGGCGCTCGAACCGGTGGCGCACGCGTTGGCGACGGTCATCACCGGGATGCCCGTCATGCCCGTCTCGTACAGGGCGCGCTGGCCCATCGCGCCGTACATCGAACCGGCGTAGGCCTGCTCGATCTGGTCGTAGGCGACGCCCGCGTCCTCCAGGGCCTTGCCGACGGCCTCCTTGGCCATGTCGGGGTATTCCCAGTCGCGGGAGCCCGGCTTTTCGAACTTGGTCATGCCCACGCCGACGACGAAGGTGCGGTTGGCCATCAGGCTTGCCTCCTGTAACCGAATCCAGTTCGACACCCACGATAGCCGGGCGACCAAGCAAGTGTTCGGTCAGGGTCAGGCGGCCAGCTCTTCGGCGAGGGCGGCTGCGAAGGCCTTGACGTCGCCCTCAGTGGTGTCGAACGAGCAGACCCAGCGAACCTCGCCCGTTCGCGCGTCCCAGGTGTAGAAGGGGAAACGTTTCTGCAGGCGCGCGGTCACGTCCTTGGGCAGGATCGCGAACACCGCGTTCGCCTCGGCCGGCCGTACGATCCGTACTCCCGGCAGATCACGGACGGCGGCCTCCAGCACCCGGGCCATGGCGTTTGCCTGCGAGGCGTTGCGCAGCCACAGGTCGCCGTCGAGAAGCGCGACGAGCTGGGCCGACACGAACCGCATCTTGGACGCCAGCTGCATCCCCGCCTTGCGCAGGTAGAGCGTGCCGCGCACGGCGTCGGGGTTCAGGACGACGATCGCCTCGCCGAGCATGAGCCCGTTCTTGGTGCCGCCGAACGAGAGCACGTCCACCCCCGCGGCGGTCGTGATGGCCCGCATCGGCACGCCGAGCGCCGCGGCCGCGTTCGAGATGCGGGCACCGTCCATGTGCACGAACAGGCCACGCTCGTGCGCCGCGGCGGACACGGCGGCGATCTCCTCCACCGTGTAGACAGTGCCGAGCTCGGTGCTCTGGGTGATGGACACGACCTTGGGCTGAGCGTGCTGGGGATCGCCGAAGCCCGTCGCGTACCGGTCGACCAGCTCCGGCGTCAGCTTGCCGTCGGGAGCCGGCACCGGGATCAGCTTGAGCCCCGCCACCTTCTCCGGCGCGCCGCCCTCGTCGGTGTTGATGTGGGCGGAGTCGGCGCAGATCACCGCGCTCCAGCGGTCCGACATCGCCTGCAGCCCGACCACGTTGGCGCCCGTCCCGTTGAACATGGGGAACGACTCGGTGCGTTCACCGAAATGCCGCTTGAACACCTCGCGCAGCCGGGCGGTCACCACGTCGTCGCCGTAGGCGGTCTGGTGGCCTTCATTGGCGGCGGCGATGGCGGCCAGGACCTCGGGGTGAATCCCCGCGCGATTGTCACTGGCGAACGTGCGGATGGCCGGTTGGGCGGGTTCAGGAATGGGAGCGGATTCAGGAGTGGGAGAGGTCAAGGCGTCTTCCGTTCAGCTGATCGGCGGGCCGGTTCCAGAGGTCCGCGATGGCCTGCGCCAGGTCGTCGACGTGGGTGAAGCCGGGGAAGGAGGCGTCCGGATTCTCCTTCAGCATCCCATCCGTCAGCAGGGCCTTGACCACCAGGATGGTCGCGGCCGCGGTTCCGGTGAACGCGTCGGCCTGCGCCAGGATCCACGCCTCGGCCGCGGCTTTGGCGGTGGAGTAGGCGGCCATGTCCTGGGCGGGGTGCTGCGCGGCGTGCTGCGACACGATCGCGACCCGGCCGTCCGGGCTGCGTGACAGGTGCTCGTGGAAGGCGAGCGTGGTGTGCTGCAGGGTGCGGACGAGCAGATCGTGGAGGAACGCCCAGTCGGCCAGGTCGGTCTCGGCGAAGGGCGTGCCGCCGCGCCAGCCGCCCACCAGGTGGACCAGGCCGTCCACCCGGCCGTGCTCGGCGGCGACGGCGCCCGCCCAGGCCCGGGTCCCCTCGGCGTCGAGGAGGTCCACGACGACCGGCGAGATCCGTTCGTCGTCCCACTCCTGCGGTACGCGGTCGGCGGCGACGACCCGTGCCCCGCTCGCGGCCAGCGCGCGTACGACGGCATGTCCCGCCGGCCCGCCGGACCCCGCCACCACGATCACTCGCTCCGCGGCCGGGTCACCGAAAGTCTCTGCGCTGGAAGGTGATGTCATGCCCCCATCTTCCACCGGGCGCGATCAGAGGATGCGCTCGCCCATGGAGTCGGCGACCGGCTCGTGACCGGCGGCGGTCATGGGCTCGTTCGCGCGGCCGCCGACCCGGGTGCGCAGGGCGTCCACGTCGTCGCCCAGCCTGGCCATGTTGCCCTGGAGCTCGCGCCACAGGCCGTTTCGCTGCTCCATCCGAGCCAGCCGGCTGCGCAGGTCGGCGACCCGTTGCTCGACGTGCTCCAGGCGGGTGCTGTGGCCGGCGGTGTCCCTGCCGGCGCGCACGAGCGTGGTCGCGACCACCGTGAGATCGCGCTCGGCGTCGTCCATCCGCTCGTCGATGCGCGGCAGCAGCCGGTCGTTCAGCTGGACGACGAGGGAGTCGAGCTCGGTGCGCAGGCCGCGCAGCTCGGCGTCCTGTCTCGTGAGGGTCTCCTCCAGGAGCCGGATGCGTTCACCGTATGCTCGGAGCCGCGCCAGCTCGGCCGTTCGTTCCCGGGTGTCCTGGCCGAGCCTGGCGAGGAGGCCGGCGCTTAGGCTTGCGCCCTCGCGCAGCTGGCGCTCCGCCTCGGCGGCGACGCGGCGGACGAGACCCGAAAACACGGTCATGATGCTCCTCTGGAGTGGGGGATCTTGACGCGGGGGTACGCCTCCTAAACTGTAGGCGAACTAGGCGAAAACAGTGCAGATCATTCACGTGTTCATAGGGTGAACTACGTCGCGTACCGGGCGGCTTCTAGGAGCTGGGCGCGTCGACCGGGACGAGATGGTCGCAGGCGTTGTACGAGTCGCGGCGCAGCCGGCCGCCCTCGTCCCGCCAGCGGGTGAGCGAGCAGTTGGCGACGGGCTCCTTCTCGATCTCCATGATCTGCTGCTCGGACAGCCGTTCCACCAGGTACCGGGTCATGACGACGATCGCGTCGTGCGCCACGACCAAGGGGCGCCCGCCGGGCTGGTCCTGGCCGAGATCGCGGTAGAAGCTGCGGAGCCGCAGCGCCAGGTCGGCCCACGACTCGCCGCCCGGCGCCCGGTAGTAGAACTTGCCGAGGCGCCGCATCCGCAGGGCCTCCTCGGGGAACCGCAGGCCTATGCCGCGTGGGGTCAGCCCTTCCAGGACGCCCTGCTCGCGGTCGCGGAGGCGCTCGTCGGCTTCGCAGGGAATCTCGTACGGGGCCTGTGCGAGGGCGATGCGGGCCGTGTCGAGCGTGCGGAGGTAGGGGGAGACGACCGCCACCGTGGGCCGTTCGTCCTCGGGGAGGCCGGCCAGCCAGCGGCCCAGGAGGACCGCCTGCTCTCTCCCGGCGTCCGTCAGGGGGATGTCGGCGTCGCGGTCGCGAAGCCCCAGCTCTTCCGCATCGGTGCCCTGCACCGCCCGGTAGGCCAGGTTGCCGGTGCTTTCTCCGTGCCGGGTCACGTTGAGCCATTCGAGCGTGTCCACGGGCCTCATGGTCCCACGTCGTGCCCGATCGGCGCCGGAACTATCGGGGTTCCAGCGAGCTCTACAGGGCGTAGTACTCTCTCCCCGTGACGAACTGGCTGGCCACCACGATCATCGTGGTCTCGTTGCTCGGGGCCGCCTACAGCCTGGTGGCGACCCTGCGTGACCGGGCGATGGACTGGGGCCACCTCATCGCGCTCGGCGTCGTCGAGGTGCTGCTCGTGCTCCAGGCCGTGCTGGGTTTCCTGAAGCTCGCCGATGACGAGGGGCCGCGGGACTCGGCCACGTTCATCGGCTACATGCTGGGCATCCTGCTCATCCCGGCCGCGGGCGCGGGGTGGGGCGTGCTGGAGCGCTCCCGCTGGGGCCCCGCCGTCATCGTCGCCGCCTGCCTGTCGGTGGCCGCGATGATCGCCCGTATGGACCAGATCTGGACCGGCAATGTCTGACGCGCAAGACCCAGGGGCTGCCACTCGAAGTGGGCCGGGGCGGTTGCTGGTGGCCGTCTACGCGATCTTCGCGCTGGCGGCGGGGGCGCGGGCGGGGGTGCAGATCGCGACCAAGTTCTCCGAGGCGCCGCTGGCCTACACGCTGTCGGCCGCCGCCGCGCTCATCTACATCCTGGCCACCGTGGCGCTCGGGCTCGGCGGCCGTACGTCCCGGCGCGTCGCGTTCGCCGCGCTGTCGATCGAGCTGGCCGGCGTGCTGATCGTCGGCACGCTGAGCCTGGCCGACGCCGACGCCTTTCCCGACGCCACGGTCTGGTCCGGCTTCGGCCGCGGTTATGCCTTCATCCCGCTCGTCCTGCCGGTCGTCGGCCTCTACTGGCTGCGCCGGACCCGTCCGGCGGGCGCCGGCTCCGCGCCCGCCGGAACGAGCTGATCCGGAACGGCCCGCGCCGGCCCGTTCCCCGGATCAGGCCGCGGGCGACATGGTCCGGCCGCCGATGGGCAGTGTGTGGACCGCGGCCTGGGCGATGAGCTCCACCTCGGAGGCCGAGAAGTCGGCGTCCGGGTTCCGCTTGGCCCAGCGCAGCAACCTCAGCGGCGGGGCGAACACGATGCCGTCGGCCGTGAACGGGGGCCGGGTCAGCCGTCCGCCGTGCACTGCGAGCAGCGGCGTCACCGACACGCGCAGGCCCGTCCGGTCCGACAGCGTGCGGGAGGCGCTCGCCGCGGCGCCGTTGAGCCGCTTGACCAGCTCCGACTGCGTACGGCCGTCGATGAAGACCTTGCCGCCGTGCTGGGTGATCTCGGCCTCGGGGTGCCAGGCCTCGTTGTGGATCAGCCACACCCCGCCGGGGCCCACGAGCAACTGGTCGACGGTGCCGTAGCCGGGCACGGTGCGGGCGTGCAGTACCCGGTGGCCGCGGTGTTCGAGCGTGTAGCGCAGCAGCCGGTTCATCCGCTGGTCGCCGCGCAGCCCCAGGCGCCAGACGCGGGAGGCGTTGTAGCCGCGCCAATGGAAGAAGGCATCGGCGGCCGCCACCAGCAGTGCCATCGCAAGGCCCACAACGCCGTTGACCAGCAGCCCGCAGAGTATCAGTGTGGCGCCGGCCAGAATTGCGCGGGTCCGCAGTCTTCCTTTGCGGCCACGCTGCCAGAGATCTTCGTAGACGGCTTGCGGCGATCCGCCGGTGAACGCCGTCCTGTCTCTGAGATAGATAGAGCTGCCGATCATCCCGAACCTCCATGGCACCTGCGGCTACGTCCCTGGTTAAGAGGCATACCCGGTCATTGGCAGGAAGGGCTACCCGGGTTAGGAAAGTCGAGCGGAAAGGAAACGGAAAGGGTGAGTATTATTGCAGATCAGGCCATTATAGAAATGCGCGATGCAACTATCACCGCAAGGTCCGGGACCACTTTCGGTTCCGTGGCATTTGTCTGATGCGGGAGACTGGGCCGATGCGCACCGTCCGCCGGGAGGCCCTTTCCGAGCTGCCCGTCCGCCATGCCGTCCCCGCCCTCCGCTCGGCGCTGTCCGGCCGGGGCGTGGCCGTGCTGGCGGCGCCGCCGGGGACGGGCAAGACGACGCTCGTCCCCCTGGCCCTGGCCGGGCTGCTCGACATGTCGAGCAGCATGGACGCGCCGCGCGACGGCGACCAGGTGATCGTCGTCGAGCCGCGCCGGCTGGCGGCGCGGGCGGCGGCCCGCCGGATGGCCTGGCTGCTGGGGGAGCGGGTCGGGGAACGGGTCGGCTTCACGGTCCGCGGCGAGCACCGGCACGGCTCGCGGGTGCAGGTGGTGACGACCGGTGTCCTGCTCCAGCGGCTCCAGCACGACCCCGAGCTCGCGGACGTGTCCGCGGTCATCCTGGACGAGTGTCATGAACGGCACCTCGACGCCGACACCACGCTCGCGTTCCTGCTCGACGTCCGTGCCGCGCTCCGCCCGGACCTGCACCTCGTGGCGGCCTCCGCGACCGCCGACACCGCGCCGTGGTCACGTCTCCTCGGCGGAGACGACGGCCCGGCGCCCGTCGTCGAGACCGAGGCGGCGCTCCATCCGGTCGAGGTCGTGTGGGCGCCGCCGGAACGGCCGTTGCCGCCCCCGCACGGGATGCGGGTCGATCCCGCCCTGCTCGCGCATGTCGCGGCCTTGGTGCGCCGTGCGCTGGCCGAACGCGACGGCGACGTGCTCTGCTTCCTCCCCGGAGTGGGAGAGATCGCCAGGGTCGCCGGGATGTTGTCGGGCACCCCGGCCGACGTGCTCCAGGTCCACGGCCAGGCACCGCCCGCAGTGCAGGACGCGGTGCTCGCGCCCGGGGAGCGGCGACGGGTCGTGCTCGCGACCTCGGTCGCCGAATCGAGCCTCACCGTGCCGGGTGTGCGGGTCGTCGTCGACTCCGGGCTGGCACGCGAGCCCCGTACCGACCACGCCCGCGGTCTGGGTGCGCTGACCACGGTCCGCGCGTCACGTGCCGCGGCGGAGCAGCGCGCCGGGCGGGCGGGCCGTGAGGCTCCCGGCGCGGTCTACCGGTGCTGGAGCGAGGCCGAACACGAGCGGCTTCCCGGACGGCCCCGGCCCGAGATCGAGCTGGCCGACCTCGCCTCGTTCGCCCTGCAGATCGCCTGCTGGGGAGATCCCGACGCCCGCAACCTGGCCTTGCTGGATCCGCCGCCTGAGGCGGCGCTGCAGGCCGCACGCTCGACCCTGACCGCGATCGGCGCCGTCGAGGGCGGCCGGGCCACCGAACGCGGCCGGCGGCTGGCGCGCGCCGGGGTCCATCCCCGGCTCGCCCGCGCTCTGCTGGACGGCGCGCAGCAGGTCGGCCGCCGGACCGCCGCAGAGATCGTGGCGCTGCTCTCCGAACCACCCCGCAGCGTGGGCGACGACCTCACCGCGACCTGGCGCTCGCTCCGCCGCGACGGTCCGGACGCCGCCCGCTGGCGGGACGAGGTCCGCCGCCTGGAACAGGCCCTCCCGGCAGACTCAGCTCCCATTTCCCGCCCCACCGACGACGTGGCCGCCGGGACGGTCGTCGCCCTGGCGTTCCCCGAACGGGTGGCCCGGGCGCGCCCCGGCGGGGCTTACCTCATGGCGTCGGGCACCGGCGCGGCCCTGCTGTCCGACGGCTCGGCGCTCGCCTCGGCCCGCGCGACATGGCTCGCGATCGCCGTCGCCGACCGTCCGGCCGGGGCGCCGTCCGCGCGCGTCCGCCAGGCGGTCGTGATCGACGAGGACGTCGCGCGGCTCGCCGCGGCATCCCTGCTGCACATGGCGGACGAGATCGCCTGGCGGGACGGCGACGTGATCGCCCGCCGGGTCGAACGGCTCGGCGCGATCGAGCTGAGCGCCCGCCCCCTGACCACCCCCGATCCGGGCCTCCTCCGCAAGGCTCTCGCCCAAGGCCTGCGCGAAGCCGGGCTCTCCCTCCTCACGTGGACGCCCGCCGCAACGGCTCTGCGCGAACGACTCGCGTTCTGCCACCGCGCACTCGGCGATCCGTGGCCCGCAGTGGACGACACGGCGCTGCTCGACCACGCCCTGGACTGGATGCCCGCCGGCGCCCGCCGCCGCGCCGACCTCGCCAAGATCGACGTCACGGCGGCGCTGCGACGTCTGCTGCCCTGGGAGTGCGCTGCGCGGCTGGACGAGATGGCGCCCGAACGGATCGAGGTGCCGTCCGGCTCCCGGGTCCGCGTCGACTACTCGGGTGAACGCCCGGTCCTGGCCGTCAAACTCCAGGAGCTCTTCGGCTGGACCGCCGCCCCCGCCCTGGCCGGCGGCCGGGTGCCCCTGCTCGTGCACCTCCTGTCGCCGGCCGGCCGCCCTGCCGCGGTCACCGCCGATCTGGCCTCGTTCTGGAAGGAGGGCTACAAGGCCGTCCGTGCCGAGCTCCGCGGGCGCTACCCCCGCCACCCGTGGCCGGAGGATCCAACCCAGGCCCCACCCACCCGCCGCCTCAACCCCCGCCGCTGAACCTAGTTGGACGGGGCTTGGGTTTGACTGCGGGTGGTTATCAGGGCGGATATGCCGTCGAGGATTCGGTCTAGGCCGAACTCGAAGGCGTGCTCGGGGCCTACGGCGCCGCCATAGGCCTGGGAGGCGGCGGTGCCGACGCGGGAGCCCAGGGGGTAGGCGTCGGGTTCCAGGACCTCCTCGAGTACCGGGCCGGTCGCCTCCCACCACTCTTCGTCGGTCATGCCGGTGCGGCGTTCGGCTTGGGCGGCGTTCACGGATCCTCGCGCTGAGCTCTGGGCGTGGCCGGTGACCAGGGAGATCACCGAGTCCATCTCCACGTCGGTCAGGCCGAGGCCGTCCACGACGCGGAGCTCGTACTCGTACTTGCCGATCAGATTGGGGCCCATCGGCGGGCGGCTGGTGGAGATCTGCAAGAGCCACGGGTGGCGGTGGTAGAGGTCCCAGTTCTGGCGGGCGATGTGCGCCAGCTTGGGCCGCCAGCCGCCGGGCACGTCGTCGGGCGGGACGAGCTCACCGAGGGCGCGGTCCATCATCACGTCGATCAGCTCGGCCTTGGACGGCACGTACGTGTAGAGGGACATGGTGGCGACGCCCAGTTCCTCGGCGATGCGCCGCATCGACAGGGCCTCCAGGTCAGCGGCGTCGGCCAGCTCGATCGCGGCGGTGATGATCCGGTCCACGGTCAGCTTGGGTTTCGGGCCGCGCCGGGGACGCTCCTGCACACCCCAAAGCAACTCCAGGCTGCGCTTCGGATCTCCGGTGCCGCTGTACTCCATGGCCCACATCCTCTCGCAGATGAAACTTTGTACGGCGTACGCTATATTACTTTGTACGACGTACAGAGTTGGAGGAGAGATGGGCTCTGCAGAGTTCGCGGTCGTGGCCGAGGGGTTGCGGAAGAGATACGGCGACACCCAGGCTCTCGACGGGGTCGACATCACCGTGCCGGCCGGGACCGTGCACGGCGTGCTCGGCCCGAACGGCGCAGGCAAGACCACGCTCGTCCGCATTCTCACGACGCTGACCCGGCCCGACTCCGGGCGTGCCGAGGTCGCGGGTCACGATGTCGTGCGGGCGTCGGCGAACGTGCGGTCGCGCATTGGGCTGGTCGGCCAGCACGCCGCGGTGGACGAGGTGCTCGGCGGGCGGCAGAACCTCGTGATGTTCGGGCGGCTCTACCACCTCGACACGCGCACGGCGCGGCGGCGGGCCGACGAGCTGCTGGAGCGGTTCCGGCTCACCGACGCCGCGGCCAAGCCGGCCGGCACGTACTCCGGCGGCATGCGGCGCCGGCTCGACCTGGCGGCGAGCATGATCCTGGCGCCGCCGGTGCTCTTCCTGGACGAGCCCACGACGGGCCTCGACCCGCGCAGCCGGATCGAGGTGTGGGACGCCGTCCGCGCGCTGGTCGCCGGCGGCACGACCGTGCTGCTCACCACCCAGTACCTGGAGGAGGCCGACCAGCTCGCCGGTGACATCTCGGTCGTCGACCACGGGCGGATCATCGCGTCCGGCACCCCGGGCGAGCTGAAGTCCCGGCTCGGCGGCGACCGGCTCGACGTCGTCGTGCGCGACCCCGCCGATCTGCCCGCCGCCGCCGAGATCATCGGCCGGGTGGGCGGACGGGGTGCCGACGTGCACGCCGACACCCGGCGCATCGACGCGCCCGTCACCGATCGGGTCGCCGCGCTCACGAAGACCGTCCAGGCGCTGGCCGACGCGGGGATCGCGGTCGAGGACATCGGGCTGCGGCGGCCCACGCTCGACGAGGTCTTCCTGCACCTCACCAAGGACGAACTGGAGGTACCGGCATGACACTCGCCATTCCCGAGCCCCCGCGCGGCATCGCCGGGCGCTTCCGGTGGGCGCTCACCGACGCCTGGACGATCACCATGCGGGCGTTCGCACACTGGGCCCGGCGGCTGGACGAGCTGCTCATCGGGCTGCTGTTCCCGGTGATGATGGTCCTGATCATGGGCTATCTGTTCGGCGGGCAGATGAACGTGCCGGGCGGCGGGAACTACCGGGAGTTCATCATGCCCGGCATGTTCGCCATGACCATGGTCTTCGGCGTGGAGGCGACGTTCGCCGCGATCGCGAACGACGCGGCCAAGGGCGTCACCGACCGGTTCCGTTCCATGCCGATGGCGTCGTCGGCGGTGGTCGTCGGCCGCTGTACCGCCGACATGATCAACTCGGTGGTCTCGCTGGTGGTGATGGTGGGCTGCGGGCTGCTCATCGGCTGGCAGTGGCACGAGGGTGTCGGCAAGGCGGCAGCCGCGGTCGGGCTGTTGCTCCTGCTCCGCTTCTCCCTGCTCTGGATGGGGGCCTTCCTGGGACTGGTCGCCAAGGGGCCGGAGTCGATCATGGCGGTGCAGATCCTGGTCTGGCCGATCAGCTTCCTGTCGAGCGCATTGATCGCGCCCAGCACGATGCCGAAGTGGCTCGGGGTGATCGCGGAGTGGAACCCGATGTCGGCCACGGCCACCGCGACGCGGGACCTGTTCGGCAATCCGGGGCTGACGAGCACCGGCTCCTGGGCCGGCGAGCACAGCCTCCTGCTGGCGGTGCTCTGGCCGCTGGTGATCATCGCGATCTTCCTGCCGCTGTCCGTCCGCCGCTACCGTCGCCTGGCCCGCTGAGCGGCAGACAGGCAGACAGGCAGGGCCGCCTGGTCCGCTGAGGCTGCTTACCGGTCAGTATCCTGGAGCGCGTGACTGCCAAGAGCCCCCGGCTGATGTTGCCCGGACTGCGTGAGGTGTACGAGGCGTACGTCCGGGCGGCGGACGAGCTGCCCGCGCTGCCGGGCGCGCTCCAGGCCGAGGTGTGGACGTCCGCCCAGCTCGGGGCCCTGGAGGCCGCCGCCCCCGACGTGCGGGGGCGGCGGGCCGCCCTGGCGGACCTGATGATGAGCCTGCGGGCCGCCGGCACGCCCGGGGCCTACGCCTTCCTGCGGGTGCTGGAGGCGATCGGCCCGGTCGAGGGGCGCCGGGCCGCAGGCAAGGCCGCCGACGGGGTTCGCAACCTCGCCGAGCCGGCCTGGCTGAGCGCCCTCGGCAGGGTGACGCCGAGCCAGGTGTGGCTGATCCAGGAGGGGCCGCTCGACGGCGACCGCCTGATCTGCGAGTTCCGGTACGAGGGCGGTGGAGATCTCCACGCCCTGGCCGTCCGGCTGGCGCACGGGGACGTGCCGAGTGAGATCGTCATCGTCGGGGACGTCCCCGCGCTGATGACGGCCGCGCGCCAGGCGATGCAGGCCGAGCTCTGCGTCGTCCAGCCGTACGACCCCAAGGCCGTCGGAGGGCGGCTCCGCGCCGCCCTCCTCACCGCCGACGGGCTCCCGCAGGACTGCTACCCCGCGCTGGCCATCGCCCGCCACCGGGCCGCCGCACTCCCCGGCGGCTGAGCCCTCACACCCTCAGCCCTCACGCCCTTGCCCCTTGCGCCCTCACGTCTTACGTCGGGATCGTCAGCAGCGTGCGCTGGCCGCGGATGGTCCGTACCTCGAAGCGGGAGATCTCGTTCGGCTTGAGCGCCGTCCCTCCCTGCGCGGTCAGCGGGGCCGGGGACTTGGGCAGGCCGTATCCCTTGGCTGGGACGGCCCATCCCATGACCGTGTGGGCCTGGCCCTTCCGGTCGATCGCCACCAGCTCGCACTCCAGGGGGCCGCGCACCTTGCTCAGCTCAAGCCCGATCTCGCTGCCCCAGAGCTTGGGCTGCATGGCCACCGTGCCCGAGACACCCGTGCCCGGGTCGTTCGCGGAGACACGATGCCCGTTCTGGAGAAGAGCCTGGGTGCCGCCATCGGGCTGAGCCGGCGGTGACTCCTCAGAACGCGAGATCGTGATGCCCGTGCCGAACGCGCCTGCCAGGAGAACGACTCCGGCCGCCGCGCTGAGCATCGCCCGCGAGAACCGGCGGTTCCGCTCCCGGCGCGCACGGCGCTGCAACAGGTCCGACACCACGGAGGGATCGGGCTCCGCGGGGAAGGCGCGGACAGGGTCCTCGATCGGCGCGATGCCGTCGAGAGTCGCGGCCACGCTGCGCAGCACGCCCAGTTCCTCGTGGCACGGCATGCAGATGGACAGATGGGCCTCGAACGCGCGCCGGTCGGGCTCCTCCAGGAGACCGAGGGCGTACGCGCCGACGTCGATGTGCTGAGTGTCGGCGGTCATGGCGTGACGCCCCTTTCCTCCAAAGCGACCCGCAGAGCCCGGAGCGCGTAGTAGACCCGTGACTTGACCGTGCCCACGGGGATGCCCAGTTGCCGGGCGGCCTCATTCACCGTGCGATCCCGGAAGAACGTCTCGTTGAGGATCTCGCGGTGGGCGGGCGACAGGGACAGCAGGGCCTCGGAGACGACCACTGAGCGCAGGAGATCCTCCATCCCGTCAGGGGCCCGCAGGTTCTCCAACGGGCCTTCGCCGGCCTCCTGGGGCCGGGCGTTCTTGCGACGTTGATCATCGATGACGATGCGCCGGGCCACCGTCGCCAGCCACGGCAGAAGCGAGGCGGCACCGGAGTCGAGCTGGCCGGCGCTGCGCCAGGCGCGGATCATCGTTTCCTGGACGACGTCCTCGGCCCAGTGGCGGTCGCCGCCGGTGAGCCGGAGCACGAACGAGAGCAACGGGCGGCCGTACACGCGGTAGAGCTCGGTCACGATCACCTGGTCGTCCACGGTGTCAGGTGGGCGCGAGCCGCGGAACCAGCTCCACGGGCCGGTGGCGACGTTCGCTGCCGGTGCGGCGGTGGGGGATCGGTGAGCCATCGGGGTCTCCGGCTGTGGGGGGTACGGGGGATGCTCGGTGGGGCGATGGGGCGCCGCGCTTAGCCGTCCGGCGGTGATCCGCCTCCAATTCCGCCTCCGGCCACGCTCTCGCCTCCGTTCCCGACCCCGTTGCCGCCTCCGTTGTCGGTCCCGGTCCCGGTTCCGTTGCCAGTCCCATTGCCGGTATTAGTCCCGTTGCCGGTTCCAGTTCCGTTGCCAGTCCCGGTTCCGGTCCCGTTGCCAGTTCCGTTGCCGTTCCCGACCCCGTTGCCGTTCCCGACCCCGTTGCCGTTCCCGACCCCGTTGCCGTTCCCGGTCCCGCCTCCGTTGTTGGTCCCGGTTCCGTTCCCGGTTCCGTTGCCAGTCCCGGTCCCGCCTCCGTAGGCGCCTCCGGTTCCGTCTCCGGCACCAGCCTCCGGCGGTCCGCCTGCGGACGCCTGAGTTTTGGCGCCATTGGGCTTGCTCACCCACCAGACGCCGTTCTGTCCCTGGCCGCGGGCCTCACCCGGCGCGGTGTCCATCGCGTACAGGTACATCGGCCAGCCGCCGACGGTGAGCTGCATGGTCCCGTCCGGGCGCTGGATCTGGCCGACGAGCGCCCGGTTCACGCCAGTGATCTTCATGCCGGGGACCCAGCGCGCCGGCGGCCAGCTCTGCGAGCACGCGCCGATGCAGTTCGAGCGCGGCGGGTTGGCGCTGTCCTGGTCGTACCGGTAGAGCGTCCGGCCGCCGCCGTTCATGATGATGCGGCCCAGCTGAAGATGGGTCATCGCGCGCAGGCTGCGCTCTGAGGTCGCCGCCTGGGGCACCGCGCCGATCGGCGCGTTGTTCGTCGGCACACGTTGGGAAGAGATGCCACCCGAGGCGGAGGCGCCGAAGCCAAAGGATCCGCCGCATGCGGCGAGGGTGAAACTCGCCGCCGTCGCGCCGCCCGCCAGGGCGACCCGTCGCCGCACCTCCATGGTGCTCCTCCGTGTGAGCCGGGTGTCACGTCGGAAAGCAGTACGGAGGTGTGCAGCAGTGAGGTTCAACGCCTCGGCAAGGTTGTTGAAACAGGAGCAACAAGTCGCCCATACGCCCCTACTTCGCCATCGCCTCCCTTACTGGTTTGTCACATGTTCCTTACTTGCGGGTCCATGGAACGTGTTCAGTCCGTCCAAGATGCGTTTCGTCGGCATCACACGAGACGGAGGAGGAGCGTCCAGTCGCCGGAGTGGTTCTCCGCCACGGCAACACTCACTCCCCAGTGGGGCGAATGAGGGCAATAGGCCCGATTTGCTCGGAGGACCGGAAGGCGATGGAGTGAACAACAACGGGCACCTGGTCTACCGGCTGCTGCTGGCGGTGGACATCCAGGGGTACAGCAAGCGGGACACCCGCGAGCAGCTGCTCGCGCAGCAGCACCTGTCCGACGCGCTCGACAGCGCCGCGGCGGGAGTGGGACTCGATCGCGCCCGGTGGGACAAGCAGGTCGGAGGCGACGGGGAGCTGGCCACGCTTCCCGAGGGCGTCGACCCCGCGCCGGTGGCCGGTGACTTCGTGATCCGGCTGGCCGCCGCGCTGCACGGGATCAACCACGACCCGGAGGCGGGGGCGCCGCTGCGCGTCCGGCTCTCGCTGCACCATGGCACGCTGACCGCAGGGCCCTTCGGCCCGGCGGGCGACGCGCCGATCGTCGTGCAGCGGCTCCTGGACGCCGGTCCGCTGCGCCGGCTGCTGGTGGACGAACCCGGCCGCGACCTGGCCTACGTCGTCTCCGACTCGCTCTACGAGGACGTCGTGCAGACCGGGTTCTGCGCCCTGCCGCCGGCGGGCTTCCAGGCGATCAAGGTCAAGGCCAAGGGCTCCGCGTTCCGCGGCCACATCTTCACGGGGCAGGTCGCGAGCGAAGGAGGGGCGGGCGGGCCGGGCGACCGGCCCTCCGCCCGGCTCTCCGCCGGCCGGACGGGCGCGCGCGTCTACGACTTCCCCGCGCTCGTTCCGCACCAGCAGCACGCCTGACCGGGGAAGCAGGAGGGATCTCCGTGGGTTGAGTCCTGGCAGAGACGACCACTGCGGGAGGCGGTTCGGATGGCGGACGATGCGGCACTCAGGACGTTGCTGAGCGAGCGGAACCTGGGCGTGCTGGTCACGCTCAAGAAGGACGGGCGGCCCCAGCTGTCCAACATCAACTATCACTACGACGAGTCGAAGGACCTGATCCGGATCTCGATCACCGCTGGCCGGGCCAAGACGCGCAACCTGCGCCGCGACCCGCGCGCCAGCCTGCACGCCACCACCCCCGACGGCTGGGCGTACGTCGTCGCCGAGGGCACCGCCGAGCTGTCCGAGGTCGCACGGGACCCGCACGACGCCGCCGTCGAGGAGCTCATCGACGTCTACCGCGACGTCCGGGGCGAGGAACACCCCGACTGGGACGACTACCGCCGCGCGATGGTCGCCGACCAGCGCCTCGTCCTCCGCCTGCACGTCGAGCGCCTCTACGGCTATGCCCCCGCCTCCTGACTCGCGGGCGTCCTGGTCTGCGGGTACGCCCGGGAGAGTAGGGGAGTGATCTTCCGCTACGTCGTCTGAAGCAGCGTGGATGCCTCCGGCCGGGCGACGCCTCGCCTGGTGTCGCACCGGCACTGTCGTCGTCATGACGACCACGACCCGTACGCAGACCTCCGTCAAGTCCCCGGCCCAGGGCAAGAACACCGGGCGGTGGCGTATGTCGCCGCGTGCCCGGAAGGCGAACCTGCTCCTGCATCTGATCGTTTCGATCACCTGGCTGGGGCTGGACATCGGGCTGCTCGCGCTGACGATCACCGGCCTGGCCACCGAGGACCCGCAGACCCTCCGGGCCGCCTACATCTCCATGCGGCTGTTCGGCGACCTGCTGCTCATTCCGGCGGGGCTGCTGACGCTCGTCACGGGCGTCGTCTTGGCGCTGGGCACCCATTGGGGGCTCACCCGTCATTACTGGGTGCTCGTCAAGGTCGTGCTGACGCTGACCGCGTTCACCCTCACGATCTTCGCGCTCCGGCCGGGGCTGCACGAGGCGGCCGAGGCCGCCATCGCCACGCCCCTCGACGACACCGGCCCGGACATGCTCTATGCGCCGATCGTGTCGCTGGCGATGTACGTGACGATGGCGGTCCTGTCGGTCTTCAAGCCCTGGTCGCGGACCCCGTGGGCCCGGTGACTACGGGCGCCGACTTCGAGACGCTCCCTAGCGGACGGCGCAGAGCAGGCGGTCGTCGCCGCGCTGCCAGAGGGTGCCGACCTCGGTGAAGCCGGACTCGCGCAGCGCGTTCACGTGGGTGGACAGCAGCCCCGACTCCGAGCCGGCGTGGTCGGCGCCCAAGGCGTCCCCGGTGATGAACGAGGCGAGCGCCGGGTCGGCCGCGGCGGCCTCCCACCAGTCCCGCCAGCCCTCGGGACGGCCGGTGGTGAAGCGGCGCGCGATCTCGCGTTCCCGAAGCGAACGGTCCAGGCCGGCGATGGCCGGAGCCTTGTCCTCGACGTAGAGGTGGTCGCCGTTGAGGAAGAGGCCGCCGGGCCGGAGCAGCCTGGCCAGTTCGCCGTAGGTGACCCGCAGTTCGGGGCCGGAGATCCAGTGCAGGGCGGTGGTGCTCACCGCCGCGTCGATCTGCCTGTCCAGGCGCAGGGCCGCCGACCAGCCCGGGGTGCGGAGATCGAGATTGGTGAAGCGCAGCCGGTCGCGGCCGGTGTGCGCGGCCTCGCCCAGGGCCAGGAGGAGGCGGTCGGTGTCGATCGCGACGACGGTGGCCCGGGGAAGCCGGTCGAGCAGCCGGGCCGACAGCGAGCCCGGGCCGCATCCGAGGTCGAGGATCAGCGGGTCGGGTCGTCCCGCGCCCGCCTCGACGGCGTCGATCAGCGCGGTGAACCGCTCCTCGCGGCCCGGCAGATACCCCTCCTGCTGGCGGTCCCAGCGGGTGATCCAGCGGTCGGCGACATCGGGGGTCAGCTCGGTGGTCGGCATGGACATGGCGTCCTCCTGTCACTGCCTTATAAGCTTTGAACAGTTACACCGTAGAACGAGAGTGGGTAACTGGTCAAGTGGACTTCAACAGTCACACCGATGGCGTGGTGGCGGACGCCGTGGCGCTCGTGAACGCGCTCACCGAGGGGGAGCGGCGCGGCCGGCCCCATGTTCCCGATGACCGTGTCGCCGCCGCGAGGGGAGCGGTGAAGTGGAGCACGCCGACCCCGGCCGAGGCCGACGCGCTGGTCGAGGCCGCCCAGGAGTTGCGCGCCGTCTTCGAGTCGTTCGCCGCCGGCGACGTCGACGGGGCCGCGGACCAGGTCAACCGCCTGCTCGAGCGCTACAACGCCCGGCCGCACCTGGCCAGGCACGACGGAGAGCCATGGCACGTGCACTTCCACGCCAGCGGTGACGCCCTCGCGGCGCAGGTCGCGGCGCCGTGCGCCACCGGTCTCGCGGTGGTCATCGACAGCGGCCACCATGACCGCCTCGGTGTCTGCACCGCACCGCACTGCGACCGTGTCTACGTGGACGTATCGCGCAACGGCACCCGCCGGTTCTGCTCGACCGCGTGCCAGAACCGCGTCAAGACCGCCGCGTTCCGCGCACGGGCCGCCGGATCTTAGACGCGGAAGAAGGATCCCTCTACTGGGTATCACAGAGCGACTCCTGCGGGTCGCCGGTGCGTTCCCCTCCGGACCGTTTCGTGTCACGCTGACCGCGTTCTCGACGAACGGGAGACACGGCATGTGTGATGACCCGACCCTGCCGCCCGAGGTGAAGCGGGCGCTGGAGGACTACCGGGAACTGCTCGCCCGGCACGGGCCGACCTGGGGCGAGGACCCCATCGGGTACGTCAAGCAGATCGACGTGGACGCGTTCATGCTGGACGAGAGCCTGTTCTGGCTGACCTGCGTACAGCGTGTCTCCGAGCTCCACCCCGGCGTGACCGAGGAGGAACTCTACGCCCACATCGCCGACCTGGACTTCCAGCGGATCATCCGCGACACCCTCGGCGGCCAGGTGCTCGACAACCTCGCGGCGCTGCGCGTCACCCCTGAGGGGATACGTCTGGACGCCCGCGCGCAGGCGGTGCTGGACGGTGGCCCGGTCCACACGCACCTGCTCATCGACTCCTCACGGAAGGAGGCGGTGACCGTGCACGTGGACGACCACTCGTACGAGATCGAACCCGGCGGAGCCCGGGTGGTCCCGGTGACCAGCGGCAGCGCGGTCTCCGTCGACGGCGCGGCCGTGGCGCTCGGCGCCCTCACCCGGCCCGCCACCCCGGCCAGGCTCCGGCTCCGCGCGGGATTCCCCTGCCGCTGGACGGTCGTCGGGGAGAACGGCCAGGGCTGGTACCCCGAGGGCGCCGAGCCCAACCGGGACGCCAACCGCATGCCCTACTTCCACGGCGACGATCTGACCGTGGACGTTCCGGCAGAGCCGCTGACCGTGCGCGTCACGCGCGGCATGGAGTACGAGATCGTGGAACGGGCCGTCACGCCGGATGCCGCCGCGGGGGAGACCCTCGTCGAACTCACCCCACGACGGCTCCACAACGCCGCGGCGCGCGGGTGGTACGGCGGCGACATGCACGTTCACATGAACTGGGCAGGCGACACGGTCGGCACACCCGCCCAGGCCGCCGCCCTCCAGCACGGCGAGGACCTGCACGTCCTCAACCTCGTCGCGGGCAACGTCGCCTCCGAGCGCGTCTACGACCGCGAGGCGCTGGAACACTGGGCGGGCCGCGACCTGCCGTGGTCCGACGCCACCCATGTGGCCAGGATGGGTGTCGAATACCGGAACGACCTGCTCGGGCACCTCTACGCGTTCGGTGTCCCCGTTCCGCCCGAGCGCTATCACACCGGCTTCCTCGGCACCGTCGACTGGCCGCCCAACAGCGCCGCCTGCCAGGAGCTCCGGGAACGCGGCGCCATCATGGGCTACAGCCATCCGTTCCACGTCCCGATCAGGGATGACGACCCGCCGCGCGCCGCCCTGAGCGCCGGGCGCAACTGCTCGGCCCGCGAGGCCGTCGCCGACGCCGCGCTCGGCCTCATCGACAGCCTCGACGTGCTCAACCACTCCTCGATCGAGACGACCGCGGTCGTCTACCGGCATCTGATCGGCGCCGGCAACACCCTTGCCGTCACGGCGGGCACGGACGCGATGTTCTCGTTCAACCGCCGCGGCAGCCAGTCGAGCCCGCCCGGCTGGGAACGTGTCTACGCCCGCGTCGACGGGCCCCTGACCGCCGAGTCGTTCGCGGAGGCCGTCAGGCGCGGCCGCACGTTCGCCACCACCGGCCCCTTCGTGGAGCTCGACGTGGCAGGGCACGGGCCGGGGGAAACCCTCGACCTCGAACTGGGCACGCGCGTAACGATCACCGTGCGGACGATCGGCCCGGAGGTCACCGGCATCCAGCTGCGCACAGCCGAGGGGATCCTGGCCGAGGGCCCGCCGAACGAGCTCACGGCCGAGCTCGTCGTGGACGTGCCCACGTACGTCGTCGCGGTCGTCACCGGCCCCCGCAACCCGCGTTCGTTCCACTACTCCGGCTCGTACGCGCACACCAGCCCGGTCTACCTCGACGTCGGGGGCGCCCATGTGGCCCGCGAGCACGATGTCCGCTGGTGCCTGGACTACCTGGACGCCCTCGAAGAGAGGATCCGCTCGTACGGCCGCCTGGACACCGAGGAACAGCTGGCCGACCACATCGAGCTGCTCGACGCCGCCCGCGCCGTCTACCGGTCGCGCCTCACGCCGCCGGCCTGAGGCTCACGCTGCCCGACAGGCTCACGCCGCCCGACTCAGGCTCCTGCCGCCGGAGTGGCCAGCCGGTGGGCCGGGCACGCGGTGTCGCACCGTCCGGCGTGCCCGGTCAGCCACCGGGTGAACGCGACGAGCATGAGCCAGAGGCCGACGCGCACCAGCGGGCCAGTGCCCGGGATCAACCGGTCGAACGTGGCCTGCCAGCGGATGAGGGTCACCGACCCCTTGCGCTCCAGCCGCACGTCAGAGCGGTAGTTCCGGACCGGCAGGCCCGCGAGCGCGATGTAGGCGAAGTGTGTGAACGGCTCGTAGACCACGGTCTGTTCACGCGCCGGCGGGACTCTCTTGACGCAGCCGACCCCGTACGGCGTCTCGTCACCCTCGCGTTCCTGCCGGGCGCGGGTCGGGAAGTGCCCCCACTCGCCCCATGCCTCAGGCACGGCCAGGTGCTTGAAGATCTCCTCCGGCGTCGCGGCCGTGGTGGCGGTGGCTTCGATCTCGTACGACATCAGATCTCCGAAACGGGTCTCCGAAAAGCAGGTCTCCGAAAAGGGGTGCAGGACAAGGGCACCCCGCAGTTCCCTTGTCCTGCACCGTTCATGGGGCCCCGTCAGGTGAGGTCGGGGCCGTAGACCTCCCAGAGTTCGCCGGCGAAGAACCGGCCGAACCTGATCAGCGAACCCGGGCCGCCGGAGCCCGAGGTCCGGAACGTGGTGAGCTGGCGGGCGAAGTCGGCGAGCTGGATGTGCAGCACGCCCGCCCCCGCGATCACGGCGCCGGCGTCCCCGTCCTCGTCGACGTGGCCCTCCAGCACCCTGACGTACAGGGTGGAGGTGTCGGGCCAGATCCGCGTCGGCGGTCCGTGCAGCACGTTCTTCTCCCCGGCGAGGGTGCGGGGCCGGCCTTGCCCGTCGGTGAAGTACAGCCGGTACTTCATCAGACGACGGTCCTCCGCGTCCGCGGACGTGAAGAGGTTGAACCAGCCCCGCTGGACAGGACGCCGGCCCCCGCAGCCAGCGGCGTCAATCCATCCTTCGGCCCGGGCGGTGTGCTCGGGCTCGGCCAGGAAACGAGTCACGTCCTCGGCGGTGATGGTGAGGCGGAACGACATGCGCTCCCGGCCCTCGCCCAGCTCGCCGGCCCGCGGCTCGGTCGCTCCGAAGGTGATGAACCCCTTCATCTCCTCGGTGAACGACAACGACGTACGGTCGGACTCAGTCTCGGCGGACCCCCGTGTCCCCGCGACCTCCCCCGACTCCGACCCGTACGCCGAGTCGTTCTCCACCCCGTATGGCGAGCCGGTCCCCGCAGCCGGCTCGGCCCCCGTCACAGGGTGATCCGCCGCCGCGGAGCCACGCTCCGCGGACATCTTCTCGAGCATCCGCGTGCTCATGCGGTCCGCGAGGGCCGCGATGGTCAGCGAGGGATTCGGGCCCACCGAGCCCGGCATCGCCGCCCCGTCGGCGATGTACAGACCCGGGAACCCGAACACCTCACCGAAGGCGTCGCAGACGCCCTGGTCCGGAGTGTCGCCCATCGGCGCGCCGCCCAGCGGGTGCACGGTGATGACCCGCTCGCGGAACCACATGGGGTTGTCGGAGTAGTCGGCACCCAGCACGTCGGCGATGCCCTGCATCGTCTTGCGCAGCCGCTCGAAGTGCGCCGTGCTCGTCTCGGTGGTCCACACCGCGTTGAGCCGGCCGTCCTTGAGCTCCAGCCTGCCGTCGGGGGTGTCGCGGCCCATGCCGAGCAGCGGCAGCGAGCTGATCGACAACGCCCCGTCGCCGATCAGGTCCGACAGCTCCTTGGACAGGTTGGTGTCCGGCGCGTCCTTGAAGAACTCCCGGAACCGGCCCCACAGGAACTTGATCGCGCGGTCGATCTGGTCCTTGACGTCGAGCGACTGGACGATGAAGTCGGCGAACGCCGGGTAACCGCCGTCCTCGATGTAGGCGCCCCGGCCCGCGCCGGGCACGCCGTCCAGCTCGTCGGGCAGGCGGATCGCGCTGGTGATGACCGGCCCCCGGCTGGCGTCCAGCGCCCGGACGCGGTTGCGGTCCTTGGCCTTGAGCAGGAACGTCAGCAGGTCGCCGTTGCCGCTGAAGCGGGTGCCGAGCGCCTTGCTGAGCCCCGGGAACGACTGCCGCGACTTGAGCAGCAGGAGGGTCGTGCCGTAGGTGCCTCCGGCCAGGATCAGCCGGTCGCACGTGATCGTCTGGATCTTCCGCTTGCGCAGCCGGTCGTTCGGGTCGTAGTGGCGGAAGTCGACCTCGTAGCCGCCGCCGGGACGCGGCCGGATGGCCTTGACGTCGTGCGAGTCGCGCAGGTCGGCGCCGTGGTGCTTGGCCGCCGACAGGTAGGTGTGGTCGAGGCTGTTCTTGGAGCCGTCGTTGCAGCCGATGTTGCACTCGCCGCAGAGCCGGCAGGTCCGCCGCTGCCGCAGGCCGTGCAGGTTGCCGTAACCGGCGTCCACGATCGGCAGGCTGACGCCCGGCGCGGCGCCCGGCTCCGGCGCGAAGCTGACAGCCAGCGGCGGCAGGTCGCAGCGCAGCCCGAGTTCGGCGGCCGCGTCCTGCATCGCGTGTGTCTTGGGCGTGTTGTCATAGGGGGCGCGTTTCAGCGGGTATTCGGTGCCGCCCAGCATCTTCTCGACCACGTCGTAGTGCGGGTCGAGATCGTCGCGGGTCACCGGCCACCGCTCGTAGCCGCCGCCCGGCAGTGTCTCCTCGTTGACGAACCAGTGCTCGTCCTTGCGGAGCAGCACGTTGGCGTAGATCAGCGAGCCGCCGCCGAGGCCGCTGGAGACGATCGAGTCGCACCCCTTGAAGCGCCACACGTCGAACATCCCGTGCAGGCCGGCGTCCGGGTCCCAGAAGGCCCGCCCCATCTCGGCGGGGGACCGCGGGAAGTCGCCCGGCGCGTACCGCTGGCCGCGCTCCATGACCACGACCTGCCGGCCGGCCGCCGCGAGCCGGAACGCGGCGACGGAACCGCCGAATCCCGATCCGACGACGAGAGTGTCAACGTGTTCCATGTCAGCCTGCCTTCCGCTTCAGGAAGTCGAGAACCTGAGGGAACACCTCAGTGGCGGAGTCCGCGCCCATGAACGGCTCCTGATGCCCGTATCCGGGGAGGACCGCCAGCTCGTGCACGCCGGGGGCGACGGCCTCCAGCTCACGGTGGCATTCGATGTTCGAGTCGCCGAACACGTGGTTGCGGTCACCGGTCAGCAGCAGCAGGGGCGTGTCGACCTGGACATCGCGCGACAGCACGCCCGCCAGGTAGTCGTCGGGCAGGGCCGCGTGGCGCTGGTCGCGGGGGTCGTACTTCACCGCGCGGCCGGCCTTGGCCATCTTGTTCATGTGGCGGTAGTAGTGCACGCCGCAGGCCCCGAACAGGTCGGGCAGGCGGGCGTGCGTGACCGGCGACAGCTTGTCGTGGCTGAAGATCGACTTGCCCCCGCCCCACATGAAGGCGAGCATGTGGCAGGCGCGCTCGTCGCATTCCCGGTGGAACGGCGACACCAGCCTGGAGAGCATCCAGCCGCGCGTCAGCAGCGGGCTGTCGCCGTAGCGCGGGTCGATGAACGACGGGCCGAGCACGTACTCCATGAGCGCCGGGCCCCAGCGGAGCTTGACCCGCGACCAGGCCGGCGTTCGGACGGTCAGCGCGACGCTGTTGCACGTCAGGCTGGCGATGTCGGTGACGGCCCCGCTGAACAGGCTCATCGCGAACGACACCGAACCCAGGCAGTGCGCGATGACGTGCACCCGCCGGTCGCCGATGTGCCGGCGCATCTCGGCCAGGGCGGCCGGGTGGTCGTTGAGGGCGATGTCGTCGAGGGTGTAGCGGTGCGTCTCGGTGTCGTACGGGTACCGGCCGCTCATCCGGAAGTCGACCGCCCACACGTCGCCGAAGCCCGAGTCGTGCAGGACGTTCACCAGGTTGGTGTGCTCCGGCATGATGTACATGTCGCTCGACGTCGTGAGGCCGTGGATCAGCAGGACCACGTCGTCACTGTCCGACCGCTTGAACCGGGTGAGGTTGAGCCCCAGCCCGTCGCCGGTCGAGAACGGGTGCATGGACACCTCGGCATCCTTCACGCCCTCGAGCGTGAACCGTGCGATGCGCTGTTCCATGGCTTTGACCCCTCCGTCTTCGTGACGCCCCAACCTTGCCAAACACGTACGAGATCACGGCATCGTGGAATACCCGTACTTACGATGGCCCGGGTTCCGTTCTCCCCGTGTCGGACCTACGTGGGATAAGAGTCGAAATCAGCTCTGACGGTTCATCGCGGTCGCGACTCCGACCCGTGAACTCACTCCGACCTTGGAGAACACCCGGGAAAGATGGGTCTCCACGGTGCGCACGCTGAGGTAGAGCCGCTCTGCGATCTGCTGGTTGCTGCAGCCCTCGACTACGAGAGTGGCGATTTCGTACTCGCGCGGCGACAGGCCGAAGGGGAGCTCCTCCTTGCCGCCGCTGCCGCCGCCCCGGCGGCCGACCGGCACGCGCACCCCGAGCCTGCGCTGCTCACGCACGGTCTGGGCGTGCATGGCCTCCATGCCGCACGACTCGAAGATCTCCGCCGCCGCGCGCAGCCGCTCGCGGCCGGGTGCGCGCAGCCCGGCGGCGCCGTAGGCCAGTCCGGCGGTGAGCTCGGCGCGAGCGGCGTCGGGCAGTCGGCCGGCCTTGCGCAGCAGCTCGGCCGCCTCGACGGCGAATGTGGCGGCCTGGGCAGGCTCGGTGGCGCGCGAGGCGTGTGCGCGGGCCAGCCGCGCCAGCCCGATGTCGCCGCCGAACTCGGGGAGCGCCAGGGCCTCGGCGATGTCGGCCCACTTGCCCGCCTCGTCCGGCTGGTTCTGGGCCGACCCGACCCAGGCGAGGGTCTCGGCGCAGATGACCAGCGTGCTGAGGTCGAGCCCGTTGGTGCCGTCCCCGCACGCCTCGATCAGGGCCTCGGAGCCCTCCTTCAGCCGGCTGGCATGAATGATCGCGAACGCGCGGGCGACATGGGTCATGCGGGCCCACCACTCGCTGGAGCCGGTGTCGTTGGCCACCGCCTCGTCGGCGAACCGCAGCGCCTGGTCGTGGTCGCCGCGCGCGCTGGCGATCAGGCTCTGCTGGGTCAGGCCGTAGGCGGTCACCTCGGCGGCGCGCAGCAGCCGGCCGACCGCGGAGGCCTCGTCGGCGCTGGCCGAGGCCTCCTTGAACCGGCCCTGCAGGGCATATACGCGGGCCCGCGCGGCGAGCATGTAGCCCAGGATGTAGCTCTGGCCGGTGGCGCGGGAGATGGCCACGAGCCGGTCGACATGCCGGAGCGCGTCCTCGTACCGGCCGAGGAAGATCTCGGCCCAGACCAGCCAGAGCACGCAGTCGAGGCAGTCGGCGAAGTCGTTGTCGGACGCCGCGGAGAACAGATGGTCGGCGGTCTCGGTGTACCGGATCGCGTCGGCCATGCGGCCCCCGACGTAGGCGGCCATCGGCCGCATCGACGCGACCCCCGCCCGCAGACCGGGTCCCCACTCCGGCAGGCTCTCGGGGATCATGTCGAGGACGGCCTGCGCCCCGCGGATGTCGGCGCGCTGCACGCGGTCGGCCACCAGCCGGATCCGCAGCAGCACGGCCTCGGGGGTCTGCCGGTCGGTGATGCCTCGCAGCTCGTCCAGCACCAGCGCGCGCGCCTCGTGAACGCGGCCGAGCTGGCGTTCCATCCGCGCGCATAGGTGGACGGCTGCGGCGCGGCGTACCGAGTCGTCGGCGGGCAGCAACCGCAACAGCCGATGGGCGGTATCGCACGCCTCCTTGGCCTGGCCGCTGAACGTCTGCACCTGGGCGAGCTCCAGGAGCAGCTCCAGCCGGTCGGGCTGCGACGGATCGGCCTGGGCGTCGTGGAGGCCGGCGGTGGACTGCGGATCGGCGTCGCTCTCGTCCGGCGTCAGCCGGAACGCGGCCTCCAGTCAGTGCGCCGCGGTCGCCGGGGCCTGCGGCGCGACGAACCGGGCGGCCTCGGTCAGCGTGCTGATGGCCGACCGGTCGCCGAACCGTGCCGAACGGACGACATGGTGGGCCCGCACGGCGGCAGGCGCGCCGATCTCGGCCAGATGCGCGGCGACCCGCTCGTGGGCCGCCAGCCGCCAGCCGGCCGCCGTGGAGGCGTACGCGACGTGCCGGACCAGCGGATGCCGGAACCGGAACCGGCCGATCGTGGTGGGCCGGACGACGTCATGGCCGGTCAGCACGTCGAGCGCCGCGAGTGCCTCCGCCTGGTCCATCTCGGCGGCGACGGCCGCCAGCCCCGGCTCGAACTCGTCGGCCGCGACGGCGGCGGCGCGGGCGAGCCGCAGGGCCGCAGGCGGCAGCGCGCTCAGCTCGACCTGCAACGCCGTCCGCACGGTCGAGGGCACGTCGGTGAGCTCGGCGACGCCCATCTCCCAGCTCTGCCGTTCGGCGTCCTCCTCGATGAGCCCGGGCTCGTGGCCGCGGTCCATCCGGGCCAGCGCCTCCAGGTAGAACGGGTTGCCGCCGCTGGCCTTGTAAAGGGCCTCGCAGCGCGCCTCGCTCACCTGCGGGCCGAGGAACTCCTCCACCTCGGACCGCGTAAGGGACTCGACGGGGACGTGCGTGCCTTGGGAGGCGGCCGCGTCGACCAGGGCCGCAAGCCGGGGCGAGGCCTGCGCCGGGCGGTAGGCCACCGCGAGCAGGACCCTGGCGCGCGGCGGGTGGCGGACGATGTGGTCGAGCAGCTCGATCGTGGCCTCGTCTGCCCAGTGCAGGTCGTCCAGGATCAGGACCAGCCCGTTCGTGGCGGCGAGCTGTTCGAGCAGATGCCGCACCGTCCGATGCAGCTGGTAGCGGGCCACCCTGGAGCCGTGCTCACTCGCCGTGGGCGGTGCCGCCGCGACGTCGGCGAGCGAGGGGAAGACCGTGCCGAGCATCTGGAGCGTCGCGGGATTGAGATCGGGCCGTTCCTCCTCCAGGAGGTCGTCGATGGCGTCGACCACCGCGCCGAACGGCATCTCCTCCTCGAACTCGGCCGCGCGCCCCGACAGCCAGCTGAGCTTGCGCGTTTCCGCCGCCGTGGAAAGCTCGTGCAGCAGCCGCGTCTTGCCCGCGCCCGGCTCACCGACCAGGGCGACGAAGTGGAAGTCGCCCGCGGCGGTGATGTCGAGCGCGTCCTCCAGTACGCGGAGGGCGTCCTGCCGCCCGACCAGCGGCACACTGGCAGGCAGCAACCCCGCAGGCTGGTCCGTACGACCCTCCATGTCCACACCCCAACAGCGACAGGCGGTCGATACGCCATCTTGGTCCCCGCCAGCGATTCCGGAGAAATCGCGGGGGATACTTTACCGATCCGTTAGCCCGATGGGGCATCCGGCGGGGCGGTCAACAGTCCTCGGTGCTCCGTCTCACCGGTGCAGGCCACCCCTCAGCGTGACCGACCTTCACCTTGCAATAACTTCCGTCAGCTTGCAATAATTCCAAGTGCTATCAACCGTCGTGTTGGTCGCCGTGTCAACAGGAGATGGCGAACCGTACCGTCTTCGTCACCTGTCTCTCGCCTGTCCCGTTCCACGAACGGGCCTGTCCAGACGAACGTCCCTGGTCAAGGCTCCCGTCCAGCGAGGGCGGTGACCACGCCGACACGGGAGGAGACGCCGAGCTTGGCGAAGATGTGCGACATGTGCGTCTCGACGGTACGGATGCTGATGAAGAGCTTCTCCGCGATCTCCTGGTTGGAGTCACCGGCGACGACGAGCGCCGCCACGTCGAGCTCCCGCGGCGACAGTCCGTGGTCGTTGCCGGAACGGTCGCCCACAGCCGGTACGTAGACGCCCAGGCGGCGCTGCTCACGGACGGTCTGCGCCTGCATCCCCGCCATGGAGCACTCTTCGAAGATCTCCCGTGCGGCCTGCAAGCGCCCACGAGCCGCATCGCGCCGGCCTGCCTCGCTGTAGGCCAGCCCGGCGGTCAGCTCGGCCTGCCCTGCTTCCGGTCTCCGGTCGGAGGCCTTGAGCAGTTCCGCCGCCTCCGCCGCCAGATCAGCTGCCGCGCTGGGGACACTGAGACGGAGCGCGTGCGCGCGGCCAAGCCGCGCGAGCCCGAGCTCGCCGTCCAGATCGGGATGGGCGATCGCCTCGGCGAGACCGGCCCATCGATGGGCCTCCTCGGCTCGTTCCAGCGTGGCTTGGGCGTAGACCATCCGCTCGGCGCAGGCGACCTGGGTGCCAGGGTCGAGCCGGGAAGCGGTCCCGTCGTCCCAGAGGGCGCGGATCGCCTCCGCGCCGTCGGACAACCGGCCGGCCGCGACGAGCGCCACCGCGCGGGCATAGACGGCCATGCTGCCCCACCACTCCCTCCCTCCGGGATCGCTGGCGACGGCCTCCTCGCCGAGGCGGACCGCCCGTTCGTGGTCGCCCGCGCAGCTCGCCTGGAGGCACTGCTGCGTGATGGCGAAAGTGAGGCCCTCCCTGGACTGGAGCAGGCGAGCCACCTCCACGGCCTCCTCGGAGACGGCCGCCGCCTCCGCCAGCCGCCCCCGCAGGATGGACACTCGTGCCTGCCCGGCAAGGATGTAGCCGAGGATGTAGCTCTGTCCTGTGGCGCGCGAAATGGCGCAGCTTCGATTCAGATGCCGCAGGGCATCGTCGTACCTTCCCATCAGGATCTCGGTCCAGCAGAACCAGCCGAACGCGTCCATGAACTCGGTGAGGTGCTGGTCCGGTGCCTCGTCGAAGAGGGCGCACGCGGTGTCGAGCAGGCGGAGCGCCTCACCGATCCGCCCGGCGCCGTAGAGGGGCAACGGCCGCATGGCGGCGACGGCCAGAGTCAGGCCCCGGGTCCAGCCGGGCGCGTTGTCGGGGACCCGGTCGAGGCTGGCCTGAGCGCCCTCGACGTCCACGGTTTGCAGCAGGTTCGCCGCGTCGCGAAGGCGCAGCGCGGCGGCCCCGGGGTCGGCCGGATCCGGGATCCGGTCGAGCTCCTGGCGGACGAAGGCGCGAGCGTGTTCGTACCTGCCGAGTTGCCGCAACATGACGCCGTACAGCTGGATGGCCTTGGCACGACGTGCGTGGTCGCCGGGCGGCAGGAGCTTGAGCAGTGCGACAGCGGTCTCGGCGGCCTCCTTCGCCTGCCCGCCGACGGACTGGACATTGAGCAGTTCGAAGAGAAGCTCAGCACGTGTGGGCATTTGCGATGGGTCGCCGCTTCCGGGCTGTCCCTCGCCGCCGGTGGGCCGCCGTTCGTCCTCTTCCGGCATCAGGGCGAGAGCGGCCTCGAGCCAGTGCGCTGCCGCGCCGGGAGAGTGCGTGGAGGCTGTGCGAGCCGCGTTGACGAGCGTGGTGATGGCGGCCTGGTCGCCACGGCGCGCGGAGTGCTCCACATGCCGGGCACGTACCACCGCGGGGGCGCCGAGCCCGCCGAGGTACGCGGCGACACGGGCATGGACGGCGAGCTTCCATCCGGCGCCCGCCGACTCGTACGCGGCCTGCCGGACGAGCGGATGGCGGAAACGGAAGCGCGCGGGCGCGGCGGGCCGCACGATGTCGTGGGCGGCCAGCTCGTCCATGGCGGCGAGGGTGGTGGCCTGGGACTCGTCCGCGGCGGCAGCGGCCAGTTCGGCGTCGAACTCGTCCGCCGCCACCGCCGCCGCGCGGGCCACTGTCAGCGTCGCCGGGGTCAGACCGGCGAACTCGGCCTGCAGCGCCGCGCGGACGGTCAGGGGCAGTTCCGCGGTCTCCTCGATTTGGCGCACCGGATGACGGGCCTCGTCGAATTCGGCCATCTGGGCCAGTGCTTCCAGATAGAAGGGGTTGCCGTGGCTGGCGAGGAAAAGCGCACGGCACCGGGAAGGGCTCACCCGGTGGGCCAGAAGCTCCACCGTCTCGGCTTCGGTAAGCGGCCGGACCGGAATCTTGCGGCCGTTCGTTCCTTCCGAGAGTGACACCAGGCGGGCCGGAGCCTGCTGGGGCCGGTAAGCCATCGTGATGAGAAGCGGGGAGCCGGGAGGATGCCGGACGAGGTAGTCGAGCATGTCGACGGAAGAGGTGTCGGCCCAGTGCACGTCGTCCAGGATCAGGACCAGGCCGTCCGGTGCCGCGAGCACCTCCAGCAGTTCTCGCATGGCCTTGTGCAGGTGATGCCGGGCGAGGCCGGAGAGGTCCGGTACGGACGCGGTCTCGGGGCCGGCGGCGATGCCAGCGGCGATGCCAGCGGCGATGCCGGTGCCGGTGCTGGACAACGAGGGGAACACAGGGGCGAGCAGCCGGCGCGTTCCCTGAGCCAGCCCTGGGACCCCCTCCTCCACCCGGTCGTCGAGGGCGTCGATCACGAGGCCGAACGGAATCTCCTGTTCGAACTGGGTCGCCCGTCCTTTCAGGGTGACCAGCCTCCGCGTCTCCGCTGACCGTTCGAGTTCTCTCAGAAGGGTGGTCTTTCCCGCCCCGGGTTCGCCGATGAGCGACAGATGCCGGAATCCGCTCTCGTGCGCCGCGTCCAGGGTCAAGTCGAATGCCTCGAGCACATCGCGGCGTCCGACCAGCGGAGTGGACCGGGATATCGATGAACTCGCGTGTGGCGCCATATGACGTCTTCCCGTCCCCGATGCGTGGAAAAGCTCGTGCCGTGACGGCCTCGAATCTTCTCACGGCAGGGGACGGAATGTCTGGCTTGTTTTTCAGCGTGTGCGAAGTTCCCGTTCGAGAGAGATCAAGTCACGGAAAGCGGCGCTCGGATCGGTCTGCAGTTCCCGCCGCACAAGTCGCGTGTATTCCAGATAGACCCGGCGTGCGCTGACCGTGTCACCAAGCGTGAGGTAGGCGGAGGCGAGAATCAGACGCGGGCTTTCGGCGAACGTGTCCACCTGGGAGGCCGTGAGCGCCACCTCGATCGCCTTGACGGGGTCGCCGGCCTGCAGGAGCGCTTCGGCTATCTTCTCCAACGCCAGCGACCTGAGGCGGTCCCAGCGGTCCTGTTCATGGGCGATCTCCTCGTCCTCGACGCCGCGCAGCAGTTCGGAGCCGAGCAGCTTCAGTACCAGCGGATCGGCGTCGGCGGGCGGGCTGATCTCGCTGAGAACGTTGTGAGCGAGGGACTTGGCCGCGCAGTAGTCGACCGAGACGTCCCGGGCCAGGCTGAGCCGATCGGCGTCGACCTTGAGCAGGGCGCTCCCGGTCTTGCCGCGGATCCGCCACAGCGCCTGGCTCAGCCGCCGGGCCGCCTGGAGGGGCTCGGTGTCGGGCCAGAGGCTCGCCGCTATCACCTTCCGGGTGACCTCCCCGCGAAGGGCGAGATGGATCAGGACTCGTCCCGGCACGGGGGAGAAGGTGACATGCGAGTCACCCATGAAGCAGCCGAATTCCGGCAGCAGGCTCACGACGGCCTGCATTGGTGACGTTTGATCGTTCAATGGTCTCTCCCGCGACTCTGGTGTCCGAACCGGTGTGCGCGGGATCAAAGATGTCCGTAGAGCGCGGAACGCCACATCGTGGCGGACCCTGATATCTCACTGACCCTTGAAACTGGGAGTCATGTGATGGCAGCGTCGCAGGTAGCGGCGCTTTCGCATGCTGGAGAGAACGGGGGTGAGTGCGGCGTTCGATGCCGGCCGGATTATGGGTGAACAAATCACCCTTTTTCGGATGGGCGCCTTCAGAAGCCGAGGCGGGCCCAGGAACGGCGGGGGGAATCGGCGATCCGGCTGAGGGCCACCACCGCCGCAGGGGGACGCGCGACGCGGTCGCCGTTCAGTCCACGCATGAAGGCGACCTGCTCAAGGGTGGGCGGGCCCACCGCCAGGCTGCGCAACGTCGCGTCCGCCGCGTTCGCCTGACCGGTGGAGACGAGGTAGGCGGCCGACATCGTGCCGGTCCGGCCGACGCCCGCACCGCAGTGGACGAAGACCGTGCCTTGGGCGCCCTCGACCACCGTCAGGAACCGTTCGACCTGGTCGGGCGTCGGAGCCTGGCCGTCGCGCATGGGCAGACGCACGACCGTCAGCCCTGCGTCCGCCGGAAGCCGGCGGGCTGCCGGAGACAGCTCCTCGGCGCGCAGGTCCACGACCGTGTGCACTCCGAGGGTGGCGAGGCGGCGGTAGCCGTCGCCGGTGGGGGCGGCGCCGCGCCACAGGTGCCCGTCGACGTGCGCGAAATTGTGGATCCCGGGAACGCTGACCGGAGGGCGATGTGCGCGTTCGGTGGAACGTGCGGAGGTGCTCATCGCGAGGATGGTGAGGCTGACGACCATCCACGCGAGCGCGTATCCCGTCATGCCGGCGAGCAGAAACCAGCAGAGGACGCGCGGTCTCGGCACGCGCGGGCGTGGGATCGGCACGAAACCGACAATAACCCCGGCTGGGCGGTGCCTCGGCTGATATGCGTCTCAGCGCATGACGCCGACCGTGTCAGCGCATGACGCCGACCGTCTCAGCGCATCACTCCGACGCCGACGAGGCGGGCGAACGTCTCGGCGGTCTCGATGTTGTCGTCGGGCCGCCACTTCGCCGGATGGGTGAGGCCGGGTTCCAGGAGTTCGAAACCCTCGAACATGCGGGTGAGCTCGTCGCGGTCGCGCACCGTGAACCCCGTGCTGACTCGCCGGTAGACCTCGTGCGCGCGATCGATGATCTTCGGGTAGGAGTCCTTCTCCAGGTGGGAGATGGCCAGGTGGCTGCCGGGGACGAGACGGCTGCGGAACGCGGCGAGGATGCCGTACGGATCCTCCTCGTCGGACACGAAGTGCAGCACCGCCACGGCGAGCAGACCCACGGGCTGGTCGAAGTCGATGAGCCGGTGGACGACCGGGTCGTCGAGGATCTTCTCGGGCTTGCGGATGTCGGCCTGCACGAAGCCGACGCCGTCCTCCCCGGCGAGCAGCGCCTGCCCGTGCGCGGTGACCACGGGGTCGTAGTCGACATAGACGACCCGCGCGGCGGGATCGACCCGCTGGGCCACTTCGTGCACGTTCTCCTGCGTGGGCAGCCCGGAGCCGAGGTCGATGAACTGCCGGACGCCGGCCGTGGCGGCGGTGCGCACGGCGCGGCCCAGGAAGGCCCGGTTGAGATGCGCGTCGTGACGGATCCAGCCGTGCGTGATCTTGATGATCTGCTCGGCGGCGTCGCGGTCGGCGGCGAAGTTGTTCTTGCCGCCGAGCCAGTAGTCGTACATCCGCGCGGCGTTCGGCACCGTGGCGTCAAAGCCCTGTGGTCCGCTCACTTCTCACCGCCCCGTCGTCGTCGCTCCGTCATTGTGCCCCTTTTGCGGGGAATTGTGGCAGGAATGATCAGCGCTCGTGTGCGCCGGGGCGGCGCCCCCGTTCATCGAAATGACGATCAAGGTTGGCCGGGCCGTCATCGGCCAGGCCCTGGCCCGGGTACCCCGCGCTGGATACGTTCCGGGCTGCGGTGAGCCGCCCGGCGATGGTCGCCTGGGGGAACACCGCGGGAGAGGAGCCGAGATGGTCGCCGGTACAGCCCTGAGGGGGAAGGTCCGCGCCAAGGCCGCCCTGCTGGCGGCGGGCGCGGTGTTGTTGCCGATGCTCGCGGTCGTGGGGTCCGCGGAGGCGGCCCCGGCGGGGAACACCGCGGGGAACGCCGCAGGGAACGCCGCCGCGGCGCGTGGGCCGCTCGTCCTCGGCCACCGGGGTGCATCCGGCTACCGGCCCGAGCACACCCTCGCCTCGTACGAGCTCGCAGTGCGGATGGGCGCCGACTACATCGAGCCCGACCTGGTGCCGACCAAGGACGGCCAGCTCGTGGCCCGCCACGAGAACGAGATCAGCGGCACGACCGACGTCGCGAAGCGCCCCGAGTTCGCGGGCCGCAAGACCACCAAGACGATCGACGGGGCGAAGGTCACCGGGTGGTTCACCGAGGACTTCACGCTCGCTGAGCTCAAGACGTTGCGCGCGGCGGAGCGGCTGCCCGCCATCCGGCAGGAGAACACCCTCTACGACGGCCGCTACCAGGTGCCGACGCTGCAGGAGGTCATCGACCTCGCCAAGCGCCTGAGCCGCAAGGCCGACCGCCGGGTGGGCATCTTCCCCGAGACCAAGCACCCGACGTACTTCCGCACGATCGGGCTGCCGCTCGAACCCGTGGTCATCCGGACGTTGAAGCGCAACGGCCTTGACCACCGCGACGGCCGTGCCATCGTCCAGTCGTTCGAGCCGACCAGCCTGCAGATTCTGACGAAGTCGCTGCGCGTCCCCGCGCTCCAGGCCATCTCGGCGGCGGGTGCTCCGTACGACACCATCGCCAACGGCAAGGGACCGACCTACGCGCAGATGATCACGCCCGCCGGGCTCAAGCAGGTCCGCACGTACGCCGACTGGATCGGGCCGGAGAAGAACCTCGTCATCCCGCGTAAGGCGGACGGCTCTCTCGGCACGGCGTCGTCCCTGGTCAAGGACGCGCACGCGGCCAGGCTGAAGGTCGCCCCGTACACCTTCCGCAATGAGAACGACTTCTTGCCGACCGACCTGCGGAACGGCACCGTGCGGAGCGACTACGGCCAGGCGCTCAAGGAGTACGACCTCTTCTACCGCACGGGCATCGACGCCCTGTTCAGCGACAACCCCGACACCGCCATCGTCGCCCGCACCGAATTCCTCGGCTCCCGCGACTGAACGCGACTAAAAGCTCAGCGCCGCCATCCGTCCAAGACCGCGTCCACGGTCGCGCGGATGGCGGCGCGGGCATCGCCGCGCGGGACTCCCGACATCAGCTGGTCGTCGTAGTCGGTGTCCAGGTGGCGTACGGAGGCGACGACGGCGAGCGTGACCGCGTTCTCGTCCAGGGCCCGGCCCGCCGCGGAACGTCCGACCCGGCCGCTGCCCCGGACCGCCGCGTGCCCGGCGATCTCTTCCGCGCGTTCGGGTGGGCAGCCGGGGAAGAGCCGCAGGATCTCGGCGGCCATCTGACGCTGGAAGGTCACGTCCAGCCGTTCGCGCCGCTCCCGGTCGCGGTCGCGGCGGCGCGCCCGCGCGTCCTCGTCGGCCAGGCACTGCTCCTCGGCGCGTTCCAGCGCGGCCTCCTCGATGAGGATGCCGCGCCGTTCGTAGCGTTTGCGCCGCCGGTTGAACTGCATGACCAGGGCCGACAGCCCGCTCTCCTTCTTGGCGCGGCGGCTCAGCGCGGCGTCGCCTGCGGGGAGGAAGACGAGGTGGTCCATGTCGGCACAGGTGAGGCAGTGCGGTTCGGAGTCCTCCATGACGAGGAACTCGCCGGTGCCGTGGCAGCCGGCGCAGGTCCACTCCTTGAGGGGCAGGATCGCGACCAGGTCCGGGGCCTTGTTGTCCTTGGCGGCGAGCCTCTCACGCTGGGCGGGGGAGAGGCCCGGCGAGATCCAGTGCGTCCGGTAGGCACGTTCGGCCTCCTCGTCGCCGGACGCGGTGAAGCGCAGGGGGCGGCGGTCCCTGGTCGCCGCGATGTACGCCGCCTCGCTCGGTTCCAGGCCGCCTCGCTCGGCCCAGGTGCGCAGGGCCTGGAGCGCGGTCGAGATCTTGTCCGGGCGTACGGAGAGTGCCGCTTCCAAGTGATCGAGCCTGCCCTGGCGCCACTCGTCCACACGCGGCCGCGGCAGCCACCCGATGCTCAGGAAGACCTCGACCGGCGCCACTGACTTGGACTGTTTGAGGAGTCCCTCGGCGGCGTCCGTCACTCGTCGCGCAAGCCGTGATTCATGGACCTCGCTCACGTTCGCCCACGCTACTGGGCGGGGGCGGCGCGGGGAGGAGATGTCACGCAACGTAACTTCGATCTCATGGAGGGTGATCGGGGGGAGTCGCGCTCCTGGGCGGGTCCGAGGGGCTTACGTGTGACCGGTGTACGTCTCGTGGGTGCGCACCGGGTGTGGGCCGACTTCGCGGGAATTCCGGCCGAGGTGACGAGCGCGTTCCTGGTGACCGATGAGGGCGGGCTCGTGGGGTCCGGCTATTACGCGTCGGTCGAGTCACTGGGGGAGGTCGTCGACCTCTCGACGCTCTCGCCGTGCTGAGGCTGCCGGACAAACTCGTACTTGCGGGATGAACCGGATGCGTGTAATCGTTTACACGAACGTCGAATGTAATCGTTTACACGAGCATTCCCGGAGGTGGGAGACATGGCGAGCGTCAAGGACGTCGCCCGGCTGGCGGGTGTCTCCGTCGCCACGGTCTCCCGCGTCCTCAACGACAGCGCGCCCGTCACACCCGAGACGCGGGAGCGGGTCCTGGCGGCGGTGGCGGAGCTCGGCTACCGGCCGAACGCCGTGGCCCGGTCGCTGCGCACCGACGCCACCCGGACGATCGGCCTGATCATCGGGGACATCCTCAACCCGTTCTTCACCGAACTGGCCCGGGCGGTGGAGGACGAGGCCCGCAGGCTCGGCTACTCGGTCGTGATAGGCAACGCCGACGAACGCCCCGAGCGCCAGGACCACTACGTGCGCACGTTGCTGGAGCAGCGCGTGGACGGGCTGCTGCTCTGCCCGACCGCCGAGATCACCCCGCTCGTGCAGGACGCGGTGCGGGACGGCAAGCCGCTGCTCTTCCTCGACCGGACGCTGCCGGGGCTGGACGTGCCCACGGTGCGCGCGGACGGGGCGGCGGCCATCGGGGAGCTGGTCGGCCATCTGCGGCGGCTCGGGCACCGGCGGATCGCGTTCATCTCGGGCCCGGCGTTCCTGTCCACCGGACGCGAGCGCACGGCCGCGTTCGTCGCCGCGATGCAGGACCACGGGCTGCCCGTACGGGACGAATACCTGGAGGCGGGCGACTTCCAGGCGGCGAGCGGCCGGGCCAGCGCGGCGCGGCTGCTCGACCTGCCCGAGCCGCCCGCGGTCATCTTCGCCGGCGACAACCTCATGGCCCTCGGGGCCCTCGACGAGATCCGGGCGCGGGGGCTCACGATCCCGGGCGAGGTCGCGCTGGCCTCCTACGACGACCTCCCGTGGTTCACCCACGTCGATCCGCCGATCACGGCCATCGACCAGCCCGTCCAGGACCTCGGCCGCCGGGCCGTCCGCGGCCTGGTCGAGCGCATCGGCGGCGGCGCGGTGGAGCCGGTGGTGTTGTCGGCACGGCTCGTGGTGCGCCGCTCATGCGGTGAGAACGACTCGATGGAAGGGAGCGGTCCGGCATGACAGAACAATCCGGAACGCCGGGCGAGATCCTGCGGGTGCACGGCCTGCGCAAGGCCTTCCCCGGCGTGGTCGCGCTGGACGGGGTCGACTTCGACCTGCGGCCCGGCGAGGTCCACGTCCTGCTCGGCGAGAACGGTGCAGGGAAGAGCACCCTCATTAAGTCGCTTTCCGGCGCCTACCAACCCGACGGCGGCCGCATCGTGGTGGACGGGAAGGAGACCGGGATCCGTTCGGCGCAGGACGCCCAGGATCTCGGCATCGCGACCATCTACCAGGAGTTCAACCTGGTTCCGGAGCTGACGGTCGCGGAGAACCTGTTCCTCGGCCGCCCGCCGCGCCGCTTCGGCCTCGTCGACAAGCGCGCGATGGCCGAGCACGCCCGCGTGCTGCTCGAACGGGTGGGTGTGGACGCCGACCCGCGGCAGCGGATGGGCGACCTCGGCATCGCCCGCGCGCAGATGGTCGAGATCGCCAAGGCGCTCGGCCAGGAGGCGCGGGTGCTCATCATGGACGAGCCCACCGCTGTCCTCACGACGAGCGAGGTCGACACGCTCTTCGCGATCGTCCACCAGCTGCGCGAGCAGGGCGTGGCGGTCATCTTCATCACTCACCACCTGGAGGAGATCCCGCGGATCGGTGACCGGGTGACGGTGTTGCGCGACGGCAAGTCCGTCGCGGAGGTGCCCGCGGACACCCCGCACGACGAGCTCGTCCGGCTGATGGTCGGGCGCTCGATCGAGCAGCAGTACCCGCGCGAGGCCGCGGACGCCGGGAAACCCCTGCTCCAGGTGCGCGGGCTCACCCGTAAGGGCGCGTTCGCGGACGTCTCGTTCGAGGTCCGGGCGGGTGAGGTGGTGGGGCTCGCCGGACTGGTCGGCGCCGGCCGCACCGAGGTGGCCCGTGCGATCTTCGGTGCGGACCGGTACGACGGCGGCGAGGTCCTCGTCGGCGGCAGGACGCTGCGCCGCGGCGACGTCCACGCGGCGATGGAGGCCGGGATCGGCCTGGTCCCCGAGGACCGCAAGGGTCAGGGCCTCGTGCTGGGCGCCGACGTCCAGGAGAACCTCGGCCTGGTGACGCTCGGCAGGTCCACCCGCGGCGGGTTCGTCGACCGCGCCGGGCAGCACCGGGCGGCCGAGGAGATCGCCGGGAAACTGGGCGTGCGGATGAGCGGGCTGCGCCAGGAGACGCGCACGCTGTCCGGCGGCAACCAGCAGAAGATCGTGATCGGCAAGTGGCTGCTCGCCGACGCGAAGGTGCTGATCCTCGACGAGCCGACCCGCGGCATCGACGTCGGCGCCAAGGTCGAGATCTACCGGCTCGTCAACAGGCTCACCGCCACCGGGCACGCGGTCCTCATGATCTCCAGCGACCTCCCCGAGGTGCTGGGCATGAGCGACCGGGTGCTGGTGATGGCGCGCGGCCGGCTGGCCGGCGAGCTCGCGGCCGGCGAGGCGACACAGGACGCGGTGATGGCGCTGGCCGTCACCGATGGGACGAGTACGCAGGTGAACGGCGGCACGGCCGCAGTGGAGGGAAGCGATGTCCACTGACACGCTGCGCAAGCAGCCTTCTTCGCAGAACGGCGGGTCGAGGCAGACCGCCGCGCGGCTGCTCGGTGAGAACGGGGCGCTGGCGGGGCTGGTCATCCTGGTGGTGGCCCTGGCTCTGCTGTCCGGCGACTTCTTGACCGTCGACAACCTGCTGAACGTCGGGGTCCAGGCGGCCGTGGTCGCCATCCTCGCGTTCGGCGTCACGTTCGTCATCGTCACCGGCGGCATCGACCTGTCGGTCGGCGCGGTGGCCGCGCTGTCCGCCGTCGTGCTCGCCTGGACCGCCACCGACCACGGCGTGCCCTGGCCGATCGCGCTCGTGATCGCCATTGCTGTCGGCGTCGCCGCGGGTCTGGTCAACGGCGCGCTCATCACCTACGGCAAGCTGCCGCCGTTCATCGCCACGCTCGCGATGCTGGGAGTGGCGCGCGGCCTCGCGCTCGTCATCTCCGAGGGCAGCCCGATCGCGCTGCCGGACGCGGTGACCCACCTGGGCGACACGATCGGCTCGTACCTGCCCGTCCCGGTCATCGTCATGGCGGCGATGGGCCTGCTGACCGCGCTCGTCCTGGCCCGCACCTACAGCGGCCGGGCGATGTACGCGATCGGCGGGAACGAGGAGGCCGCACGCCTGTCCGGCATCAAGGTCTCCCGGCAGAAGCTCGTCACCTACGCCCTGTCCGGCGCGTTCGCCGCCATCGCGGGCGTCGTGCTCGCCGCCCGCCTCTCCTCCGCGCAACCGCAGGCGGCCTCCGGCTACGAGCTGGACGCCATCGCGGCCGTGGTCATCGGCGGCGCCAGCCTGTCGGGCGGGAAGGGCAAGGCGTTCGGCACCCTCGTCGGCGCGCTGATCCTCGCGGTGCTGCGCAACGGGCTCAACCTCCTGTCGGTGAACGCGTTCTGGCAGCAGGTCGTGATCGGCGTCGTCATCGCGCTGGCCGTGCTCCTCGACACCTTGCGGCGGCGGGGCACCTCGTTCAGCCCACGCACTTTCTACGCCGGAGGCGGCGTCGTGGTCGCGGCCGTCGCCGCGCTGGCGATCGCCGTCGCGGTCAACGGCACCGGCTCGGGCACGGGAGGCGGCACCAAGATCGGCCTGTCGGTCTCGACGCTCAACAACCCGTTCTTCGTCCAGCTCCGCCAGGGCGCCGAGGCCGAGGCCAAGCGCCAGGGCGTCGACCTCACCGTCAGCGACGCGCAGAACGACGCCTCCCAGCAGGCCAACCAGCTGCAGAACTTCACCACCCAGGGGATGAAGGCGATCATCGTCAACCCCGTCGACTCCGACGCCGCGTCGCCCGCCGTCCAGGCGGCCAACAAGGCGGGCATCCCGGTGATCGCGGCCGACCGCAACGTGAACAACGCCACCGTCGCCCAGCTCGTCGCGTCCGACAACGTCGCCGGAGGCAGGGACGCCGCCAAGACGCTGGCGGAGGCCATGGGCGGCAAGGGCGAGGTCGCGTGGATTCAGGGTCAGGCGGGCACGTCGGCGTCCCGCGAACGAGGCCAGGGTTTCGCGGAGGGCATGAAGGCCTTCCCCAACATCAAGATCGTGGCCAAGCAACCCGCCGACTTCGACCGGACCAAGGGCCTGGACGTCATGACCAACCTCCTGCAGTCCAACCCCGGCATCACCGGTGTCTTCGCGGAGAACGACGAGATGGCCCTCGGCGCGGTCAAGGCGCTGGGCGCCAAGTCAGGCGGCCAGGTCAAGGTCGTCGGTTTCGACGGCACCCCGGACGGCATCAAGGCGGTCCAGGCGGGCACGATGACCGCGTCGGTCGCCCAGCAGCCCCGGCTCCTCGGGCAGATCGCGGTGCAGAGTGCCATCCGGGCGGCGAAGGGTGACAAGATCGAGTCAACGAACGCCGTGCCGGTGAAGGTCGCGACCAAGGCCAACGCGTCCGAGTTCGCGTCCTAGTCCCACCACTAGGAGATCAGGTGACGCACGAAGTAGTCGTCGTGGGGTCGGTCAACGCGGACCTGGTGGTGAGCGTCGACCGGCGGCCCGCCCCGGGAGAGACGGTCCTCGGCTCGGACCTCGCCACCTATCCGGGTGGCAAGGGCGCCAACCAGGCCGTCGCCGCCGCCCGCCTCGGGGCACGGACCGCGATCCTCGCCCGCATCGGGGACGACGGCCACGGCGACCTGCTTCGTGCCGCCCTCGCCGGGGCCGGGGTGGACCTTGGGCATCTCCTGGTCACCCCCGGCCCGAGCGGCGTCGCCCTCATCACCCTCGACCCGGACGGCGACAACAGCATCATCGTCTCGCCCGGCGCCAACGCCCACCTGGAACCCTCCGACGTCGACTCCGAACTCCTCTCCGCCGCCGTCGTCTCGTTCCAGCTGGAGATTCCCCTCCCCACAGTCGAGGCCGCCGCCCGCGCCGCCGCCGCCAACGGCGCCCGGGTAGTCCTCAACCTCTCGCCGGCCACCGCCATCCCCGATGACCTCCTGGCCCTCTGTGACCCTCTGGTGGTGAACGAGCACGAGGCCGCGTTCCTCCTGGACACCAAGGACGACCCGGCCACGATGGCCACGGCGCTCCTCGGGCGCGGCCCGCGTTCCGTCGTCATCACCCTCGGCCCCGGCGGCGCCCTCACGGCCGACGCCACGGGCGTCACCACCGTCCCGTCGCCCAAGGTCGAGGCGGTCGACACCACGGGCGCCGGTGACGCGTTCACCGCCGCCCTCTGCCTCCGCCTCGCCCGCGGCGACACCCTCACCGACGCGGCCCGCTATGCCGTACGCGTGGGCGCCGCCGCCGTACGCAAGCCCGGCGCGCAGAGCTCCTACCCCACCGCCGACGACGACCTCCCCGCCTGACATCGACGACCCGAGCTGTCCCGGTACGCGCGGCCTGCCCCTCTGCGCGCGGCCGTTCGGCTGCACGGGGTCGCTTCGCTACGCCTAGGCCGTTCCGACCGCCGCGATCAGCTCGATGGGGAACTCGCTGTCCTCCTGGCCGACGGCGAGCGCCAGCCAGCGCTCACCCGGCGGCCGCCAGCGCATCATCGTCGACGTGAGCATGGAGAGCTTGGCGACCGGTTCGGGCGCGGGAACCTCCAGATAGGTCATCAGATCCACGACCTCGGGCTCGCCCCAGCGCTGGGTCAGCTCCCCGGCCACCGCTCTGAGGTCCGTGTCGATCAGCTCCTCGGCCGCTTCGACGATCTCCTCGCTGCGGTCGTCCCAGAAGTCCTGGCTGGCGCGCAACACCAGCACGTGGTGCCGTGGTCCGCTGAAGCGTTGCCCGTGCCAGCCCTCCTCCGTGGGAAAGGGCGTCGTCAGCAGCTCGTCGATGCGCGCCAGGTGGTCATCGATCATCGCGGAAGCCTAACGCCGCTCATGTGGTGGCCGTCCAGGTCAGTCCTTGCGAAGGGCGTCCAGCATCTGCGCCAGGGCGGCGCGGGTGTCGTCCAGGTCTCCGGGTGAGCTTGCGAGCCACAGGGCCACCTCGTTCATGGCGCCCGACAGCAGGTGGGCGAGCGGGGCGACGGGCTGGCGGGCGATGAGGTCCGCCTCGATCAGGGTGGCGAGGGCCTCGGCCAGATGGCGGGCCGAGCTTGCCTCGTCCATCGCGCGCCATCCGTTCCAGCCCAGCACGGCCGGGCCGTCGATGAGCATGATCCGCTGAATGTCGGGATCGGTGCTGGCGGTGAGGAACGCCTGGCAACCTGCCGTGAACTGTTCCCACGGATCCTCATGGGCGTCGGCGGTGGCGGCCACGGTCTCGCCGACCTCGCGCTGGACCTCCTCAAGGACAGCCCGGAAGAGCTCGGCCTTGCTCTCGAAGTGGTGGTAGAGCGCCCCCTTGGTGACCCCGGCCGCCCGGACGATCTCCGACAGGCCCACCGCGGCGTAGCCCTTCGCCGCGAACAGCTGCCTGCTCTCGCGCACGAGGGTCCGCCGGGTCTGCTCCCGCTGCTCCGCCCTGCTCGCCATTCGGGCTCCCGTTGACATACCGATGGTAGGTCAATTAGCTTACCGTCACATACCATCGGTACGTGAAAGGGATGTCCCGTGAAGTTGACCAGCTTCTATCCGGTGCTCGGCGCCACTCGCCTGGCCGAGTCCCGCGACTTCTACATCCGGCTGTTCGGGTTCGAGGTGACGTTCGAGGCCGATTGGTACATCAGCCTGCGCCGTGATGGTGAACGGCCATACGAGCTCGCGCTGCTCGACTTCACCCACCCGACGCTGCCCGAGGCCTACCGCAAGCCGGTCCAGGGGCTCCTGCTCAACTTCGAGGTCGAGGATGTGGACGCCGAATGGGAGCGGCTCGTCGTCGGCGAGGGGTTGAAGCCCGAACTCGACATCCGTACCGAGGAGTTCGGGCAACGCCACTTCATCGTCGCCGACCCCGACGGCGTCCTCATCGACGTGATCAAGGAGATCCCGCCCGCCGAGTCGTACGCCGGCAACTACGTGGATCAGTGAGGGTGGATCAGTGACGTTCGACGAACCACTCCCGGCCGAACAGGAGGCCGAAGACCGGGGCCGGGAGTCTCGTCACGACCCTGGCGACGGGGGCCAGACGGCCTGTGCCGTTGAGTTGGGAGCGATGGGAGATCAAGGCCACCTGCTTCCGGCGGGCGAAGCGGCGGACGCTGTAGATGTGCGTGATCTCGGCTCGCGGGCTGTACGCGGAGTCGAGCGCGGCCGGATCGTACCGGACCGGGATGCGCAGGCGGCGGGCCAGGGCGAGCAGGCGGGCGGCGGTGTCGCGGGGCATGGTGGCCTCAAGGACGCGGACCCCGGTGAGCCGGGCGGCGAGCACGCCGACCTCGTGCACCCGGACGTGGTCGGGATGGCCATAGCCGCCGTTGGGGTCGTAGCTGAGCAGGAGATCGGCCTTCTCCTCGCGGATGATCGCGGCTAGGCGTTCGGCGGCTTCGCCGGGATCCGCGCGCACGAAGCGGGGCCGGTCCGGGGGATCGGGATAGAGCACCGGGCCGGTGCCGCTGTCGGCGTATCCCAGGTGGACGACGCGTGCGGCGCCGAGGATCGCGGCGCTGGTGCGGAGCTCGCGCATCCGGGGCGGCTCGTGGGGCGGGCGCGGCCCCATGAGGCCGTCGGCCGCGACCACGATCACCACGCGGTGCCCCTCGGCGGCGGCACGGGCGAGGGTGCCGCCGGTGAGGATCGCTTCGTCGTCGGGATGGGCATGGAAGGCCACGATCACCGCCATCAGATCACCGCCATCAGACGTGGGCACCGTCCTTGTCCGGTGTTTCGGCGGGATGCTCGGCCGCGCGGTGGCGCCGGTAGGCGAGGTAGGCGACGAGGAGGGCGAGCGCCGCGACGCCGGCGGCCGCGGCGATGAGCGGCGACCGGGCCGCGATCTCCAGCCAGCCCCAGATGAGCGCGTAGCCGCCGAGCATGACCATGGAGGTCCACAGGATCGAGCCGAGGACGGTGGCGAGGAGGTAGCGGGGGAGGGGCATGCGCATGCCGCCGGCGCAGATCGGGATCGCGTGGCGGAGCCCGGCGACCCAGTGGGCGGCGAAGACGGCGAGCGCACCCCGGCGCGCGACCAGGGCTTCGACCTTGCGCAGGCGCTCCTCGCCGACGCGTCGGCCCAGGCGGGACGTGTAGATCTTGGCGCCGAGCCCGCGGCCGATCCAGTAGTACGCCTGGCCCCGGACGAAGATGATCAGGATCGCGGCGACGAGCGCCGCCCACAGCGGCAAGCCAAACAGATCTTTCGGCATGTCCCTTGAGCTTAGGTCAACTTCTCGGCTCTGAAGGAACCGAGTTTGGGTTCGGGTCCTGCAAGCCGGGTCGCGCTCCCTGACTGCCCTGGACGAGGGGGCGGTGACGGGTCGCATCCACCAGTTCGGGAGGTGTCAGGTCCGTTGTGGTGCGGGTGTGTTGACGAACACCCACGCCGTTCGTGCGCGTCGTGTGACGTTCACGGCGGCGACGACGTCGGCGGGGCCAGCGAGCCCGCACCGGCGACAGCAGAAATCATCTCTGGTGGAACGGTTCTGCTTGGCGACGTGCCCGCAGCGTGGGCATGTCTGGGAGGTGTAGGCCGGGTCCACGGCCTGGACCGGGACCCCGGCCCGCTGGGCTTTGTAGCGGATGTGTTGTTCGAGTTGGTGGAACGGCCAGGTGGAGAGGGTGGCCCGCTGGTCGCCTCGGTGCCGTACCCGGTCGCGGATCCCGCTCAGGTCTTCGAGCGCGATGCCGCGTCCGGTGCGTTCGGCGACGGACACGATCTCCTTGCTGATCTTGTGGTTGGTGTGGGTGGCGTGTCGGGTTTCCCGGTGCGCGCGTTTGGTAAGGCAACGGGCGGCCGATCGGCTTCCCTGGGTCTTCTTGGCCTGGAGCTCGGCGCGTTTGCGGGCGTGCCAGCGGCGGTAGCGGGCCAGGCGGCGGCCTTGGTGGTTGTCGCCGTCGCTGGTGGTGGCCAGGTTCACGATGCCGCGGTCGACACCGACCCAATCGGCCGGGTCGGTGTTCAGCGGCGCCTCGGGCACCTCGCAGGTCGCTACCAGGAACCACATGCCGTCCCGGTACACCAGGTCGCTCTCGCCTTGCCGATGCTCGGCCAACGTCTTGAGCTGGGTCGGCGACCCGGTGAACGCCACGCCCTTCAACCGGCCCATCGTGGTCCAGATCGACACGGTGCGGGCATCGGTCTGCCAGGACAGGCAGCGGTCGTCGAACGGCTGTGCCGCATCAGGGCGGAAGTGGATCGGTTTGCCTTCGGCCTTGGCCCGGCGCGGCGAACCCTCCGGGCCAAGCCGCCCGGCACCGATGTTCGTGCGCAGGGTGGTGTAGGCGTCGACCACCTTCTTCACCACCCGCACCGTCGGCTGCGCCGACAACCCGAACCCGGCCCTCACCTCCCCGTACGTGATCTTCTGCAGGTCGTTGCGGGAGAACACCTCTCGCTTGAACGCCACAGTGGACACATGGTTGGCCGCGGCGTTGACGGCGTGCAGCGTCGCCTCCAGCGCAGACGCCTGCTCGAGCGTCGGCAGGAGCTTCAGCTGCACGACCAGTTTCATGAGCACGAACATAGCAGCCCGCTACGACAGATTTACTCAGAGTCGCCAAGCGGTGGAAGTCACCTCCACCGGTCACGCATGGCGCCCAAGCCGAGGTCATGGCCATTGCCTTGGTCCTGGCCGTCCCCGGTTCAGCGGCGCAGCGCTACGCACCACCGAGGTCAGGGATGCGATCCCGCCCGGCTCTGACCTGAACGACGGGGCCTTCCACGTTGAAGGTGAGAGGTGGAGCTAGCTCACCGGACCAGGCGGAAGAACACGCGGACATCCTCCACGAGCAGGTCCGGGACCTCCATGGCGGCGAAGTGGCCGCCGCGGTCGAACTCCGACCAGTGCACCACGCGGTGCTCGCGTTCGGCGATGCGGCGGATCCCGACGTCGCCGGGGAACACCGCGACGCCGTGGGGGATCTTGGACTGCCCGACCGGCTGGCCCCAGTCGGTGGCGCCCTCCTTGTAAAGGCGTGCCGACGAGCCCGCGGTGCCGGTCAGCCAGTAGATCGTGACGTCGGTGAGCATCTGGTCGCGGTCGACGGCGTCCTCGGGCAGCTCGTGGGTGGGGTCGGTCCACTCCTGGAACTTCTCCACGATCCAGCCGAGCTGGCCGGTGGGTGAGTCGTGCAGCCCGAACGCAAGCGTCTGCGGACGGGTCGACTGGATCATGGCGTAGCCGGCGCGGTCCTGGTCGGTGTAGAGCCCGTACCGGGCCAGCTCGGCCTGCGTGAGCCCTTCCCTCTCCGCAGGATCAAACGTCGGGAAGCCGAGGCCGCCGTTCACATGAACTCCCACCACGTTGTCCGGAGCGACGCGGCCCAGCTCGGGTGAGACGAGCGAGCCGGTGTCGCCGCCCTGGGCGCCGTACCGCTCGTACCCCAGGCGGCTCATCAGTTCCTCCCAGGCCCGGGCCACGCGCCTGAGGTTCCAGCCGGTCTCGCGGGTGGGCCCGGAGAAGCCGAAGCCGGGCAGCGAGGGCGCCACGACATGGAACGCGTCGGCCGGGTCGCCGCCGTGGGCTCGAGGGTCGGTCAGCGGGCCGATGATCTTCATGAACTCGGCCACCGAGCCGGGCCAGCCGTGCGTGAGGATCAGCGGGAGCGCGTCCGGCTCGGGGGAGCGCACGTGCAGGAAGTGGATGTTCTGCCCGTCGATCTCCGTGGTGAACTGCGGGAACCTGTTGAGCGCCGCCTCGTGCTCACGCCAGTCGTAGCCCGTACGCCAGTACCAGGCCAGCTCCTTCACGTACGACACCGGCGCCCCGTAGGACCAGCCGACCCCAGGGAGCTCGTCGGGCCAGCGGGTGCGCGCCAGGCGGTCGCGCAGGTCGTCCAGCTCGGCCTGGGGGATGTCGATATGGAACGGACGGATTTGGCTCTTGAACGTCATGCCACCGAACCTAGGAATCACTTAGGACAAGTTCAGTCCTAGGCATGGGGCACACTCAAGACATGTTGGAGACGTCGGCACGGCTGCTAAGGCTGCTCTCGCTCTTGCAGACACGCCGGGACTGGTCCGGGACGGAGCTCGCCGAGCGCCTCGGCGTCACCGCGCGGACCGTCCGCCGGGACGTGGACCGGCTCCGCGAGCTCGGCTATCCGGTGCACGCCACGGCCGGGGTGTCCGGCTACCGGCTGGGCGCCGGCACGGACCTGCCGCCTCTGCTCCTCGACGATGACGAGGCTGTCGCGGTCGCCGTCGGCCTGCGTACGGCGGCGGGCGGCTCGGTCTCCGGCATCGAGGAGACCTCCGTACGGGCGCTGGCCAAGCTGGAACAGGTGCTGCCGTCCCGCCTGCGCCATCGTGTCCACGCCCTGCAGTCGATGACCGTTCCGATGACGGACGCCTTGCCCGGCATCGATCCCGCCTTGCTCACGGCGATCGCGGCCGCCTGCCGCGACCACGAGGGCCTGCGTTTCGACTACCGGGCGCACGATGGCGCGGAGAGCGTGCGCGCCGCCGAGCCATACCGGCTCGTCCACTCCGGGCGCCGCTGGTATCTCGTCGGCTGGGACATCGACCGGGCCGACTGGCGGACGTACCGGGTCGACCGAATGCGGCTCCGCACGCCGAACGGCCCGCGCTTCGTCCCCCGGGACCCGCCGGACACGGACATGGCCGCCTTCACCTCCCGCGCGATCTCCAGTGCCCCGTACCGCTACCAGGGTGTCTTCACCCTCCACGCGCCCGCCGCGACCGTGGCCCGGCACATCCCCCCGACCATGGGCACGGTCGAGCCGATCGACGAGCACACCTGCACTCTCCGCTGCGGTGCCCACACCCTCAACGAGCTCGCCGTCTGGGTCGCCTTGGTGGACGTCCCCTTCGAGGTCCACCAACCACCCGAACTCGTCGACCGCATCGGCGCAATCGCCGCCCGCCTCACCGAAGCTGCGCGCTCCGCCCACCCGCCGCACTGATCGTGTGCCTCGGGCGGTCAGTCGCGGGTGTTGAGCCGTAGCAGCTCGGCCTCGACGTCTCGTACGTCCTCACCCAGGTCGAAGGTGCTCAGCAGGTGCAGGTCGTCAGGCGTCTCGATCTCCAGCAGGCGGGTGCGCATGAGGAGGCGCTGGCGCTCGTCCACGCGGATCGCCGTCACGTCGGACCACGGGATGTGCCGCTTGCCCGCGTACCCGTTCACCACGGTCAAGCCGTCGGCGCCGGCCGTCAGACGCACGGGGGCCAGCAGGTCGCGAAGGGCGAGGGCAGCGGCGCCGAGCGCGGCGATCCCGGCGAGGAAGACCAGCTGCGGGTCGTCCATCGACAGGGCGGCCAGCGCCGCCAGCACCAGAGCGGCGGCGCACTTCACCACGATCTGGGGCGGTGGTACGCGCCAGCTGCGCTTTTCGGTCACGGACGTAACGTTATCCGAGGCTTTCCGGCGTGTTGGGCGTGGTGCGGTGGCATTTGACGGTCCGTTGGTTCGATAGCGTCATGCCCATGCGACTGGGAGTGCTTGACGTCGGTTCGAACACGGTGCATCTGCTGGTGGTGGACGCCCACCAGGGTGCGCGCCCGCTGCCGGCGTTCTCCCACAAGGCCGAGCTGAAGCTGGCGGCCCATCTCGAGGACGGCGACCGGCTCTCCGCGGAGGGCGAGGAACTGCTGGGAGCCTTCGTGGACGAGGCACTGCAGATCGCCGAGGACAAGGGGGTGGAGAACGTCGTCGCGTTCGCCACCTCGGCGGTGCGCGACGCCGCCAACGGCGTGGAGGTCCTCGACCGGATCCGGGAACGCTCACAGGTCGACATCAAGGTCCTGTCGGGGCCGGACGAGGCCAAGATGACCTTCCTGGCCGTCCGGCGCTGGTTCGGCTGGTCGTCCGGGCGGCTCCTGGTCGTCGACATCGGCGGCGGCTCGCTGGAGATCGCGGCGGGCATCGACGAGGACCCGGATGTGACGATCTCGCTGCCGCTTGGCGCCGGGCGGCTCACCCGCGACTGGTTCACCTCCGATCCGCCCCCCGCCGACGAGGTGCGCAAGCTCCGCCGCCACGTGCGCGCCGAGATCGCCCGGCATGTCGGGGAGGTCGTGCGGTACGGGGTACCCGACCACGCGGTGGCCACCTCGAAGACGTTCAAGCAGCTCGCCCGCATCACCGGGGCCGCGCCGTCATCGGAGGGCCCGTTCGCCCGGCGGACCCTGCGGCACGAGGCGCTCACCGAGTGGGCGGACCAGCTGGCCAAGATCACCGCAGCGGAACGCGCCGACCTGCCCGGCGTCTCCGAACGGCGCGCGGAGCAGCTTCCCGCCGGTGCGATCGTCGCCGACGCGGCCATGGACCTCTTCGGGCTGACCGAGCTCGAAGTCTGCCCCTGGGCCCTGCGCGAGGGCGTCATCCTGCGCCGGCTCGACATGATCACGACCTGACGGTGCTCCCGGGGGCGATCCTCCGGCCGGCGAGCAGGTCGGAGACGGTCACGAAGGTGTACCCCTCGTCCTGGAGGCGCTGGAGGATCCGCGGGACCGCCTCGACCGAGCTGCGGCGGACGTCGTGCAGCAGGATGATCGCGCCTGGCCGGGCCTTCGACACCGCCCGGTCGGCGATGACCCTGGCGTCGTGGTCGTGCCAGTCCCGGGTGTCCACGTTCCAGAGGATCTGCGGCATCCCGAGCGACCTGGCCACCTCGGCGACGGTGGCGTTGCCGGCGCCGTACGGAGGGCGCAGCAACGTGGGGGCCTTCCCGGTCGCCGCCCGCACGATCTCGTCGGTGCGCTGGATGTCGGAGTTCACCTTCATGGCGGGGAGCCGGCTGAGATCCCGGTGACTCTGCGTGTGGTTGCCGATCTCGTGGCCTTCGGCGGCCTCGCGGCGCAGCAGTTCGGGGTCGGCGTCGGCGTTGGCGCCGACGACGAAGAACGTGGCGCGGGCCTTGCGTGCGGCCAAGATGTCCAGCAGCCGCGCGGTGTACGGGCCGGGGCCGTCCTCGAAGGTGAGGGCGATGCACTTGGCCTTGGTGCAGTCGGTCCGCGGGGGCGCGGGGGGTCGCGTCGAAGGAGCGGAGGGGGCCGTCGTCGCCGCCGATGAGCGGAGGGCGAGCTTCGGCGGGGTGGCCACGGCGGCGTCGTGGGCGCGGCGGCCGAACTCCGACAGCAGCGGGCCGTAGGTGTCGTGGGGGAGCGCCGCCGCGATCCGGCCGGCGGCGCCGGGCGCGACGGAGTAGTCGCTGAACTCCACGACCATGTCGCCCTGCTCGTTGAAGACGATCGAGGTGAACGTGTTCGGATCGGCCCGCACCTGGGAGGGATTGGTCTCGGTGCCCAGCCGGGCGCGGACCGCCTCGGTGAGACGGGCCAGCCCGGACCTGCCGTCGACCAGGGTGGCGGAGGGCCGGACGGCGCGCGCGGCCCCGTCGTACCAGATGGTCTGCCGTGACAGCCCTCCCGACACCCCCAGGAACCGGTCCGAGAGCAGCCGCACGCCCACGATGTCGCCGGACGCGGCCGCGAGCGACCACTGGACGTTGAGTTCGGGAACGTTCCCGCCGGGGAGCGTGCTGCGTTCCCTCGTGTCGGCCTTGAACGGCCGGATCTGGGCGTCCACCGCCTTGGCGAGCGCGTCGGTGAGCGGCTCGGCCCCGGCGATGCTGGGATATCCCGCGAAGAGACGGCGGCGGTCGTCCTGCTCACTCCGTGTCACCGCGGTCAGGCCGGGTACGGAGCCCGGGTTGATCGTGTGAACAGCGGTGACGTCGACAATCGCATGCTGTGGGCGCTGCGCGGATGGTCCGGAGCAACCCGCCAGCAAGGCGAGCACTCCGGCACAGGGCATCGCCAGAGCGTGCAGCCGTCTTCGCGTGAGCACAGCATCCCCCGATGACCTTGTGACCTGGTATGGAGCGATACGACTGGTTGGTCAGCGTATGCTGATGGAAGTGGCGAAACGGCGGATTCGGATCCGCCTCCCCGAGTTTTGCCGCGGACCGGGTCGGCCTTGACGCAACCTTGACCTCTTCGGGCATCTGGCCTGAAGGGCACTCCTCTGCCATCGTGTTGAAACGGGGTGGGGACCGGGTCGCGAACGGGCGGGCGGCCCCCGGGGTGCAAGGGGTTGATCGCATGTCGGACCAACGGTCTCGGCCGGGGGCCGGGTTGAAGGACCTGCGTTCCGGCGACCCGACACGGGTCGGCCCGTACGAGCTCGAGGCCAAGATCGGCGAAGGCGGGATGGGCGCGGTCTACCTGGGCCGTGCACCTGGCGGCCAGCTGGTCGCCGTGAAGGTGGTCCGGCCGGAACTGGCCGAGGACCCCGCGTTCCTGTCGCGGTTCAACGACGAGATGGCCAACGCCGAACGCGTCGCCTCGTTCTGCACTGCCCAGGTCCTCGACCACGGTGAGGACCTCGGCATGGCCTACATGGTCACCGAGTACATCGACGGCCCGTCGTTGCTCCAGCACATCCAGGAGAACGGGCCGCTGACGCCGGGCATGCTGCACGGCGTGTCGGTCGGCGTCGCCGCGGCCCTCGTCGCCATCCACTCGGCCGGGCTGGTCCACCGCGACCTCAAGCCGAGCAACGTGCTGCTGTCGATCTCCGGCCCGCGTGTGATCGACTTTGGCATCGCCCGCGCGCTCAACGCCGCCACGTCCCACACCAAGACCGGCCAGGTCGTCGGAACGCCCGGCTACATCGCGCCGGAGCAGATCCTCACCCAGCAGATCTCGCCCTCGGTCGACATCTTCGCCTGGGGATGCCTCGTCGCGTACGCGGCGAACGGCCGCAACCCGTTCGGCAGCGGCTCGTTCCAGATCATGGTGGGCCGCGCCCTGCACGCCGACCCTGAGCTCGGCGCCCTCACCGACCCGCTGGCCTCGCTCGTGCGGACCGCGCTCAGCAAGGAGCCGGAGCGCCGCCCCTCGGCACGCGGGCTGCTCCTCTCGCTGGTGGGCGGGGCAGGCGGCGAAGCCGAGATCACCACCCATCTGGGCGAGGCCTTCGCCGCCCCGCCTGCTCCGTACGTGCCGCCGGCTCCCGAGCCGTCATCCCCGCCGGTCGCGAGCCCGCCGTCGCCCGTCAACCTGCAGGGCCCGCCGCCTGCGGCGGAGAGCCCGCAATCCGCACCGCCTCAGGTACCTCCGCCATCGCCGCCTGCACCAGCCGGTAGGGAGGCCTGGCAGCAGCCTGCGCCCCCGCAACCACCGGCGGCGGCGCCCCAGCAGCAGCCGCAGGAAGCCCAGCAGGCAGGCCAGGAGGCCCACCAGGGGCCGCAGGAGCCCCAGCACGGACGTCAGGAGCCCCAGCAGGGACGCCAGGAAGCCCAGCAGGGACGCCGGGAGCCCCAGCAGGGGCCTCAGCCCAGCCCTTCGGGTGGAGACGCGGCATCGCCCATGGGCTGGCAGCTACCGGCGGCAGCTGCTGCAGGATCGCCGTCGCAGTCGCCGCCCGCAGAACCGCAGGCCCCGCCGCCTCCCGCCGAGCTTTGGGGGGACGAGGCAGAGTCGCCGCGCCTGGGAGAGGTGCCTCCGGCAGCCAACGGTGCGCTCGCGCCGCCGGAGCCGCGGGGTGGCTGGTCTGACCACACGGATCCCGCAGGGGAGACCGTGACGGATCCGGCGATGCGAAGGCATTCGGCGCTGCCGCCCCCTGGTCCGATGCCCGAAGTCCCGCCGGCCCCGGCCCACGCCCAGGCCCAGGCCCCGCATGCTCCAGCTCGTCAGGCCCCGGGTGAGCATGCCCGGTCGGCCTCGCACGCCGAGTCCGCTCCGCCAACCCCGCCTGTCCGGCATGAGCCTGCCCGGCATGGCGCCGAGCCGCCTACGGAGCCCCCGGTTGTCCGGCCGGTTCCCAGGCCGCCGTCGTCCCGGGGAGAGCGGCCGAAGCGCAGCGGTTTCGTCGTGGCGGGCGCGGCCGCGCTGACCCTCGTCGCGGCCAGCGGAGCCGGTGCCGCTGTCTGGATGTTGCAGTCGGACGACAAGAAGGCCAATAACAACACCGACGGCAACCTGACCGCCGCCGTCGGAGGCGCACCGTTGCCGACCACTCCGATGTTCGTGCGGGTCGACACCCAAAAGGGCTGGCCCAAAGAGTGTTACGCCGACATCGGCCGTTTCACGCCCGTGACGAAGAAGGTCGAGCGGGTCATCACCGGGTCCGCGTGCGACACGCTGCCGGAACGTTCCCCCATCGACGACCGTGTCGCGTTCACCCGCAAGGTCGGCGACAACCACGAGGCGTGGGTGGCGAACGGCGACGGCGGCAACCCGCGGAAGGTGTACTCCGACCTGGCGGGCGGCCGGCTGACCTGGTCGCCGGACGGCACGCGGTTGGCGGGCATGGTCAAGGACGGCGACAAACGCCAGATCGCCATCATCACGATCGCCGATGGGACGGCGGAGCAGCTCACCTCTGACAGCTCCGAGAAGGACGACCCCATGTGGTCGCCCAAGGGCAACACGATCGTGTTCTGGAGCAAGCGCGACGGAGACCAGGCGATCTACACGCTCGACATCGCCAACCCGTCCAACTGGACGAAGGTGACCAAGGAAGGCGTCACGGCCAACGACCCCGAGTGGTCCCCGGACGGGACGAAGATCGCCTACACGCGCGACGCCTACCCGAAGGGCAACATCTGGGTGATAAATGCCGATCGCAGCGACGACCGGCGACTCACCAAGGGCTCGCAGCACGAGATGGACCCGAACTGGTCCCGTGACGGCAAGTGGCTCGCCTACGTGCGCGGCTCGTACAGCGAGCCCCGTATCCGGGCGATCCGGCTCGACGGCACCGGCGACATGGCGATCACCGACGGCACCGACATCGGCCACCCCAACTGGTAGCCGACGCCGGTGCCGGTTGCGGTGCCCGGTGGGGCCGGGGTGGGACGGCGCGCGCCGGAAGCTGTGTGGGACGGCGCGCGCCGTGCTCAACGGGAGACCGTGCTCAGCGAGAGGCCCTGCTCATCGAGAGACAGTGCTCAGCGGGAGACGGGGGCGGTCTCGTCCTCGGCGGTGTCGGTCTCGCGCGGCGGAGTCTCGCGGGCCAGGGCGCTCGGCCACCACATGCGCGCGCCCAGATCCAGGTTGAGCGCGGTGACCAGGACCGACCGCACGATGAACGTGTCGAGCAGCACGCCGAACGCGACGGCGAAGCCCAGCTCGGTGACGAACACCAGGGGTAGCGAGCCGAGCGCGGCGAACGTGCCGGCCAGCACCGCGCCCGCCGAGGTGATGACGCCGCCGGTGGCGGCCAGCCCGATGAGCGCGCCACGGCGCGTGCCGTGCTGCTTGGCCTCCTCGTGGACGCGGGTCATCAGGAAGATGTTGTAGTCCGTCCCGAGGGCCACGAGGAAGACGAACGCCCACAGCGGGAAGGACGGGTCCGACCCCGCGAAGTCGAAGAGATGGTTGAACACCAGCGCGCTCACGCCGAGCGCCGCCGCGAACGACAGCACCACGGTCGCGACCAGGATCAGCGGCGCGACGAGGGCGCGCAGGAGCACCGCGAGGATCCCGAAGATGACCACGAGCACGATCGGGATGACGAGGTTCTGGTCGCGCCGGGACGCGTCGTTGATGTCCAGCGTGATGGCACTGGCGCCGCCGACCTTGGCGTCCGCGCCGGGGGCCCGGTCGACCGCGTCGCGAGCCTGCTTGACGATCGAGAAGCCCTCGTCGGTGTCGGGCGGCGCGTTCAGCGTGCCCTCGAAGTAGACCAGGCCGTCCACGGGTTTCCCGACCGGTTTGACGTCGGTGAGCTTCGGCACGCCGGCCAGCGCCGACTGCACGCCGCTCGCCCCCGGCGCGTTCGCGATCACCTGGATCGGGGCGCCGGTGCCGGCGGGGAAGTGCGCGACGAGGACCTCCTCGCCCGCGACGGAGTCGGGTTTGCCGGCGCTGAACGAGTCCTTCTGCGCCAGGAAGTCGGTCTTGAGCCCGGCCAGCCCGAGCGCCATGGCTCCGAGCACGACCGCGGTGACGATCCAGGTCAGACGCGGATGAGGGGTGAGGAAGGTGCCGACACGGGCCCAGAACCCTCGTTCGGCAGGCTCGTCCGATCCGTAACGCGGCCGGACCGGCCAGAACATCCACCGGCCGAAGATCACCAGGAGCGCGGGCAGCAGCGTGACCATCGCGGCCAGGGCCACCACCACGCCGATCGCCATCACCGGCCCCATGCTCTTGGTCGAGTTGAGCATCGCCATGAGCAGGCACATCATGCTCAGCGCCACGGTCGAGCCGCTGGCGATGATCGCAGGCCCGGCGCGGTGCAACGCGAACGCCATCGCCTCGTGCCGGTCGCTGTGCCGGCGCAGTTCCTCGCGATAACGGGCGATGAGGAGCAGCGCGTAGTCGGTGCCGACGCCGAACACCATCACGGTGAGGATGAACGTGGCCTGCCCGTTCACGGTCAGGCCGGCGTGTTCGGCGAGCAAGTAGACCACCGCCTGTGCCGCCTGCAGCGAGACGGCCACGCAGATCAGCGGCACCAGCCAGAGGATCGGGCTGCGATACGTGATCAGCAGGATGATGACGACGATGGCCGCGGTGATATAGAGCAGGGTCGCGTCGAAGCCGGAGAAGATGTTGCTGAAGTCGCCGCCGTACCCGGCCGGGCCGGTGACGTGCGCTTCGAGCCCGCCACCCCCGGATTGCACGACGTCACGGAAGTCCTTGACCGCCGGTCCCAGAAGCTCCCAGCCGTCTGCGTCGACCTTGACGTTGACCAGCGTCTGGAGCGCCTTTCCGTCCTTCGACGGCTGCGGCCCCTGGATGCTCTGCACGATCTTGCGGGCCGGGGCGTCGCCGGGCGGGTCCCCCGTCATCTGTGCCAGCTTGGCCGCGTCGGCCGTGGCCTTGGCGCGGTCGCCGGCGGTGATCGCGCCGCCGTCCCGGTGGTAGACCACCACGGCGGGGAACGTGTCGCTCGGGACGAACTTCTCCGCCAGTTCGACGACCTGAGTGGACTCGGCGTTGTTGGGCAGCCAGGAGGACGTCTCGTTGCTCTGGGCGTCGGTCAGCTTGGACGCCAGCATCATGGCCGGGACGAAGAGCAGGATCCAGACCACGAGGACGATCCACTTGCTGATCCGTCCGCATGGGATGGACGAGAACCGGTACTCGCCGAACATGGAGGAACCCCCCAGTAGGTGCGCCGCCCGCTCTCCCAGACCTACGTCCGGACCTGTCTCCACGTCAAGACATATCGCGTCATTGAAAGTTTCTCCAAAAGCGACATTCCATGCCACGTCGCAGGTCAGGGCATATGCGACCAGATCCGGACACGTCAGTGGAAGTTGCGCGATTTGACCTTGCCGGGGACGGGAAGCCGCCTCAGCCGCGTCGCCCGGACGCTGGTCACCCCGTCGGCCCTCTCCAGCCGCCCGCTCACCAGCAGCGCCTGGGAGTCGACGGCCAGCCCCCGGTGGCGCTGGAACACCTGCGGCGGGCACGTCACATTGATGATCCCGGTCTCGTCCTCCAGCGTCATGAACACGATGCCGCCCGCCGTCGGAGGCCGCTGGCGGTGGGTGACGAGCCCCGCCACCACCACGTTCGTCTCACCGGGCACCTTCGCCAGGCGTGTGGACGAGAGAGCGCCGAGCTCGTCCAGCGCCTCCCGCACATGCGCCATCGGATGAGTGTGCGACACCCCCGTCGCCCACAGATCCGCCAGCGTCTCCTCGACCGGCGTCATCGGCGGCAACCCAGGTGCGGCCGCGCCAGGCGTGACTCCTTCCAGCTGCCCCGGCCCAATACCCGCCAAGGCCCCCGCCGCCCACAGAGCCTCCCGCCGCCCAACCCCCGCGCCCTCCGCGATCAGGGCGTCCTCCGCGATCCGGTCGCTATCCGTGATCCGGGTTTCCTTTGCAAGCCGGGCGTCCTCCGCGATCCGGGCATCCTTTGCAGGCCGCGCGTCACCTACGGCGTGTGGGGTGTGGACTTGGAGGTTGCTGAAGGCGCCTGCGGTGGCCAGGGACTCCAGGGCCGCTGAGGAGAGCGGGATGCGGCGGACCAGGTCCTCCATGCTCTTGTACGGGCGGCCTGCAGCGATCTTCTCGGCGACGTCGTCACCGAGATTGCGGATTCCAGTGAGGCCCATCCGGATCGCGGGTTGGGGTTTTCCGGGTGCGTGCGGGTGGTCGCTCTTGACCGGGACTGGTTCTTCCAGGGTGGGATGCGCGTCGCTGGCGTTGATGTCCACGGGGCGTGCGACCACGCCGTGGCGGCGGGCGTCGGCGTAGAGGGACTGCGTGCTGTAGAACCCCATCGGCTGGTTGCGGACGAGCGCGGCCGTGAAGGCGGCGGGGTGATGCCGCTTGAGCCAAGAGCTCGCGTACACCAGGTGCGCGAAGCTCTGGGCGTGCGACTCGGGGAAACCGAACCCGGTGAAGCCCAGGATCTTCTCGTAGATGTCCTCGGCGATGTCGGCGGGGATGCCGCGTTCGGCCATGCCCTCCAGGAGCCGGGTGCGCAGCCGTTCCACCCGTTCGGGCGCGCGCTTGGCGCCCATGGCTTGGCGCAACAGGTCAGACTCGGCCGGGGAGAAGCCCGCGCAGTCGACCGCGAGCTGCATCATCTGCTCCTGGAACAGCGGAACGCCCAGGGTGCGGGCGAGTGCGTTCTGCATGAGCGGGTGCGGGCAGTCCGGGCGCTCGGCGTTCTTGCGGCGACGCAGGTACGGATGGACCGAGCCGCCCTGGATGGGGCCGGGCCGGATCAGCGCGACCTCCACGACCAGGTCGTAGAACTCGCGCGGTTTGAGCCGGGGGAGCGTCGCCATCTGCGCCCGCGACTCCACCTGGAACACCCCGACGGTGTCGGCGTCGCACAACATGTCGTACACCAGTGGGTCCTCGGGCGGGATCGAGTGCAGGTCGTAGCGCTCGCCGTGGTGTTCGGCGACCAGGTCGAACGTGTCGTGCAGCGCCGCCAGCATGCCGAGGCCGAGAAGGTCGAACTTCACAAGCCCGGCCGCCGCGCAGTCGTCCTTGTCCCATTGCAGGACGCTGCGGTCGGCCTTCGTGGCCCACTCGATCGGGCATACCTCGCCGACGGGCCGGTCGGCGATCACCATGCCGCCCGAGTGGATGCCCAGGTGCCGGGGGAGCTTCAGCATGCGGGAGGCGAGTTCGGTCACGGCGGTCGGGATCTCGGCCTCGGTGCCGACCGGGTCACGCGGGTCGATGCCCTTCGACCAGGCGTCCTGCTGGCCGGGGGAGAAACCCAGCGCGCGCGCCGAGTCCCGTACCGCCATGCGGGGCCGGTAGCTGATGACGTTGGCGACTTGGGCGGTGCACTTGCGGCCGTACTTGTTGTAGACGTACTGGATGATGTCCTCACGGCGGCGGTGCTCGATGTCGAGGTCGATGTCGGGTGGCCCGTCACGGCCGGGCGACAGGAACCGTTCGAAGAGCAGCCCGTGCCGTACGGCGTCGACACCGGTGATGCCGAGGGCGTAGCAGACCGCCGAGTTGGCAGCCGAGCCCCGTCCCTGGCAGAGGATGTTGCGGTCTTCGCAGGCCTTGACGATGTCGTGGACGATCAGGAAGTAACCCGGGAAGCCGAGGTGCTCGATGACGTCGAGCTCCTTGGCGATCTGCGCGTACGCGCCGGGTGTCTTCTCGCGGTCGGGCGGCCCGTACCGCTTGAGCGCGCCCTCGGCCACCAGCTGCCGCAGCCAGCTCGCCTCGTCGTACCCCTCGGGCACCGGCCAGTCGGGCAGGCGCGGCGCCACGACGTCGAAGTCGAAGATGCACGACCGCGCCAGCTCGACGGTCCGTTCGCGCACGCCGGGGAACCGGGCGAGCCGGGCGGCCATCTCCGCGCCGGTGCGCACGTGCGCGGTGCCGCCCGCGGGCAGCCAGCCGACCATGTCGTCGAGGCTGCGCCGCGCCCGGACCGCCGCGAGGGCCTGGGCGAGCCGGGCGTCCGGGCCGGGCGCCGCGAAGTGCACGTTGTTGGAGGCGACGACGCCGAGGCCGGTACGGGCCGCCAGCTCGAAGAGCACGTCGTTGCGCACGTCGTCGTCGGGCTGGTCATGATCGATGAGCTCGACGAACACGTTGTCGCGGCCGAACATCTCCATCAGCCGTCGCAGCTCTCGTTCGGCGGCTTCCGGGCCGCCCGGCTGTGTTCCACCCCCATGGCCACGCCCCACCGCCCCCGGTGTTCCACCCCCATGGCTACGCCCCACCGCCCCCGAGAGCGCCGCCGCCCCGGAGAGCGCCGCCGGGACCGCGCCCTTGCGGCAACCGGTCAGTACCACCCAGTGCCCGTCATGCGCGCCGGCCAGCTTGTCCACGTCGTACACCGGACGGCCCTTGCGACCGCCCTCCAACTGCGCCGCCGTGATCGCCGAGCAGAGCCGCCCGTAACCGGCGGCGTCACGGGCGAGGATGAGCAGGTGTTCCCCGGCGGGATCGGGTTCGCCGGTCTGCGGGCCGGGCAGGCCGAGGCTGAGCTCCGCGCCGAAGATCGTGCCGACGCCCAGCTCGTTCGCCGCTTGAGCGAACTGCACCACGCCGTACATCCCGTCGTGGTCGGTGATCGCCATCGCCTCCACGCCCAGCCGCGCTGCCTCCTCTGCCAGGGCGGCCGGTTCGCTCGCGCCATCGAGGAAGCTGAACGAGGAATGGCAGTGCAGCTCAGCCCACGGGATCTGGGGCTCGGAGCGGCGGACGGCCGCAGGATCACGGCGCGGTCGAGGGGGTTCCTGCGGCCGGCCATCGGCATTGTCGCCGGACGACCCGTGCGGGCGTTCGGACGACGACGCGTCCGGGCGTTCGGTCGGCGGCCCGTCTGGCCGTTCGGCGTCGGCTTTCCAGGAGAGTCGTTTCTCGAAATCCCGCCAGGAGATCGGAGGGTTATGCCAGCCCATGGGACGTCTCCTCAGTCATAGGTCGCCTCCACAAGCCAACGGCCACCTTCCACAGCCAGCAGGAGCGCGCGGCCGTCGTCGGTCACGATCTGGAAGCGCGCGCGCCGCTGCGAACGGGCGGGGTCCCACCAGCGTTCGTCCACCGGCCACGGCCCGGTCCAGGAGGTCACGGCGACCGCCGGCCGGCCGTCGAACGAGACGCGGGCGGGCGGCGCCGACACCGTGCAGCGCGCCGAGACCATCACCGGCGTGCCCGACGCGTCCGTCACCTCCGCGGCCAGGGACGCGGGTGGAACGGAGGCGGGCGCAGGCGCGGGGATCCGGCCCGGCCAGGGGCCGTCCGGGATGCCGCCGGGGACCAGGTCGCCGACCGGCACCTTCGTGACCTGCTCGCCGGGTCCGCGGCCCCCAGTGAGGACGGGGCGGGTGATCCCGCGATGGCCGAGCAGCGCCTGGATGCGGCCTGCGGCCCGGGCGATCCGGTCGTTCACCGAGCTCTGGCCCCAGAGCGCCTGCTGCCTGCCCTCGTCCGGAACGAGCTGGTCGGGGGTCAGCTCCAGCCACGCGACGCCGCCCCACACCGCCTGCTCGTCACCGTCGAGCTCGATGCCGTCGGCGTCGGTACCCGGAGTGGGCCGTTCCGACCGCCACGCCGAGAGCTGCCACCGCACGCGTTCGGCGATCGCCAGCGTGGACAGGAGCCCGTCGTGCCGCCACAGCCGTTCCAGCACATGACCGTCCGCGAAGCCGACCTCCACGGCGAGCCGGACGCAGGTGAGTCCGCCCGCGCCGAGCCCTTCGTGGAGCTCCCCGGCGAGGCGTTTGGCGGCGAACACCACCTGGTCGGCCTGGGCGGCGGGCGGATCGAACTCGTCCCGTACGGACAGGTCGACGGCCGAGTGCCCGGGCGCCGGCGGCCGTGGCTCCTCGCCCCGCGCGAGCCGCTGGGCCAGCGCGCCGTCCACCCCGAACCGCGCCGCCACATGCCCCGACGGCAGCGCCGCGAACGCGCCCAGCGTGCGGATGCCCAGCCGGGCGAGAAGATCGGCGAGCTCCGGCCGGCCGAGGACCGAGAGCGGATAGGGGGCCAGGAAACCCGCCGCCGTGCCTTGCGGAACGACCGTCCCGCCGTCCTCGGTACGGGCGGCGAGCTCGGCGGCGAACAGGCCGTCCGCGATGCCCGCGCCGCAGTCGAACCCGGCCTCCACGACCGCGTCCTGCGCCATCAGCCGCAGCGACTCCTCGCCGCCGTAGAAGCGCGCCGCGCCCCGGGCCGCGATGGCGCACATCCCGGGGCGGACGACCTCCACCTTGGGGGTCAGAGCCGCCACCGCGTCCACGACCGTTTCGAACAACCGGCCCTCGGCATCGGTGTCGCGCTCGCGTACGACCAGGTCAGGGCAGCGTCGTTGCGCGTCCCGGACCCGCTGCCCGCGCCGTACGCCCGCCGCCCGCGCCGCCGCCGAGCACGCCGCGACCTGTCCCTGAACGACCACGGCCCCGGCCGTGGCCGCGTCTACTCCGACCGCCGTCACCGGCCAGTCCGGGCACCACACCACCAACACCCGGCTCATGCGACGTCCTCACCCGGCGTCTCACGGACGACCTCCAGCACCGTCCGCGCCCCGGCCGCCTGCCATTCGAGTGCATGCCGTTCAGCCGGCTGCCATTCGGGTACCTGCCGTTCGGCCGCGTGCCGTTCGGCCGGACGTAGATCGCCGACCACAACGGGCTCGTACGGCGCCACCTCGCCGTTCGGGCCGGGGAGCCACACCCACGTGCGCCGGCCCGCGCCCGGAGCTCCGCGCCCTTCCGCGACGATCTGCGCCCGCCGCCCGCGCAGCCGCCCGTGACCGTCGCCGAGACCGATCCATTCGGCCTGGTCGACGCGCAGGCGGACCGCGGTGCCCGGCCAGTCGTGGCCGGTGACGGTCAGCACGCAGCCGTGCTTGCGCGCGAGCGCGGACAGCCGTCGTACGGCGGCGGTGCCGGGCCGTTCCGGCGGCCGGACCAGGACGAGATCGACCGCCTCGATCAGCGCGGCAACGACATCCGGCCACCGCCCGTCCGGCTCGTCCACCAGGAGCAGCCGCTCGGGCTCCGCGCCCATCCCGACGGCGGCGGCGACACCGAACTCCGGCATCCCGACCACCGCGCACCACCCTCCCGTCCCGCTCTCGCCGCCGTGCTGGGAGACCCCCGCCACGAGCGCGAGCCCGAGGGAGGCCGATCCCGTCCCCGCCAGCCCCACGACCGAGCCGGGCCGGAGCCCCGGGACGACCGGGCGGAGCGCCGGAAGGACCGGTACGAGGTCGAGCCGGGAGGCGGTTTCGAGCCCGAGGGTCTCGAGCCCGACGGTCTCCAGTCCCGTCGCGTTCGCTAGCGTGGCCCTGGCCCACGCCGCGTCCGCCACGGTTCCTCCTCACGACGTCGCCCCGAACCCTCCTACAGTCGAACACAAGTTCGAATATGTCAAGTTGTTGCAGGTCACAGCCTGGACAAAAGAAGGCGGCGCGGCCTGTCGTGACTCGCTCGATCGGCCTGTGACACAAGGGGGATCCGACGGATGATCCCGCTTTGCGGGCCGCCGACGGCATGTGCGGCGTTCATGTGCGGCGGGCGCCGACGTGGATGGCGTTGACCCTTGGCGTTCTGGCGTTCACCTATGGCGCTGCTCGGCTGCGAGCGCCGAACTCGGCCCACGTCTCGCGTTCGGTCAGGGGTGGTCGCGGATGGGGGCGTTGGCGGGGAGGTCGAAGGTGCGACGGGCTCGCTCGGGGAGACGGTCGCGCTCGAACGGGCCGCCTGAGTTGATGAAGTCGAAGACCCTGCGTTCGCCCGATTCGGTGAACATGCGGCTCACCGTGGGCTGGAATCCGGCTCCGTCCACGGGTTCTTCGACCGACGTGACCGCGCCAGAACGAACCGTGATGCGCATGGGCGAACGGAAGCCGGTGCCGGCCAGGAGCGACGGGCCCGTCCTGGCGAACTCCTGGCAGGACGTGTAGATACCGGCCAGCAGGTCGGGGCCGCGCTGCTCGGTCTCGATCAGTTCGAGGTCGCACAACCACCGGCTGTTCAGCTCGGGCTGGTCGTCGAGCGCGCCGCCGAGGTCGGCCTTGGTCTCGAGGTGGGTCTGGATCAGTGGGACCAGTTCGGCGCGCAGACGTCCGTCGACCGAGGGCGGCTCCGGGTCCGGCCATGCCACGATCCCGGCGGCGGCGCCGACGACGGCGAGCACCGCCCCGACGATGAGCCAAGATCGTCCGCGCATGGCACCACCATAGGGTGGGAGCCCCAGATTTCGCCGTATTCGCGGAAAGCCGGGCATACGCCACGCGCCCGCCCGATGCGGGCAGACGTTCGTACTGGTCCCCGGGTTTCTGGCTCGGTGCGTGGGCGTGGGACGAGGTTGCGGCCGGGCTGCGCGCGGCGGGGCACGAGTCGAGTCGGCGCCGACGAGGGCCGTCGAGTCGGCGTTCGTACGCCGTGGCCGTGGCCGTGGCCGTGGCCCTAGCCCTGGCCCTGGCCATGGCGAACGGCGTCGGGCGGGGCTGCGTATGCTGCGGCCATGGGGAGCGACGTGCGTGCGGTGGAGTGGACGGGCGAGGGGTTGCGGCTCATCGACCAGACCCGGCTCCCCGGCCGGCTGGCGCACCTGGACATCCGCGACGTCGAGGGGTTGGTCGGCGCGATCCAGCGGCTGTCCGTACGGGGTGCGCCGGCGCTCGGCGTGGCGGGCGCGTTCGGCGTGGCCATCGCCATGATGCAGGCCGACCGGGAGGGCTGGGACCAGACGGCCCTGGCAGCGGCAGTCGAACGGGTCCGGCACGCCCGGCCGACGGCGGTCAACCTCGCGGCGGGCGTGGACCGGATGATCCCGTTCATGCCCAAGGGCGTGGAAGCCGTGATCGCCGAGGCGCAGGCCCTGCTGGACGAGGACGTCCGCGGCAACCGGGCCATCGGCGCGTTCGGCGCCGACTGGCTCCAGGAACGAGCCGGCGACCGGCCCCTCCGCGTGATCACTCACTGCAACGCCGGGGCGCTGGCCACCGCCGGCTGGGGGACCGCGGTCGGCATCGTCCGCGAGTTGCACGCCCGCGACCGGCTCGACGTGGTCTACGCCGACGAGACCAGGCCCCTCCTGCAGGGCTCCCGCCTCACCGCCTGGGAACTCGACCAGCTCGGCATCCCCCACTTCGTCCAGGCGGACGGGGCCGCGGCCGGCACCATCCTGCGCGGCCTGGTCGACGTGGCGATCATCGGCGCCGACCGGATCGCCGCGAACGGCGACACCGCCAACAAGGTCGGCTCGGTCGGGCTGGCGCTGGCCTGCGCCGACGTGGGCATCCCCTTCGTGGTCGCGGCCCCCTGGAGCACGATCGACCTCGCGACGGCCTCCGGCGCCGACATCCCCATCGAGGAACGCGCGGCGGACGAGATCCTCAGCTGGGGCGAGGTCCAGACCGCCCCCGCGGGATCCCGCGCGTTCAACCCCGCCTTCGACGTCACGCCCGCCCGTTTGGTGAGCGCGCTCGTGACCGAAACCGGTGTGATGGAGATCTCCGCAGGGGAGACACCAGGTCAGCGCTGACCGTTCCGGCTGCCTGTTCCCGGGTGGCGTGTGGACCGTCAGACTGCGGGCAGATCCCGGTCGACGCGAGGAGACGCCATGGGACTGACGGTTGCGGTGACCGGGCCGACCGGTGAGATCGGCACGGCGGCGGTAGGCGCGCTCGAAGACGACGATCGTGTCGAACGGATCGTCGGGATGGCGCGCAGGCCGTTCGACCCGGCCAGCCGGGGCTGGAAGAAGACCGTCTACCACCAGGGCGACATCCAGGACCGCTCCGCCGTGGACGCCCTGGTGGCCGACGCGGACGTGGTCGTGCACCTCGCGTTCATCATCCTGGGCTCCCACAAGGAGAGCGAACGGGTGAACCTGGCCGGCAGCCGCAACGTCTTCGAGGCGACTCAGGCCGCCGAACGGCCGGCGCGCCTCGTCTACACGTCCTCCGTCGCCGCGTACGGCTACCACGCCGACAATCCGGTGCCGTTGACCGAGGACGTTCCGCCGCGAGGCTCGGATGCGCACTATTACTCCGCGCAGAAGGCCGCATGCGAGAAGCTCCTCGCCGAGACCACCAAGGGCCTGGACGTCTTCGTCCTGCGCCCCTGCATCGTCGCGGGCCCCGAGGCGACCGTTCTCCTCCGCAACATGCCCTGGGAACAGGCCGCGCCTTATGTCCCCGACCCGCTCCGGCGCCTCCTCGGCGCCGTGCCGGGTCTGCGCCCGGTGCTCCCCGATCCCGGCGTACGCTTCCAGCTCGTTCACCATGACGACGTGGCGGCCGCGCTGGCCGCCGCCGTCGCGGGAGACGGCCCGCCTGGCGCGTACAACCTCGCTGCCGACGGCGAGCTCACCATCGGCGACCTGGCCCGCGCCATAGGCGCCTACTCGATCCCCGTCCCGTCCGACCTGGTCACCGTGACCGCCGAACTGGTCAACCTCCTCCCGCTCATGCCCTCCCAGGCCGAATGGATCCACGCCGCCCGGCACCCGATGATCATGGACACCGCCAAGGCCCGGCGCGACCTCGGCTGGACCCCGCGTCACACCGCCCACCAGACCCTCAAGGCCATGGCCCAGGCCCAACGCTGACCCAGGGCTTAGCTTGCTCGGCCTTTCTCGTAGACGGTGAGGGTTTTTGCGAGGCCCAGGGGAACGAGGACCAGCTCGACCAGCAGGCCCTTCCAGGCGTAGTAGGTGTTGACCGCCCTGGTCGGATAGGCGAACGGGACGTTGGCCAGCACGCGTAGGACTGAGAGATGTCGGCGGCGCGCCGCGTACACCAGTGGTGGAGTGAAGAGCAGGAGCTCGGTGCCGAACCACCAGGCCAGGGTCTCGGTGACCGGTAGCCGCCAGACGAAGGTGAGGATCAGCGGGGTCGTCCACCACACCGGGGCGAGGAGGATCTCCAGCACGGCGAGAACGACCCAGAGGGCGAGCATGGGTTTGCGCCTAGCCATCGGGCGCAGGTGGAGGCGCACGTTCTGGAAGAAGCCCGCCATCCAGCGCCAGACCTGCTTGCGGAGGTAGGTGAGGGTCTCGGGGTCGGCCGCCCAGGCCACCGCGTCGGAGACGTAGATCGCCTTGTGGCCGCCGATCTGCCACGACCAGGTGACGTCCATGTCTTCGACGATGGTCCGTTCTGGGAATCCGCCGAACGCGACGAGGGCCTCGCGGCGGAACGCCGAGCAGCAGCCGGAGCAGACCATCGGGCTGGCGGCCCCGGCTTGGATGGGCCGATGGAAATGAAAGCCGAAGAGATACTCGATCGAACGGCCGCGTTCCCAGATCGTGCGGGTGAAACGTGTCTGGACGTTGCCCGCCGCAATCACCACGTTCGGATCGTCGAACGCGGGTTTCAGGCGTTCGACGTAGTCCGGCGCCAGGACCGTATCGGCGTCGACGGCCAACACTAAGTCCGTCTGGCAGTAGGGGAGGGCGTGGTTTTGCGCGCGCGCTTTGCTGCCGAGGTTGCGCTCGGGGCGCAGCACGGTGACGTCGTAAGACTTGGCGACGTCGCCCGTGCGATCGGACGAGCCGTCGTCCACGACGATGATCTCCTCGGCGGGTGCGGTCTGCCTGAGCAGGGACTCCAGCGTTGCGGGGAGCCCCTCCTCCTCGTTGTGCGCGGGAACGATGACGGTCACGGTGGTCATCGCCGCCCCCTCAGCCGCAGGAACGCGCGGCCGCCATTGGTGGCGAGCCAGACCGCGCCGTAAACGAGAGTGCTCAGCCCGAGCCCGGGCATTGCGCCATGCATTTCGTGCCCCTTTCTTCGTGCGGACACGGCAATCGTGGGCCCGGTCCCGGCATGAATTCCAGGCCTCGGCCGATCTGTGGATAACTCCGCCGCCGAGTTATCCACAGGATTCGATTCGCCTGGTTGCTTCTGGATGGACCCGGCATCATGTCATCCATGACCGACTCCCCGAGACCGGCGGTGCTGGAGGCGGTTCTCGAACGCGTGACATACGCCAACGAGGACACCGGCTACACCGTCGCGCGTGTCGCCACCGAGAAGACGGGGCGCGACCTGCTGACCGTCGTCGGCGCGCTGCTCGGCGCCCAGGTGGGGGAGAGCCTGAAGCTCACGGGCCGCTGGCGGTCGCATCCCAAGTACGGGCGGCAGTTCGAGGTCGAGTCCTACACCACCGTCCTGCCCGCCACCGTGCAGGGGATCCGGCGCTACCTCGGGTCAGGGATGATCAAAGGCATCGGTCCCGTCATGGCCGACCGGATGGTGGAGCACTTCGGCCTCGACATCCTGCGGGTCATCGAGGAGGAGCCGGAACGCCTGGTCGAGGTGCGCGGTCTCGGCCGCAAGCGCACCCAGCGGATCGCCGACGCCTGGGAAGAGCAGAAGGCCATCAAGGAGGTCATGGTCTTCCTGCAAGGGATCGGCGTATCGACCTCCCTCGCCGTGCGCATCTACAAGCAATACGGCGACGCCTCGATCAACACGGTGCGCCGCGAGCCCTACAGGCTGGCGGAGGACGTCTGGGGCATCGGATTCAAAACGGCCGACACCATCGCGAAGGCAATGGGCATCCCGCACGACAGCCCCGAGCGCATCAGGGCCGGCCTGCAATACACACTGTCCGAAGCGGCCGACGACGGGCACTGCTTCCTGCCCGAGCCCAACCTCATCACCGACGCCGAGCAGATCCTCACCGTCCCCCGCACACTGATCACCCCCGCCCTCGACACCCTCGCGGCAGAAGGCGGAGTCATCCGCGAGCGCGTCTCCATCCCGCCCAGCGACCGCGCCGGCACCCCTCCGCCCGAACGCGACCTTCCCCGCGTCGAGTCAGAAGACCGCACCGACTCACCTGAGCTCGGCGACGTCATCCCCACACCGGCCGCCAACAGCGCGCCAGTCCAGCACCCAGTCGTGCCTGTGCCCACTCAGCCGAAGAACGACGGCTCAGCGCTGCCCAAGCCCGCCGGGGCCGAGCCGGAGGGGGCGTTGTCTGCCCAGGGCGGCGATGCACCGGAATCATCTGCGGAAGGCGGACCGGCTTCCAGCGCGGCCGAGCGGGTCGATTCCGTGGACAACAGGGGCGAACGGGGCCCGTCTGCGGGCGCCGCGGCCGACGGGGTGCCGTCTGGGGAGACTGGGCGGAGGGAGTCTGGGGAGGTGATGGTGCCGGCGGTCTATCTGGTGCCGTTTTATCGGGCTGAACGGTCCTTGGCTCGGGGAGTGCGGGAGCTGTTGGACGCGCGGGACGACCGGCTTGGGGCGTTCAGCGATGTCGACTGGGATAAGGCGTTCGGCTGGCTCAGGGAGCGGACGGGGGCCGAGTTGGCGGCCGAGCAGGAGGCGGCGGTCAGGCTTGCACTGACTTCCAAGGTGGCCGTGCTCACGGGTGGGCCGGGCTGCGGCAAGAGCTTCACCGTGCGGTCCGTCGTGGAGCTCGCCGCGGCCAAGAAGGCGAAGATCGTGCTGGTGGCGCCTACTGGAAGGGCCGCCAAGAGGCTGGCCGAGCTCACCGGGCATGAGGCGGCGACCATTCATCGGCTGCTGCAGCTCCAGCCTGGCGGGGACGCCAAATACGACCGGGACAAGCCGCTGGACGCTGATCTGGTCGTGGTGGATGAGAGCTCGATGGTCGATCTCATCCTGGCCAACAAGCTGATCAAGGCGATACCGCGGGGAGCTCATCTGCTGCTGGTCGGCGACGTCGACCAGCTGCCGTCGGTCGGTGCCGGTGAAGTGCTCGCCGACCTGCTCAATTCGGAGATCGTGCCGCGTGTCAGGCTCACGAGGATCTTCCGGCAGGCGCAGGAGTCGGGCATTGTGGTGAACGCCCACAGGGTCAACCAGGGTGAGCATCCAAGAGGATTCAAGGATTTCTTCTTTTTCCCGTCTGACGACGCCGAGGAGACCGCGGAGCTCACCGTGGACGTGGTCGCCAACCGGATTCCGCGCAAGTTCGGGCTTGACCCGCAGCGCGACGTTCAGGTGCTCACGCCGATGCATCGCGGACCGGCGGGGGCCGGGTCCCTCAATGCTCTGCTCCAGGAGGCGTTGACGCATGGGGAGGGACCAGAAAAACGTTTCGGCGGGCGGGTGTTCCGCGTCGGTGACAAGGTCACGCAGCTGCGCAACAACTACGACAAGGGCGAGGCGGGTGTCTTCAACGGCACGGTCGGCGTGGTCACGGCCTTGTCAGTTGAGGAGCAGACGCTGACGGTGCGGACGGATGAGGACGAGGACGTCGAGTACGGCTTCGACGAGCTCGATGAGCTGGCCCACGCGTACGCCATCACGATCCACCGGTCGCAGGGCAGCGAATACCCGGCCGTCGTCGTCCCGTTGACGACGGGCGCGTGGATGATGCTGCGCCGCAACCTGCTCTACACCGGCATCACCCGCGCCAAGAGGCTCGTTGTCCTGGTCGGCTCGCGGCGTGCTCTGGCTGTTGCGGTGCGCACGGGGGGTGTCCGCCGTCGTTTCACGGCGCTGTCCCATTGGCTGGGTCACCCGGCGTAGCGTTCGATGGCCGTGATGAAGATCTCCTCAGCCATGTCGAAGACGGCGTTCACGTCGTCCTGGTCACCGGTGAATCGGCCACTCGCCTCGGAGGCGGCCAGGCCCATGCCGACCGTGTCGAGCAGTCTCTGAAGTGGGGCGATCTTGTCTTCGGGAACGCCCGCGTCGCGCAGGATGTGCTGCACCGAATTGCGCGGGCGCCGGGCCTCGGGCGTGACGGTCGGCCGCTGGAACAGCAGCAGGAAGACGTCGGGATGCCGCCGGGCCACCTCGCGGATCGCGGTGCCGAAGACGCGCAGGCGTTCCTGCCACGGGAGCGCCGGGTCGTCCTGCGGGATCTCGCTGACGATGCGTTCCACCAGGCCGTCGAGCAGCCCCTGCTTGTCGCCGACGTAGCGGTAGAGCGCCATCGGAGTCACGCCCAGCTGGTCGGCGACCGCGCGCATGCTGACGGCGCCGAGGCCGCGTTCCTCCGCGAGGGCCAGGGTGGCGTCCAGCACCTCGTCGCGGGTGAGGCCCCGGGTGCCGCGTCCACGTGTCTTCACCGGCCCTAGTCTAGTCGTTAATATACGCTGTATATTAAAACGATGGAACGACGTACCTGGACGCTCGCGGTGGCCACGACGGCCGGGTTTCTGCTGGTGCTCGACCTCATCGGCGTCACCCTGGCGCTTCCCGACATGCGGCGGGATCTGAACGCGGGGCTCGCCGAGGCGCAGTGGGCGATCGACGGATACGCCCTGCCGCTGGCGGCCCTCCTGCTGCTCTCCGGGGCGCTCTCCGACAGGCTCGGCAGGCGGCGGCTCTTCCTGAGCGGGCTGGGTGTCTTCACGCTGGCCTCCGGGGCTTGCGCGTTGGCGCAGTCCGCTCTTGTGCTGGATCTGCTGCGGGCCGTTCAAGGGTGCGGCGCCGCGGTGCTGTACGGGAGTGCGGCGCCTTTGATCGCGGCGGCTTTCCCGGCGGGACGTGCACGCAACCGCGCGCTCGGGGTCTTCGCGGCGGGGTCGGGCGGCGCCCTGGCCTCCGGTCCGGTGATCGGCGGGGCGCTCACCGCCCTGTTCGGCTGGCGCGCGATCTTCGTCTTGACCGCCGTGGTGGGCGTGGTCGCTTTCGCGGTCGCGCTCCGGACCCTGCGGGAGTCGTACGAGCGGATACCGCGGCCACTCGACGTGCGGGGGACCGGTTACCTGACGACTGGGCTCGTCCTGGTGATGTGGGCGCTGATCGAGGGGCACCGCGCCGGCTGGGGCTCGCCGCTCGTCGTCGGCTCGCTGGTGGTCGCGGCGCTCGTGTTCGGGAGGCTCCTCCTCCGGCGGGTGGCCGATCCGATGATCGACCTGTCGCTACTGCGCGACCGCCTGTACGCGGCGAACGCGGCCGGGGCGTTCGTCCTCCATGTGGCCGGTGCCGGGTCGCTCGCCTACTTCTCGATGTACGTGCAGGGACCGATGGGTGCGGAGCCCGCCGTGGCGGGCCTGTGGTTCCTCTCATACAGCCTGCCCGCCCTCGCCACGCCGCTGTTGCTCGCCGGGCGCGCGCACCGGATACCGCCCGCCGTCCTGGTGGCGGCCGGGCCGCTGCTCATCACCGTGTCCAGCCTCCTTGTCGCGGTCACGTATCAGAGTCATAACTGGCCCGCGCTCACCCCGGGCTTCGTCCTCGGCGGCATCGGCGGCGGCATCGGAAATCTCGTCGCAGGCCAGGTCGCGCTCGCCGCAGCGCCAGCCGAACGGGCGGGCATCGCCTCGGGTATCACCAACACGGCCAAGCAGGTCGGCGTCGCCGTGGGTGTGGCGGTGCTAGGGATCCCCTACGACGCCGGTGGCCTGGGGATGGTCATGTTCGTCGCCGCGGGCATCGCCGCGCTCGGCTCGATTCCGGCACTCGCGCTGTGCATGGGGCGTCGGGAGGGGCACGCAGCGAGCGTGGTGAGACCGCCTGCCAAGCGATCTCGCAACGCCTCGTCATGAAAGAGCCCGTCCAGGCCGACGTCCGCGCGGGTCGCCGGGTCAGTCGTTGACCGTCAGGCGGTCCAGGCGGACGCCGGTGAAGGCGTCGGCGGTGACGCCCTGCAGCCGTTCTGACCAGACCAGGTGATCGTGGGCGGTCCATAGCGGCATGGCGGGCATATCGCGCAGCAGCGCCGTCTCCGCCAGCCGCGCCGGTGTCACGGCGTCCTCCGGCGTCGCCGCCCGTTCGGCGTCGCCGATCAGGTCGAGGGCGTAGTCGTCGCCGTAGCCTGTGCGCGCGTCCAGCACCGGAGTCAGCGCCGCGATCGGAGCGGGGTAGGCGGGTGCGGCCTTCAGGACGAACGGCCCGTCCACCTTGCGGTCCGCGAGCGCCTTCTGCAGATCTTCCGTGGGCTTGGGCTGGACGTTGAGTTTCAGCTTCTTTTGCAGCTGCTCCGCCACGGCCTTCACCCAGACGTCGTCGCCCGCGCCCGCCTCGTACCAGATCGGCACCGGCCCGGTAAGGCCGCCCGCGTCCGCGAGGGTGGCGGCGGAGGCGGCCGGGTCGTGGACGCACGGACGGCACTGGCCCTCATCGCGGCGGCCGGGCAGCACTCCCGGCGGCACCAGGGCGTTGGCAGGGCTCGTCTGGTAGCCGAGGGGGCCGTTCGCGACCGCGTTCCGGTCGATCGCCATGGACATCGCTTGGCGGATCGAGGGGTTCGCGAGGCGCTTCTCCCATTGAGGGAACGCCAGGTACGTCATGGCCCGGCCAGGGACGATGAGGTGCCGGCGGCGGAAGTCGGCCTCCATCGACTCGTGCCGGTTCGGCGGCACCGCCGTGGCCAGGTCAAGGTCGCCCGCCTGCACCGCCTTGTACTGCGCCGCCGCGTCGGGCATCGCCTTGACGACGATCGTGCGGCCGCCCTCCCGGTCGAGGACGGTCTCGCGCTGGTCGTGGGCGCGCACACGGTACGGGCCGTTGCCGATCGGCCGCTTCCCGTACGAGGCCCAGTCACGCGAACGGAGCACGCCGTCCGGCATCGGCAGGAACGCGGGGTCGCCCAGCAGCGCGGGGAACCCGTTCATCGGCCGGTCGAGAGTGACCTTGAACGTGAGGTCGTCGACCACCGTGAGCCCGTCGACCCGTTCCTGCTTCACCTTGGCACCCTTGACGTGCGCCACCTCGGTGAAGAGCCGCGCCCCCGACCATCCCTCGCGCAGCACCGCGCTCCAGGCCCCGGTGAACGAGCGGGCGCTGACCGGCGAGCCGTCATGGAACCGGCCCGGCTTGAGCTTGACGGTCCAGACCTTGCGGTCGTCGCTCGTGATGGCCGCGGCGGCGGCGTTCGCGGGGACGCCGGTGCGGGGGTCGTACGCGACCAGCCCGGTCCAGACGGCCCCGGCGATCATGCGTCCCGTCCCGTCCCGGATGTCGCCGGGCACGAGGGTGCCGGCCGGAGCGGCGCCGACCGAGACGCGCGGATCGGCGGGGTCGCTCATCGCCTTCATGGCGACGAACGGGCTCACGAGCATCACCACGGCCCCGGAGAGGAGTGCGGCGGTACGGGTGGCGCTCTTCACGCGGGTGAGCGTACGGCACCGCCGCCGCCGAAGGCCACCTGGTGGCGTGACAGGGGCGTGGGGCGCCCACGGTGCTGAGGCCGTGGGGTGTTTCGCCTCTTTGAAGGCCGTCACAAACCGGCCACATACCGGACCGCGCCGGCGCGAGGGCCCGTCCCACCTGGGACGGGCCCTCCGTCATCTGCTCACATTCACGAGGCGTTTCCTTGTGAGACTTAGCCCCTTGATCACCAGAGCGCTTACCTTCAGACTTGCCTCGGCGAACTCCGCGCGACCTGGAGGCACGAATGTTCCCCCGACCACGAACGAGGCGCGTCTTCTCCGGCAGCGTCGCCGGCGCGGCGGCCGCCGTGCTGCTGGCCGCCGGGACGGCGTGGGCCTGCCCGCCCGACCCCGGAGCCACGCAGACCAAGACGGCCGGCGCGGCGCAGGCGGCCGGGGAGGGGCGCGATCTGGGCTCCCACGCGGGCCACGGGCCCGGAGAGGTGGGCAAGACCTCCACCCAGGTCTCTGACGCCATCAAGGGCGTCGAACGGGTGGGCAACGTGCCGGACGCCAAGGAGGGCACCTCCCTGGTCTTCATGGACTACGGCAAGGGCCGGCACAAGCGCACGATCATGTTCATCAGCGGCCGGTTCGGGCTGAAGGCCTACGACGTCTCCGCCGACCCGCGCAGCCCGAAGCTCGTCGGCTCGTTCGACCTGCCCGGCTTCTGGCAGGGCGAGGACACCGAGGCCGACCACAAGCGGAAGATCATCTACCTCTCGCGTGACCCGCGCGCGTTCGGCGGCACGACCAACACCGGCGAGTCCGGCGTCTACGTCGTCGACGTGTCCAAGCCGGAGAGCCTGAAGCAGATCGCCTACCAGGTGCTCCCTGCGGGCCACACGACCTCCTGCGTCAACGACTGCCAGTACCTCTGGACCGGCGGGCCGGCCAAGGCCGACTCGCAGCCGGCGGACTGGGGCGGCCGCCCCGTCTGGGTGACCGACGTGCGCGACCCGCGCAAGCCGAAGGTCTTCAAGGACCCGATCGACACCGGCCGCAACGACGGCAAGACCGACTACACGCACGACATCCAGGTCGACTCGACGGGCATCGCGTGGGCGTCCGGCCGCGGCGGCGTCCGCGGCTACCACACCTCCGGGTGGCGGTACGACCCGGTGCTGAAGAAGATCCGCAAGGCCGTGCCGTGGAACCCGGTGCCGTACGCGGGCGGCGGGCTCGACGAGGCGACGGTCAACTCGTCGTTCATGCACAACAGCTTCCGGCCGGTCGGCCGCACCGCCGACCAGGGCCCCGACCCGCGCAAGTGGGGCCGCGGCCAGACGATCGTCATCACCGAGGAGACCTTCAACGAAGGTTGCGCCGCCGACGGCCTCCTGGTCATCGCCTCCCTCAAGGGCTCGTACGGCGGGCAGGGCTGGCGTTCGACGCCGGAGAACAAGTTCCGCCTGAAGACCCTCGGCACGTGGGGCGTCGCGGGCAAGGAGGGCAGCCGTCCCGACACCGACGACTGCTCGGCGCACTACTTCGACGTCAAGAACGGCATCCTCGCCCAGGCGTTCTACACCCAGGGCACGCGCTTCCTCGACGTGCGCGACCCCACCAACATCAAGCAGATCGCCTACTACCGGCCGGACGACGCCCGCACCTGGGCGGCGTACTACCACGGTGACTACATCTACGTGGTCGACCACGCCCGCGGCATCGACGTCCTGAAGGCCAATTTCTGACCGTTCCGCCACGATCAGAGCCTGAACGACCGGAAGGGCCGTCCCGATCGTCTGGGGCGGCCCTTCGCAACGACGACCCGATCCGACAGCATCCGGTCGAGATGATCATCGGCCGGCAGGAGAGGCCTCGCCTCGTCCGTCACCGATGCCAGTCACCGATGCCAATGGAGGCAGTTCGTGACCTCGCTCCCGGGCCGTACAGCCCGTCCCCTCGCCAGCCTTGCCGTGTTCGCGCTCACCGCCGGAGTCTTCACCGCCCCGGCCAACGCCGCCCCGGCCCAGGCCGCCGCTCCCGCTGCGCCCCAGCGGGCGGTGGAGCAGAACGGCGGTGTACGGCTTCACACCAATGCCGAGCTGGCCAAGGCCCTAAAGCGGATCGAACGCGCGAGCCACGGCCGAGTCCGCGTCCGCAGCGTCGGCAAGAGCAACGAAGGGCGGCCTCTGTGGTTCGCCACGCTCGGCAACGGGCCCAAACGGCTGATGTTCGTGACGCAGCAGCACGGCGACGAGCCTCTCGGCACCGAGTCCGCCCTTAAGGCCCTCGACACCCTTGGCGTCCGCAACGACCGGGACGCCCGCCGGCTGCGTTCGAAGATCACCCTCGGCGTCATGGTGCGCGCCAACCCCGACGGGCACGAGCGGCAGTGGCGCTACAACTACGACCCGGACGCCAAGCCGGAGTACGGCGAGCCCGGCAAGGGCTACGACATCAACCGCTATCACAACCCGTCGATGCGGCCCGCCGACAACCCGGTGCCCGAGGCGGCCGCCATCCGCCGCACCTTCGACCGGTTCCGCCCGTCGATCATGGTCGACTACCACATGCAGGGCCGGTACGCCTTCCCGCCGCCGGACGGCAGGGAGATCACCACGTCGATCCTGTGGCCGACCAACACCACCGTCCCGGCGGACGCGCTCAAGCGGTCCAAGCAGGTCGGCGTCCGCGTCTACAACGCGTTCTCCCGCGCGGGTGCCGTCGTCTCCCAGTACCCGGGCGGCGACTACGAGGGCATCGCCCGCAACGCCTACGGCATCCTCGGCGGCGCCTCGCTCCTCGTCGAGCTGAGCAACCTGCCGCCCGAGCGCGAGCGTTTCCAGGTCCACACCGCGTACGTCTCGATGGTCGATCTCGCCAAGGCCGCCGCGTACCGGCAACTGGACCGCATCGACCCGGCCGACGCCGACAAGATCCCGCCGCGCGGCCCGGCGCTGCCCGGCTCGAACAGCACGCACGCCGAACACGACCACGAGGCCTGACCACACTCCGCCACCCAGAAGACGCGGCGGCCCGCCCTGCCCGGCGGGCCGCTTCGCTTGTCCCTGCGCGTGCTTTGCTTGTCCCGGCGGGTCGTTTTCGCTTGGCGCGTCCGCAAGCAGTGCGGCCGGCCGTCGTTCGTGGTCTGTCCGGCTTAGGCGGTCTTGTCGTCGATGGTGCGCTTGCGGGCGCGGAAGGCCGCGACGTTGGTGCGGTTGGCGCATGCCTCCGAGCAGAAGCGCCGCCGCCCCGCCTTGGACGTGTCGGCGTAGACGTTGTCGCACCCGTCCGCCGCGCACACTCCCGTACGGCCGAGCCCGTACTGGCAGACCAGCTCCGAGAGCTTCATGAGGGTGGCCGCGCGGAAACGGTCCGGGAGCCGTGACGACGGCGGCGCGTAGTGCATGTGCACACCGTGCGGCTCGTGGTTGGAGATGTGCGGATGCATCGGGATCCGCAACATCAGATCGTTGAGCAGCTCCGCGGCGTCCATGAGCTCCTCGGCCTCGAAGAACGGCCGCAGCGTCCGGCCCCACTCCCGGAACGCCTCGACGTCGCCGGACTCCAGCTGCTGCCAGAAGAACTCGTTGACGCGCAGGATCTCGCGCAGGGCGTCCTCGCTGTCGTCGCCCTCCGTCGTGGTGACCGCGTTCACCAAGGCGACCGCCGCGGCCACGGCCTTGCTCCTGTATCCGGTGATCTGCGTTGCCATCGTCCCCGACTATCGCACACGTGGGCCATCGTAAGTGTTAATGTATGTATGCCTCTTACCCGAGTTTAACCCTTACACCCCGGCGGGTCGACCGGGGAGAAGTGATGGATCACAGTGGACGACTGCCCGCGGTGCGGATGGCCCGAGGACGAGACCTACGAAGTGCTGTCGAGACACCTGACCTCCGACGGCGTCGTCAGCTACACGCGCTGCGTCTGTGGTGAGGTGCAGATGCGATTCCAGCCCTACGACCTAGGTCAGGTCGTCACCGCCGGGGGCTTGTCGCGGTCGTCTCCCTGACGGATCATCCGGTAGACCGATCGATTCGGGGGCAGGTACGCCTGGGAGGCGACCCATGGCCGACCACATCCCCGATGACCCGGAGACCATCGCGACCCGTCCCCTGGGAGTCAGCCGTCCTGACCTGGTGGTCACGGACCTGCCCACGCCCGAGGAGGTGTTCGGCGTACGCCGGATCGGCCCGAAGGAGCTGTTCCGGTACGCGCTCGGCCCGAGCCTGATCGCCCTGGGGATCTCGGTCGGCAGCGGCGAGTGGCTCCTGGGGCCGCAGGCGGTCGGCAAGTACGGCTTCGAGGGCGTCGGCTGGGTCATCGTCGTCTCGGCCGTGCTCCAGACGCTCTACAACATCGAATGCTCCCGCTACGTGGTCGCGACCGGCGAGGCACCCGTCGTCGGCTGGGGGCGCGTCCCGCCCGGCTGGTTCCTGTGGGTGCCGATCTCTGTCTTCGTCGTCATCTTCGCGTTCATCGCCGGCGGCTGGGCCGCCTCCGCCGGGCAGGGGATGTACGCGCTCGTCCACGGCGAGATCCCCGCCAAGGGGGCCGAGGAGCCGCGGCTCTGGGCGATCGCGCTGCTGGTGCTCGTGTTCCTCATCACCGCCGCCGCCCGCCGGATCTCGCGCACGCTGGAGCTGGCCAACTGGCTGATGGTCGGCACGATCCTCGCCGGCCTGCTGCTCATCGATCTGTTCATCGTCCCGTTCAGCGGCTGGTGGGAGGGCATCAAGGGCTTCCTCACCCCGGCGGCGCCGCCCGACGGCATCACGGCGACCGAGATCGGCGGCCTGGCCGGGTTCACCGCGCTCGCGTCCGGGCTCAACTGGTACGTGATGGGCCACTACCGCGACAAGGGCTACGGGATGGGGCACCGCACCGGGTTCATCTCCGGGCTCCGCGGCGAGCGGGTCAAGCTTCTGGACAGCGGCCTGACGTTCCCCGACGACGAGAAGAACGCGGCGCTGTGGAAGCGCTGGTACCGGCTGTTGTGCACAGACATGTGGGGCATCTTCTTCGTCGGCGCGATGCTGGGCATGCTGCTGCCCACGATCTTGATGGCGCGCGCGGTCGAGCTGTCCGGCAATAAGCCGACCCAGGCGAACGTGCCGACCTTCGTGGCCGCCGCCCTCGACGAGGAGTACGGCAGGTGGCTCTTCTACTGTGCGCTGCTGCTGGGCGTGCTGATCCTCTTCTCCACCCAGCTGGGCATCTTCGAGGCGATGGTCCGGGTGACGACGGACGCCGCCCATGCCACGAGTCCCCGGTTGCGGGCGCTCCTGGAGGGCGACCCGCGCCGTTTCTACTACCCGTTCATGCTGGTCCTGCTGGTGATCATCTCGATCATCCTGCATTTCGCGCTGCCGGTGAGCCTGGTGCAGTGGTCGGCGAACATGGTCAACCTGGGTGCCCTGATCTACCCCTTCATGCTCATTTACCTCAACACCAAGCTGCCGCGCGCCGCCCGGCCGAGGTTGTGGCACCACGTGGTCCTGGTGCTCAACTTCCTCTTCTTCGGGTTCTTCTTCGTGAACTTCGTCGCCGACTTCGTGGGCGATCCCTTGATCACGTTCTGACGTCCGGCGTCAGTGCCGCCAGCGTGTGGTCGCGGCGATCTCCTCCGGCGACGCGTCCTCGAACAGGGCGATCTCGCCGCGCCGCACGGTGGCGATCGTGTCGCTGAGCGCCTCGCCGAAGGCCGCTGGGAGCACGGTGTCGTCCTCGAACGCCGCCACCGACTCGGCCAGCGAGGAGGGCAGCTCGCTGATGCCCAGGTCCGCGCGTTCCTTGGCGTCCAGCATGGCCGGGTCCACGTCGACCGGTGCGGGCAGGGTCGCCTCACCGGCGATGCCCGCGCGCCCTGCGGCGAGCAGTCCGGCCAAGGCCAGGTACGGGTTGGCGGAGGCGTCGAAACACTTGACCTCCAGATTGGCCGCCGCCGCCCGTTCCCCCAGTGCCCCGGTGACGAAACGCAGCGCAGCCTCCCGGTTTTCCAGGCCCCAGCACGCGAAGGCACCGGCCCAATGGGACGGTATGAGCCTCAGATAGCTCGCGACTGACGGCGCACCTACGGCGAGCAGGGCGGGCAGGTGGTCCAGGATGCCCGCCGTGAACGCCTCGCCCGCCGCGCTCATGCCGTACGGGCCCTCGCCACCCGACATCATGTTGACCGGACCCTCCGCTTCGTCCTCTCGCCACAGGCTCAGATGAACGTGGCAGCCGTTGCCGACCGACCCGGCGAGCACCTTGGGGGAGAACGAGGCGGCCAACCCGTGCTCGAACGACACCGCGCGGATCGTCTCCCGTACCAGCACGGCGGTGTCGGCCGCGCCGATCGGATCCTCCGCCGCCACCGAGAGCTCCAGCTGCCCCTCGGCGTACTCCGGATGGAGCTGCTCGACGGAGACGCCCGTCGCGGCGAGCGCCTTGAGCAGGTCCCGCAGGTAGCCCGACAGCTCGGAGATGCGCGTCATCCCGTACGCGGGACCGTTGCACGCCGGGGTGAAGTCCTCCCAGTCCGAGCCGTCCTTTCCCCCGCCGTCCCCCTCCCCGTCGTCGCCGTCGGACACCGCCCATTCGATCTCGAACGCGGCGCGCACCGAGCATCCCTGATCAGCCAGCCGGGCGACCTCGCGCCGCAGCGCCGCCCGCGCGTCCACACGATGCTCGGTGCCCTCCTGGGTGAACCGGTCGGCCGGGGCCCACGCCCATCCCGGCAACGCGGCCAGCGGGACGAGGCGATCAAGATCGGGATGGAGGCGCAGGTCGCCCGTGGGCCCGCCCACGTACCGGCCCGAGACGATCGAATCGTCCAGCAGGAAGACGTCGAACACCGGCGACATGCCGACGCCCCACGAGGCCGCATGCCCTAGGCGCGTCACCGGCACCGTCTTGGTACGGGTGATGCCGCTGACATCGACCCAGGTCAGCGCCACCGCGATGACGTCGCTGCGCTCCAGGTCCGCCGCCAGCTCCGCGGCCCGCGCGCCTCGCCTGGCGCGCTCACCCGCGTCCAGGACAGGCTGGGCGTCCGGGCTCGTCTCCATGTGCGCTCCCCGCTGCCGGTGGCGTTGGAATCATGACGCGTTGGAATCCTTCGGTACGGGCATCGTACGGAGACGACCGCTCCGTTTCACGGAGCGACTGTGCCGGTTCACGGAGCGACTGTGCCGGTTCACCGAGCGACTGTCCCGGTTCACGGAGGAAGGAGGCGTGGTGCAGGAACGGCTGGAGGCACTGCGGCTGGTCGACCACCACTGCCACGGGGTGCTCGACCGCGACCTCGAACCCGAGGAGTTCGAGGCCTTGCTCACCGAGTCGGACAAGGCCGGAACCGAGCTGAGCGGGAGCCTGTGGGACACGCAGGTCGGCTTTGCCCTGCGCCGCTGGTGCGCGCCCGTGCTCGGGCTGCCCGCACACGCCACACCCGATGATTACCTGGCCCGCCGTACGGAGCTGGGTGCGGACGAGGTCAACCGGCGCTTCCTTGCGGCGGCTGCGCTCGACGTCCTTTGCGTGGACACCGGCTTCACACCACAGGCCATCCTGGATCCCCCGGCTCTGGGCAAGCTGGCCGGCGCCCGCGCCTACGAGATCGTCCGGCTGGAACGGCTCGCTGAGGACGCGGTCGCGGACGAAGTCAGCGCGGCGGCCTTCGCCGGGGAGGTGCGCTCGCGGCTGAACGCGAAAGCGCAGTCGGAACACGTCGTCGGCTGCAAGTCCATCGCGGCCTACCGGGCGGGCCTGGAACTGGCGGGGGAGCGGCCGACGGCGGCCGAAGTCACCTCGGCGGCCGGGCGGCTGCTGCGCGAGGCCGATCGGGCCATGGCGGGACGCAGCGCACCGCCGCGCGTGTCGGACGAGGTCCTGCATCGTTTCCTGGTGTGGTGCTCGGTCGACGCGGGGCTGCCGGTGCAGTTCCACGTCGGGTATGGGGACGCCGACGCCGATCTCCGGCGCGGGGACCCGCTGCTGCTCACACGCCTGCTGCAGGCGGTGGCGCCGACCGGCGTCCCGGTGATGTTGCTGCACAACTACCCGTTCCACCGGCATGCGGGATACCTCGCGCAGGTCTTCCCGAACGTCTTCGTGGACGCCGGGCTCGCCACCCACAACCTCGGTCACCGGGCACCCGCGCTGATCGCCGAGCTGCTGGAGCTGGCGCCGTTCGGCAAGGTGCTCTACTCCTCCGACGCGTTCGGCCTGGCCGAGCTCTACCACCTGGGCGCGCTGCTGTTCCGGCGCGGGCTCGCCGCGTACCTGGACTCCGGTGTCGAGGACGGCGCGTGGACAGAGGAGGATGCAGTAAGGGTGGGGGAGCTCGTGGCGTCCGGCAACGCCCGCCGCGCGTACCGCCTCCCCGGTGCACAGGACAAGATCGTTTGAGGATTCGATGATGGAGACGGCCGAATGAGCAATCTTGACGTCCGGCCCCCGCTGACCGAGTGCGGCGGCCGTGCGGACGTGGCCGCCGAGCCGGTACGCGAGCTGCTGCAGGGCCGCTCCGTTCAGCTCGGCGAGAGCAGCGAGGTCCGCAGGCTGCTGCCGACGCTGGGCCGCCGCATGGTCGGCGCCTGGTGCTTCGTCGATCATTACGGGCCCGACGACATCGTCGACCAGCCCGGCATGCAGGTTCCGCCGCATCCGCACATCGGGCTCCAGACGGTGAGCTGGCTGCTGGACGGCGAGGTGCTGCACCGCGACAGCCTCGGCAGCCTCCAGACGCTCCGGCCAGGGACGCTCGGCGTGATGACCGCCGGCCACGGCATCGCGCACTCTGAGGAATCACCGGCGGCGCACTCGGCGACCCTGCACGGCGCGCAGCTGTGGGTCGCGCTCCCGGACGGCGCCCGGGCCGCCGAGCCACGCTGGGAGTTCCACGCCGATCTTCCGGTGCTGGAAGACGGTGGCCTGCGCGCCACCGTCTTCATGGGCGAGATGGCGGGCGCCCGATCGGCCGGGACGGCCTTCTCACCGCTCGTCGGCGTCGATCTCACGCTGGCGGCGGGCGGGGACGCGCGGTTGCCGCTGGAGCCCGACTTCGAGTACGCGGTTCTCACGACCTTGGGCGTGGCGAACGTGGACGGCGTGGACCTGGCGCCAGGCTCCCTGCTCTACCTCGGCTGCGGGCGGTCGGACCTCCAGGTGAGCGCGGCGTCGGCGAGCCACATGCTCCTCCTCGGCGGCGAGCCGTTCGAGGAGGAGATCGTCATGTGGTGGAACTTCGTCGCCCGTACCGGCGAGGAGATCGGTGCCGCCCGCACGGACTGGATGAACGCGGGCTCGGTGGAGATCACCCCGTCGGCCGCCGGCTCACGTTTCGGCACCGTGCACGGTTACGCCGGCGACCGGCTGCCCGCGCCCGCCCTCCCGTCCACCCGGCTGAAGCCGCGCGGCCGTGTCCGCTGAGCGCGGGGCGCCGCGCGGGCGCGAGCGGCTCGTCGTCATCGGCGGCGACGCGGCAGGAATGAGCGCGGCCTCCGCGGCCCGGCGCGGCCGCGGCCCGGACGAGCTGGAGATCATGGTCTTCGAGCGCGGCTGCCACACCTCGTACTCCGCGTGCGGCATCCCCTACTTCATCGGCGGCCACGTCGGCGCCGTGGACGACCTGATCGTGCGGACCCCCGCGGAGTTCCGTTCCAAGCAGGACATCGACGTCCGCACCCGGCATGAGGTCACCGAGATCGACCTCGACCGGCGGGCCGTGCGGGTCCGCGATCTCGGCAGCGGCGCCGAGCGCCACGAGGGCTTCGACCAGCTGATGATCGCCACCGGCGCGGTCCCGCGGCGTCCCCGGCTGCCTGGGGCGGATGCCGAGGGCGTCTATGGCGTCCAGGTCCTGGACGACGGGATCGCGATCCGCCGCGCCCTGGACGAGGACCGGCCGCGGCACGCGGTCGTTGTGGGCGGCGGATACATCGGGCTGGAGATGGCCGAGGCGCTCGTGCAGGCCGGGCTGGAGGTCAGCCTCGTCGACAGCGCGCCGCAGCCGATGCGCACCCTGGACCCCGACATGGGCGAGCTTGTCGCGGACGCCCTCCGCAGCGTCGGTGTCAGCCTCTACCTGGGGGAACGCGTCGAGACGTTCGAGACCTCCGGCGACCGCATCCGGGCGGTCGTCACCCAGGAGCGCACGCTCGACGCCGATATCGTGGTCCTCGGCATGGGCGTCCGGCCCAGCTCCGACCTGGCCGAGGCTGCGGGCATCGCGATCGGCCCGACCGGCGGGATCATCACCGACCGCCGGATGAGGACCCGAACCGAGGGCGTGTGGGCTGCCGGTGACTGCGTGGAGACCCGCCATCTGGTGTCGGGGGAGCCGGTGGCGATCGCGCTCGGCACACACGCCAACAAGCAGGGCCGCGTGGCGGGGCTCAACCTCGGCGGCGGCTACGCGACGTTCCCCGGAGTGGTCGGCACGGCCGTGTCGAAGATCTGCCATGTCGAGGTCGCCCGGACCGGGCTGAACGAGGCGGAGGCCGCGGCGGCGGGTTTCGAGTCGCTGAGCGTCGTGGTGGAGTCGACGACGCGGGCCGGCTACTACCCGGGCACCACGCCGATGAAGACCAAGCTCATCGCCGAGAGACGGTCCGGCCGCCTGCTGGGCGCCCAGATCGTGGGTGAGGAGAACGCCGCCAAGCGCATCGACGGCCTGGCCATCGCGCTCTGGAACCAGATGACGGTCGAGGAGATGACCGGTCTCGACCTGGGATACGCGCCGCCTTTCTCGCCCGTCTGGGATCCCGTGCTGATCGCCGCCCGCAAGGCCGCCGACAAGGTCGAAGGGCACCGCTGACAGGAACCCCGGGCTGACAGGAACCCCGGAAAGGGCTTGCCGAGCCTCGCCGTCCCATCGTATATTCGTTAACGAATATACGAGTGCGGATGGATGAACCGATGCCGGGACGACGTACGAGCACGAGCCCGCTGGCGCTGGCCGTGCTGTCCACGCTGATCGAACGGCCGATGCATCCGTACGAGATCGCGCAACGGCTCAAGCACCGGGGCAAGGACCAGAGCATCAAGATCCGCTACGGATCGCTCTACACCGTCGTCCAGAACCTGGCCGACCGCGGGCTCGTCGAGGCCGAGGGGACGGCGCGGGCCGGGCGGCGCCCGGAGCGCACCGTCTACCGCATCACCGCGGACGGGCGGACCGAGATGGTCGAACGCCTGCGGGAGCTGGTCCGCACGCCCGTCAAGGAGTACCCGCTGTTCGAGGCGGCGCTCTCCCTGGTGGTCGCGCTGACCCCGGACGAGGTCGCCGGCCTGCTCGCCGAACGGCTGCGCACCCTGGAGAAGGAGATGACCGCGGCCCGGGCCACGCTGGCCGACCTGATGGTCGGGCAGGGCATGCCGCGGCTCTTCCTGCTGGAGGCCGAGTACGCCCTGGCACTCAAACAGGCCGAGGCCGACTGGGTGCGCTCCATGGTCACCGAGCTGTCCGACGGCTCGTTCGAAGGTCTCGCCGACTGGCGCACCTTCCACGAGACCAACGAGGTCCCCGCCGAGATGCGGGAGGCCGAGTGGTTCAAGGCTGACCAGGCACTGCACAACGAGGAAAGCGAGGACTCCGCCTAACGCGAGGACACAGACCAGGAATCCCCGGCACGGCGCCCTTCTCCGCCAAAGATCCGAGCACCGCGCCGGGGTCGCGACACCATCGGGCCGAAGGCCGAGGTGCGACGTCCCCAGCCTACCTGGGGCGACCTCCGTCGATCGGTCCGCAGACACCCATCGAACGGAGGAGTGGCGCCACCATGCCATCTTCAGCGGCCATCGAGGCCCGGGGCCTCGTCAAGACCTATGCCGTACGCGGCCAGAAGGACGGCGTCCGGGCCCTCGACGGCCTCGACATCACCGTCCCGCGCGGCGCCGTCTTCGGGCTCCTCGGCCCGAACGGCGCAGGCAAGTCCACCACGATCAAGATCCTCACGACGCTCGCCCGTCCCGACGAGGGCACCGCCATCGTCGACGGCATCGACGTGCTCCGCCGTCCCGACCGGGTCCGGCGCACGATCGGCGTCGTCGCGCAGCGTTCCGGGGCCGACCCCGGCGCCACCGGCGGCGAGAACCTCATCCTCCAGGCCCGCCTCTACGGGCTCGGCGCGGACGCGCCGTCACGTGCCAGCGAACTGCTGGCCCGCTTCGGCCTCACCGACGTGGCCGGGCGGCTGGTGAAGACCGTCTCCGGCGGCATGCAGCGCCGCCTGGACGTGGCACTCGGCCTGGTGCACCGGCCCGGTGTGCTCTTCCTCGACGAGCCGACCACCGGACTCGATCCCGAGTCGCGCGCCGCGATGTGGGAAGAGATCGCCCGTCTCGCCGCCGAGGACGGCGTGACCGTCCTCCTGACCACCCACTACCTGGAGGAGGCCGACCGGCTCGCGGGCCGCATCGCCATCGTGGACCACGGCCGCGTCGTCGCCGAGGGGTCCCCGGACGAGCTCAAGGGCGCGTTGCGCGGCGACGTCGTCCACCTGGAACTGGCGTCGGAGACGGACCCGGCGGTCGCCCGCTCCACCCTGCAGGATCTGCCGGGCCTGAGAGACGTCCTGGTCGCCGGGGGCGCGATCAGCGCCCGGAGCGACGACGGCGCCTCGGCCGTTCCCGGCATCCTGGCCGCGCTCCAGACCTCCGGCGCGCCCGCCGCGTCGGTGACCGTCGCCCGCCCGTCTCTCGACGACGTCTACCTGCGCCTCACCGGCCGCCGCTACAGCGAGACCGAAGAGCTCGTCACCGAGGGGGCGGACCGCTGATGGCCTCGTCGATGAGCACCGCACTCACGCACACCTGGTACCTGAGCGGGCGCAGGCTGCACGCCGTCGCCCGGCAACCGTTCTTCATCGTCGGCAACATCTTCCAGCCGGCGATCTGGCTGTTCCTGTTCGGGGAGCTGTTCAAGCGGGTCGTTGAGATCCCGGGCTTCGGCGGCGGCTCGTACCTGGACTATCTGATCCCCGGCGTGGTCGTCATGAACGCGATGAACGCCAACATGTTCGCGGGCATGGGCACGCTGGAGGAGATCGACCGGGGCACGCTCAACCGTTTCCTGGTCTCCCCGGCGAGCCGCGTCGCCCTCATGAACGCGAACGTGGTCGAGCAGGCCGTCACCACCGCGCTCCAGTCGATCATCATCCTGCTCCTCGGCCGCCTGGCCGGGGCCGACCTTCCAGGCGGCCAGGCGGGCTCCGCCACCGTGGTGGCGGCCGCGGTCGTGATCGGCATCGTGTTCGGCTCGTTGTCGAACGCGGCGGGCATGGTGCTGCGGCAGCGTGAAGCCATCATCGGGATCTACATCGTCTTCATGCTGCCGCTGACGTTCCTGTCGTCGGCGTTCATGCCGACCCGGCTCATGCCCGGCTGGCTCCGGCACGTCGCCGCCTGGAACCCCCTCGACTGGGCGGTCCGCGCCGGCCGTTCAGCGCTCAGCACCAACCCCGACTGGGGCGAGGTGACCATCCGCCTGGGGAGCCTGCTGGCGCTGGCGGTGTTCTGTGTGGCCGTCTCGGTCGCCACGTTCCGCTCGTACCAAAAGAGCGTCTAGCAGGACGTTTCCCCACCACGGACCGCCTGGGTGGCAGGAGCCTCTCCAGGTGGTCCCGGGGGAGACCCAGGTCTTCTTCGGCGGGCGCGCACACGAATGATGTCCTGATCGCTCGTCCGCGGGCGGATTGTCGCACGACTCCTCTACGGTGAGTCGTCGTGAACGATCCCCGGCTTCCTGATGAGAACGCTCTGGTCCTTCCCGAGACCTGGCTGAAGAGGCTGCATCCGCGGCGCGGCGGCGCCGGGATCACCAGAATCAAGACCGACCGGCGGGCACCCGAGGGCGTCCGGGAGCGCGTGCGGCAGGCGGACGAGCACCTGGAAAGCGTGCTCGCGCATCCGGCCAGCGAGGCCGCGCTCGTTCAGAAGGCGCGAGGGCACCTTGCGGGCGAGGCCGATCCGACCGGCGCGGCCACCGTGGCGGCGATTCTCCTTGCGCTGCCCGGACGGCAGAACCAGAGGGAAGACGACTGCAACCAGCATGTCGACGCCTGGGTCGTGGAGCACGGGGTGGGCTTCGCGGCGTGCGCGTTCGCGGAGTTGTCCAGGATCGTCCCGGTGTGGAACGGCTGGGATCGTCAGGGCGAAGTCATTGACCTGGAGGTCCGTTACTGGCAACCGGGTGAGCACGTCCAACGGTGGTGGGCCCAGCCCTCGATCGCGCGGCGGATGCGGGCGCTGCTGGCCGCCGCCGAGGAGGGCGAGTACGACGACGCGGTGCGGCGGCTGGCCGCCCACCGGCGCACCGAGCTGCAACGGATCGTCGTCTCGTATCTGGTCCCGACCAGGGCCGACTGGGTGGACGAGTGTTGCGCCGCGCCGCCGGCCGGGGTGCACGAGAGCAGGCTCAGGTGGCTGGTGTGGTGTGCGCTCGGCAAGCCCGAGCAGATAGCGCTGCTCGGGCCGTGGGCGCGGCTGACCTGGGGATCGTACAGTTCGTTGGAGGTCCTGGCGACGCTGGCCGAGGGGGTCGGGCCCGAGGCGCTCACGCCGCTGCTCGTCGAGGCCCTCGATCAGGGGGCGAGCGGGGCCGACAATCTCAAGGCCCATTTTGAGGTGCTCGCCGCGATGCCGACGGACGAGGCGTTCACCGCGCTGGTGTCCCGCATCGAGTGGAGATACGTACAGCCCGTCCTGCTGGACGCGATGAGGCGTTTCCCTGTGCGGGCGCTGCGGCTGCTGGCGCCGGAGGCTTCGGGCACGTCCAAGACGGCGGTCGCGATCGGTGAACTGCTGACCGGGCATCTGCTGGCCCATCCCGAGCTGAGCAGTGTCTTTCCCAGCCTCTCCGACGACGCTCGTGCCGTTGTCGAGCGGCTGATGAAGGACTCCGAACGGATGGCGGAGGCGCCCGTCGCGGCACTGCCGCCGCTGCTCGTCGAGCCGCCGTGGACGCGGCAGGGCGAGGCGAAGAAGCCCGTCGTGGTGACCGGCCTCAGCGCCCCTCCGGAACCGGCTCTGGTGTGGGCGGACGGCGAACGGCAGAAGTGGGCGGACGCGGCCGCGGCGACGCGTTCCGGGTTGCCCAGCAGTGCGGGCTGGGAGGCCGACGTCCAGACGTTCCGCGACGGGAACATGACGAAGTGGCTGGAGCCTCAGCTCTTCGTACACGGCCCTGAGGAACTCGTCCGCCCGCTCCTTCCCGGATGGCAGACGCGCCAGCTCTGGCACGCCGACCGATGGGTGAAGCCGCTGGCGGCCCGGTTCGGGGTGGCGGCCCTTCCTCATGCCCTGGCGGCGGCCGAGATCAATCCGGCGGGCAACGGTGCGCTGCTGCTCCCGTTCCTCGACGTGCGGGCCGCCGGGCTGATGGCGGACTGGCTGGCCCGGCGCAAGTCGGCGCGGCCGATCGCGATGGCCTGGTTCGGGCGGCATGGAGCGGCGGCGGCGCGGCTTCTCGTCCCGGCGGTTCTGGGCAAGGCGGGCAGGGAACGGCGTGCGGCCGAGGGCGCGCTGGTGATGATCGCCGTCAAGGCCGGCAAGAAGGAGGTCGTCAAGGCCGCCGGCGAGTATGGGGGGCAGGCCGCCGCGGCGATCGAGATGTTGCTGGACACCGATCCACTCGACTTCCTTCCGTCGAAGATCCCGTCGGTCGGCGCCTGGGCCGATCCGGTCTTGCTGCCGCAGATCGTGCTGACGAACGGCGCGGGCGCACTGCCGCCGGAGGCGACCAGGCACTTCGTCACGATGCTGGCGATGTCCAAGACCGACGAGGTCTACGCGGGCGTGGCCGCGGTCAAGGAGGCCTGCACTCCCGAGTCGCTGACTGGGTTCTCCTGGGGGCTCTTCCAGCGGTGGCAGGCGTCGGGTGCCCCGTCGCCGGACGGCTGGGCGCTGGCGCAGCTCGGCTGGCTGGGCGACGACGAGATCGTACGCCGCCTGACGCCGCTCATCAGGGCGTGGCCTGGGGAGGGCGGCCACAAGAAAGCCGTTACCGGTCTCGACGCGCTCGCCGAGATCGGCACCGACGTGGCCCTCATGCACCTGCACGGCATCGCCCAGAAGGTGAAGTTCAAGGGCCTGAAGACCAAGGCCCAGGAGAAGATCGAGGAGGTCGCCGCCGGGCTGGAGCTCAGTCCCGAACAGCTCGCCGACCGCCTGGTCCCCGACTTCGGCTTGGACCCCGACGGCGCCATGACGCTCGACTACGGCCCGCGCAGCTTCCGGGTCGGCTTCGACGAGCAGCTCAAGCCGTATGTGACGGACGAGGACGGCAAGCCGCGCAAGGCCCTCCCCAAACCCGGAGCCAAGGACGACCCCGAGCTCGCTCCGGCCGCGTACAAGGCGTTCTCCGCGCTCAAGAAGGACGTCCGCACCGTCGCGGCCGACCAGATCAGCCGGCTGGAGTCGGCCATGGTCACCCGGCGCCGCTGGTCCGCCACCGAGTTCCACGACCTCTTCGCGACCCATCCGCTGCTCTGGCACATCGCCCGGCGCGTGGTCTGGCTGTACGAGGACGGCGGCAAGAACACCGCGTTCCGGCTCGCTGAGGACCGCACGCTCGCCGACGTCGCGGACGACGTCCTGACGCTGCCCGAGTCGGCACGGATCGGCATCGCCCACCCGCTGGACCTCGGCGAGGACGTGGACGCCTGGTCGGAGTCGTTCGCCGACTACGAGATCCTCCAGCCGTTCCTCCAGCTCGGCCGGTCCGTGCACGCGCTGACCGGCGAGGAGCGGGCGAGCGGGCGGCTGACGCGCTTCGAGGGGCGCACCGTCCCGTTCGGCAAGGTCCTCGGGCTGGTGAAGCGCGGCTGGGAACGCGGCGTGCCGCTGGACGCGGGCATCGAACGGTGGATCTCGCGCCAGATCTCCGCCGACCGCCACGTCGTGATCGATCTGGACCCGGGCTTCGCGGTCGGCGTGCTCGACGAGTTCCCCGAGCAGAAGCTGGAGTACGTCTGGATCAGCAATCGGCCCGACGACTACCGCCCCCGCGAGGGCACGCCCCATACGTTCGCCGAGCTCGACCCAGTGACGGCGTCGGAGATCCTCGCCGACCTCGCTTATCTGTCCGAACATCGGTGAGATGTCGGACGCCTTCACTACGGTGATCAACATGGAGATCCCCGCCGCCTGGCGACGCCGTATCCATCCGCGCCGCGGAGGCGTGCCCGCGCCGAAGGTCAAGATCGACAAGGCGGCCGCGGCGGAGTGGTTGCGCGTCGCGGAGGAACGGGGGCGCGCGGTCATCGGATCGACGGTGGATCCTCCCGATCTGCTGCCCGAGGCCGTCGCCGCCGCCATCGCCCTGGGCGCGCTCAAGTCCCAGGAGACCTACCTCACGAAGCGGTGGGACGGGTTCGTGGACGGATGGGTGGTGGAGCACGGGCTCGTCTTCGCCGCCCGCGCGTTCACCGCCGTCTGCATGGCCGGTCCGACGGAGATCGAGAACGAACCCCAGTTCCTGCCCGCTGCGCAGCGGCTCCGCAGGATGGTCGCGGCGGCGGACGACGAGACCTACCAGGCGGTGACGGAGGGGCTGGCCGAGATGCGCGTCAGCCGCGTGGCGTTCCTGCTGTCCGCCTACCTCGTGCCGACCCGCACCGACTGGGTGGACGCGTGCATCGCCGTCGCGCCGCCCGGCTACGCGGCACGGCAGTTGTTGTGGTGCTCGCTCGGGTCCGCCCAGCAGCTGGAGGTGCTCGGCCCCTGGGCGGAGCTGAACTACATGGATTGCTCCCTCGACGTCCTCGCGACGCTGGCCGAGGGCGTCGGCCCGGCGATCGCGCCGCTGCTGGCCAGGGGGCTGGACGACCGCTGGCTGGACGCCGAGCGCACAAAGGCGCTGTTCACGGTGCTGACGGCGATTCCGTCGGACGAGGCGATCGAGCTGCTGATCCTTCGCGCGGAGATTCCGCGCTTCCGTTCCGCCCTGATGGAGATGATGGAACGGTTCCCGGAGAGGGCACTGCGGGTGCTCGCGGGGTCCTCGGAGTCCGTGGCCGGGGAGCTGCTCGTCCTGCACGCGCGGGTGCACCGGGATCTGGTCGCGGGGCTGCCCGACGACCTGCGGGAGATCGCGGAACGGGCGCTGGGCGACGCCGGCCGGAGGCCCGAGATCCCGGTCGGCGACCTGCCTGGCGTGCTGTCCGAGCCGTGGTGGACGAAGGCGCCTGCGGAGGAGAAGCCGGTCGTCATCAAGGGCCTCACGCCGCCGGACGTTCTGGTGGTCGAGTGGGCCGACGGTGAACGGGACGACTGGGCGCGGCGCCAGATCGACCTGCCGACCGACTGGTTGAGGCCATCGGCCGGGCGCGGCGGAATCACCGTCGGGGTCGACCGGTTGCCCAAGACCGCTCCGGAAGTCTGGGAACAGCGGGTCGCCGAGTACCGCTCGCGTGGTCTGAGCGGTGACGAAGAGGTGGCCCTGTTCGCGATGGGGCCGGACGAAATGGTCCGGCCGCTGGTCGGCGACTGGAAACTCAACGACCAGGCCTACTCCTCGGCGGCCTACCGTCCGGAGCGGTGGGCTCCCCGGATCGTCGCGCGGTTCGAGGCCGGCGCGGTGGCGTTCGCGCTCCGCCTCGCGCGTGCCAAGCCCGCCCAGTCCGCTTGGCTTCTCCTGCCGTTCCTGAACGCCGAGATCGCCACGCAGATGGCTGACTGGCTGGTGCGCAGCAAGACCGCCCGCGAGTCCGTGGACGCGTGGTTCGAACGGCATGGCGCGGGTGCGATCGAGCTGCTGATCCCCACGGCGGTCGGCAAGCCCGGCGCGCAGCGGCGTGCCAGCGGATACGCGCTGCACGGGCTCGCGTCCTCGCATGGCGAGGCGGCCGTCCTCGATGCCGCCGGGCAGTACGGTGACCAGGCCGTCGCCACGATCAAGGCTCTCCTCGCGGCCGACCCGCACGAGCTGCTGCCGCCGCGAAAGATCCCCGAGCTCGCCCGCTGGGCCGATCCGGCGAACCTGCCGCAGATCCTGGTGCGGGACGGCTCTGACGGCCCCGGGCGCGCCCTGCCGGCGCAGTCGACCTCCCACCTGCTGAGGGCGCTCGCGTTGTCCGAGCCAGGAGGAGAGGTGGAGGCCGCGATCGAGATGGTCCGCGAGCTGTGCGACCCGGCGTCGCTGGCCGAGTTCGCGTGGGCGGTGTTCGAGCTGTGGCGCGAGCACGGCGAGCCCGTGTCCGACGCGTGGGCGTTGATGGCGCTCGGTTTCCTGGGGGACGACGAGGTCGCGCGGAAGTTGACGCCGACCATTCGTGAGTGGCCCGGGCTGGGCGGTCACCACAAGGCCGTCAAGGGGCTGGACGTACTGGCGCTGATCGGCACCGAGGTGGCGCTGACGCAACTCCACGGCATCGCCCAGAGGGTGAAGTTCAAGGCGCTCAAGGAGCGTGCGGGGGAGAAGATCGAGCAGGTCGCCGAGGGCCTGGGGCTGACCGGGGATCAGCTCGGTGACCGGCTGGTGCCCGGTTTCGGATTGGACGCCGACGGCGGCATGGTGCTCGACTACGGCCCGCGGCGCTTCGTCGTGGGCTTCGACGAGCAGCTCAAGCCGTTCGTGAAGGACGAGGACGGCAAACTCCGCAAGGCACTGCCCAAGCCGGGCGCGAAGGACGATCCGGACCTAGCTCCGGCCACGTACGCGACGTTCGCCCAGCTCAAGAAGGACGTGCGGGCGGTCGCGTCGATCGAGCTGCAGCGGATGGAGCTGGCCATGGCGACCGGCCGCCGGTGGTCGGCGGCCGATTTCCAGACCTATCTCGTCGGGCACCCGCTCACCTGGCACATCGTTCGGCGGCTGGTGTGGCTGGCCGAGGCCGGCGACGGAACGACGACCGGGTTCCGGGTCGCCGAGGACCGCACGTTCGCCGACCTCGACGACGAGGCCTTCGCGCTCCCGAGCGACGCCGAGGTCGCGGTCGCTCATCCGCTCCACCTCGGCGACGCGGTCGCCGCCTGGGAGGAGATGTTCACCGACTACGAGATCGTCCAGCCGTTCCCGCAGTTGCGGCGGCCCGTGCACGCGCTGACCGACGACGAGCGCACGAGCGCCCGGCTGACGCGCTTCGAGGGCCTGAGCGTCCCGTTCGGCGACGTCCTGAGGCTGGTCAAGCGGGGCTGGCGGCGCGGGGAGCCGCAGGACAACGGCACCGAACGTTGGATCTACCGGCCGGTGCCCGGTGACCTGTACGTTCTCGTCAACCTCAACCCCGGGATTCAGGTCGGCGTCGTCGACCTCGATCCGGAACAGAAGCTGGAGTACGTCTGGATCGGCGACCGGCTCTCTGATTACTGGCGGAGCCACGACGACGGCCGGCACACGTTCGCCGAGCTCGACCCGGTGACCGCCGCCGAGATCCTTACCGACCTGATCAGCCTGAACGGGAATCCATGACCGACACTGCCACCACCGAAGAGACACTGCAGAGGCCGCCCGCGGAGGTGCGGTTCGCGGACGAGCTGGCGCGGCTGCGCGCTGACGACGACGCGCCCCGGCCGCCGGGCTGGGCGCTGAGCCTGGAGGCGGCGCGGCGGTTCGTCGTCGGGGACGAGACGCGCGGCATCCGGCGCAAGTTCGTCGGCGACCCGTCGCTGATCGACCGGGCGCTGGTCACGCTGGCGACCAGCCGCGGCCTGATGCTGGTCGGTGAGCCCGGCACCGCCAAGTCGCTGCTCTCCGAGCTGATCGCGGCGGCCGTCAGCGGGGACTCGACGCTGACGATCCAGGGCGGGGCGGCCACCACCGAAGACCAGATCAAGTACTCCTGGAACTACGCCCTGCTGGTGTCGGAGGGCCCGTCGCCCCGGTCGCTGGTGCCCGCGCCGATGCTGAACGGGATGGCCGGGGGCAAGATCGTGCGGTTCGAGGAGATCACGCGCTGCCCGCTCGAAGTCCAGGACTCCCTCCTCTCACTGCTGTCGGAACGGGTGCTGGCCGTGCCGGAGCTGACCGGCGCGGACTCGATGGTCTTCGCCCGCGAGGGCTTCAACGTCATCGCGACCGCCAACACCCGCGACCGCGGCGTCAACGAGATGAGCGCCGCGCTCAAACGGCGCTTCAACTTCGAGACGGTCTTCCCGATCGCCGACTTCGCGACCGAGCTCGGCCTGGTGGAGGCCGAGGCGAGGGCGCTGCTCGAACGGTCCGGGGTGACGGCGCCGCCAAGCCGGGACGTGCTGGAGGTGCTGGTCACCACGTTCCGCGAGCTGCGTTCGGGCGTGACCGCGCGAGGCGAGACGATGGAACGGCTGTCCACGGTCATGAGCACCGCGGAGGCCGTCTCGGTGGCGCACGCCATCGGCGTCCGCGGCTGGTTCCTGCGCGGCGAGCAGGGCACGCCCGCCGACATCGTCGAGTGCCTCGCGGGCACCGCGGCCAAGGACAACGCGGAGGACCTCGCCCGGCTGCGGCGCTATCTGGAGCAGCAGGCGCCGCGGCGGGAGGGCGCGCAGTGGAAGGCCCTGCACGAGGCCCGGCACCTGCTTCCCGGCTGATGACGGTCACCTTCGTCGGCGTACGGCACCACAGCCCGGCCTGCGCCCGGCTCGTCCGCCAGACGATCGAGCGGCTGCGGCCGGCGTATGTGCTGATCGAGGGGCCCGCCGACTTCAGCGAGCGGCTGGACGAGCTGGTGCTCGGCCATGAGCTGCCGGTGGCGATCTTCAGCCACTACCGGGACGGAGAACGGTCGCATCTGTCGTGGACCCCGTTCTGCGACTACTCGCCCGAGTGGGTCGCGCTGACCGCAGGGCGGGCGGCCGGAGCGGACGTGCGGTTCATCGACCTGCCCGCCTGGCATCCGGCCTTCGCCGACCGGCGTAACCGCTACGCCGACGCGGAGCAGCGCTACGCCGAGGTCATGGAACGGCTGTGCCGCCGGTTCGCGGTCGACAACGTGGACGCGCTCTGGGATCACATGGTCGAGGTCGAGCCCGATGACCGGCTCGAAGAACGGCTCGCGACCTACTTCGACCTCATCCGCGGCGAATCCAGTGCGGACCATGATGACAACGCCCGCGAGGCGTACATGGCGCGCTGGATCCGCACCGCCGTCGGCAAGGCAGGCGAACGGCCCGTCGTGGTGGTGACGGGCGGCTTCCACCGCCCGGCCCTTCAAGCCCTGGTGGGCGACGGCAAGCCGGCTGACGGGGACGGCTGGCCGGAGGTGCCGTCGCCCCCGGACGGCGCGTCCGGCGGGAGCTATCTCGTGCCGTACTCGTTCCGGCGCCTCGACTCGTTCACCGGTTACCAATCCGGGATGCCCTCACCCGAGTACTACCAGCGCCTCTGGGAGAGCGGTGCGGAGGGCGCCGCCGAGGGCCTCATCAAGGCGGTCGTGTCGCGGCTCCGCAAACGCAAGCAGACGGTCTCGACGGCCGACCTCATCGCCGCCCGCACCCTCACCGAGGGGCTGGCCAGGCTCCGCGGCCACCGTTCGCCGTCGCGCACGGACCTGCTCGACGGCCTGGTCGCCGCGCTCGTCTCGGACGACCTCGAAGAACCTCTGCCATGGACGTCCCGCGGGCCGCTGTCACGCCGCGCCCACCCGGTGGTGACCGAGATGGTCGCCGCGCTGAGCGGCGGGCGCGTCGGGCGCCTGCATCCCGGGACTCCCGCCCCGCCGCTCGTGCACGACGTCACCGCCGAGCTCGAACGGCTGAGACTCGACCGGAATGGCCCGGTCACCCTGAAACTCACCGATCCTCGTGACCTGGCGCGGAGCCGTGCCCTGCACCGGCTGCGCGTCCTGCGGATCCCCGGTGCCGAACGGAACGAGGGCCCGTCGACCGGCGTGGATCCCGTCCTGCAGGAGCGATGGACGCTCTCCCACGACGACGACACGCGGCTCTCCGCCCTGATCGAGGCCGGGGCGTACGGGGCGACGCTTGCCGACGCCGCGACGGCCGTCCTGGAAGAACGGACGCTCGCGGCGGGCCCGGACGTCGGGCTCCTCGGCGACGTGCTCTTCGACGCCGCGCTCTGCGGCGCCACCGATCTGTCGGACACGATCGGCGAGGCCATCGCGGCGGGCATCACGGGCGCGTCCGACGTGGGGGCGCTGGGCCGGGTGCTCGCCACGGTGCTCGGCCTGTGGCGGCACGACCGGCTGCTCGGCACGGCGCGCAGCCCGCTGTTCGGGACCGTGATCGAAGGCTGCGTCACGCGGCTGCTCTGGCTGGTGGAGGGGGTCCGGGGCGGGCCCGCGCCGGCCGACCTCGACCGGCTCGGCGCTCTGGCCGCGACGCGGGACGCCTTGATCCATGCGACCGAGGCTCTTGGTCTCGACCGGCGGTCCGCGCTCGGCGTCGCCGGCCGCGTCAGCACCAATCCCGGCGCTCCGCCGGATCTGCGCGGCGCCGCGTTCGGGTTCTGCTGGGCGCTGGGTGAGAGGGAGGGTGATCCGGTCCGGGCTGTCCGGGGCGCGGCGGGTCCGCAGACGCTCGGCGACTGGCTGGCCGGGCTCTTCGCCCTGGCACGCGACGAGGTGCTGAGCGAACCCGGCGTGATGGCCATGCTGGACGAACTGGTCGCCGAGCTGGGCGAGACGGACTTCCTGATCGCTCTGCCCGCCCTCCGCCAGGCGTTCGAGTTCTTCCCGCCACGGGAGCGCGAAGCCATCGCCAAGGGACTGCTGGAACGGCGCGGGTCGCGGGCCTCGGGCCGCACACTGCTGCGAACACCGGCCGATCCGATGCTGATCGCCGAGGCCAGGGCGTTGGAGGAGAAGGTGGACCGGTTGCTCGCCGCGGAGGGCCTGACATGACGACCGATCCCGGGCTCGAACGATGGCGGCTCATCCTGGGCGCGCCCGCCGAAAGCCACTGCGGGGGGCTCGCAGGTGGGGCCGCCGAGCAGGGCCAGGCCCTCGACTGGCTCTACGGCCGCGGTGATCCGGAGCTGACCAGGCGCGGGGTGCGCCGCGGCGGCCTGCGCGGCGGAGACGACGGCGCCGGCGACCCCGACGGTTCCAGTCGCGAGGGCGGCACCGGCCCTTCCGTCCTCACCACCGTCGACTGGCTGGACGAGGTGCACCGGCTGTTCCCCAAGGAGACCATCGAACGGCTGGAACGCGACGCCGTCGAACGCTACGAGATCCTCGACGTCGTCACCGACCCGGCGGTGCTGGAACGCATCGAGCCCAACCCGACGTTGCTGCGCGCCGTCCTGCGCACCAAGCACCTGATGAACCCCGAGGTCCTCGCGCTCGCCCGCCGCATCGTCGAGGCCGTGGTCCGCGAGCTGACCGAGAAGCTGGCCACCGAGATCCGGCAGGCGTTCTCCGGGACCCGCTCACGCCGTCCGAGCCGCTTCAAGCAGGCCCGCAACTTCGACTTCCGCCGTACGATCCGCGCCAACCTCGGCAACTACCGGCCGGACGAACGCCGTATCTACATCGAGGAGCCGCACTTCATCTCGCGTACGCGGCGCCACCTGGACCAGTGGCAGCTCATCCTGCTCGTCGACCAGTCCGGGTCCATGGTCGGCTCGGTCATCCACTCCGCCGTGACCGCCGCCTGCCTGTGGAGCCTGCCCGGTCTCAAGACCCACCTCGTCGCGTTCGACACCGACGTGGTCGACCTGACGTCCGACGTCACCGATCCCGTCGAGCTGCTGATGAAAGTGCAGCTGGGCGGCGGCACCGACATCGCGCGGGCGGTCGGCTACGGTGCCACGCTCATCGAGAACCCCCGCCGCACGATCTTCGTGGTGATCAGCGACTTCTACGAGGGCGGCGACGACGGCCGCCTCGTGCGGTCCGTACGGGAGCTCGCGCAGCAGGGCACGCAGGTGCTCGGGCTCGCGGCGCTCGACGAGGATGCCGAGCCCGAGTTCGACCGGACGATGGCCCAGCGGCTCGCCGATGCCGGAGCCCACGTCGGAGCGATGACGCCGGGCCGGCTGGCCGAGTTCGTGGCGGAGAGGATCGGCCGGTGACCCGTTCGGACCTGCTGGCCCTCACCCCCGAATCGCTGGCCGCGCTGGCCAACCGCGGCCTGGTCAAACGCGCCACCAAGGACGTGGACTCGGGCGGTGGCCCGGACCTGGTCGTCGAGGCCGACGGCACCGTGCGCGGCCGCCTGCCCGACGGCACCGAGACCGTCCTCCCGGCGGGCGCCGGACTCGAAGCCGCCTCCTGCACCTGCGCGGCCACCGGCACCTGCCGGCACCGGATCGCCGTCATCCTCACCTACCAACGCGACCACGCCGCCCGATCACAAACCGCGTCACCAGAAGCCGCACCACTGGGAGTCGCGTCGCCGCAAGCCGCGTCGCTGGAAGGTGCGTCACCGGGAGCCGCGTCACCGAGAGCCGCGTCACCGGGAGCTGCGTCGCCTGGAGTTGCGTCACCAGAAGCCGCGTCACCAGAAGCCGCGTCACTGGGAGGTACGTCGCCGCAAGCCGCGCCACCGGGAGCTGCGTCACCGGGAGCTGCGTGGCCACAAGCTGCGTCGCCTGGAGTTGCGTCGCCGCAGGCCGAGTCGCCGGGAGGTGCGTCACCGGAAGCCGCGTCGCCGCAGGCCGCGTCACCGGGAGTTGCCTCACAGGGAGGCGGGTCCCCGGGAGTTGCTTCATCCGGGCCCGGCGGCGAACTCGTGCACTGGTCTCCGGGCACGATCGATGACGACACGCTCGCCCGGGTGCTGGGCGCGCGGGTGCTCACCACGGCCCGGCGCACGTACCGTACGGGCTACACCGCGCGGATCCACCGGCCCGGCGCCGCGGACCCGGTGCCACGCGTCGAGCTGCCGGCCTGCACCGTGCGGTTCCTGGTACCGGGCGAGCTGGGCTACGCCCACACCGATGCCACCGCCACGATGCGCGGTGAGGTCATCGTGCTCGCCGTCTGGGCGTTCCGCGCAGCCGACGAGCGCGGCCTCACCGCCACCGACGTCCGGGTCGACGTGGGGGGCAAGGCCGGAGGTCGTCCGGCGGACCTGTCCGAGACCCTCGAACTGGCCGACGAGCTCCTCCTCGACGGCGCCATGCACACCAGTCCAGTGCTGGGCGGTGCCCTGCGCCGCGCGGGCCAGGACCTCGCCGCCCAGAACCTCTACTGGCCCGCCGCCGCGGTCGGCGATCTCATGGAGCAGCTCACCGCGTACAGCGAACGCCACGCGTCCTACCAGGCCGAACGTCTCGCGGAGCTGATCACTGAGCTGTACGCGCGCCACCGCGCGAGCCAGTCCGGCGCCGCGAGCCCGCGCTCCCAGATCCTGGGCACCGACGAGGTGGCCGACACCCCGCTCCGCCGCGTCCGGCTCACGGCGCTGGGCTGCCGCATCGACGGCACCGACGACGAACGCACGGCCGACGTCTATCTCGCCCAGGCGGGCTCCGGCATCGTCCTGGTGCTGAAACGCCGCTGGAAGGAGACCGTGACCGGACACGCCCTCGGCGGGCGCCGCGTCTCCGGCTCGCCGCTCCGGACGCTCGCCACGGCCAACGTCGTCTCCGAGGCCGCGTCCCGCAGCGCCGGTCGTGTCGTCCGGCTCGGCACCGGCCGCGTCGCCAAGACCACGATCACCCCGCTCGGCGCGTCCTGGGACAACCTCCCCGGCTCGATCCTGGTCCGGGACCTGCGGCAGGCCGACGAGGCGCTGAGCCTGCTCCCGCCTCGCCTCATCCGCGCTCGCGTCGAGGCCGAGCTCGTCCGCGTCGTGGAGATCGCCGAGGTACGCGACCTCGGCTACCACCCCGGCGACCAGCGTCTCGAGGCCACGATCGCGGACGTCTCCGGGGCGACGGCCACCGTGTCGGCCACGTTCAACCCTTACGCCCCGGGCGCGCTGGACCACCTGGCCGCCGCGCTCGGGAGCGGCCCCCGCTATGTCAGCGGCACGCTCCGCCGGTCGCGGGGCGCACTCGTCCTCGACCCGATCGCGGTGCTGAACGCCGACGGCGCCACCGTCCCCGACCTCGCGCCCGGCGAAGGCGAAGGTGATCTGGACGCGCATGCCGGGCCGCGCGCGGACCGGCTGGGCGAGGTGCTCGACGCTGCACTCGCCGCGTGCGCCGACGCCGCCCACCGTGGCCTCCGGCACCTCACGCCCGCCGTCCGCGCACGCCTCGACAGGGCCGCCGCCGACCTCGAACGGACCGGGTTCCGCTCGGCCGCAGCGCTGCTCACCGACCTCAACCGCGCCCTCGGCGCCGGCGATCCCCGGGGCATGATCGACGCCTGGGTCGCCGCTCAGCTCCGCCTCCTCACCACAGCCGAATTCCGCTGATCGTCCCCGGTGTCTTGCCGGAACGGCGGCGGTCCGCGACCCCCGGGCTCAGGGGTCGGAGCGCCGCCCGCGTGACGGTCAGATCTCGAGGACGCCGCGCGGGTGGCCGTGCTCGCGGCCGCACGCGGTGAGAGCGAGCACGCCGTGCCCTTCGACCCGCGTGTGGGGGCCGAGCGCGCCCGGGTCCACCGAGGCCTGCGCGGCGACCGTGCGGGCGTCGCAGACCGCGCCGTCGGGGAGCGCGTGCTCGTGGGGGAGGAGCAGGCCCTCCTCGGCGGGCTCCGGGCGGCCGATCTGGTCGTCGGGATCGAACGCGTCGTAGTAACGCTGGATCTCGCCGTTCGCCGCGACGATCCACGCGGTCCAGCCGTCGCCGCAGCCCGTTCCGTACCAGTGGACGGTGCCGAACCGCAGGCTGAGAGCGGCGGTCCGCGCCAGCATGGTGTCGCGGAGCCTCTCCTCGTAGGCGTCGTCCCCGCCGGGGCCGATGCGGTGGTGGTCGGCGGACGGCGCGCCGAACACCAGGGTCCAGCCGTTGAGCACGGGACTCACATAGACACGTGAGCATCCCTGGTGCTCCGCCCCCGGCAAGCCCCGCTCGTGGTGATCGTGGTTCCACACCCGGCCGCCGAGGCGCATGGTGACCGGCTCGGGAGCGCCGAGGCCGAACGCGTCGAGGACGGCGGCCTGGTCGCCGGTGGGCAGCGCGAACCAGGAGCCGCACAGGTGCATCGGCGCGGGCACCTCGGCGGGAATCTTGAACCGGATCAGCCGGCGGATGACGGCGCGGTCGCGGTTGTCCAGAGCGTCCGGACCGCCGACGGCCAGCAGGGCCGTCAGCGCGTGGCGGCGCGCGCGACCGCGGCCCGTCCGGCGGGCATCGCGGAGGAGTGGCAGGACGACATCGGGGCTGAACGTCCGCAGTGCCCACACCGCACCGCGCCGGACGTCCGCATCAGGGTCCTGCACCAGTTCGACGAGCTCGGGAGCCTCGATTTCCACGCCGGGAACGTAACAGCCGACGCTGACAAAATCCGGCACTCACAAATCTCGGCACTGACGAATCCCGGCACTGACTAGATCCCGGCGGATCTGGTCATAGGGGCGCGGTGCTGGCGCGCAGGACGACCTCGCCGGTGATGCGCTCGACACGGCTGCGGCGGCCGGGCGGCTCGCGGAGGGCGAGCTTGGTGACACGTTCGCCCATCTCGTCGAGGGGGAGCGCGACGGTGGTGAGCGGGGGAGTGAGGTCGCCGACGATCGGTATGTCGTCGAAGCCCGCCAGCGAGATGTCGTCCGGCACGGCCAGCCCGTTCTCGCGGAAGGCGGTGAGCGCGCCGATGGCCATCACGTCGGTGACGGCGAACACGCAGGTCGGGCGTAGTCCGCGGCGCAGCAGTTCGGTGGCGGCGGCGTGGCCGCCGTCGCGGGTGAAGGCCGCCTCGATGACCCGCTCGGTGCCGAGCGGCACGCCCGCTTTGGTGAGGGCGTCACGGAACCCGGCGAGCCGGTCCGACACGGTCGTCAGGGAGAGCGGCCCCGTCAGCACCGCGAAGTCGCGGTGGCCGAGGTCGAGCAGCGCGCGGGCGAGGGCGGCGGCGCCCTCGCGGTTCTCCGGCACCACGGCGTCCACCTTCAGGCTGCGGTGGCGGCTGACCACCGCGACCCGGCCGCCCGCGCGCTGGTACGGGTCGAGCTCGGCGGCCATCGACCGTTCCCAGCCGCGGTCCTCGAAGCCGGAGCCGATCAGCAGGATGGCGCGGGCCCGCTGGGCGCGGAGCATGGCGATGTACTCGACCTCGCGGGCCGGATCGCGGTTGGTGCTGGCGAGCATGACCAGCTGGCCGTGCTCGGCGGCGGCGCGCATCACGCCGCGGGCTATGGCCGCGAAGTAAGGGTCGCTGACGTCGTGGCATATGACGCCGAGGGCCTGCCTGGATGCGCCTGCGAGGGCTTGCGCGTGGGCGTTGGGGGTGTAGGCGAGTTCAGCGGCGGCGGCGAGCACGCGTTCGCGGAGGTCGGCTCGTACCTGGGAGGTGCCGTTGAGCACGCGGGACGCGGTGGCGAGCGACACCTCCGCCTGCCGTGCCACGTCCTGGAGCGTCACATGCGCCCGTTCTCCCGCCACGACGGTCCCTCCCCCGGCCCCTGCTCGCCGCCCGAAACCCGGTCCAACCGCACCTAGCTCGCATATTCGTCTTGGGATGACCCCTTGACCGTGCCAGGAGGCATCCATATCGTACTACAGAAAGCGCTTTCTGAATGCGCTTTCTGGGCCCGCCGATGGAGGTGCTCATGGTGAGTCAAGGCACGGTTTCCGAGGTGCCGGTGGCCGGAGTCGCCGAACGGGTGAAACCCGGTCCGGCCGACCGGCTCCGGGACGGGCTGGAACGGTCATGGCGGCCGGTGGTGCTGCTCGCCGCCTGCCTGGCCGCGTGGTGGGTCATCACCGCGGCCGAGCTGGTCAAGCCCTATCTGGTGCCGTCACCCGGCAAGACGCTCGACGTGTTCACCGAGAAATGGGACTACATCTGGCAGCACACCTGGGTGACGACGTACGAGACGTTGCTCGGCTTCGCGCTCGCGGTGGCGTTCGGGGTGCTCGCCGCGGTCGTCATGGTCTACTCCTCGACGGTGGAGAAGACCCTCTATCCGATCCTGCTCTTCGCACAGGTCATCCCCAAGATCGCGATCGCGCCGCTCTTCGTGGTGTGGCTGGGCTTCGGCATGACGCCCAAGGTCTTCGTCGCGGTCCTGATCTCGTTCTTCCCGGTCGTCATCGCGATGGTCACCGGCCTCAAGGCCGTCGATCCCGAGATGCTCGAACTGTCGGCGACGATGGGCGCCGGCTCGTTCGCCACGTTCCTCAAGATCCGCTTCCCGGCGTCGCTGCCGTATCTGTTCTCGGGGCTGAAGGTCGCGGTGACGCTCGCCGTCACGGGTGCCGTCGTCGGCGAGTTCGTCGGCGCGAACGAGGGCCTGGGCTACGTGATCCTCCAGGCCAACGGCAACCTCGACACCCCCATGTTGTTCGCCGGGCTGCTGGTCATGTCGGCCATCGGCGTCGTGCTGTTCGTCCTCGTCGAACTGGCCGAGGCGCTCCTCATCCCCTGGCACGCCAGCCGCCGCGGCTCGGCCGTCACCACCACCTACTGACCCATCGAGCACTGACCCCGGAGCACACGTACCGACCCCCGCGCACGTACCGACCCCTGAGACCGGAGGTCCGCCCCCCATGAGACTCCGCAGATCAGCCGCCGTCCTCGTCCCACTCCTCCTCCTGGCGACCGCCGCATGCGGCGGGGACGACTCGGGCAAGACCAAGAGCGCGTCCGGCAAGGAACTCGACAAGGTCACGCTGACGCTCAACTGGTACCCCTACGGCGAGCACGCCCCGTTCTACTACGGCAAGAAACAGGCCATCTACGAGAAGCACGGCATCGCCATCGAGATCAAGGCCGGCCAGGGCTCACAAAAGACGGTGCAGGCGACCGGTGCGGGCCAGACAGATTTCGGCTGGGCGGACACACCTGCCCTGATGGCGGGCGTGGGCCAGGGCCTTCCGGTCAAGAGCCTCGGCGTGTTCCTGCAGACGACCCCGGTCTCGGTGCAGTCGTTCACCAGCAAGGCCATCAAGACGCCGGCCGATCTCAAGGGCAAGCGCATCGCCTCCACGGCCGGTGACGCGCCGTCGAAGACGTTCCCGGTGTTCCTGAAGAAGAACGGCCTCACCGAGACCGACGTGCGCATCCAGAACACCGACCCGGCCGGGAAGATGGCCGCGGTGATGTCGGGCCAGGTCGACGCGCTCATCGGCTACGCGAACGACCAGGGCCCGACCATGCAGAGCAAGTCGGGCAAGCCCGTGTCGTACCTGCGCTTCTCCTCGTTCGGGCTGAGCTACTACTCCAACGGCCTCATCGTCGGCGACCGCAAGCTGAAGAGCTCACCCGACCTGGCCAAGCGCATGTTCGCGGCGACCAGCGAGGCCTGGACCGCGGCCGAGAAGGACCCGGCCGGCGCCGTCGCCTCCATGCAGGGCGCCTCCGCCCAGCTGCCGCCGCCCGCCGTGCTCACCGACCAGTTCAAGACGACGGTCACGCTGCTCCACACCGCCGCCACCAAGGGCAAGGCCCCCGGCGTCAACACCGCCGCCGACTGGACGCAGACCATCAACCTCTTCGCCCAGTCCGGCGTGATCGGCAAGGCGGAGGCACCCGAGAAGTACTGGGCCTCGGACATGGCCCCGCAGGGCTGACGGAGGGCTGTGAAGATCACCAGCGAGGACAGGACCGCGGCGGAGGCCGGGCGCGTCGGCGAGGACACCGATGCGGCGGTGCGGATCGAGGACGTCGCGGTCCGGTTCCGGACGAAGAAGCGTGACGTGACGGCACTGCACGAGGTGTCACTGGACGTCGGCATGGGCGAGTTCGTGGCGATCGTCGGCCCGTCGGGCTGCGGCAAGTCGACGTTGCTGAAACTGGTGGCCGGCCTCCTCAAGCCGTCCGGCGGGGGGGTGTGGCTGCGCGGCGAGAAGGTCGCCGGGCCACGGCCTGACATCGGCTACGTGTTCCAGCGTGCCGCGCTGCTCGAATGGCGGACCGCCCGGCGCAACATCCTGCTCCAGGCCGAGATGCGGCGCATGCCCGCCGGGCAGGCGCGGGAACGGGCGGACCGGCTGATCGAGATGACCGGGCTGCGCGGGTTCGAGGACGCGCACCCGCACGAGCTGTCGGGCGGCATGCAGCAGCGGGTGGCCCTGTGCCGTGCGCTGCTGCACGAGCCGCCGGTGCTGCTCATGGACGAGCCGTTCGGCGCGCTGGACGCCCTCACCCGCGAACAGATGAACGTCGAGCTCAACCGCATCTGGCGGGAGACCGGGACGACGGTCCTGCTGGTCACCCACTCGATCGCGGAGGCGGTCTACCTCGCCGACCGGGTCGTGGTCATGACGCCGCGGCCGGGCACCGTCGAGGAGATCATCGACGTCGGCCTGCCCCCAGAACGGGACTACGCCGCCACCATGGCGCGGCCCGAGTTCGCGCGCGCCACCCGGCGCATCCGGGACCTGCTCGGTGCCGGCTCCGCGCACGACTGACGGTTCTTCTCTGGACCGGTCTTCTCTGCGCGGATTTCTCTGCACGGGTTTCTCTGGAGTGAAGGGGATTCATGGGGACGGAACGCAGGTCCGTCGGCGTGGTCATGAACGGCGTGACCGGACGGATGGGGTACCGCCAGCATCTGCTCCGGTCGATTCTGGCCATCCGCGACGAGGGCGGGCTGCCGCTCGCGGACGGGACCGTGCTGTGGCCCGAGCCGATTCTGGTCGGCCGTACCGCAGGCAAGCTCAAGGCCCTCGCCGAACGGCACGGGCTCACCGAGTGGACCACCGACCTGGCCGAGGCGCTGGACCGTTCCGGCGTGGAGGTCTACTTCGACACGCAGATCACCGGCGCCCGGACCGGGGCGATCCAGGCGGCGATCGCCGCGGGCAAGCACGTCTACACCGAGAAGCCGCTGGCCGATGACCTGGCCGGCGCGCTCGAGCTGGCCCGGCTGGCCGACGAGGCCGGGATCAAGCACGGCGTCGTCCAGGACAAGCTGTTCCTGCCCGGCCTCAGGAAGCTGAGGCGGCTGGTGGAGGGCGGCTTCTTCGGGCGGATCCTGTCGGTGCGGGGCGAGTTCGGCTACTGGGTCTTCGAAGGCGACTGGCAGGAGGCGCAGCGGCCGAGCTGGAACTACCGGGCCGAGGACGGCGGCGGCATCATCGCCGACATGTTCTGCCACTGGCGGTACGTGCTGGACGAGATCGTGGCGCCGGTGCGGTCGGTGCAGTGCCTGGGCGCCGTACACATCCCCGAACGGGTGGACGAGGACGGCAAGCCCTACGAGGCCACGGCCGACGACGCGGCGTACGGCATCTTCGAGCTGGACGGCGGCATCATCGCGCAGGTCAACTCCTCGTGGGCGACCCGTGTCTTCCGCGACGAGCTGGTGGAGTTCCAGGTGGACGGAACTGAGGGCAGCGCTGTCGCGGGCCTGCGCCGCTGCCGCGTCCAGCACCGTTCGATGACGCCCAAGCCGGTCTGGAACCCCGACCTGCCCGCCACCGAGGACTTCCGCGGGCAGTGGCAGGAGGTTCCTGACAATGCCGACTTCGGTAACGGGTTCAAGGTGCAATGGGAGGCTTTCCTGCGGCACGTGGCCGAGGACGCCCCGTTCAAGTGGGACTTCCACGCCGGAGCGCGCGGCGTCCAGCTGGCCGAACTGGGGCTTCGCTCCTGGCGTGAGGGCCGTCGGCTGGAGGTCCCGGAGCTGACGTGATCATGAAGCTCCACATCGCCTGAGTCATCGGGGTTCTATCGGGGTTCCCATCGGGGTCTAGTGAGAAAGCGCTTTCAACACTCCCGACCGAGGACGGATGAGATGCGCAAGACAGGGTTGTTCCATCTAGCGATCGCCGTGGCCGTCGCCGCCTCACTGCAGACGGCACCGGCGCACGCGGACTCCATGCAGGCACGTTCGGCGCCTCCGGGCGAGCCGATCCTCGACCCGATCCCGGAGGAGCCGATCACTTCCGGGCTCGGGCTGACCGTCGAAGAATTCGCCCAGTTCCCCAAATCGGACCCGACCCCTCCGCCCACCGACCAGCGGCTGATGCGGGTGGCGCGGATCAACCATCTCGGTGAGATCCCCGACGGCTCGCGGCGGAAGTACGTGCCGGACCTGAACGGCAAGCTGTATCTCGTCGACAAGGGCAAGGCGCCCACGGTCTACCTCGACGTCGGCGCCACGTTCGCCCCGGCGTTCTTCTCGGGCAGGGGCATGGGCCAGGGATTCGGCTTCGTCGCGTTCGACCCGGGCTTCAAGAACAACGGCCGCTTCTACACCGTGCACACCGAGCTGGCCTCGGCCGCGACCAAGCAGCCGGACTTCACACCCCAGCCGAACACGACCTACCACGGCATCGTCACGGAATGGACGGCTGAGAACCCGGCCGCCGGCACGTTCACGGGAACGCGGCGTGAGATCCTCAGGATCGGGTTCGCCGGGCAGATCCACGGCATCCAGCAGATCGACTTCAACCCGACGGCGCGGCCGGGCAGCGCAGAGGCCCGAGTGCTGTACGTGGCTGCCGGCGACGGCGGCGTAGGCGCGCGCACGACCGTCCCGCAGGATCTGTCGGTCCCGCATGGCAAGATCCTGCGCATCGATCCGCGCGGCAACAACAGTGCTAACGGGCGGTATGGCATCCCGGCGGACAACCCCTTCGTCGGCAAGCCCGGCACCCTCGGCGAGATCTACTCCTACGGCATGCGCGACCCGCACCGCTTCAGCTGGGACCCGGGCGGCCGTCATCGAATGTTCCTCGGGCACATCGGCGAGCACGCCATCGAGGCGATCTACGACGTGCGCCCCGGCTCGAACCTCGGCTGGAGCGAGCGCGAGGGCAACTGGGTCTTCGACCGCGCCGCGACCAACCCCTGTCACCGGCTCTACCCGCTGCCGGCCGACGACGCGAAGAACGGCTACACCTACCCGGTCGCCATGTACGACCACAACCCGCCGCCCACCTGGAACTGCACCTCCGACGTGGGCCGGGCGGTCGCGGGCGGCTTCGTCTACCGCGGCAACGAGATCCCGGCGCTGCGCGGCAAGTACATCTTCGACGACCTCGTCGACGGCCGGATCTTCTACACCGAGGAACGCGACATGCGGCTCGGCGCCAAGCCCGCCCCGCTGCACCAGCTCATGATCTACGACGCGACCGGCCGCCGCGTCACCGTGCCCGACCTGTCCGGCCCAGGCTCGATCGGCGATCCCAAGCGTCCCGACCTGCGGATCGGCCGCGACGGCTCCGGCGAGCTCTATCTGATCGCCAAGTCCAACGGGAAGATCTGGAAGGTCACCGGCACGCGGACCTTCGCGGCCTGCCAGGTCGGCCGCACTCCCGTCCGGCATGTCATGGCCGCCAAGAACTGGGCGCCGGTCACCCCGGCGAAGTGGCAGTTCCCCGGTAAGGAGGCAGTCCTCGCCGAAGCCGGCGCCGCCCGCCCGGGACCTCGCCGCCCGTTCGAGTACGCCGTGCTGACGGCCGGTCCCGTGTGGGGCTCGTTCCAGATCGACGCGGAGGTGCGGCTGGACACGCCGGTCTCCGTCTCCAACCGGGACGTGATCCTCGTCTACGGGTACCGCTCCGACCTGGAATTCTCGTACTCCCATCTCTCGTCGGACAACAAGATCTATCCGCACAACGGGATATTCACGGTGAACAACGCCGACCGGCTGCGGCTGGACGACCAGTGGGACCCGGTGCGCTCGGTCGGCGCGGCACCCGCCGTCAGTGACGAGGGCTGGCACAAGGTCCGGCTCCGGCACTGCGCCGCAACGGGCGAGACCGCCGTCTACATGGACGGAGCGAAGAAGCCGCTGATGACCGCCGTGGACACCACGTTCCCGACGGGACGGATCGGCTTCGGCTCGTTCGACAACATCGGCCGTGTCCGCGACCTCAAGATCACCGGAACGCGGGTGGGCCGATGAGAACCAACAAGACGGCGGCGGCCCTCGTGGCCGCCGCGCTGGGTGGGTCGCTCGTGGTGGCCGCTGCAACCCCTGCGGCGGCCCACCCTGACACACTGCGCCGCCACCTGATCGCCTCGTACGACTTCGACCACCCCGTCCCTGGGAATCCGTCCCGCGAGCGGGACCGGGGCAGGTCGAAGACGCCGATCGACCTGGTGAACGGTGGTGCCGCCATGCGCGTGCGCGACCGCGCGTACCGCGGCAGCCGCAACGCACTCCAACTCGGCCAGGTCAACCCGACCACCTCAGGCAACGACGACTGGAAAGCGGGCATCTTCGGCTCTCCCGGAGTGCCCAGCCTCCGCGCGTTCAACGGGGTGAAACAGATCTCGATCACTGGCTGGTTCAAGATGACCGGCCAGAACCCGAGCCCCAACTCCAACTCCGCCGACCCGAACGACCGCTACAACGCCGTTGGTCTCGCCGGCGTGCTCAGCGGCAACTCCTCGGGCCACGACGTGCGGGCCCTCCTGGAAGTCATCAACGTCGCGGGCGAGCTCCGCGTGGTCGCCCTTGGCCGCCGCGTGGACGGTTCGTCCTCCCAGACGTTCGCCGCGAACCAGCCGTGGCAGCAGGTCCTGCCGCAGAACACCTGGGTCGCGCTGGCCGCCACGTTCGACTTCGACACCGGCGCGATGAAGCTCTACAAGAACGGACGCCCCCTCGACGGCTCCTACGTCCTGCCCGGCGACCCCTGGGCCCTCGAGGGGCCGCCCGAACCCGACCTCGCCTCCGCCACCGACCCCCGCGGCATCAAGATCGGCGGAAGCTTCCCGCAGAACGATCGCGAGGGCAATCCCTGCAACTGCCGTATGGACGGCCTGAAGTTCTATGACCGCGCCCTGACCGACCGGGAGGTCTACCTGCAGTACCGCTTGACCCGCTGATTCCCCACACCTTGCCTTTCGCGGGTACATGATCCGTGTGAGGTGGAGCGCATGACCTGGGGACCATTGGAATTCCTCGTGCTGACCTTCCCGGGCCCCGCGCCCGGGAAGGACGCCGCGAACGCCCTGACGCCCCTGCGCCGCTCCGGCGGCGTCGAGGTCGTCGACACCCTTCTCGTGGCCAAGGGCCCGGACGGCACGGTCCGAACGACCGAACTGGCCGACCTCCCCGAGTTCCATGACCTCACCTCCCAACACGACCTGATCGCGGTCCAGGACGCCGAGGAGGTCGCCGCGGGACTCGACCCCGGCACCTGCGCTCTGGCGGTCCTGGTCGAGCACTCCTGGGCCAAGGAGGCCGCAGCCACCATCAAGAGCGTGGGCGGCCGCCTCGCCGCTTCCATCCGCATCCCCGCCGACCACGTCCCGGAAAAGACGTGAAACGCCGCGGAGCGCCACTCCTGCGAGGTGCCCTCATCAACCGCCCGGTCGACGCGCCCCTCCAGACCTCGGTACGCACGGCCTCGGTCACCGACCAGCTCCTCCACCTGTGCCAAATGCTGCAGCAGGGCCTGTTGACCCAAGAGGAGTACGCCGCAGCCAAGGCCGAGCTCCTCACCTAACTGGCCTGTCGGATCTGGGCGCTATGGTCCGTTCTATGGGGGAGATTCGATACCTGCTGGGTGACGCGACGTCACCGCAGGCCAAGGGCGTCAAGGTCATCGCTCACGTGTGCAACGACCTCGGCGGCTGGGGCAAGGGCTTCGTGCTGGCGATCTCACGCCGCTGGCCCGAGCCGGAAGCGGCCTACCGGGCGTGGCATCGTGACCGGGCGCGCAACGACTTCGGCCTTGGCAGCACGCAGCTCGTCCAGGTGACCCCGTACATCTGGGTCGCCAATATGGTGGCCCAGCGAGGCATGAAGCCCAGCAGCAAGGGCCCGCCGATCCGCTATGAGGCACTCGACAAGTGCCTGGCTGCCCTGGCGCCCGAGGTCACGTCTCTCAAAGCCTCCGTCCACATGCCCCGCATTGGCTGCGGCCTGGCCGGAGGCAAATGGGAGCGCGTCGAGCCCCTGATCACGTCCAACCTGACCGCCCAGAACATCGACGTCACCGTCTACGACACCTGAGGCGGTGCGGTCCCTTGGCGGAGGAAGCGCAGGAGGCGGAGGGTCTGGTCGGGGTCGGTGCTGGCCAGGGCTATTCCGTTCGCCATGGTGAGGAGATCCGTGGCCGTGAGATCGGGTCGGACCACGCCGGATCGCTGGGCGCGGGTCAGGAGGGCGGAGGCGGCCGCGTGCATCGACTCGTGCCAGTCTTCGAAGAGCTGGGAGCGCGGGCCGTCCGTGAGGTCGCGCTTGGTAGTGATGTACGAGCGCAGCCAGCCGAAGAGCGCGTCGGCGGGGGAGCGGGCTTCGAGGAGGGCCTCGCCTTCGTCGCAGAGCGCGGCCACCGGGTCCGCTCGCATTTCAGCTGGGTCTTGACCAGGGGAGGACATGGTCCCTGTCCAGGAGGTCGGGGCGTTCGAGCCGGTCGAGCATCACGTGGACGGTCTGGCGCGCGTCGCGGGTCCAGGCGAAGCACTGTTCGGCGGATGTGCACTCGGTGGCTGCGCGGCGGCGGGCGGCTTCGACGATCTCCGCCGCGTCTCTGCTGATGTCCTCGACGTCCCACGGTGTGAGCTGTAGGTCGGTGAGTGAGGAAGGGTCTGCGAGCTTCTTGGGCAGCCACTCCCAGGGAGCCTCTTGGAGGTAGTGGCGTTCGCTGGGCTCTGGGCCGGTGAAATACGGGTGAAAGTGCGCGGCCGCGAAGTTGCCTGGTGGTCCGTCGAGGCGGTCGAAGAGGTCGGCGCGCCAGAGTGGTTGATCGACCAGGACCTTCTGGGCCGCCGACTCAGTGCCGCGCCGTTCCTGCGGGACGAGGCGGCGGAGCTCTAGGCGTGCGCCGTGTTCGAGGTGGCTGTCGTTCAGATCGATCTCGAACCAGTGCCGGACGAGGATCGCCACCTCGTCGTAGACGAACGCGTGTTGCACTGTCTCGCCCCTTTTCCTGTGACCGTTTGTGACCTTACGTCGTTCAGGAACCGGATGGTGAGGTCGGACCTCTAATTGTCGGTGACCGGTATGCATGGATTCGCGTCATATGCGGCCGGTAGCTTGAGCGGGCAGTCACCTCGGCGGGAGGCACCGTGGAACCGACGCTGAACGTCTTGCGGCGACCGGTTCCCTATTTTCTGAAGCGGCGATTCCTGCTCAGGTTCGGTGCTCTTGCGATGGTGCCGCTGGTGGGGCTGGGCGTGCTCGGCTCGCAGGAGAAGTTGCTTCTGCCACTGGAACGTGTGCTGGTGGTCAAGGGCAAGCTGGCGTCCAAGGCCGACTACTTCGAGGACGCTGGGGTCCAGCGGATCCTGATGCGGCACGGGATCCGGGTGCAGATCACCAGGTCCTCGTCGAGAGAGGTCGCGGTCAACTCGCTCGGCGGGTACGACTTCGCCTTTCCTTCGGGGCAGCCGGCGGCCCGGCTCATTCTGGATCAGCGGAACGCGCAGGGCCTGCGCGCCAAGCAGTACCGGCCGTTCGTCAGCCCGATCGTGCTGGCGACCTTCAAGGAGTACGCGGAGACGCTGCGGGGCAGGGGCGTGGCGCGGCATCAGGACGGGGCGGGGGCGCTCTACTACGACCTGGATATGAAGGCGTTTCTCGGTCTCATCAAGAGTGGGCGGCGCTGGAACGATCTGGGCATCAAGCAGCATGGGATGTCGAACGGCAACCTCGTGCTGGCACAGACACCGGATTTGTGCGCGGCGAACTCCGCTGCCACTTATATGGGGCTCATCGCGTTCGTCGAGAACGGCAACAAGGCGGTCGGGAGCGCCGACGAGGCCGTCGCGCTGGCCAAGAGGATCAAGCCGCTGCTGACCGAGCAGGGGCTTCCGACATCGGAGATCTTCAAGACGTACGCGGCTCCCGAGGGACGGCAGATCGCGCCGATCATCGTGGTGTACGAGCACCAGTTCCTGGCGCACCAGCTCCACCGTTCCGACAGCGAGCGGGTGCTCATGTACCCCCAGCCGGGCTTCTTCCCGCTTCCGGAGCTCATCTCGTTCAATGACAAGGGCGACCGGCTCGGCGAGCTCATCGTCAGCGACCCCGAGCTGCGCCAGCGGGCCGTGGAGCTGGGCTACCGGCTGCTCGACAACCCGGGCGCGCCGCCCGGCAAGCAACTCGGGGCGTTTCTGCGTGAACGGCGGATCCCGTCGCCCGCCATGACGGCGCCGGACCTCACGAGGACCGTGCTTCCCACGGTGGCGGATCTCGAGAAGATGCTCGTCCAGGTCGGCTGCGCCGAGAGCAAGCCCTCGTGAGGGCGCTGGCGGCCCTGGCCGGTTGTCTGCTGCTCGCGGGCTGCAGTTTGGGCGACGGTTCGGCCCGTGCCGAGTTGGATGTCCTGGCCGGGTCCGAGCTTGCCGATATGGCGCCGCTGCTCGACGAGCTCGAACGCGACACAGGCGTGAAGCTGCGCATGGACTACAGCGACGACACGCTGGAGCCCGGCCGCTATCACCATGACCTTGCCTGGCTGTCGTCCGACCGCTACTTCCGGCTCAGGATGAAGGCGGGGGTACGAACGGAGCCGCCGCTCAGCAACACGACGATGCTCTCGCCCGTGGTCATCGGGTTGAAGCCGGAGGCGGCGGCGAAGCTGCAAAGGGATCCCTCGTGGGCCGACATCGCCGACGCCGCAGGGCAGGGACGGCTCCGGTTCGCGATGGCGGACCCGAGGACCAACGGCAGCGGCCTTGGGGCTCTCGTCGGAGTGGCGACCGCCGCGCGGGGCGGTGCGCTGCGGCCGGAGGACGTCACCTGCGACCGGCTTCGCGGCTTCTTCACCGGCCACACGCGTGCGGCCCGGAGCTCGTCGAAGCTCATCGAGGAGTACGTGGCGAACCAGGACCAGACTGAGGGCCTCATCGCCCACGAGTCGACGTTGCTCTCCCTCAACGCCACGGGACGGCTCAGGCAGCCCCTCCAGATCGTCTATCCACGGGACGGCATGGTGATGTCGGACTACCCGCTGCTGCTCCTCGATCCCGCCAAGCGCGCCGCGTACGACAAGGTGGTCGGCTGGCTCAAGAGCGACACCGTCCAGCGGAAGATCATGCAGCGGACGTTGCGCCGCCCGCTCGGCCCGGACGTGGCGCGCGACCCGCGGTTGCGCGCCACGGTCGGCAACGCCCTCTTCTTCCCCGACCAGAAGAAGGTGATCGACACGCTGCTGGCCAACTACGACGATCCGGCTGAACGCAAGCCGGACCGGGTGGTGTTCCTGCTCGACTTCTCCCGTTCCATGGCGGGCGCGCGCATCGACGCGGTGAAGTCGGCCTTCGCCGGTCTCGGCGGCGCGGACGGCTCGTCGGTGGGCCGCTTCGTACGCTTCCACAAGTCCGAGGAGGTCACGGTCATCCGCTTCGGCGGCCGGGTGCTGGACAAGAAGACCTTCATCGCCAGCGCTCCCGGCGAGATGGACGCTCTACGTGACTTCATAGCCAAGGACGACTTCGACGGCAGCACCGCGATCTGGTCGGCCCTTGACGGCGCGTACGGCCTGGCCGGGGACACCTCCCGGCGGACCTCGATCGTTCTCATGACCGACGGCCAGAACAACTCCGGCATCACCCTCGACGACTTCCTGCGCCACCGGCGGCCGCGCGCCGTCCCCACGTTCGCCGTCGGCTTCGGTTCCGCGGACCGCGCCGGCCTCCGCCGGGCGGCCACCGCCACGGGCGGCCGGCTCGTCGACGGCGACACACGACCGTCCCTGCTCGAAGCACTCAAGGAGATCCGTGGGTGTCGCTGACAACCTGTGGCGGAGCATCCATCTGCCCTGGATTCTCGTATGGCTCGCCACGTTCGTGTCGCTCTCGGGCCTGGCCGTGTACGCGGCCGTGGCCTACCGCCGCCACCGCCGGTCACGGTCCGCGCAGAGCCAGGGCCTGATCGACATCTGCGTCTACCTCAACGCCCGCTCGGTGATGGGCATCTACCGGACCAGCCAGGCCCGCCCGGCCCTGGTCCGCCAGGTCGTCGAGCGGACGACCAACAGCAGGTCGCGCGAGGCCTGGGGAACTCTCTACGGCCTAGGTGGGGGCGGCGGCAAGGAGGTGAGCGACGAGCGGCTCCTCAGCTACATCGAGGAGAAGGAGCCGATCAGTGTCATCTCCGAGGTCATCAGCCTCCTGGAAGAGCGGGACGGCGTCATCTACGCCGATCTCACCGACGGCACGATCCTGCCCGGCCCCGCCGTGACCAAGGTGCTCGGCGGCCGTCGCCTTGACGCCGCCCGGTCCCTCCGTCTCAGCGAACTGCGCGGACACTACGTCTCCGTGTCAGGCCTCTTCCATCTGTCAGAGCCGGCTGGCGACAAGGTGACGTTCCTGGCCCCGTACGGAGCGACGCCGGACGACACGCCCTCCCCGCACGTCAAGATCACCTGTTCCGCGGGCGGAATGCAGGACCAGGAGGAACGCGTCGAGCGGTTCCACGCCCGCTGCCTCGGCAAGGTGAACGGCTGGGACCCCGAGACCCGCGTCCTCGACATCCACCCGGTGGCGATGTTCCGCTGAGCTCAGGCGCGGCAGGTGAGGGGCTGCCCGCCGTTGAACGTGACCATGTCGTCCAGCGCGGCGGCCAGGTCGATCTGCGCGCCGGGTCCGGCACCGTCGAGCTCGGCGTAGGCGCGGTAGAGGTTGCCGACGATCCGTTCGGAGTCGCTGAGCTCCGCGTACGGGCCAAGGTCGGTCTCGCGTGCCAGCTCCAGCGGTGACAGTCCCGCGGCCTTGCCCTTCTCGGCCGTGGCGAGCACGAACCGCGCGTAGCCGACGCAACGTTCGATCAGATCAGGTCCGCCGACCGGGCCGTGGCCCGGCACGATCGTCTCCGCGCCGAGCGGGGCGATCACCTCGTCGAGCACCTTGATCGCGCCCTTCACCGACCCCTGCATCAGGAACGGCGTTCCCCCGTTGAAGAGCAGGTCGCCGGAGAAGAGCACCCGCCGCTCCGGGACCCACACGATCGAGTCGTTGGTCGTGTGCGCCGCGCCACCCACGTGCCGGACCTCGCACCGCAGGTCGTCGACCCACACCGTGACGCCCTCGGTATAGGTGAGGAACGCGGGCTCGATCTCCACGTCACCCCATTCGACCTTGGTCCAGTACGGCTCGTCGAACGGGCGCCCCCAGGCGATCGCCCCCTCGCGCGTGCCCTCGTGGGCGACGATGGTCGCGCCCTCGAAGAGGTAGTTGCCGAACGTGTGATCGCCGTGGTGGTGCGTGTTGATGAGCGTCCGCACGGGCTGCGGCGTCACCGAGGAGATCGCGGCGAGGTACGCCCGCGTCCGGCGCTCGGTGGAGCACGCGTCCACGCTGACCACGCCCCGCGAGCCGGCCAGGAACCCGGTGTTGTTGATCCACCATGTGCCGTCGGGCTGGATGTAGCCGAAGACGCCGTCGCTGACCTCCTCAAGACGAGGCGGTGCCGGGGTGGAGATGTCGTGCGCGGTGCTGCTCATGGCCAGAGGTCCCTTGCCCGAGATGTTTTGTGCTCGCCAACTTAGACCAGCGGCGGAGGGTTCAGACGCGCTCGTGCACGACCTGGACGTCCTTCATCGCACGGACCTCCCCGATCGCCTCGGCCTCGCGTTCGGCCTCGGCGCGCTCGGTCCGGGTGAGGTCGCGGAATGTGGCGATCGTGAGGGTGAGCCTGGTGCCGGTCGTGCGGGGCCGCCAGATCCCGGCTATCTCGCCTCGGGCGAGCACGGCGCCCGGCGATCCGGCGGGCTTCCATAGCAGCGAGCGGTGGGCCCGTTCAGGCATGAGGAGTTGCTTGTCCCAAGCGCGCAGCAGGACGTCGCTGGGCGGCAGCAGCCGGAGGTGCTCGGGGGTCGGGGCCGTCCGGAGGGCCTCGGCGTCCGCTTCCAGGATCCACGCCTTGCGGCCGTCGACCTTCAGCGGTACGAGCTCGTCGGTGATCTGGTCCCACAACCCGCGGACCGGGCCGGGGCGTGACCCGATCCAGTCGGCCAGACCGGCCGGGGCGGTCGGGCCCAGCCGCCGGACGAAGCGCCGCACGAGCTCGCGCCGCGCCTCGTCCGGGTCGGGCTCGGGCACCGCCTCGCCGATGGGCCGGAAGACGACCCCCTTTGTGGCGGGCTCGATGACGAGGTCCGCGCGGACAGCTGCCAGCCGGAAGAGGAGATCGTGAACGTGGTGGACGCCGCACCCTCCGCACCACGGCGCCAGCACCCGGGGCAGGTGCTTCGTCACCGCTCCCGAAAGGTCCCCCTTCGGCGTCGGACCGGTCACGATCTCCCGCATGTGCCCGGCGATGAGGTCGATGGCGTCGTCGGGCTCCATGCTTGCGGCTTCGAGCTCCTGCCCGTACGCGAGCAGCCTGCCCATCGCGTCGGCGTGGTCGGCGGGACGGAGCCCCGCCGCCAGGAGCCCAAGGTCCTCTTTCCGGTGCAGATGCGCCGCGCCCCGTACTGACCAGAGGTAGACCAGCGGCCCGTCCGGCCACAGCGCCGCCCGCAGCCGGTCTGGATCTTGCACGCCGGTCCGGGCACGCAGGGCCAGGAGTGCGGATCCGGGCGGGGGGTCCTGCAGCCCGATCTCCAGCGCGCCGAGGGCCTCCGGCACCGATTTCCGGGCATCGAGGTCATGCTGCAGAACGCGGTAGGCGAAAACCTGCGACCGGTCGACGTCCATGCCGGTGGTCTACCCGGATGCCTAGCGGGTGAGCAATGACCGCAGCGCCTTGACCACCTGGGCGGGAGCCTCCTCGGGCATGAAGTGGCCGGAGTCCACCGTGATGTGTTCCAGGTCCGGGGCCCAGGCCCGCCAGCGGGCGGCGGCGTCGAAGCCGAGCGCGGCGCCCCAGTCCTGCTGCAGGACCGTGACCGGCATGCGCAGCCGGTTACCTGCCTGGCGGTCGGCCTCGTCGTGCTCGACGTCGGCGAACGCGGAGGCCCGGTAGTCGGCGACGATGGACGGGACCGCCTCCCGGGAGGCCTTCAGGTAGGCGGCGCGCACGTCGGCCGGGATCGCCTCGGGAGCCCTGGTCCAGAGATCCAGGAAGTGGCCGAAGAACGCGTCCGGGCTGGCCCCGATCAGCTGCTCAGGCAGGCCGGGCGGCTGGGCCATCAGGTACAGATGGAAGCCGACCGCGGCCGACGTTCCCCGCATCACGTCCCACATGTCGAGGGTGGGCAGCACGTCGAGCGACGCCAGGTGGGTGATCGCGTCGGGGTGGTCGAGTCCAGCGCGGATGGCGACCAGCGCCCCCCGGTCGTGCCCGGCCAGCGCGAACCGGTCGTGACCGAGCGCCCGGGCGAGCGCGACGATGTCGGCCGCCATGGTGCGCTTGGAGTAGGTCTGGCCGTCGGCCTCGGCGGGCTTATCGCTGTCGCCGTAGCCACGCAGGTCAGGGCAGATGACGGTGTGGTCGGTGGCCAGATCGGCGGCGACGTGCCGCCACATCAGATGCGTCTGCGGGAAGCCGTGCAGCAGGACGATCGGGCTGCCTGAGCCGCCGACGGCGGCGTTGAGCGCCACTCCGTCGGCGACGGGCACGCGCCGGTAGTCGAATCCGCTGATTTCGGTTGCCATGTCGAATCTCCAATCGAGTGATACGGGATGAAGGATTCCTGCGGCCGATCAGCACTGGATCAGCATCGGATCAGCGCTGACTGAGCGGCTGAGGCAGGCGGCGATACCGTGGACGCGTGTCTGAGGTGACCTTCGGGGTGCTGGGGCCGCTGGAGGCGGTGCGAGAGGGCGACCCGGTCGATCTGAAGGGGCCGCGGCACCGGGCCGTGCTGGCCAGGCTGCTGGTGGCGGGAGGCCGGGTCGTTCCGGTGTCCAGGTTGATCGATGATCTCTGGGTAGACCCGCCGGAAGGGGCTCTCGGCGCCGTGCAGACCTTCGTCGCCGCGCTGCGGAGGGCGCTGGAGCCAGAGCGGCCCCCCAGGACGCCCGCCCGGGTGCTGGTGACCCTGGCGCCGGGTTACGCGCTCCGGCCAGGGCCGGGCGCGGTGGACGCGTGGCGCTTCGAGGCCGCTGTGGAAGAGGCTGCGGAGCTACCGGCCGCCGACGCGTTTGAGCGGCTGAACGCCGCGCTGGGGATGTGGCGTGGCCCGGCGTACGCGGAGTTCGCCGAGGAGGGCTGGGCGCGAGGGGAGGCGGTCCGGCTGGACGAGCTGCGTCTCCTCGCCGTGGAGAGACGTGCCGAGGCCGCGCTCGTGCTGGGGCAGGCGGGCGCGTCCATCCCCGATCTGGAACACCACGTCGAGGGTCATCCGTGGCGAGAGGACGGCTGGCGCCTGCTCGCGCTGGCCCTCTACCAGGCAGGGCGGCAGGCAGACGCGCTGGCTGCCCTCCGCCGGGCCAAGAAGCTTCTCAGCACGGAGCTCGGGCTTGATCCGGGTGAGGGCCTCCGGCGGCTGGAGACCGACATCCTGGCTCAAGCACCCCATCTCTTGGCGGAGGGCGAATCCCGCTCCGCTGTGCGGATCAGGCCTGGCACGCCGCCCCCGCCGACCGGGCAGGCGTTCGTCGGGCGTACGTCGGAGCTCGCGGACCTGGAGAGGGCCGCCGACACGGTGATCGCGTCCGGACGGCCCGTTCTGGCGCTCGTGTCCGGCGACGCGGGTGCAGGCAAGACCGCGCTGGCCGAGGCGCTGAGTGCCCGGCTTGCGGCGAGAGACTGGACTGTGGCGTGGGGCGCCAGTCCGGAACTCGATGGAGCGCCCGCCGCCTGGCCGTGGACCCAGATCGCCGCAGGCCTCGTCTCGGCCGGTCACCCACCACTCCCCAGTTTGGAAGCTCAGCCGGGCGATCCCGTAGAGGCGAGGTTCCGCAGGCACCGGGCCATCGGCGCCTACTTGGCGGAGGTGGCGGCTCGCACGCCCGTCCTCCTCGTTCTCGACGACCTGCACTGGGCGGCCGAGGAAACCCTGGCCCTGCTGACCGCGCTGGCCACCGACGCGGGCGCCGGTCCGGTGCTCATCGTCGGTACGTACCGTTCCACCGAGATCTCACCGGCCCTGACCGAGGCCCTCGGCCGCGCGGCCCGCACCGAGCCCGCCCGTGTCTACCTCGGCGGCCTGGCGGAGCGGGAGGTGGCGGAGCTGGCGCGGTCCAGCACGGATCGGGAGGTGGACGCGGACACCGCACGCCTGATCCACCGGCGCAGCGCGGGCAACCCGTTCTTCGTACGCGAGCTCATCCGGCTCCTGGAAACCGAGGGCGGCCTCCACGCCGTGCCGGCCGGTGTCCGCGACGTCATCCGCCAGCGCCTGGCGCGGCTCCCAGAGGGTGCGCGGACGGTCCTCCGGCAGGCGGCGGTGATCGGGCACGATGTAGACCTGAACGTGCTGATCTTGCTGGCCGAAGACGAGGACGGTGTGCTCGACGCGGCGGAAGCCGCCATCGTGACCGGTTTCGTGACCGAGCCCGGTCTCGACAACCTCCGCTTCACCCACGCCCTGGTCCGCGAGGTGCTGTACGAGGACGTCACGCGCGTACGGCGGGCTCGCTGGCACGCGCGGGTCGCCGAGATCCTCGAACGGTCCAGCCCGGATCAGGTGGAAGCGATCGCCCACCACCTCGTCCGCGCGAGTAGCCGAGCCAGCGCCGCCCGCACCGCTCGCTACGCCCGCGCGGCGGCCGAACGAGCCGAACGGCGCGTTGCTCCGCACGAGGCCGCTCGCTGGTGGCGCGAGGCGATCGGCGCCATGGAAGAGGTATCCGGGGCGGACTCCAGGGCGCGCCTGGAAGCCGTCATGGGCCTGGTGAAGGCCCTCGCGGTGACCGGCGACCTCGACGGCGCCCGCCGGCACCGGGCCGAGGCGATCACCGAGGCCGAGAAGCTCGGCGACCCGCTGCTCACCGCCCGGCTGATCGGTGCGTTCGACGTCCCCGCGAACTGGACGACCATCGACGATCCCGTCGGCGCAGCGCACGTCGTCGCCGCGGCGGAACGTGCGCTGGCCGCTCTGCCCGCGCACCACGAGGTGGAACGCGCACGTCTTCTCGGCACGATCGCCCTCGAACTCCGCGCCGACTCCGGCGCACGAGGTGGCGAGGCGGCCCGCGAGGCCGCGGTGATCGCCCGCCGCCTCGGCGACCCGGCCGTACTCGCCTTCGCCCTCAACGCCCTCTACATGCAGTCCTTCGGGCGCGCCGGGCTCGCTCCGGAACGCGCCCACATCGGCGCCGAGCTGGTCGAGCTCTCGGCCCGGCACGGACTGGTGACATCCGAAGTCCTCGGGCACCTGATTCTCGTCCAGTCCCATGCGGCGCTCGGCGACCTGCCCGCCGCGGATGAGCACGCCGCCGCGGCCGACAGGCTCGCCGAACGCTACGAACTCCCGCTCGTCGGCGTCTTCACCGAGTGGTACGCGGCGCTCCGGCTCGCCGTGACGGGCCGTCCGGACGAAGCGGAGCCGGCGTATCGCCGGGCCGCCACCCGCCTCGCAGGCACCGGGATGCGAGGCGTGGAGGACGGCATCCTCCCACTGGCGCTGCTCTCCCTGCGGCTCCAAGCCGGGCGGCCCTTCACCGACCTCGCGGGCATGGACTTCGGCCCGTACGAGCCCTGGGCACGCCCGCTGATCCTGAACGCCGAAGGCAAACACCAGGAAGCGAAGGAAGCGGCGCGGGCAATCCCGGAATCCCCGCACGACCTGCTGTTCGAGGCGCGGACCTGCCTGCACGTCCGGGCCCTGATGGAGCTCGGTGGTGACCGGACGACGCTGGACAAGCTTCATTCCGACCTGCTGCCCGCCGCAGATGAGCTCGCCGGAGCGGGCTCGGGCATGCTCACACTGGGCCCGGTATCGGATTACCTAAACGAGCTCACCGCCCCACTACACATGGAGTGACCTGCGGCGCAACGGCGCCCGCCAAAGTCTGCCTTGCAGGCCAATTGAACGGCTTCTCCCGAGTCTGCATGATCTCGGCATGACACGGCTGCTCGCGGCCATGGCCGCCCCGCTCCTGCTGGTGACACTGCTGGGTGTTCCTCCACTGGCCGCGCACGCCGCCGCGACGACCGGCTCGCCCGGTGGGTGCGATCCGATCGCTCCGGCCGAGTGCCTCTTGCCGTTCCCTAACGACTGGTACACCCGGGCCGACAGCACGAGCGGCACCGGCCGCCGCGTGGCGTTCGGCCGTGACGTCCTCCCGCGACCCATCCTCGGCGGTCCGGTCGATCCCGCTCCCTGGAACCGCGCTGACGGGTTCTCGCCCGGCTCGGCTCTCATCACGCAGATACCCGGCGTCGACCTGACCGAGACGGGCGCCGCGCCGGTCACCGACATCGGGCGGTCGCTGCGCGCCGACGCACCCATCGTGATCCTTGACGCGAAGACCGGCGAGAGATGGCCCCACTGGGCGGAACTCGACGCCAACGCGCCGCAGGCGGACCGCAAGGCGCTGCTGATCCGCCCTGCTCGCAACTTCCTCGACGGGCACCGCTACATCGTGGCGCTGCGTGGCCTCAAGGACTCCACGGGCCGGGCGATCCCGCCGTCCGGCTCGTTCGCGAAGGTCGCCGGGCCGGACCTCCCGGTGAAAGATCCGCTGTACAAACGGCAGCGGCAGCTCAAGCCCGCGCTCTCCCGCCTTGCCGAGGCCGGAATCGACCGGGGCTCACTCACCCTGGCGTGGGACTTCACCGTCGCCAGCACCCGCAGCCTGACAGGTGACATCCACGCCATCCGGGACGACGCGTTCCGGCGGCTCGGGGATCGTGCCCCCGGACTCCTCGTCACCAAGGTCACGGACCTCACGCCCGAGACCGACTCGCGCATCGCCCGTGAGGTCGAGGGTGTCATCGCCGTCCCCAGCTATCTCGACACTCCAGGCGGTCTCCCGGGCTCCAAGTTCCACCGGGACGCGAACGGGAAGCCGAGGCGCCTGCTCGCCAACACCCAGGCAGCGGCCTTCCGGTGCGAGATCCCGCGCCGCGCGTTCACCGAGCCCTCCAGCCCGGCCCTTTACGGGCATGGTCTGCTCGGCAGCCGCAACGAGGTCGGCGGGGGCAACGTCAAGGCGATGGCCGCCGAGCACAACTTCACCTTCTGTGCCACCGACTGGATCGGCATGGCACAGGAGGACGTCCCGAACGTCATCTCCGCGCTCCTGGACCCCAACCGCTTCGCCACCATCCCTGAACGGACGCAGCAGGGCATGCTCAACGCGCTCTTCCTAGGGCGCAGCCTCATTCATACCAAGGGCCTGGTCGCCCACAAGGCGTTCCGCACACCGGACGGCCAGCCGCTCATCGACCCCGGTCACGGGCTCGTGTTCGACGGCAACAGCCAGGGCGGCATCCTCGGCGGCGCGCTCGTCGCGGTCTCCGATGACATCAAGCGCGGCGTCCTCGGCGTGACCGCGATGAACTACAGCCTGCTGCTCAACCGGAGCTCCGACTTCCCCACGTACGGGCGGATCCTGGACGTGTCCCAGCCCGACAAGCTCCGGCAGCAGATTCTCCTAGGGCTGTTCCAGATGCTCTGGGACCGAGGAGAGACCAACGGCTACGCAAACCACCTCACCGACCGGCATCAGGTGCTCATGCACATCGCCTACGGCGACCACCAGGTGGCCAACGTCGCCTCCGACGTGCAGGCAAGAACGATCGGCGCTCGCCTGGTCGAGCCCGCCCTGGCACCGGGACGCAGCCTCGACCGCGTTCCCTACTGGGGCATCGCACCGGCAGGAAGGCTGCCCTACAGCGGCTCGGCAATGGTCGTCTGGGACAGCGGCACGCCTTCGCCGCCCATCACCAACACCCCACCGACAGAGGGTGAGGACCCCCACTCGGACCCGCGCAACATGCCGAACGCGCGACAGCAGAAGGCGGTCTTCCTACGCACAGGTCAGGTCATCGACGTATGCGAAGGAGCGCCCTGCAAGGCGAACCCCAGCCAGCGGTAGGGGACGTCAGGCCAGGCTGGCCGTGCTTGATCAGGTCAGGCCATGCTTGATCAGGCCACACCGGCCTCGCGCTTGATGTCGTCGAACTGTGCCGTCATCGCGTCGGCGAGGGCGTTGGCGGCGGTCAGCGGGCGGACCATCACGCAGAAGCGGTCGATGAGCCCGTTCTCGTCCAGGTGCAGGAAGTCGCACCCGTGCACCTCGCGGCCGTTGACCGTCGCCTTGAAGACCAGGTGGACGTCACGGCCGCCGGGGGCGTGGATCTCGTTGACGTAGTGGAGGCCGTCGAAGACCCGCATGACCCCGCGCAGGATCGCGGCGACCAGATCTCGGCCGACATACGGCTTGAACGCGACGGGGCTCAGGAACTCGACGTCCTCGGCCAGCAGGAGCGGAAGGCCGTCGACATCGCGCTTTTCCACGGCCGCGCGGAACGGGTGCATCGGGCCTCCTAGTCATATTATTGAATAGGTAAGGATGCTAGTCCGAGCGCCCGGAGCTTGTCCAGCTCTCACCACAACGTCCCAGGTCACCACGATCGCCCGGCTTGGAGCAGGTGATCCCGGACCATCGTCACGTGCGGGTTGTCCGCCGCCCCCGCGCGCCAGGCCAGGAAGCTCGTGTTGATCGGCGGATCGGCGGGCTCCAGCAGCGGCACCGCTGCCCCGGAGGCGAGCTCGTCCAGGCACAGGTAGCGGGGGAGCACGGCGAACCCGGCCCCGGCGACGACGGCCGCGAGAACGCCGCGCAGGTCGGGGATCACCACGGCTGCGGGCCCGTTCAGGCGGGTGCCGAACACGTGCCGCCAGTAACGCCGTGCGATCGGCAGGTCCTCGGCGTAGGTGATGAGCGGTACGTCGCACAGCGCCGCAGGCCCCGCGCTCTCCACGCGGCCCGGCCCGACCCGTTCGGCCCAGACGGGTGCGGCGACGAGGACGAACTCCTCATCGGCCAGCGGCGCGGCGCCGAGCGCGCGGCCGCGTGGCCGGACGGTCGACACGGCGAGATCGAACCGGCCCGCGCGCAGGCCCGCGAGCAGGTCGTCGGCCAGCCCGGTGGTGATCCGGAGCCGCAGGCCGTCGCTCACCAGCGGGGCCAGCGACGGCAGCGCCCGCGTGCAGAGCAGCTCCGCCGGCCCCGCCAGATGGACCGGCTCGGCGGGCGTGTCGGCGCTCGCGGTGTCCCCGCCGCCCGCCACCACGGTGAGGGCGTCCAGCGGTCCGGCGATCTGCGCGGCGAGCTGGTCGGCCATCGCGGTCGGGGCGACGCCGCGCGGGAGGCGCTCGAAGAGCTGCCGTCCGAGTTGCCGTTCAAGCGCCCGCATCTGGGCGGTGACGGTCGGCTGGGACAGTCCGAGCAGATGGGCTGCAGCGGTGAACGACCCGGCCCGATGGACGGCGAGGAACGTCCTGAGCTGGTTCAGGTCAAGCGGGCCAGCCGGATGGAGGTCGACCAACTCATCAGAATTCCTATGGGACATGATGAAGAGTTTATTTGTGGACGTATGGAGGCGCCCCTAGGGTCGAAGACATCGCCGATCTGACGATCTGAGCACAGAACGTCAGATCGTCCCTTCCGGGGCGCACGGCCCCGAGAACTCAACGGAGAGCTGACGATGTCTAAGATCCTTTTTGTGGTGACCGGCGCGGACCGCTGGACACTGGCGGACGGCACCGGGCACCCGACCGGCTTCTGGGCCGAGGAGCTCGTGGCGCCCTACCGCGCGTTCAGCCAGGCGGGCCACGAGATCGTCGTGGCGACGCCGGGCGGTGTGATCCCCACCGTCGACCAGGGCAGCCTGGCGGCCGGCGTGAACGGCGGCCAGGACGCGGCCGACGCGCTCGTCGCCGAACTGGAGGCGATCAAGGCCCTCAAGAACCCGATCAAGATCGAGGAGGCCGATCCCGCCGACTACGCCGCGGTCTTCTACCCCGGCGGCCACGGCCCCATGGAGGACCTCGCGGTCAACGCCGAGTCCGGCCGCCTGCTCACCGCCGCACTCGACTCCGGCAAGCCGCTCGGCGTCGTGTGCCACGGGCCCGCCGCGCTGCTCGCCGCCGAGCGCGCCGACGGCACCTCGGCCTTCGCGGGCTACCGGCTGACCGGTTTCACCAATGCCGAGGAGACCCAGGCGGGCTTCGCCGACAAGGCCAAGTGGCTCCTCCAGGACCGGCTCACCGCCCTCGGCGCCGACTTCCAGGCGGGCGAGCCGTGGACGCCCCATGTGGTCGTCGACCGCAACCTCCACACCGGGCAGAACCCCGCCTCGTCCGCGCCGCTCGCCGCCGAGATGCTCAAGGCGCTGGGCTGAGCCGTGGCCCGCGACCGGCTGTCCGAGGTCCTGGACGCCACCTACACCTGCCTGAGGCTGCACGGTGTACGGCGCACGACCATGGATGACATCGCCCGTGAAGCGGGTATCTCCCGGTCAGCGGTCTATCAGTACGTCCGGAGCAAGGACGACGCCTTCCGCAAGCTCGCCGGGCGCCTGCACGACAACGCGCTCGAGCGGGCCCGGGGGGCGGCGTCCGCCGACGCGCCGCCCGCCGACCGGGTGCGCGGGGTGCTCGGCGCCAAGCTCGACCTCGTGGGGCAGCTGAAGGGGGAGTCACCGCACGCCGCGGAGCTGCTGGACCAGAAGATCCGGTTGTTCGCGGACATCTGCGCGCGGTTCGTCGCCGAGCTCAAGTCCCTGCTGGCGGGTGTGTTCGCCGAGGCGGGCGTGATCGGCTCGGTCACCCCGGCGCAGGCCGCCGACATCTGCATAGCCCTCGTCATGGGCCTGGAGGCGCTGCCGGACGGCACCCGCCTCCTCCAGCCCGCGTCGGACGCCTTGATCAGCGGCCTGCTGGCCGACCGGTGAGCCGTCCGGGGCGGTCCGCATCGATCTTTCTTGGAGGTTCCGCCATGCCTGTCACGAGCAGGGAGGTCCATCTGGTCGCCCGGCCCGAAGGGGAGCCCGAGCCGTCGGACTTCGCCCTCGTCGAGACGACCGTGCCGGATCCGGGGCAGGACCAGATCCTCGTACGCAACGAGTGGATCTCGGTCGACCCGTACATGCGCGGCCGGATGAAGGATGTGGAGTCCTACATCCCGCCGTTCGGGCTGAACGAGGTCATGACCGGCGGGGCGGTCGGCACCGTGGTCGATTCCAACCTGGACGGCGTGCCGGCCGGCACGACCGTGCGGCACTTCCTCGGCTGGCGCGAGCACGCGCTGCTGGACCCGGGTTCCTTCGAGATCGTGGACACCTCGGTCGCCCCGGCCCAGGCGTATCTCGGCGTCCTCGGCCTGACCGGCCTGACCGCCTACGCCGGTCTCAAGCGGATCGCGCCGGTGGCCAAGGGCGAGGTGGTCTTCGTCTCCGGCGCGGCCGGAGCGGTCGGCAGCACCGCTGCCCAGCTCGCCAAGAGCCTGGGCGCCGCAAGGGTGATCGGCTCTGCCGGCGGGCCCGTGAAGACCAAGCGGATCGTCGAGGACTTCGGCTACGACGCCGCCGTGGATTACAAGGCGGGTGATATCGAAGGGCAGCTGAGGGCAGCGGCGCCCGATGGCATCGACGTCTACTTCGACAACGTCGGCGGCGAGCACCTGCGCGCGGCGCTGGCCGTTCTCCGGCCCCACGGCCGGGTCGCGATGTCCGGCGCGATCTCCCAGTACAACGCCACCGAGCCCGTACCCGGGCCGGACAACCTCTTCCTGGCCATCGGCAAGCGGCTCACGCTGCGCGGCTTCATCGCGGGCGACCACGTGGACCTGGCTCCCGAGTACGCCCGGCTGGCCTCGGTGCTGCTCCGCGAGGGCAGGCTGCGCAGCGAGGAGACCGTCATCGAAGGAATCGAGAACGCCGTGGAGGCCTTCCTGGGCCTGCTCCGCGGCGTCAACACCGGCAAGATGCTCGTTCGACTCTGACTCGTTCGACTCTGAGAGGCGAAATGCAGAACATCACACTCAACAACGGTGTCGTGATGCCGCAGGTCGGCTTCGGCGTCTGGCAGGTGCCCGACGACGAGGCGTACGCAGCCGTCACCGAGGCGTTCGACGCCGGCTACCGCAGCATCGACACGGCCCGGATCTACGAGAACGAGGAAGGCGTCGGCCGTGCCATCGCCGACTCGGGCCTGCCGCGTGAAGAAATGTTCATCACAACCAAGCTCTGGAACACCGACCACGCCCGCGACGACGCGCTCCGCGCGTTCGACGCGAGCCTGTCCCGCCTCGGCCTGGAGTACGTGGACCTCTATCTGATGCACTGGCCGATGCCGGGCGTGAACAAGTACGTCGAAGCCTGGCAGGCGATGGAGGAGATCTACGCCGACGGCCGCGCCAAGGCGATCGGCGCGTCCAACTTCACCGCCGAGACCCTGACCCGGCTCATTAAGGAGACCGGCACCGTCCCGGCGGTCAACCAGATCGAACTCCATCCGTACCTCGCCCAGGCGGAGATGCGCGTGTTCCACGCCGAGCACGGCATCGCCACCGAGGCCTGGAGCCCGCTCGGCCAGGGCAAGGGCCTGCTCGGCGACCCGGCCCTGACGCCGATCGCCGAGAAGCTCGGCAAGTCCCCGGCCCAGGTGGTGCTGCGCTGGCACCTGCAGAGGGGCAACATCGTGATCCCGAAGTCGGTGACCCCCGCCCGCATCAAGGAGAACATCGACGTGTTCAACTTCGAGCTGGACGCCGCCGACATGAGGCGGATCGACGCCCTGGACAAGGGGAAGCGCTTCGGCCCCGACCCTGCCACGTTCAACTGGATGGGTTGAGCGGCTATCTGAGGTAACGGTCGGCCACCACCGAGGGCGTCTCGACGGGACGTCCGGCGGTGATGGATTGCGCGAGGCGCACGTACTGTCCCTGGGCCCAGGCGAGGGGAGCGGCGGAGCCGGTCGGCTTGCCGAAGATGAACCCGAACTGGTCGGCCCGGTCCCACGCCTGTTCAGGGATGAGATAACCCTGGTCGGCCGAGTCGGCCATGGCCTGGAGATGCGAGGTCGCCGGACGTCCGGCGACGAGCTCGTATTCGCCTCGTTCTCCCGAGAGGAGGGGCCATACGCGGCCGGTCAGACGGCCGTGGTTCGCAGGCCAGCCCGTGCCGTCGTCCTGGCTCTCGCCGTATGAGTCGTGGTTGTAGCGATGCCAGTAGACGGCACCGCCGGGCGTCGTCACCGAGTCCACGCTGTCGAGCTCCGGCAGCGAGGCGGTGACCTTGGGGTGGGACGCCGGGCGGATGCCGAGCCGGACCAGGTCGAGGAATCCGCCGTCGACGATGTCGCGCTCCCACCACGTGCCGTCGTGGAACGTGCGGGCGTGGGTGTCGTTCGGATCGGTGCCGTGCTCGATGCGTTCGTAGTACTGGTGGTCGCCGAAAGACCCGGTGGTGGTGAACGTCCAGCCGTCGAGGTCGTTGCGCCAGGAGTCCGCCGTCGACTCGTACCGGGCGGCCCTCGCGGTGTCGCCGTTGCGGCGCGCGATGTCGGCGGCGCAGACCAGCCCGGCGATCTCGGCGGCGACGGTCGAGGGCGAGATGCCGTCCTGCTCCTCCCAGCGTTCGCCGGGGGTGCGCGGCCCGATCTCGGCGATGTGGTCGGCGGTGAGCTTGATCTTGTTCCAGTCGGCGGCGCCGGTGAGCCCGGTCTGCCAGGCGAGCACGATCGCGAAGGCGTCCTGGTCGAGTTGCTCGCAGCAGCCGAGCTGCTGCGGAGTCGCGCCGCCGGCCCCGCTGACCGGCGAATAGCGCGGGAACGAGCCGGGGCCGTACCAGACGCCGTCACCCTGGGTCCACGCGGTGATCTGCTGCCGGTCCCACAGCCAGCGGGCCATGCGCGTGGCCTGGGCGGCATCTCCGGCTGCCAGCAGCGCGGTCGCCTGCTGGTAGAGGTCGCGGCCCCAGACCCGGTGGTAGCCGTCGTTCAGGGCGTCGCCGTTGACGTAGTCGCCCCACGGAGTGGAGAGCGACGCCACGTTCGCGCCACGGAACGTCTTGTCCTCGGCGGCGTGCAGGCCCATGACGCTCACGTTGTACGTGCGGCGGCGCTTGGTGTCACCCGAGACGCTCGCGGGCACCGGCTTCGCCAGGCCGTCGAGGTAGCCGTGCCAGCCCGTCCGGTATGCGGTCTCCGTGGCGGCGAATCCGGCGTTGAGCGATGCGGTGGCACTGGCCGTGGCGGCGGCACGGTCGGGACCGAACCCCAGCGCGAGGGTGAACGTGCTGTCGCCGCTGACCGGGATCTGCGCGGTCTGGACGATGTTGCCGCCGCTCGTCGCGTCGTACTCCGCGGTGAGCCGCTTGTTGGCCTGCAGGTCGCGATAGCCGTCACTGGCCGTGGCGCTGTAACCCGTCGACCGCCGGGTGAATCCCGCCGAGGATTTCAGCGCCGAGGCGACCGTGCCGCCGAAGACCGGTTGCGGGTCGCTCGCCACCAGGGCGCCGTTCGCGGCGTCCCAGGCTCCGGTGTCGCTGCCGCCGCCACCGGCCAGCGACGGGTTGTAGAGCACGTACAGCTGGTACGAGCCGCCGTCGAGCGACTGGAAGCGGGTCCTGACGAGCAGGGTGGAACGCGCGGGATCGGTCACGTAGGTGCTGGTGATCCGGTAGCGGCCGCTGCGCGCCGTGTTGGTCACCGTGTACTCCAGCGCCTTCTCATCCGGCATCGACACCGTGTGCGTGGTGGCGTCGCGTTCGAGATCGGCGAAGGACGAGCCGTCCGTCACCACGTACTGCATGTCCTGCACGTTGGCGACATCGGCGCGCGGATAGAACACCTCCGACGTGACCCCTTTGGCGACGGTGTACCAGACCTTCGAACCGGCCGCGGTCGCCGTGCCCAGGGCGGACTTGTCGCCGGTGGTCCACGACGAGCCGCCGCCGGGCGCCCCCGGCGCCTCCGGAGCAGCGGCCCACGCGGACGAAGGTGTGAGCATAGGCAAGATCAGAATCAGCGCCATCATCACCCGCATGCTTGGAGCCTCCTACAGCGGGCGGCCCCTTTCCAGAGGGACGGGGGACCCCAGATCGAGGGCGGGGGCCCCGATCGACGTCCCTCGGCTCAGGCGAAGAGTTGCCGGAGCTCGCGCACCGCCTCCCGGAGCTGGTCGGCGAAGGTGTGCATCGCGTCGGCCACCGTCGCCGGGGTGCTCAGGTAAACGTTGAAGCGGTCCGGGAGGAGGACGTAGGCGACCCCGATGCACTGGGGACTGGTCGACCCGAACCCGAAGTACCGGATGTTGGTGGACGGCGCGGAGCTCGTGCTCAGGTAGTCGTCCCGCATCTTGACCCAGCCGGGGGAGGAGAAGAGCTCCAGCGGCTCGGTCACCCCGAGCTCCTTGCCGCGCCGCTTCTGGATCAGCTGCAGCTCCCAGAGGTGTTGCTCGGGCACCTGGCCCGCCTGGGACGCCTTCGCACGTTCGACATGCTTCTCGGCGGCGGCACGGAACGCGGCGCGGCGGGCCTCTGTGCCGGCCTCCGGGTCGTCCATCGCCTCAACGAACCGGACTACCTCGGGTGTCACGACGCGCATCGCCTCGGTCCGCCCACGCCGGTATTGGCGCGTGGCGATCGACTCGTACGTGGCGCCCACGAACCCCTTGGAGCGCTTGTGGGCGAGCTGGTAGGCCATCTGCACGAAGGCGTCCGGCGAGGTGCGCAGCCGTTTGGCGTCATTCGCGCCGAAGTCCTCGAACGCCACCGTGGTGGTGGCGGTGTCGGCGGCGTACTGCGCGAACGACCCGGCTGCGGCGCCTACATCGGCGCGCAGGTCCGCGGTGAGCACGAATTCGATGGAGTCGGTCGCGGGCGCACCCTGCGAACGGGCCTCTGAACGCCGCGCGTGCTCCTCGGCAGGCTCGCCCAGAAGTGTGTCGACGAAGCTCAGGATCGTGGTGCCGTCCAAGCCGCAGTGCTCCACGTTGATGCCCGCCGTACCGTCGGCGAAGACGATGAACGACACCGCCTTGTCGAACCACCGGTTGCCGCTGTCCCCGTGCAGCAGGTGGTCGCACGCGTCGAGATCGTCCCGGGGGGCGAAGTCCTCCAGGCAGACGCAGAACAGCGCCGTCTCGACGTCGTACAGCCTGGCCGCGTTCCCGGGATCGGCGGCGAGCAGCGCCTCCCGGCTCGCCGCCCATTCCGCCCGGGCCTTGGTCGTCAGGTGGCCGACCGGGGTCTCCGCACGGACGTCGTTCTTCATGATCTCGTCGAGGCCGGCGGCGAGTTCGTCGAGCGTGTGGGGCCGTCCGGCCGGGCCGATCACGTCCATGCGGACCATGTGGCCACGGAAGAACACGACGATGTGGCGTGCCTGCGATGGGCCCGGCCACTCATCCGAGTACGGCGCACGCACGGTGTCCTGCACGGCGCCGGGGATCCGGGTCGTGGAGAAGAGGAACTTGTTCTGCTCCATCGTGAGCGCCTGGCCGCGCTGGACGATGGGCGGGATGCGCTCGTCGTCCAGCTGCGCCTTGTAGTTCAGCGCGGCCGCGATGAGCCCGGCGGCCCGTTCGACCTGGCCCTGGCCGGAGTCCTGGAAGAGCTGAACGGAGTCCTGGAAGAGGAAGAAGAAGTTGGCGTTGAGCGCGATGCGGTCGCGGCGGCCGAGATAGCGGTACGGCCAGAACGTGTCGAGCCAGCTGTGCACGCCCTCGCTCGCGTCGTACTCCGCCAGCGCCGCGTGCAGCTTGCGGCCGGGGCCATCCGGGCGCAGGAACGAGGCCAGCGCGTTCTCGGTCTCCGCCAGCTCGTCCGGGGTGAGCAACGGCGCGCACCATTCGATGAGGCGCTTGCCGCTGTCGTCCAGCGAGGGCAGCGGCACCCGGGGCAGGTGATCCTCGTTGCCGAAGGTGCGGGGTGAAGGGCTCTGACTGCTGTTCACTCGATCCTCGATCTGGGCTTGGTGGGACGTGAGATGAAGAGCTCTGCGTAGAACCAGCCGTCTGTCTCCAGACCGCGCGGATCCACGTCGATGGCGGCGAGCCTGTCCAGGACGAGGGACCGCTCTTCGGCCGTCGCGAAGCGCCGCTGCCTGAAGACGCCCTCGTGGCGGACGGTCTCGTATCCGGCGGCGGCAAGGCTTTCGGTCACGGGATCGAAGGGGAACATCCGGAGCACGAAGTGTGCCATCCACGGTTTGCGGTCGCCATGGGCCGCGACGATGCGGGATATGGTCCGCTCGGTGACATAGCCGATGCAGCCGGTCGAGATGACGAGGTCCACTCTGGCGAGCCGTTCCCGCTCGTGCTCGGTGGGGTCGCGTGCCTCAAGGTCCGCGTGGATCGCACTGTCGAGGAAGCCGGCCTGCAGCGCGTATGCGAGGGCCTGTGCGGACGCGTCGAGCCCAAGGAAGAGGGTGCGTTTCAGGCTGTCGCGCGAGCTGACCCATTCGCGGTCACGGGCCAGGAGTTCGTCGAGGTCGGCGTCCTTGGCGTCTCCGTACCGGTCGTACAGCTCCTCCATGGTCGCGTCGCATCGCAGCAGCGCCGCGTTGATGCCGTAGGAGCAGCCGATGTCGAGCACGGTCGGGACCGAGACCTCGTGCACGTCCCGGTATTCCTGGATGAGGTCGGCGAAGAACGGTTTGGCCAGCTCGGGAATGGCATAACCGAGACTGCGCAACGTACCGAAGTAGGCGCGCGGATCGGGCTCGGTATAGATGTGGTCGAGTGAGATCTTCCCGGTGGTATCGACGCGCACAGCAGGCCCCTTAGTCCAAGAGTTGGTCGACCCGTACGGTCCCGGCCTCCAGATGCGCCGGCAGCACGCGTCCGAATAGTTGCCTCGTCCGCGCCACGCTGCCGATGACGCCGGGTCGCTCGCTGTACGCGAAGATCGCGGAGTGGCGGGCCCGCGTGCCCTCGACGGCGCTCACCCGATGCAACGAGTAGCGCCCCTTGAACAACTGTAGATCGCCGGGCCGCAGCGACAGCCGCCGCACCAGCGGCTCGCCGTGCCCCTCCAGAACGCTCCGGACGTCGTCGAAGCTCTCCGAGTCCGCGGATCTGATGTTGGGGCAGTATTCGAAGACGCCGCCCGCCTCCGGCTCCTGGGTGAGCATGCTGACGGTGAACTCGTTGGTGTCGAAATGCCAGGGGTGCTCCTTGCCCGGCTCGAGAACGTTGAGGCAGAGCCCCGCCAGCGGGTCCGCGAGCTCGAAGACGCGTGGCAGGCCGAAGCATCTGGCGACGAACCGCTGAAACAGCTCACTCGAATAGAGCTGCTGAATAACGGAATCGGGCGGAATCCGGTCCCGGGCGACAAAGGCGTTCCCGCGCTCGAACGTCACCCGCCCCGGATGTGCTTCCGGAAGCTCGGAATCGACCGCGATGTTATATACATTGACGGTCTCGACGTCATAGTGCGCCAGCGGGGCGACGGCGGCGCCCTCGCGGCCCAGCGCGCCGCGCACCGAAGGCCGGATGAAATCGGGGAGCACACTGCATCCGGAATCCCGCAGGTCGGACCGGACCCGGTCGACGAGCGGCCCCCATTCGCCGGGCTCCGCCAACGGATAGCGAGCCGTGTCGACCACTCGTTCGACCGATGTGCTCATGAAGACCCTCTCGCCCGGACCTGAGAAAGTCTTAGCACATTGATTAGTGCCAATTCATGGGAGTGTTTACGGTCTTGACTTATCAGCCGTCTTCAGAATTGGTGCCGTGACCTGCGCTTTCGGCCACCCCTCAGACCGGCCGCACAACGGCTCGTTCACCACGATGTGGTCCACATCACGCCCGCCGGGCGAGCATCCGCCGCTTGCCGCCCGGCACCTCCTCCTGCCGTACGACGGTGAAGTCGCCGGGCAACAACGAGGCGGGCTCGCCGGCCTCCAGGCACCACTCCGCCGGCAGCCGCGGCCGCTCGTTCCGGGCGTCCATCGTGAACGCCTCCCAGCCCAGAGCACCTGCGGGCATGACGGCGCCCACCACGCCCTCGAACACCGCCCGGTCCCAGAAGCCCGTGCACAGCACCACCGCGAACGTCGTCTCCGCGCGCCACGTTTCCAGGTCGGCATGCACCAGGGTGAGGAGATCCCGGACGCCTCGCCGCCGCGCCTCGCGATCGAGCAGCTCCAGTGCCACGTCTGAGACGTCCACGGCCGTCACCCGCCGCCCGTCCGCGGCCGCCAGCAGCGCGCTCCCCGATGGCCCGCACGCCAGGTCGAGCACCGGCCCCGCCGGCAACGCCATCGCCAGCGCCGCATCCGCGAGCGGGTGCGGCGCGAACGGCCTGCCCTCGTAGTCGGCGTACTTGGCGTTCCACCGGAGCCGGTCAGGATGACCACCCAGCTCACCCTGCGTTTCACCCATGCCGCGGACCTTACTCCGGCCGGGACGTCACCTGCGGTTGGGGCTGGCCGGCCTCATCGTGCGGTTGGACACGACATCGTCGATGAGCCCGTACTCCTTGGCCTCGTCGGCACTGTAGAACTTGTCCCGTTCGAGGTCGTCGCGGATCTGGCCGACCGGCCTGCCGGTGTGCTTGGCGAGCGACTCCTCCAGCAGCTCCCGCATCCGCAGGATCTCGTTCGCCATGATCTCCAGGTCGCTGGACTGCCCGCGGGTGCCCTCGATGCCGGGCTGGTGCAGCATGATCCGGCAGTTGGGGAGGGCCAGCCGCTTGCCGGGGGTGCCGGCCGCGAGGATCAGCGCCGCCGCCGACGCGGCCTGCCCGAGGCACACGGTCTGGATCTCGGGCCGGATGAAGGTCATGGTGTCGTAGATCCCGGCCATCGAGGTGAACGAGCCGCCGGGGGAGTTGATGTAGATGCTGATGTCGCGGTCGGGGTCCAGCGTCTCCAGCGTGAGCAGCTGGGCGATGACGTCGTTCGCCGATGTGTCGTCCACCGGCACGCCGAGGAAGACGATCCGCTCCTGGAAGAGCTTGTTGAACGGATCCATCTCCTTGATGCCGTAGGAGGTCCGTTCGGTGAATGACGGCAGCACGTACCGTCCCTGGGCCGTGCCGGCGGGCTCGCCGGGCGCGTCCAATGTCATGAGTTCCGAGCACACCTCTGTGGCACGTTCACCGTCCCGTTCGCCGTAGACCCTCACCCTACGGGGCCTGCGGAGCGGATGGACCTCATCGGTGGTGACCGGGGCCGGTGTCGGCGCATTGTCCGCGCGAGATCTCATGTGTGCCCTCCCCGGATCGACGTTATCTCTCGTTCGCGACAACACCAAGGGGTGCGAGCTCGGCGATATGCAGGGTGTGGTGACGGGCGGCCGGGCATGGTGTGGGTTTCCATGCCCGGCCGCCCGTGGCTCTTACGGCACGTCCACCCAGTCCAGGGTGCGGCTGACGGCCTTCTTCCAACCGGCGTAGCCGGTCTCGCGCTGTTCGTCAGTCCACTCGGGCTGCCAGCGCTTGTCCTCGTTCCAGTTCTGCTTGAGCTCGTCGGTGTTCTTCCAGAATCCGACGGCGAGCCCCGCGGCGTAGGCCGCCCCCAGGGCGGTGGTCTCGGCGACGACCGGCTTGGAGACGGGGACGCCGAGGATGTCGGCCTGGAGCTGCATGCACAGCTCGTTGGCCGTGACGCCGCCGTCCACGCGGAGCACGTCCAGGGTGACCCCGGAGTCCTGGCGCATGGCTTCGACGACGTCGCGGGTCTGGTAGCAGATGGACTCGAGGGTGGCGCGGGCGAGGTGGGCGTTGGTGTTGAAGCGGGACAGGCCGACGATGGCGCCGCGCGCGTCACTGCGCCAATACGGCGCGAAGAGGCCGGAGAAGGCAGGGACGAAGTAGACGCCGCCGTTGTCCTCGACCTGGCGGGCGAGGGATTCGCTCTGCGAGGCGCCGGAGATGATGCCGAGCTGGTCGCGCAGCCACTGGACGGCCGACCCGGTGACCGCGATCGAGCCCTCGAGCGCGTAGACGGGCTTGTCCGAGCCGAACTGGTAGCAGACCGTGGTGAGCAGGCCGTTCTTGGAACGCACCGGCTCGGTGCCGGTGTTGAGCAGGAGGAAGTTGCCGGTGCCGTAGGTGTTCTTGGCCTCGCCGGGGGTGAAGCACACCTGGCCGACGGTGGCGGCCTGCTGGTCGCCGAGGATGCCGGAGATCGGCACCTCGCCGCCGAGCGGCCCGTCCGCACGCGTCATCCCGTACGGTTCGGGCGTGGAGGACGGCTTGATCTCCGGCAGCATGGCGCGGGGGATGCCGAAGAACGACAGCAGCTCGTCGTCCCAGTCCAGCGTCTCCAGGTCCATCAGCATGGTGCGGCTGGCGTTGGTCGGGTCGGTGACGTGCACGCCGCCGTCGGTGCCGCCGGTCAGGTTCCACACGATCCAGCTGTCGGTCGTCCCGAAGATCGCGTCACCGGCCTCGGCTGCCTCGGCGACACCCTCGACGTTCTCCAGGATCCACTGGATCTTCCCGCCGGAGAAGTAGGTCGCCGGGGGCAGGCCGGCCTTGCGGCGGATGACGTCGCCGCGGCCGTCCCTGTCGAGTGCGGCGGCGATCCGGTCGGTACGGGTGTCCTGCCAAACGATCGCGTTGTAGTAGGGGCGACCCGTTCGCTTGTTCCAGACAAGGCTGGTCTCGCGCTGGTTGGTGATGCCCAGAGCGGCCAAGTCGGCCGAGGTGAGGTTGGCCTTGTTGAGGGCGGTCTGGATAACGGCGCGAGTGCGTTCCCAGATCTCGGTGGGGTTATGCTCGACCCAGCCGGCCTGCGGCAGGATCTGCTCGTGTTCGAGCTGGTGGCGGGTGATCTCGTTGCCGCCGTGGTCGAAGATCATGAAGCGTGTGCTGGTCGTTCCCTGGTCGATCGCGCCGACGTAGTCCGCCATGCGGGTCACTTTTCCTCTCGAGGTCTGCCGACTGCCTTGGGTGAGGCGGTCTCGGGTCAGGCGGTCTTGGATCAGGCGGTCTTGGCCGCGGGCTCGGCGGGGATGGGCGCCGCCGGCTGCGGCTCAGGCTCGGGCTCGTCGGGGAGGAAGCGGCCGATGAGGACCTGGTAGAGGCCCGCGCCGACGAGGGCTCCGATCAGCGGGCCGATGATGGGCACCCAGAAGTACAGATCGCCGTACTGATCCTTCCAGGCGCCTTCGTATCCGGTGATGAACGAGGCCAGCCGCGGCCCGAAGTCACGCGCCGGGTTGATGGCGTAGCCGGCGTCGGTGCCCCAGGCCATCCCGATCGCGACCACGACCAGGCCGATGACGAACGGGGTGAGGTTGGCGAGGGGCGGGGAGTTGCGGATGTCGGTGAGGACGAGGATGAGGAAGAGCAGGATGGCGGTGCCGATGATCTGGTCGCGCAGCGCGCCCCAGGTGTGCACGGGCAGCGTGCCGTTGCCGGGCAGGGTGGAGAAGACGCCCTGGGTCTTGATGGTGTGGTCGGGGTCGACCTTCGCCAGCACCTCGCTGTAGTTCCAGCGCACGATGAGCGCTGCGACGAACGCGCCCGCGGTCTGCGCCAGTGCGTATGGCAGCACCTTGCGCCACGAGAAGCCCTTGAAGACCGCCAGCGCGAAGGTGACCGCCGGATTGAGATGCGCGCCGCTGAGCCGGCCCGCCACGTACACGCCGAGCGTGACACCCAGTCCCCACGCCCACGCGATGCTGTCGTGATCGCCGATCCCGCCCGCCGCGACCTGCGCCACGACTCCGACTCCGAACAGGATGAGGATCATCGTCCCGGCGAACTCGGCGGCGAGTTCCGCCGCGGTCCCAGGGATTTTCGGTCGCTCCGCCATGCTTCCTCCTCGACGTGACGGCCCGGCCCTGCAAGCCGGGAAATGCTCGATCCGTGAGGTGGGGTGACCTGCCTCACGTTCGCAACGGGACGCTAGGTCCCTCGTTCAGGCCGGTCAAGGAACAGGTGTCGACATTGTCGAACGGGGATCGCGCAAGCGCCGTCCGGGGAGGTCGTGCCGGTGACTCACGTCACAGGTCAACCGACATTTCGGGATTCTGTCTCGCTGATTCCGCATAAATGCCGACATTGTCGAATGCACGTTGACGTGGTTAGGTGGGCGGCATGCCGGGCCCTGTGCAGTCGATCGAGCGGGCGGCAGCCATCCTTCGGCTGCTGGCCCGTGGTTCGGGTCGCCACAGCCTGGGCGAGATCGCGGGTTCGCTGGGACTCGCCCGCGGCACGGCGCACGGCATTCTGCGCACCCTGCAGGGGGTCGGCTTCGTCGAGCAGGACGAGGCCACCGGCAAGTACCAGCTGGGTGCGGCCCTTCTGCATCTGGGCACGAGCTATCTGGACGTCAACGAGCTGCGGTCCCGCGCGATCAACTGGGCGGACGCGCTGGCGGCGCGCAGCGGCGAGGCCGTCCGGATCGGCACGCTGCTGGACGGCCAGGTCCTGGTGGTGCACCACGTGTTCCGCCCGGACGACACCCTGCAGGCGCTCGACGTCGGCACGCTCGTGCCGCTGCACGCGACGGCGCTCGGCAAGGTCCTGCTCGCGTACGACACGACCGTCACGGCGGAGCTTCTGGCGATGCCGGAGCTGACCGCCTACAGCCGGCACACGATCACATCGTCCCGGGTCCTGACCCGTACCCTGAAAGAGATCCGGGAAGGCGGATGGGCGGCCGAGGCCGAGGAGTTCACCGTCGGGGAGGCGGGGGTGGCCGCACCGATTCGCGGCCACGGCGGCCTGGTGGTCGGCGCCATCGGCATCTCGGGGGCGGTGGAGCGGATCTGCGACGTCCGCGGCCGTCCCCAACCCAAACTGGTGACCTTCGTGCGCGACGCCGCGCGGGCGGTCTCCCGAGACCTCGGAGCCTCCCGCTGGTGAGGCCCGCCTACCCTATGTGGGAGTAGGAATCCATGACAGAGCGTTACGTGATGGCCGTCGACCAGGGCACCACCTCGACCCGGTGCATCCTCTTCGATCACAGCGGCCGGCTCGTGTCGGTCACCCAACGTGAGCACAAACAACACTTTCCGCGACCCGGCTGGGTCGAGCACGACGCCATGGAGATCTGGCGCAACGTCGAGCGCATCGCGCCCGAGGCCATCGCGCAGGCCGGCGCCACGCCCAGCCAGGTCGCCGCGATCGGCATCGCCAACCAGCGTGAGACGACGCTGCTGTGGGACAGGCATACCGGCGAGCCGATCGGCCGGGCGATCGTCTGGCAGGACACCCGTACCGACGCCCTGGTCGAGGAGATGGTCAGCGAGCCGTTCGCCGAGGAGATCCACAGGCGGTGCGGCATCCCCGTGGCGACCTACTTCTCCGCCCCGCGCATCCGCTGGCTGCTGGACAACACGCCGGACCTGCGTGAACGTGCTGAACGCGGGGACGTGCTGTTCGGCACGATGGAGAGCTGGCTGATCTGGAACCTCACCGGCGGCCCGGACGGCGGCCGCCACCTCACCGACGTCACCAACGCCAGCCGCACCCTGCTCATGGATCTCGCCACGCTCGAATGGGACGACGAGCTGCTGGCCTACTTCGGCGTCCCGCGGGCCATGCTGCCGGAGATCGGGCCCTCCACGGAGGTCTACGGGACGGCCACCCGGGTCGTGCCCGGCGTCCGGATCGGGGCGGCGCTCGGCGACCAGCAGGCCGCGCTGTTCGGGCAGACGAGCTTCGCGCCCGGCGAGGCCAAGTGCACGTACGGGACGGGCAGCTTCCTGCTGCTCAACACCGGCACCGAACCGGTCCGTTCGACGCACGGCCTGCTCACCACGGTCGGCTACAAGATCGGCGACGAGCCCGCCGTGTACGCGCTGGAGGGCTCCATCGCGATCACCGGCGCCCTGGTCCAGTGGTTCCGGGACGGGCTCGGCCTCATCGCCACCGCCCCGGAGATCGAGACCCTGGCGCGCACGGTCGACGACAACGGCGGCTGTTACATCGTCCCGGCGTTCTCCGGGCTGTTCGCGCCGCACTGGAGAAGCGAGGCCCGCGGCATCATCGTTGGGCTGACCTCGTACATCACCAAGGGTCACCTGGCGCGCGCCGTGCTGGAGGCGACCGGCTGGCAGACCCGCGAGGTCGTCGACGCCATGAACGCCGACTCCGGCATCGCCCTCAAGACGCTCAAGGTCGACGGCGGGATGACCGCCGACAACCTGCTCATGCAGTTCATCGCCGACGTGCTCGACGTCCCGGTCGTACGCCCGATGGCCGCCGAGACGGTCTCGCTCGGCGCCGCTTATGCAGCGGGTTTGGCCGTCGGTTACTGGCCCGACCTGGAGGGGCTTCGCCGCAACTGGCACCGGGCCAGCCAATGGCTGCCCGGCATGGACCCCGAGTACCGGGAGACCGAGTACGACAACTGGCGGCGGGCCGTCGAACGTACCTTCGACTGGATCAGGCCCGCCAAGCACTGAGGCGCCCAAGCAATGAGGCGCCCCAAGCACTGAGGCGCCAACCATGGCCGGTGCCCTTCAGAGGGTGGGGCACCGGCCCGTTTGCGGATGAAACCGTGCTCTAGGCGACTGAAACCGGGCTCTAGGCGACCTTTTCGCCGCCGGCCCGCATGCTCAGCGCTGCCTGGTCGTCAGGCTGCTCCTCGGCGCGGCGCTCGGCCTCCACCTGCTGGACGTAGGCGGCGGCCTCGTCGGTGATCCGTTCCGCGTCCCATCCCAGCACTCCGCCGATCAGGGTCGCGGTCACCTCCGCGGACGCGGTGCCGCGGTCCCGGGACTCGATGGAGACGCGGGTCCGGCGGGCGAGCACGTCCTCGACGGTCCGCGCGCCCTCGTGCGTGGCGGCGTAGACGACCTCCGCTCGCAGGTAGGCGTCGCCGCTGGGAAGCGGCTCGGCGAGCGAGGGGTCGGCGGCGATGAACGCCAGCACCTCGTCGACCAGCGTGCCGTACCGCCGCAGGAGCTGCGCGATCCGGCGGACCGGGAGGCCGGTCTGCCGGGCGAGGGTGTCGCGGCGGTTCCACATCGCCTTGAACCCGTCCGCGCCGACCAGCGGCACGTCCTCCGTCACCGACTCCGGCACGCGTTCGTCGGCGAGCCCGAGCACGGCCTCGTCGACCGCGTCCTTGGCCATCACGCGATAGGTCGTGTACTTGCCTCCCGCGACGACGACGAGCCCGGGCACGGGGGTGCCGACCAGGTGCTCGCGGGACAGCTTGGCGGTCTGGTCGGAGGCCCCCGACAGCAGCGGGCGCAGGCCGGCGAACACGCCCTCGATGTCGTCCTTGGTGAGCGGATCGGCCAGCACCTTGTTGGCGTGCTCCAGCAGGTAGTCGATGTCGGCCGCGGTGGCGGTGGGATGCTCCTTGTCGAGATCCCAGTCGGTGTCGGTGGTGCCGACGATCCAGTGCTGCGCCCACGGGATGATGAACAGGACGCTCTTCTCCGTGCGCAGGATCAGCCCGCTGGACGAGTCGATGCGGTCGCGCGGCACGAGCAGGTGAACGCCCTTGGACGCGCGGACGTGGACGCTGGCGGCCTCCGCCAGTGCCTGGGTCTCGTCGGTCCACACCCCGGTGGCGCTGATGACCTGCCGGGCCCGTACCTCGATCTCCTCGCCCGACTCCTGGTCGGCCACGACGGCGCCGACGACGCGTTCACCGTCGCGCAGGTAGCGCACGACCCGGGCCCGGTTGGCGACCAGGGCGCCGTAGGACGCCGCGGTGCGGATCAGCGACATGGTGTGCCGGGCGTCGTCGACCTGCGCGTCCCAATACTGGACGGCGCCGACGAGGGAGTCGGGGTCGAGACCGGGGGCGACCTTGAGCGCGCCCTTCTTGGACAGGTGGCGGTGGTGCGGCATCCCCCGCGAGTTGCGCCCGGAGGCACTCATCGTGTCGTACAGCAGGACGCCGGCTCCGACGTAGGGGCGCTCCCAGACGCGGTGGGTGAGCGGGTAGAGGAAGGGCACTGGCCGGACGAGATGCGGGGCGAGCCGCTGGACCATGAGGCCGCGCTCCCGGAGCGCCTCGTGCACTAGGGCGAAGTCCAGCATCTCCAGATACCGCAGGCCGCCGTGGATCAGCTTGCTGGCCCGGCTCGACGTGCCCGAGGCCCAGTCACGGGCCTCGACCAGGCCGACGCTCAGCCCGCGGGTCGCGGCGTCCACCGCCGACCCGGCGCCGACCACCCCGCCTCCGACGACCAGGACGTCGAGCTCCTCGCCCGACCCCATCTCACGTAGCGCTCGGGCCCGCAGGGCGGGCGACAGTTCCACCGGCTTCACCGTTCAGCTCCTCGGCTCGGGCACGGGACGTCGTGCTGACGAGTGTGACTCTCTGCTGAATTGAGTATGACAATGTCGAACAAGGTACACGCTACGCTATGGGGATGCCAGGGAGAATCCAATCGGTGGAACGGGCCGCGATGATCTTGCGGCTTCTCGCGTCCGGTCCCCGGCAGCTGGGCGTTGTGGAGCTGGCCGAGGCCATGCAGCTGCCCAAGGCCACCGTCCATGGCATCCTGCAGACGCTGCAGCACGTCGGCTTCGTGGAGCAGGACCGTTCAGGCGGCAAGTACCGCCTCGGCGCCACGCTGCTCCACTTGGGCAACAGCTACCTGGACATCAACGAGCTGCGGACCCGGGCGATCAACTGGGCCGACTCCCTCGCCTCACGCGCGCACGAAAGTGTCCGGATCGGATCGCTGCACGAGGGCCAGGTCCTGATCGTCCACCATGTCTTCCGTCCCGACGACAGCCTGCAGACGCTGGACGTGGGGGAGCTCCTGCCCATCCACGCCACCGCGCTCGGCAAGGTGCTCCTGGCGTTCGACCTGCAGTCCGACGCTTTGCTGGCCGATGTCGACACCAAGAGCTACACCCGCAACACCATCGCTTCCAAGGACGATCTGGTCGCCGATCTGGAAGAGGTCAGGGCCCGTGGCTGGGCCGCCGACATCGAGGAGCTCGTCCAGGGCGAGGTCTCCATCGCCGCGCCGATCCGCGACGACCGTACGGTCGTGGTCGGCGCGATCGGCATCTCCGGGGCGATCGAACGCCTCTGTGACGCGGCCGGGCGGCCCCATGTCGAGCTGGTGGCCGCCGTACGGGACGCGGCACGCGCCGTCTCCCGTGATCTAGGTGCTCGTCGCTGGTAGCAGGCGTTTCGGCGGCACAAGCATTGGTCGTTCGACATTGTCGAACTCAGTTGGCGTTGGCGCTGTTCGTTCAAGCGCAGGTCGCCGGCTGGAGGTCATCCCGTGTCTTCCGGCTTGAAGGCCAGCCGGCTCTGCCCCGTCTCCAGCCAGCTCACGGCGCTGTCGACGTCCGGCTGAACGAACATCTCCTGCTGGAGCCCGGTCATCGCGAAGACGTTCGCGACACGGCCGTGGAGGCCCGTCACCACCAGTGACATCCCGCGCATGCGCGTCTCCCGGATGGCGCGAACGAAGACGCGCAACCCGGCGGAGTCACAGAAGCTCACGGCCGCCATGTCCATGATCAACGCTACCTCGGTCAGGGCCAGCGCCTCGGTCAGCCGCTCGCCCAGGCGCTCATGCGTACCGAAGTCGATCGAACCCTCGACCGTCACCACCGCGTAGACCGAGAGCCGGTCGACCTGCACCGACATGCCGTCGGACGGCTCCGTGTCTGTCACAGCCCGACCCTGTCACACGTCGAGATCGCATGGCTAGTCGCTCCCACCCACCGGATGATCACGGGCGTCACCGCTCCGGCGGTTTGTCAGTTCCGCTCAGTTGGCGGACGCGGGATGTGAAGACGGGTGTCTATGCCGGGAGGTTCCGGCCGGTCAAAGTTCAGGGCGATGAGATCGGATTTCCCGCCCCTGGAGCGCCCGATGCGTGTTGTCCCGTTCTTCCGCCGGAGTGCGTTCGCCCGAGCAATGTTCCCGATGGCCGCCCTGCTCGCGACGGCCGGCATCGCCGTGCCCGCCCCCGCCGCTGCCCACGCCACGCCCGCCGCTGCCCACGCCGCGCCCGCCTCCGCAGACGACCCGCCTCCGGGGTCCGTGCCGCCCGACGAGGATCCGTTCTACGCCGCGCCCGCGAACATCGGCTCCTACCGGGCCGGCCAGGTCGTGGCCAGCCGGAAGATCACGCCGAAGGTCGGCGACCTGGACTCCACGACGGACGTCTGGCAGATCTCCTACCGCAGCAACGACTCGCACCTGGCACCCCAGCTCGTGGTCACCAGCCTGCTCGTGCCGAAGAAGGCATGGACGGGGAACGGGCCGCGGCCCATCGTGTCGGTGCAGGCCGCCGAGGACGCCACCGGCACCCAGTGCGCGCCGTCCTACGGGCTCTCGTCCGGCAGTGTGATCGCCGCATGGTCCGCCGTGTGGTCCACGCAGTTGCTCGACAAGGGCTGGGCGGTCGCCATGCCGGACCACGAAGGGCCCAAGTCGGTGTTCATGGCGGGGCCGCAGGCCGGGCACGCCGTCCTGGACGGGATCCGAGCGGTGAAGAACTTCACCGGTGCGCCCGGGATCGGCAAGTTCAACGCCTGGACGCTCAACGGTTACTCGGGCGGCGCGCAGGCCACGGGATGGGCCGCGCAGATGCAGCCGTCCTACGCCCCGGACGTCAAGCTCAAGGGCGCTGCGATGGGCGGGACCCCGGCCGACCCCGAGGCCGTGGCACGCTTCCTCGACGGCGGGCCGTTCTCCGGTTTCGAGGCGGCCGCCGCGGCCAGCCTCGCCACCGAGTTCCCCGAGATGAACATCGACCCGCTCCTGAACGAGGAGGGACGCAAGGCGATCGCCCAGGCCCGCGGCAAATGCCTGACCGAGATCCTGGGAGCCTTCGCGTTCAAGAAGCTGTCGGATTACAGCACCGTGCCGGATCCGCTGGCCGCCCCGTCCGTCCGGGCCGTGCTGAAGCTCAACACGATGGGCGCCGCCGCCCCCGCCGCCCCGATCTTCAACTACCACGCCAACACCGACGAGATCGTTCCCGTCGCGCAGGCCGACAAGCTCGTCAAGGACTGGTGCGCGAAGGGCGCCAAGGTGCAGACCACCCGCTCGTGGATCGGAGAACACGCCCTGGAGATGGTGTTCAAGAACGGTGAGGTGCTGACGTTCCTCTCCGACCGTTACGCCGGCAAACCCGCCAAGAACACCTGCTGAAGCCGTCAGGAACGGCCGTCCGGCCGGTGTTACGATCACCGTTCAGGCGGGTTTGACGGCAGATCGACCGGGATGCCGTCGTCACCTGGGGGTGTGAATGCGGGACGTGAGTCCCCTGCGCGACGGCGATCCGGACAGGCTGGGGCGTTATCGGCTCGTCGGCAGGCTTGGTGAGGGCGGTCAGGGGGTCGTCTTCCTGGGCCGGGATCCGGAGGACGTCCCGGTCGCGATCAAGGTGGTGCGGTCCGAGCTCGCCGCGAACGCCGTGGCCCGGAGCCGTTTCGCCAAGGAGGTCACCGCGGCCCAGCGGGTCGCCGCGCAGTTCTGCGTCGCCCAGGTGCTCGACGCCGACCTCGCGGCGACCCCGCCGTACGTGGTCACCGAGTTCGTGGACGGGCCGACGCTGGGGCAGTCGATCCGCGACGACGGGCTGCGGACCGGGGCCGCACTGCACCGGCTCGCGGTGGCGACGGCGACCGCGCTCGCCGCGATCCACCAGGCCGGCGTCGCGCACCGCGACTTCAAACCGGCGAACGTGCTGCTCGGCGCCGATGGCCCGCGTGTCATCGACTTCGGCATAGCCCGCGTCATCGACACCGCGGTCACCCAGACCGGCACGATCGTCGGCACGCCCAGCTATATGGCGCCCGAGCAGTTCAGCGGCAAAGCCGGTGCCCCCGCCGACGTTTTCGCCTGGGGCTGTGTGATGGTGTACGCCGCCAGCGGCCACCCGCCGTTCACCGGCGCCGACATGCCCACGCTGATCAACCAGATCCTGCACCACGAACCGGACCTGGGGCAGCTCACCGGGCCGCTTCGTGAGATCGTCCACGCCGGCCTCCGCAAGGATCCCGCCACTCGCCCGACCATGCAGCAGATCGTGATGCGCCTGCTGGGCAAACCCTCCGACTTTCCTCCAGCCCCGCCTCCTCTGCCCGCGGGATTCCTGGCCCCGCCGCTGCCCGTCGGCGAGGCGACCACCATGGAGCCTCCACCACCCCGTCGCGCGCGGCGCGGCCGAGTGGTGGGCGGTATCGCCGCCGCAGTCATCGCGGTCGCGATAGCAGCTGGTGTGCTGGCCTCGCCACTGCTCAAGGACTCCGAAGCAGATCCGGCGAAGTCTCCGTCGGCCTCCACCCCGGCCAGCGGAGCAGCGGCGGGAGGCATCACCCGCACGCCTCGTCTGGGCCTGGAGTTCTGGCAGGGCACCGCGGCACCGATGTCGCTCAGCGCCGCCGCGGGCGAGACCAACCCCATCGTGACCGTCCAGATGAAAGCGGCGCCGTTCCAACTGCGCTTCCCCAAGCAGGCCGTGAAGTCTCTGAAGATCTGCGCCTGGACCGACAGGTCGATCTTCACACCTCGCGAAGGCCTGCCGACCAAAAGCGATCAGTGCCTGGGCGAGGGCCGGGGGATGGCCGACTACGAGTTCGGCAGCGGCAGCCTCATGCTCAACAACGAGGGCTTCAACTACCTCATCGACACCCGCATCCAGTCGCTGTCGGCCGACACCAGCAAGGTCGATTACAGCCAGGTCTACCAGGACCGGGCAGACAAACCCCTCCAGCAGCAGCGCGGGGACCTCTACCTGGCCATCTACGCCCCCAAAGCCACCGACGGCAAGTTCCACATCGTCCGCCCCGCCGAACTGGAATACGTCATCCTCCGCTTCCCTTCATGACCCCGGAGCATGTGCCACCGCCCGCGGTGCTTGCTGGCCGACTGAGGCCCTGACGGGTGTTTTCGCCCCGGTATCTACGTGATCGCCGTTAGGCTCTGCTGCTCGATGAGCCGGAGGGTGAGAATGCAGCGAGGCGGCAATGAAGAGGGATTTCCCGGCGCGGGTGTGTTAGCGGGTCTGTTATTCGCCTTCTTCACGGTCGTCTTGGGAGGCGTGATCTGGTTTGCGGGGCTTGGGCTGCTGGCGGCCATCGGCATTGGCCAGGCCGGCGTCGCGGCGGTCACCGGCTGCGAGAGCTCCCGAGGCGAAAAGACCTGCTACGGCGACTTTCAACCAGACGGTGGGGGCGCCGTGCACCGAGACGTCCGTGTTGACGGACTCGGCCATGACGCCGAGGGGGAGCGGATCGATGCCCGCATGGTCGTCGACGGGCGCGTCGAGGCCATCGGCTCCTACCTGTGGCTGCGCTGGCTCGTCGGCTTCGTCGTCGTCGGATTCTTCTGGCTGGCCTTTGGTCATGCCGTCGTCGTACGGCTCGGGTTGCGTCCACGGCGGTGGTGTAAAAAGCCGAGCTGGTCACGTACGTCGGGCGCCACGTGACAGGTGCCGCGGACGACGGCGTGGGCGGTTGGGGTTCTGCGACGTCCGTTCGGCGCTGGCTCGGCATGGCCTATTAGGAGCCAGGCACTAGCTGCCGCCTGTCAATGGGAGCTGGCTCTCTGTTGCTCCGCGGTGTGTCGATCAGAGGATTGCCGCATCGACGGATGTATCGAGAGAAAGAGGATTCATGGGCAGGTCACTTCCTTTGAACGCACGTCGCGTCCTGCTGCTGGGTGGGCTGGCGCTCACGATGGCTGGAGGGAGCGCACTGCCGGCGGCTGCCGCGGCTGAGACACCGCTTGCGGAGGCCTCGAAGCTCGGGGTGAAGCCTTACAGCGTCAACCTGTCGGGCAAGAAGCTGTCCGGCCCGTGCGTCATCAAGAGCAGATACAACAAGACGGTGTCGATCAAGTACACCCAGAGGGCCCGGAAAACGGGGTCGATCAAGGTCCGTGCGTTCCGCGGCACGAGCGGGCCCGCGCTGGGAGGCTGGGTGACGCTGGAGGTCAAGAACCAGAAGTATGTTCTGGCCCGGAATGTTCGGGTGGGGTCCACCGTGTGCATGAAGTGGAAGCGCTCGACCGCGGGCACCGTGAAGGGCACCGTTCATTTCTGAACGCCCCAGGACGCCGTAGCGCCGTAGCGGGCCGTGGAAGGGGTCGTCAGCGACAGGGGATCCCGGCCACGGTCCAACGGCAACCCGTCCAAGACTCGTACGCCAAATCCGCACAAGGGCATCCCGGCCGCGTTCACCGGATGGACGGCCGGCGTTGCAGTCGCGGCTCGCCAGGTCAGCGGAGTGCGGGCGTGGCGAACTGCGGGTCGACGGCCTCGCTCGAGCGCAGCAACGACCACCAAGCGGTCGCAGCATGGCACGCCGCAACAGCCTGCGCCAAACGCTGCCCTACCTGATCAGCCTCGGCGCCGGTGCACGCTAGAACGGCATCTTCCAGCGGGTGCCGCGTCCGGCCTGGGCGCTGCGGTTGGCCGCACGGCGGGACGAGCGGAACGACTTGGAAAGCCAGCGTCCCAACGCGCCGGGCGCCTTGCCTGCGGCCCGGCCGCCCGTTCCGAGGGCGCGGTTGGTCCCGCGCTGCGGGCCGTGCGACAACCTCGGCACAAGGAAGCCAAGGATCAGCAACAGGACACAGACTCCGACGATCGTCGCCACAACCATGACTACCTCGCCTTCCTCGGAGTTGGGTCTCGATCCGATGTCCCCGAGGGCGCAGGGTCAAAACGTCCGCTAGGGCATGAGGTCTCGTAGTTGCTCGATGGCGGCGAGGCGGTCGGCGGGGTCGTCTGCGAGGGGCTTCACGCTGACCGTGGTGATGCCGCACTCGGCGAGCTCTGCGATCCGCTCGGTCACGTATTCCTTCGGCCCGACCAGTGACGTGGCGCGCAGCAGCTCCTCGGGCACGGCGGCCTCGGCTTCACGCTTGCGGCCCGACAGGTAGAGCTCCTGGATGAGCTCGGCCTCCCGTTCGTAGCCGTACCGGCGGGCGAGGCCGTTGTAGAAGTTCTTGCCCCGGGCGCCCATGCCGCCGATGTAGAGCGCGAGTTGCGGGCGTCCCCGGTCGAGCAGGTGGTGGACGTCGTCGCCGATGGCCAGGTTCATGGTGACCACGATGTCCAGCGGGCCGAGCTCCGGGGCGCGGCGGGCTTGCCCTGCGGCGAGCGACTCACCCCACACCTCGTTCAGCTTGCCGGGGTGAACGAAGATCGGCAGCCAGCCCTCGGCCACCTCTGCGGCGAGCTGCACGTTCTTGGGTCCGATCGCGGCCAGCATGATCGGGATGCGGTCGCGTACGGGGTGGTTGATGAGCTTCAGCGGCTTGCCCAGGCCGGTACCCCGGTCTGCGGGCAACGGGAGCTCGTAGTGCGCGCCCTCGTACACCACCTCTTCGCGACGCCACACGCGGCGGCAGATCTCCACGATCTCGCGGGTCCGGGCGATGGGCGCGTCATACGGCACGCCGTGGAAACCCTCCACCACTTGCGGCCCGGATGCGCCCAGGCCCAGCGTGAAACGGCCGTCCGACACGTAGTCGAGCCCGGCCGCGGTCATCGCGAGGAGTGTGGGGGTGCGGGTGTAGATCGGCAGGATCGCCGAGGCAAGGTGAATCCGGTCAGTCGCTCCGGCGAGGTAGCCGAGCTGGCTCACGGCGTCGAAGGAGTAGGCCTCAGCGACGAAAGCGATCTCGACTCCAGCGGTTTCGAGGTCGCGCAGGCCCGCGGCAGCCTCCTTGAAACCGGCGCTGTAGGCGAGGGTCGTGCCGATCCGCATGGGAAACCTCCAGGTCCAGGACGTTGACGTACGTCACATCGCGCACTTACATTACGCCTACTTAACGAACGATCGATAGAGGAAATCTCACTTAACGAACGATCAACAAGTGTTCGGAGGTCGGATGCTCGATATCGAAGGGCTCGTCGTCCGCTACGGCGCACGCGAGCCGGTACTCCACGGAGTGAGCCTCGAGGTGACCGAGGCGGGTGTGGTGGCGCTGCTCGGCGCCAACGGTGCGGGCAAGACCTCCCTCATGCGGGCCGTCTCCGGCACGTTGCCGCTGCACGGGGGGTCGGTCGCCGCGGGGTCGATCCGGTTCCTGGGACAGGACATCGCCGGCCGCGACCCGGCGGCCGTCGTGGCCGGCGGGCTGGTGCAGACCCCCGAGGGACGGCATGTGTTCGGCGCGCTCACCGTCGACGAGAACCTCGACGCGGGTGCCATCACCGTCCGGTCCCGCGAGGCGCGCGAACGCACCCGCCGCCAGATGTTCGAGCTGTTCCCCCGGCTGGCCGAGCGGCGCCGCCAGCGCGCGGGCACGCTGTCCGGCGGCGAGCAGCAGATGCTGGCCATCGCCCGCGCGCTGATGTCCCAGCCGAAGCTGCTGCTGCTCGACGAGCCCTCGCTCGGCCTGGCGCCGCTCCTGGTGAAGCAGATCGGCGAGACGGTGCGCGAGATCAGCCGCGACGGCGTCCCCGTGCTGCTGGTGGAGCAGAACGCGGCGATGGCGCTGTCGGTCGCCCACCGGGCGTACGTCCTGGAACTGGGCCGCGTCGTGTTGGACGGTCCGGCCGGTGAGCTGGCCCACAGCGACGAGGTCCGCCGGCTCTACCTGGGTGAGGACGTGGCAGAAGACTCCGACGGGCAACCCCGCGCGGGCGTCCGCGAAGACCTGGCCGCGCGCCGCCTGGCCCGGTGGTCGGGATGAGCGCGCCGCGCCTGGTGGTGGACGAGGTGACCTTGGCGTTCAGCGGCCTGCTCGCGCTGGACAAGGTGGCGTTCACCGTCGAGCCGGGCTCGATCCACGCTGTCATCGGACCCAACGGAGCAGGGAAGTCGTCGCTGCTCAACACCCTGTGCGGCATCTATCCCGTGACCGGCGGGCGCATCCTGGTGGACGAGCACGAGGTGACGCGGCTGCGGCCGGACCGGGTCGCTTCGCTGGGAGTCGGCAGGACCTTCCAGAACATCGTCGTCTCGCCGCGGGAGTCCGTGCTGGACAACCTGATGGTCGGGCGGCACGGGCTGACCCGCGCCGGCCTGGTCTCGACCGCGTTGTGGCTCGGCCGCCGCGAACAGCGCCGCCACGAGGCACGGGTCCGGGAGATCGCCGAGTTCGTCGGCCTGTCGGACCTGCTGGACAGCACCGCCGGGCGGCTGCCCTTCGGTGACCTCAAACGGCTGGAGTTCGCCCGGGCGCTGTGCCTGGAGCCGCGCCTGCTGATCCTGGACGAGCCGGTCGCCGGCCTGAACGCCACGGAGAGCTGGGAGCTGGGGCAACTCGTCCTCGCGGCGCGCGCGTCCCTCGACCTCACCGTGGTCTTCGTGGAACACGACATGGGCGTGGTCATGTCGATCGCCGACCGCATCACGGTGCTCGACTTCGGCCGCGTCGTCGCCGAAGGCACGCCCGCCGAAGTGCGCAGCGACCCGACGGTGGTCAGCGCCTACCTCGGTGCACCCGACGAGTCCGAGACCGATGAGCCCGGGACGGACGCCTCCGACACCGCCGAGACCGCCCCTCGGGCAGAGAGGACGTCACCATGACCCGCCTGCTGGAACTGCTCGTCAACGGCGTGTCCCTGGGTCTGCTGTACGCGCTCATCACGCTGGGGTTCGTCATCGTCTTCAAGGCCACCCGGACGGTCAACTTCGCGCACGCGTCGTTCCTGCTGCTCGGCGTCTACGTGGTCGCCTCGACCCAGCCGCGGATCGGGTTCGCCGCGGCGGCGCTGCTCGGGCTCGCCGTAGCCGGACTGCTCGGGCTGGCGACGGAGCGGTTGCTGACGAGCCGCATCGAGATGCACAACCACCACGCGATGGCGATCGCCACCATCGGGTTGAACGTCGTGCTGACCGCCGAGCTGACGCGGCGCCTGGAGGAACGGGTGCTCCCACTGGGCGCACCGTGGGACGGCCACGTGGTCGACCTCGGCCCGCTGACCCTCCCGCTCACCGTCGTCATCACCGTGGTGGCCGTGCCGCTGCTGATCGGCGGCCTCACCGCGCTGCTGACGCTGACCGGCTGGGGCCTCGCGATGCGCGCGTCCATCGCCGACGCCGAGGGCGCGGCGCTGGTGGGCATCCGGCTCCGCCGGGTGTCGGCCACCGCGTGGGTGATGGCCGGGCTGCTGGCGACCACCGCCGGCATCGGCCTGGCGTCGTTCCCCAGTCCCGGCGTCAGCGTGAGCCTGGAGGCGGTCGCGATCACCGCGTTCCCGGCGGCCATCATCGGCGGGTTCGACTCGCTCGGCGGGGCCATCGCGGGCGGGCTCATCGTCGGGGTCGTCCAGGTCATGGTGTCCGGTAACCAGGACTCGCTCGACTTCCTCGGGCTCGGTGTCGGTGACGTCGTGGCCTACCTCGTGATGATCGTCGTCCTGCTGTGGCGACCGTCCGGACTGTTCGGGTCGAAGGAGTTCAGCCGTGTCTGACGACACCATCGCACCTGCCCGCTCTACCGCCGCCGAGACGCCGCCGCCGTCGGGCACGCCGTCCGGTGCACCGTCCTCGGCCCCGTCGCGCCGGGTGCTGGGCGCCGCCGCCATGGTCGCTGCGATCGCCGTGCCGCTGGTGCTGCCGCTGTACGTGGACGCGTTCTGGCTGCGCATCGGCCTGTTCGCCATGGCCGCGGCGGTCGGGGCGCTCGGCCTGACCATCCTGTTCGGCGCGGCCGGGCAGCTGTCACTCGGCCACGCGTTCTTCGTCGCGGTCGGCACCTACGGGTACGGGTTCCTCGCAGGCGATGACCACGGCCAGGTGAAGGGCCTGGGGTTGCCGCCGCTCGTGGCGGCCGTGCTCGCGATCCTGTTCGCCGGGCTGTGCGGCCTGCTGTTCAGCCCGGTCGCCAGCAGGCTGCGCGGTATCTATCTCGGGATCGCCTCGCTCGGCCTGGTCTTCCTCGGCCACCATCTGCTGCTCAACCTGCCGGCGGTGACCGGAGGCTACGACGGGCGCTCGGTCGAGCCGTTCGCGCTGGGAGGGTTCACGTTCTCCGACGTCTCGGACCGCCTCGTGCTCGGCATCCCGTTCGGGGCCGTGGAGAGCCTCTGGTACCTCTTCCTGGCGGTCACCGTGGTGGCGACGCTGGTCGCCCGCAACGTGCTGCGGGGCCGGCCAGGCAGGGCGTTCCGCCTCATGCGCGACAGCGAGGTGGGCGCGGCCGCGATGGGTGTACGCGTCCAGCGCGCCAAGGCGGGCGCGTTCGTCCTGTCCTCGATGTACGCCGGCACCGCAGGCGTGCTGACCGCGCTGGCCTTCCAGCGCGCCGTCCCCGACTACTTCGACTTGCAGCTGTCCATCGACTTCCTCGCCATGATCATCCTCGGCGGCCTCGGCTCGACGTCGGGCGCGCTCGTCGGCGCGACGTTCGTGATCGCGCTGCCGATCGTGTTGTCCCGGTACGCGGACGCGCTGCCGCTCGTCGTCGCACCCGGACAGGAAGGGCTTCAGGCCTCGTTCGCCGCGACGTTCGTGTACGGCGCGCTCGTCGTGGTCGTCATGCTCACCCAGCCCGGCGGGCTGCGCGCGATGGTGCACACCATCCGGGACCGCCGCCGGCCCACCGCCCACTGAACCGCTACTCAACCGTCCCTCAACCGGCCTGAACCCCCCCTCCGTTCACCTGGAGAATCACATGAACCGGTCCCGTCCACGCGTCCTCACGGCGGCCGCCGTCGCGCTCGCCCTGTCCGTCACCGCCTGCTCGCCCAAGGCCGCGAGCTCGAAGTCCGCCCCGGGTGTCAGCGACTCCACCATCAAGCTCGGCATGCTGGTGGACCTGACCGGCCCGTTCGCGACCTCCGGCAAGACCAGCAACACCGGCAGCCAGTTCGCCGTCGAAGAGATCAACGCGGCCGGCGGCGTGTGCGGCCGCAAGATCGAACTGGTCGCGCGCGACCACGGATACGACGTGCAGAAGGCGGTCACCGCCTATGACGAGGTCGCGCCGCAGGTCCTCGGGTTCCTCAACGTCTACGGGTCGGCGATCACCTCCGCGCTGCGGGACAAGATCTCCGCCAACGACGCGCTCGTCGGGCTGACGGCGTTCGCGCCCACGCTGCTCGGCGACCCGCATCTCATCGTGGTCGGCTCCACGTACGACATCCAGTCGATCAACAGCATCGACTGGATGGTGCGCGAGGGCATGCTGAAGCGCGGGGACACGCTCGGGCACATCTACCTGCAGGGCGAGATCGGCGAGAACAGCCTGAAGGGCAGCAAGTACGCGACGCAGAAGCTGGGGCTCAAGCTGGCCAGCCAGCAGATCAAGCCGACCGACGCCGACCTCACCAGCCAGGTGAACGCGATGAAGTCGGCCGGAGCGAAGGCGATCCTGCTGGACTCCACGGCGAAGCAGACCGCGGCGGTGGCCGGTGCCGCCCGGGGCGCCGGGCTGGACGTCCCGATCATGGGCAACGTCGCCACGTTCGCCACGAGCCTGCTGTCGACGGCCGCCGCGCCCTCGCTGCTCAAGAACTACTACCGGGTGTCGGGTATCGGGCTCCTCGGCGCGGACACGCCCGAGGTCAAGAAGCTCGCCGGCAAGTGGAAGGCCAAGTTCGGCGCGGTGCAGCCGGAGTCGGGCGGCGCGGTCGTGCTCTCCTACGTGACGACCCACCTGTTCGCGAAGATCATCGGCGGGACGTGCGACGACCTGACGCGCAAGGGCGTGCTCGCGGCCCGCGCCAAGGTCACCGACTTCAGCATCGCGGGTCTGGGACCGGCGCTCAACCTGTCCGACCCGGCGCAGCCGACCTCGCGGGCGAGCCAGATCCACCGCCCCGACAAGGCCGTCTACGCCGGGATGAAGGTCGTGGAGGACTTCAAGGTGTCCGACCTCGCCAAGCAGTACCAGGTGCAGGCCGGCTAGCCGGGAAGTCCCGCGTAGCCGAACGTTTCATAGACATAGGATGGGGTTATGGCCACAAGCGGCACGGCCGACGCGGCGCCGGATCGGAAACAGCCGGCTCGGAAGCCGCCGGCGGCGGTGACCCGGGGCAACGGACTCGCGGCGATCATGGGTTCGGCTCGCGAGATCTTCGCTGAGCGCGGCTACCACGGCGCGTCGATCCGGGACATCGCCAAGCGTGCGGGGCTGAGCCTCTCGGCCCTCTATTACTACTACGACGGCAAGCAGGAGCTGCTCCACGCCCTGCTGGAGGACGCGCTCGCGGACGTCTTCCAAAGCTGCCAGACGGCGCTGAGCGCGGCCGGGGACGACCCGGCCGCGCGGCTGGGCGCCTTCGTCCGGGCCCTGGTGGAGTACCGCGTGCGGCGCCAGGTCGACAGCCTGCTGGCCCTGCGCGAGATAAGGAATCTGGAGCCGGAGCGGCTGGAACGGTTCGTCGAACGGCGGGACGAGCTGCCGAGGCTGCTGCGAGAGATCATCGAAGACGGTGTGGCGCGCGGTGTCTTCACCACGCCCTACCCCGACGAGGCGCAGCGGGCGGTCCTCGGGATGTGCAACGCGGTCGCCCAGTGGTACCAGCCGTCCGGTGATCTGGGCGTCACCGACCTGGTCGACAGGTACATCCACCTGTCACTCACGCTGGTGCAGGACCTCCCGCCCGCTCGCCCGTAGTACCACACGTCCGGATCTTGACACGGCCGGTTCTTCACCTTTATTTAACGATCGTTCGACAAGATGAGGAGAACGATGCGACGCACCGTCTTCGACGACGACCATGAAGCTTTCCGGGCCACCGTCCGTGACGTCCTCGCCCGCGAGGTGGTCCCGGTCTTCCCCGAGTGGGAGAAGGCGGGCGCGGCGCCCCGCGGCTTCTACCGGCTGCTGGGCAAGCTCGGCATCCTCGGCGTCCGGGTCCCGGAGGAGTACGGGGGTGGCGGCCAGCGCAGCTACAAGTTCAACGCCGTGGTGAACGAGGAGATGGCGCGCGCGAAGCTGGGCCTCGGCACGGTACGGGTGCACACCGACATCGTCCTGCCCTACCTGTTGCGCTACGCCGACGACGAGCAGAAGGGGCGCTGGCTGCCCGGCGTGGCCGACGGCGATCTGATGACCGCGATCGCGATGACCGAGCCGGGCACCGGGTCCGATCTCGCCGGCATCACCACCACCGCGACGCGGGACGGCGACCATTGGATCCTCAACGGGGCCAAGACGTTCATCACGGGCGCCGTGAACGCCGACCTGGTGCTCGTCGTCGCCCGCACGTCGGTGTCGCCGGGCAACCGCCGGGCGGGACTGAGCATCCTCGTCGTCGAGTCGTCGTCGCCCGGGTTCTCGGTGGGCCGCAATCTGGAGAAGATCGGCCTCAAGGCGCAGGACACCGCCGAGCTCGCCTTCGACGACGTCCGCGTCCCGGCGGAGAACCTGCTGGGGGAGGAGGGCCGCGCGTTCGAGTACCTGGGCCACAACCTCGCGCAGGAACGGCTGTCCATCGCGGTGAACGCGCAGGCGGCGGCAGCGGCGGCGGTGGAGCTGACCCTCGAGTACGTGACCGGGCGGAACGTGTTCGGCAAGCCGCTGTCCGGCTTCCAGAACACCAAGTTCGTGCTCGCCGAGTGCGCGGCCGACGTGGAGGCCGGTCAAGCGATGGTCGACCGCGCGCTGGAGGAGCACGACGCCGGCGGGCTGAGCGCCGCCGACGCGGCCAAGGTGAAGCTCTTCTGCACTGAGCTGCAGTCGCGCGTCGTCGACAAGTGCCTGCAACTGCACGGCGGCTACGGATATGTGCTGGAATACCCGATCGCCCGCATGTACGCCGACGCGAGGGTCACCCGCATCTACGGCGGCACCAGCGAGGTCATGAAGAGCATCATCGCCAAGTCCATCGGCCTGTAAGGAGTAAACGAGTGAGCACTGTGCTGACCGAGTTCGCCGACGGTGTCGCGGTCATCACCATCAACCGGCCGGAGGCGCGCAACGCGGTCGACCTGGAGATGACCAAGGCGATCGCCGCCGCGATCGACGAGCTGGAGTCCCGGCCGGATCTGCTGGTCGGGATCCTCACCGGCGCGGGCGGCACCTTCTCCTCCGGCATGGACCTGAAGGCGTTCGCGCGCGGCGAGCGTCCGGCGCTGCCGGGGCGGGGCTTCGCCGGCATCACCGAGCGCCCGCCGAGCAAACCGCTGATCGCCGCGGTCGAGGGATGGGCGGCTGCGGGCGGCTGCGAGCTGGCGCTCGCCGCCGATCTGGTGGTCGCGGCGCGGGACGCCACGTTCAGCCTGCCCGAGGTCAAGCGCGGGCTGATCGCGGTGGGAGGCGGCCTGCTGCGGGTGGCGAAGGCACTGCCGTATCACCTGGCCATGCAGCTGGTGCTCACGGGGGACCCGCTCCCGGCCACGAAGGCGCACGAGTACGGGCTGGTCAACGTGCTCACTGAGCCGGGCGGCGCACTCGGCGAAGCACGGGCGCTGGCCGGCCGGATCGCCGCCAACGCCCCGTTCGCGGTGCGCGCGTCCAAGCAGATCGTCGCGGCGTCGGTGAGTTACACCGACACGGAGGCCTTCGCGGAACAGCGGAAGGTGTGGCTGGAGGTGACGGCGTCCGCCGACGCGATGGAGGGCGCCCGCGCCTTCGCCGAGAAGCGGGCGCCGGTCTGGCAGGACCGCTGACCAGCCGACCAGCCGACCAGCTGGCCCGCTGGTCAGTGGACGACGATGGTGATGGTCTCGGCCACGCAGGCCGGCTTCGCCGCTCCATCGATCTCGATCGTGTAGCGCGTCGTGAGAGCGGTCCCCGCCCCGGTCTGCCGTAGGCCGACGAACGTGGCCTGTGCCCGCAGGCGTGATCCCACGGGCACGGGGGAGGGGAATCGCGCCTTGTTCAGGCCGTAGTTCACGCGCGCCTGGCCCAGATCGAGGCGGACGAGCTGCTGGCCGAACATCGGTATCAGCGACAGGGTCAGGTAGCCGTGCGCGATGGTGCGGCCGAACGGCCCGGCCGCGGCCCGTTCGGCGTCGACGTGGATCCATTGGTGGTCGCCGGTGGCATCGGCGAAGGCGTTGATGCGCTCCTGGTCGACGACCAGCCAGGCGGTAGGCCCGATCGGCTGGTCGAGGGCGCTCTCCAGCTCCGCAAGGGACGCGAAGACGCGCACGGTCATGCCGTCACCCGCTCGAAGACGGCCGCCAGTCCCTGGCCTCCGCCGATGCACATGGTCTCCAGCCCGTACCGGGCCTGCCGCCGGTGCAGCTCCCGGGACAGCGTCGCGAGCATCCGCACACCGGTCGCCCCGACCGGATGCCCGAGCGAAATGCCGGAGCCGTGGACGTTCGTGCGCTCCAGATCCTCGCCGGTGAACTTCCATTCCCGCATGACCGCCAGAGCCTGGGCCGCGAACGCCTCGTTCAGCTCGATGAGGTCCATGTCGTCCAGCGTCAGGCCGACGCGGTCCAGCGCTGCCTCGGTGGCGGGGACCGGGCCGATGCCCATGGTCTCCGGCCCGACTCCCGCCACGGCCCATGACACGAGCCGGACCAGCGGACGCAGCCCGAGTTGCTCGGCGCGTTCGGGTGTGGTGACGAGGCACATGGCGGCCGCGTCGTTCTGGCCGCTGGCGTTGCCGGCCGTGACCGTCGCCTCCGGGTCGGAGCCGAGCAGGATCGGCTTGAGCCTGCGCAACGACTCCATCGAGGCGTCGGCACGCGGGTGCTCATCGGTGTCGATGACGGTCTCGCCGTTCCTGGTCATGACCGGGGTCGGGACGATCTCCTCGGCCAGGATCCCGCCCGTCTGGGCCTTGACCGCCCGCTGGTGTGACAGCAGGGCGAGCTCATCCTGTTCCTCGCGCGGGATCGCGTATTCCCGGCGCAGGTTCTCGGCCGTTTCGAGCATGCCGCCTGGGACCGGATGGCTCCGGCCGCCCGCGGTCTGCCGCGCACGCGTGAGGCTGTCGTGCATCGCGACGCCGTTCCTCGCGCCCCACCGCATGTCCACCGAGTAGAACGTGGCGTTGCTCATGCTCTCGGTTCCGCCCGCGACGACGACGTCATGGGCACCGGTCTGCACCTGCATGGCGGCGTTGATGACGGCTTGCAGGCCCGAGCCGCAACGGCGGTCGAGGTGCAAGCCCGGGACGCTGACGGGGAGCCCGGAGTCGAGCGCGATGACCCGGCCGATCGCGGGTGCCTCGCTGCTGGCGTTGCAGTGACCGAGGACGACGTCCTCGATCGCCTCCGGCGGGATGCCGGTGCGGTCGATCAGTCCCTTGAGGGCCGCCACCCCGAGGTCGACCGCGGTCAGGCTCTTGAGGATCCCGCCATAGCGGCCTATCGGGGTACGGACGGGCTCGCAGATGACCGCTTCACGCATGGCCGGTCGTCCCTTCTTCCTGGCGGGGTTCGAAGTCGATCGTCAAGGTGGTGCTCGGCGTGGCAGCGGGATCCGGGCCGATCAGGCCCAGGGTGAACGCGTCGGGCGCGGCGGCGTCCTCGATCCTTCGCAGCTGTGCGTTCTGGCCGCAGAAGAGAGGTTTGCGGTTCCTGTGCCGGAGGCGGGAGACCCGCGACTTGTGCCCTTCCAGGCGGAGGACCTCCGCGAGTGCGAGCGTCATCAGGGGTCCGTGCACGACCAGGCCGGGATAGCCCTCGATCCGAGTGGCGTAGGGCCAGTCGTAGTGGATCCGATGCGGGTTCGACGTCGCCGCGCTGAATCGCATCAGCAAGGCCGGATCCGTGGCGAAGTCCCAGGACCATTCACCGGACCGCGTGAAGGGCGCGCCAGAAGGAGCCAGACCTGCTGCCTCCTCGGACGGGCTCGCCGAGGGGGAGACGGCTCCGGCGTCCCGGTAGATGATGTCCTGCCGCTCATCGATCGCAAGCAGGCCGTCGTCGTCGTACAGCTTCGTGGCGACGACCACGACGACCAGCTTCCCCGAGCGCCCGGACTTCTCGGTGACCGATTCGACGCGCGCCTCCCGGCGCACCGTGCTGCCCACCGTGAGCGGAGCGTGGAAGGCGACCTCGCCGCCGGCGAACATCCGGCGCGGCAGTTCCACAGGAGGCAGGAACGTTCCGCGTGCCGGGTGGCCGTCCACACCGAGCGTGGACGAGGGCGGCCAGCGTGCCAGGGCGAGCCAGTGCCACAGAGGCGGCAGGACGTCTCCCGGGCCGACAGGGGGCGTCCCGTCGTCGAACAGAGCGGACAGCGTCGCCACGGGATGAGGATCGACTGTCTCAATGGTGGTGAGCGTGTGCGGTTCCCAATGGGGCGAGCTCATCGGCGTCGCTTGAGGCGAGCTCATCGGGGTCACATGAACCGTCCGCCGGTCACTTCCAGCACCGTGCCAGTCATGTACGAGGACAGGCCGGAGGCCAGGAACAGGGCCACGGTGGCGACCTCGTCCGGCTCGCCGGCGCGCCGCATGGGGATCTCGGCCATCTTCTGGTCCCACGCCTTCTGCGGCATCGCCTCGGTCATGGCCGAACGGATCAGGCCCGGCTGGATGACGTTGACCCGGACGCCGTGGTGCGCCAGCTCCTTCGCGGCCGCCTTGGACATGCCGACGATGCCGGCCTTGGCGGCGGAGTAGTTGGTCTGGCCGACCATGCCGACCTTCCCCGACAGGGACGAGATGTTCACGATCGCGCCGCTCTTCTGCTCCCGCATCACCGCCGCCGCGGTGCGGGTGCCGTTCCATGTGCCCTTGAGATGGACGTCGATGACCTGGTCGAACTGGTCCTCGGTCATCGTCCGCATCGTCGCGTCGCGGGTGATCCCGGCGTTGTTGACCATGACGTCCAGCGAGCCGAAGGCCGCCGTCGCCGTGCCGATCAGGGCCTGCACGTCGGAGGCGCTCGTGACGTCGCACCGCGCCGCCCGCGCCACCTCGGGCCCGCCGAGCTCCTTGGCCGCGGCCTCGGCGGCGTCCAGGTTCAGGTCACCGAGGACGACCTTCGCGCCCTCCTTGACGAAGGCCTCCGCGATGGCGAGCCCGATGCCCTGGGCGCCGCCGGTGATGACCGCGGTCTTGCCGGGGAGTAGTGGCATGAATGATCAGCTCTCGTTCGTCATGTGATGGGGTTGCGCGCGATCAGCTGGGCCGCGATGACGTTGCGCTGGATCTCGTTGGTGCCCTCGCCGAGGATCATCAGGGGGGCGTCCCGGAAATAGCGTTCGACGTCGAACTCCTTGGAGTAGCCGTATCCGCCGTGCACGCGCATCGCGTCCAGCGTCACCTCCATGGCGGCCTCGGAGGCGAACAGCTTGGCCATGCCCGCCTCCATGTCGGCACGGCCTCCGCCGTCGAGCACGCGGGCGGCGTCCTCGGTCAGCAGCCGCGCCGCCCGGACCTTGGTCACCATGTCGGCCAGCAGGTTGCCCACCGACTGGTGTTTCCAGATCGGCTTGCCGAACGACTCGCGTTCCTGGGCGTACCGGACCGCGTCGTCGAGCGCGGCCTGGGCCACGCCGACCGCGCGGGACGCCACCTGGATCCTGCCGACCTCAAGCCCGCGCATCATGTGCGCCCAGCCCTGGTTCGGCTCGCCGCTGAGAACGGCGGACGCGGGGACCCTCATCCGGTCGAACACGACCTCGCACGCCTCGACGCCTCGATAGCCGAGCTTGGGCAGGTTCTTGGAGACGTCCATGCCGTCGCCGGGCTCGACGAGGACCACGCTCATGCCCTTGTGCGCGGGCTTGGCGTCCTGGTCGGTCACGCACAGCAGGCCGATCAGTCCCGAGTGCCGGGCGTTGGAGATCCAGGTCTTCGACCCCGTGATCACCAAGTCGTCCCCGTCGGCCACCGCGTGCGTGCGCATCGCCTGCAGGTCGCTGCCGCCGCCCGGCTCGGTGAGCGCCATCGTCGCCCGGATCGTGCCGTCGGCCATCGCCGGCAGATAGCGTTCCCGCTGCTCCGGAGTGCCGAACGTGCGGATCAAATAGGCGATTACCGAGTGCCCGCCGATGGCTCCGGCGAGGCTCATCCAGCCACGGGCGAGCTCCTCGGTCACCCGGGCGAAGCATGCCGCGCTGACGTCCACACCGCCGTACTCGGCAGGTGCCAGCAGGCCGAAGAAGCCGAGTTTCTTCATCTCCTCGATGAACTCGGTGGGGTATTTGTCCTGCGACTCGTAGTCCCGTACCCGCGGCCGTACCCGCGCGTCGACGAACTCGCCCGCCAGCGCGACGATCTCACGCTCGTCCTCGCTCAGCACACTCATGACCGTTCTCCGCTCCGTACCGTTCGCAGGATCCGTACCGTTCGCAGAATCCGCGCGATCAAGGCGATCGTTCCCCGTCCCGCTCGTCGCGCGGCGGGATGACACCGTTCTCTCTCAGCTTCGCAAGGTCCGGTGCGGACAGGCCGAGCTGGTCCCGCAGCACCTCCTCGGTGTGCTGGCCGATCAGGGGCGCCGCTGCCGGGGGCGACTGTTCCCCGTCCAGCACCAGGGGCGATCCGGGGGCCAAGTGCCTGCCGACTCCCGGCTGCCGGAGCTCCGCCATCAGCGGGCTCTCCCGCAGCAGGCGCGCGTCGTCCGCGACGAGATCGCTGAAGCTCTGGTAGGGCGACCACAACACCCGCGTGGTGCGGAGGGCCTCCTGCGCCTCGGCGAGGGTGTGGGACTCGAACCACCCGGCGAGCAGCTCACCGAGCACCTTGCGGTGCCGGTACCGTTCCGCCTCCTCGTCGAAGTCCGCTCCGAGGGCGGCGGACAGCGCGGAGATCACGCCGGTGAGGCCGGTCGCGGCGAAGAGATCCCTGGCATGCCGGGCCGTGAGCGCCACGATCATCAGCCGCTCGCCGTCGGCGGTGGCGAAGTCACGGCCGAACGTGCCGTAGACGTGGTTGCCGTCGCGTTCCCGTGACGCGCCGTTCAGCTGCGCCTCGGCGAGGTATCCGAGGTTTCCGGCCGCTGCCAGGGCGACGTCCTCCAGAGCCACCCGGAGGCTCTGCCCCTCGCCGGTCAGCAGCCGGTGCCGCTCGGCGGCCAGCAGTCCGATCGCGAGGTAGAGCCCGGCGGCGAGGTCCCAGGTGGGCACCGGGCTGTTCACCGGCCGCGTTGTGTCCTCCGGGCCCGTCAGCAGGGGGAATCCGGTTGCCGCCTGGACGGTGTAGTCCACTGCGGTCGCACCGTTCCGGCGCCCGGTGAGCAGCACATGGATGACGTCGGGGCGGCGTGCGCTCAAGGTCTCGAATGTCAGCTCCGAATACCGCTCCGAGTTGCTGACAACGATCCCGCCGTGGTCGCCGCCGCTGACGATCAGATCGCCGACGAGCCGGCGTCCCTCCGCGGCGGACAGGTCCACCTCGATGGCACGCTTGCCCTTGTTGAGTCCCGTCCAGTACAGGCTGGTCCCGCTCTCGGCCAGCGGCCACCGGGTGCGGTCGGCGCCACCGCCGACCGGCTCGACGCGGATCACGTCCGCGCCGAGCTGGGCCAGCGTCATCCCACTCAACGGCGACGCCACATAGCTCGAGATCTCGATGATCCGCATACCGCGCAGCGGCTGCGAGCGCCGGGTGGCTGTGTCGGCCGGGCACACCACCCGGCGGGTCATCGGTTCGCCTCCCTGAGCAGCTGCTTGGCGATGATGACCTTCTGCACCTCGCTTGTGCCCTCGTACACCCGGAACAGGCGGGCGTCGCGGTAGAACCGTTCGACCGGAACCGACCGCATGTATCCCATGCCGCCGTGGATCTGGACGGCGCGGTCGGCCACCCGTCCGACCATCTCCGAGCAGAAGAGCTTCGCGCAGGACGGCGCCATGCGGCGGTCGCTGCCGTCGTCGAACGCCCGCGCCGCCTCCAGCACCATCGCCCGCCCCGCGAGCGTCTCGGTCTGCGAGTCGGCGAGCATGGCCTGTACCTGCTGGAATTCCGCGATGGGACGGCCGCCCTGCCGGCTCGCTGCGGCGTGGCCGACGCTCTCCTCAACGAGCCGCTGGGCGAGCCCGACGCAGATCGCCGCGATGTGCAGCCTGCCGCGGGCCAGGGAGCGCATGGCCGCCGCGAAGCCCTCGCCCTCGACCCCGCCGATCAGGTCGGACTCGGGCACGAAGACGTCGTCGAGGAAGACCTCGGCGGTGTGCGCGCCGCGCTGCCCCATCTTCTCGTCGTTGGGCCCGACGGTGAGCCCCTCGGCGCCGGCGCCGACCGCGAAGACGGAGATGCCCTTGGTGCCCTCGGTTCCGGCGCCCGTCCTTGCGAAGACCATGAACAGGTCGGCACGATCGGCGTTGGTGATGAAGCGTTTCTGGCCGGTGAGCCTGTAGCCGCCCTCGACCTTGGACGCTCGGGTGCGCATTCCGCTCGGATCCGACCCAGCCTCGGCCTCGGTCAGGGCGAACGAGGCGATCGTGCGGCCGGCGGCCAGGTCGGGCAGGTAGCGCCGCTTCTGCTCGTCGGTGCCGAAGTTCACCAGCACCTGGCCTGCGATGCCGTTGTTGGTCCCGAGCATCGAGCGGAACGCCGGTGCGGTGTAGCCGAGCTCCATCGCGAGCTGCACGTCCTCGCTCATCGAGAACCCGAGGCCGCCGTGCTCCTCGGGCAGCGCGTAGCCGAAGAGCCCCATGTCGGCCGCCTTGGCGCGGATGGCCTCGGGGATCTCGTCGGTCTGCTCGATGACGTCTTCGGCGGGCACGACCTCCTTGCGCACGAAGGTGCGCACGGAGGCGAGCACCGTCTGGAACGCTTCGGTCTCCACTGGCTGTCTCCTCAAAGGGTCACAGAGTCGTTAGTGGTCACAGGGTCGTTGGCCGGTTGCGGGCCGTCTTGCGCGATCGCCCGCAGCTCGGTCTTGAGGATCTTCCCGGCGGGGGAGGTGGGCAGCGCGTCGACGACCTGGACCGCGCGGATCTTCTTGTACGGGAGGACACGTTCGGCCACGAACGCCATGATCTCGCCGGGGTCGACGTCCGCGCCGGGCCGGGGGACGACGAAGGCGACCGGCTCCTGCCCGACGCGTGGCACGGACCGGGCGACGACTGCGGCCGTCGCCACCTGCGGATGGCTGTGCAGGACGTCTTCGAGTTCGCGCGGATAGACGTTGTAGCCCTTGTAGATGAGCATGTCCTTGGCGCGGTCGGCGATGAAGACGAAGCCCTCCTCGTCGATGCGGCCGATGTCTCCGGTACGGAGCCAGCCGCCGGCGAACTGCTCGGCGGTCGCGTCCGGCTGGTTCAGGTAGCCCGCCGTGACCTGCGGACCGCGCACCCAGAGCTCACCGGTCTCGTTCGGCCCGAGCGCCGCCGCGCCGCCGTTGACCGGCCGGACCTGCACGGAGGTGTCGAAGATCGGCAGGCCGACGCTGCCGGCTTTGCGTCTGGCACTGCGCAGCAGCGGCGCGGCCGTCACCAGGCACGTCGCCTCGGTGAGCCCGTACCCCTCGCTGATCACCGCGTTGGGAAAGGCGGTGCCGAGAGCCTGGAGGGTGGCGGGGTCGATGGGTGCGGCTCCAGAGGAGATCACCTCGACCGAGGACAGGTCGCGGCCGTTCCGTCCGGGACTGTCCAGCAGCGCGTGCCACATGGTGGGGCTGCCGGTGACGTAGGTGGCGCGGTGGTGCTCGATCTCCTCCAGCAGGCGGTCGGGGGAGAAGCGCCCGCTGAGCACGATGGTCGCCCCGCACAGCAGCAGGAAGTTGACGTGGATGAGTGCATGCGCGTGGAACAGGGGCGACACCATCACGGTGACGGCGCTGCCAGGACGTACTCCGGCGTCGTCCAGTCCCGGGATCGGGCTGAGCCGGAGGCCGCTGTCCTTGGTGGTGGTGACCAGGTGGGCGGCGCGCCAGGCCGTCATCTGGATGACATTGGCCACCATGTTGCGGTGCAGGACCCGTACACCCTTCGAGACTCCGGTGGTGCCGCCCGTGTAGGCGATATGGGCCACGTCGTCAGCGGTGACGGTGATCTGCGGAACGGCGGCGGACCGGCCCGCGACGAAGTCGGCGAGGTCCACCACCGCGGCGTCGCCAGCGCGACTCGGCTCATCCGCTGCGGATGGAGCACAGGCGCTCAGTGGGACGAGCACGATCGTTCGCAGGGGCGACTCTGCGCTGGCTTCCAGTAGCGTCGGGACGTGGGCGGGATGGCTGACCGCCAGCACGGCGCCGGTGTCGAGGAGCTGGGTGTGGAGGGCGGGCGCGGGCTGCAGCGGGTTGGCCAGAGACACGGTCGCCCCGGCGAGTAGCGCCCCGTAGTAGCCCACCAGGAACCACATGTTGTTGGGCATGTGCAGGAGGACCACGTCGCCATTGCGGACGCCGGAGTCGCGCACGGCATTTGCGAACGTTACGACGTGCTCGCGCAACTGGGCGAAGGTGAGCTGCTCGGCTCCGTCGACGATGGCCGTGCGATCGCCGTACAGCCCGGCCGCGGCGGTGAACATCTCGCCCACCGTCAGCTCGGGATAGTCGAGCGAGGCGGGCAGTCCCTCGGGCCAGTACGTGTTCAACCCATCACCACGCCTTCCTTCAGCAGGTCCGCGATCTCCTTGGCAGTGTGACCTACCTCGGAAAGGATCGCGTGTGTGTCCTGACCTGGGACAGGTGCGGGGGTCGGCCGTTCGGACGGGGTGCCGGCGAACCGGGGCGCGGGTCCGGGATGGATCGCGCCGCCGGAGTCGGTGAAGAAGCTCTCCCGGCTGGCATTGTGGGGATGCGCGACGACCTCGTCCATGGTCAGCACGGGGGAGGCGCAGGCGTCGACCCCGGCGAACCGCTCGACCCACTCGTCCCGGGACGCCTCCTTGAACGCCGTCGTGAAGGCCTCCCGCATCGCCGGCCAGGTGGCGGGGTCCCGCTGGGCGGCGAGGTCCACCGCGTGGGCGACACCGAGGACGTCCACGAGATTGGCGAAGAACTGGCTTTCGATGGCGCCCACGGCCATGTAGCGTCCGTCCGCGCACTCGTAGGAGTCGTAGAACGGGGCGCCGCCGTCGAGCACGTTCTCGCCCCGGTTGACGGTCCACACGCCCTGCGCCAGCCGGCCGTAGATCATCGACATCAGCAGGCCGGAGCCCTCCACCATCGCCGCGTCCACGACCTGGCCGCGTCCCGACGTCCGCGCGTTCAGCATCGCGGCGAGCACGCCGACGGCGAGGAGCATGCCGCCGCCCCCGAAGTCGCCGACCAGGTTGAGCGGCGGGGTGGGCGGCTGGCCGGGCCGCCCGATCGCGGCGAGGGCGCCGGACAGGGCGATGTAGTTGATGTCGTGGCCGGCCTGCATCGCCAGCGGCCCGTCCTGGCCGTAGCCGGTCATGCGGCCGAACACCAGCCGGGGATTGCGCTCGGCGAGCGTCTCGGGATCGAAGCCGAGCCGTTCGGCCACGCCGGGGCGGAAGCCCTCGAGGACCGCGTCCGCCCCGTCGATCAGGGACTGGACGACCGCGACGCCACGCGGATGCTTCAGATCGACGATCAACGATCGGCGGCCGCGGTCGAGCACCGGGTTCGGGCGCGCGTCCCGTTCGGCGGGCCGCTGGATGCGGATCACCTCCGCTCCCAGGTCGGCCAGCATCATGGCGGCGAAGGGAACGGGCCCGATGCCGCCGAGCTCGATGATCCTCATCCCGGTCAGGGGACCGGAGCCCTTGGGCCCGCCGCTCGTGCTGGTGTCGCCGCTCATCGGCCCTGCCAGTTCGGCAGGCGCTTCTCGGCGAACGCGCGGGCGCCTTCCTTGGCGTCGGCCGAGGCGAAGACGGGCTCGGTGATCCGGCGCTGGCGGGCGAATCTCTCCGTCTCCGGCCACTGCCCGTGTTCCTTGATCACCCGCTTGCTGGCGAGGATGGCGAGCGGGCCGTTCGCCGCGATGCGACCGGCGAGGGCGAGTGCCTCCGCCAGCGCGCCGCCCTCGTCGGTGAGCCGGTTGACCAGGCCGATCTCATAGGCCCGCGCGGCGGTGATCATGTCGCCGGTCAGGGCCAGCTCCATCGCGATCTGCTCGGGGACGCGGTGCGGCAGGCGCAGCAGCCCGCCGCCGGTGGCGACCAGTCCCCGCTTGACCTCCGGGATGCCGAACTTAGCCGTCCGTGCCGCGACGACGAGATCACACGCGAGGACGATCTCACAGCCTCCCGCCAGCGCGTAGCCCTCGACCGCCGCGATCAGCGGCTTCCTCGGCGGAGCCTCGGTCAGCCCGGCGAATCCCCTGCCCTCGATGCTCGGACGCTCACCGCGCAGGAACGCCTTCAGATCCATCCCCGCGCAGAACGAGCCCCCCGCACCGGTCAGGACGCCCACGGAAAGATCGTCCCGGCGGTCGAGCTCGTCGAGTGCGGCGGCGATGCCCTCGGACACCGCCCTGGTCACGGCGTTCTTCGCGTGCGGGCGGTTGATGGTGATCACCGCGGTGCGCGCCTCGTGACGCACCAGCACCTCATCGGCGACGGCGGTCGTGCTGGTCTCAGCTGGCATGCTCCGACTGCATCACCCCCGGACCGGCACGCACAAAGACCAGGGTGTGTATGGATCTATTGGCCGTACCTATGAGCCGAGGTCAGCGGGATCAGGTCATTCTGGTGGCAGCGTATCGTTCGACCATGGATCTGCGGCTCGTCGCGTACTTCGTAGCGGTCATCGACCACGGCGGCATCACCAAGGCCGCGAAGGCGCTGTACATCGCCCAGCCCTCGCTGTCCCAGGCGATCCGCAGCCTGGAACGCCAGCTCGGCACCGAGCTGTTCGACCGGTCGGGCCGCGGGCTCACCCTGACCGCCGACGGCAGGTCGTTCGCCGGCCCGGCCCGGCAGATCCTCGCCGACGTCGAGAACGCCAAGGACAAGGTGCACGCCGTCCGGGACCTGATCACCGGACGGCTGGAGCTCGCGGTCCTGTCGACCCTGTCCGCCGATCCCTTGCCGGAGCTGGCCAGCAGGCTCCACGCGCGGCACCCGGGCGTCCTGGTGACCGTCCTCGATCCCGGCAGCTCGTCCAACGTCGTGAACCAGGTCCGCCAGGGGCGGGCCGAGCTGGGCCTGACGGACTTCCCGGTGAAGAGCGACATGTTGCAGACCCGCGAACTCTGGGAGCAGGAGATCGCTCTCGTCCTCCCGCCTGACCTGGCCGCAGCGCTCCCGGATCCGGTTCCGCTCGAAGCGGTCGCCGAGCTCCCCTTGGTGCTGGAGTCCTCGGCCACCGGCGGCCGGACCGCCATCGACGAGGCACTGGGCGAGGCCATCGACTACGTGGCCGTCGAGTGCGCACACAGGCAGGCGATCTGGGAACTGGTCATGCACGGCGCAGGAGCCACGTTCCTGCCCCGGCGGATCGCCGAGACCGAGCTCCGCAATGTGGTGGTGCGGTCCACATCTCCGCAGGTCAACCGTACGGTGCGGCTGGTTTTCCGGCCTGGTCCGTTGTCCCCGGCCGCCACGGCGTTCCTGGACGTCGCGGCGGAGATCCAGCGGCAGAGATCTTCAGGCGATCCATAGGCAACCCCTGGGCTTGGCGGGGACGCATAGGTTCGGCCTATCGGATGATGCGGCGTTCGATCTTTGCGCTGCACCCCGGCTGGATGATCGACTGCTGACCAGCGTGCCTCGGTCCGGACACGAACGGAGAACCCCGACATGAACTCTGCGCTGGCGGCGTCCGCGCGCATGACGATCAGCGACCAGCTCGCCCGGCACGCCCGCTCCGTCCCGGGCGCCGTGGCGCTGCGCATGGACGGCGCCGAACGCACCTACCGCCAGCTGGACGCCCGGGTCGACCGGCTCGCGAATGCCTTCCGGGCACGCGGTGTCGACGAGGGCGACCGCGTCATGGTGATGACGTTCAACAGGCTCGAAATGGTGGAGACCTTCTTCGCCTGCGCCAGGCTGGGTGCCATCTGCGTACCGATCAACTTCAGGCTGCACGCCCACGAGGTGGCGTACCAGCTGTCCGACAGCGGAGCCGTGCTCGCCGTCGTCGACGCTGCGCTGACCGAGACCTTCACGCTGGCATGGAAAGACGCCCCCACGGTGCGCCACTGCCTCGTGGTCGGGACGGGCGATGAGCCGATCGCGGACATGGAACGCATGGACCGCTACGAGGATGCGCTGCGCGAGGCACCCGAAAGCCTGCCCGAGGTGGCGGTCGACCTCTACGCCCCGGCGTTCATCATGTACACGTCCGGCACGACGGGACGGCCCAAGGGTGCGGTGCTCACGCACTACAACCTCCTCATCCAGACCATGAGCAGGTTCGCCCACTTCGCCCCGCCGGTCGACTGCCGGGTGTGGCTGATCAACACCCCGCTCTTCCACATCGGCGGCCTGGCTGCCCTGCTGTCCAGCATCATGGTCGGAGGCCGGACGGTGATCGCCAAGTCAGGCCGCTTCGACCCCGTCGAGACGGTCGACCTGCTGGAACGCGAGCGTGTCGGCTACTGCTTTCTCGTCCCGGCCCAATGGCAGGCGGTCTGCGACGTCCCGGACGTCAAGGACCGGGACTGGTCCGCCTTGCGGATCATCTCGTGGGGAGCCTCACCCGCGACGAAGGCCTTGCTGCACACGATGCTCGAGACGTTCCCGGGCGCCAAGCTGCTGAGCGTCTTCGGGCAGACGGAGTCCAGCGCGGTGGCGACCGTGCTCCTCGGCGAGGACGCCCTGCGCAAGATCGGATCGGTGGGGACCCCGCTGCTCAACGTCGAGGTCCGCATCGTGGACGAGCACATGAACGACGTTCCGCAGGGGGAGGTCGGTGAGATCGTCTATCGCGGACCGTCGATCATGACCGGCTACTGGAACAGGCCCGCCGAGACCGAGGCGGCCTTCGCCGGCGGCTGGTTCCACTCCGGTGACCTCGTCCGGCAGGACGAGGACGGCTACATCTACGTCGTCGACCGCTTGAAGGACATGATCATCTCCGGTGGCGAGAACATCTACTCCGCCGAGGTGGAGGAGGCCCTCGCCGCCCATCCCAAGGTGGCCGAGGTCGCCGTGGTGGGCATGCCGGACGAACGGTGGGGCGAGACGCCGCTGGCGATCGTGGTCCCGGCTCCCGCGTCCGGCTCGCCGACGCTCGAAGAGCTCGACCAGTGGTGCCGGTCCCGGCTGGCGGCGTACAAGGTGCCGCGCCACCTCGCCGTCGTCTCCGAGCTGCCGCGCAACGCGAGCGGGAAGGTGCGCAAGCACGAGCTGCGGGACCGTGCCCGCTCGCTGGCGCCGGAGCCGGAGGCGGAGCTGGCGTCGGAGCCACACCCGAGCGGCTGATGGACGTGCGGCGTCCTCACGGGCAGCCGTTCTCCCTCACGGGCAGCCGTTCGCCCGCGCCAGATCGACGAAGGCGCGGCCTGCAGGAGACAGCGCGGCGGAGTCGTAGACCAAGCCATAGGCCCGGCTGATCCGTGGTTCGAGGGACCGCACCACGGCCCCGCGGGCCGCGGCGGCCTCGGCCATCGACCGTTCGAGGAACGTTGCACCCACCCCGGCGAGGACGAAGGGCAGCCGGGCCTCGCGGTGCTCCACCACGACGGACGGGCGGATGGCACGGCCCGCAGCGGCGACCGCCTCCTCGATCTCGCCGACCGCCAGGGAACTGCCCTGAGGCACGGTCACGTGCGAGATGTCCGGCAGCTCGGCGAGCGGCAGCGGGTCATCCGGAGGCGCCGCCGATCCGGGCGGGAGGACGAGCCAGTACTCCTGCACGCCGAGCTCGCAGACGTCCAGGCCGGCATGGTCCGTCGCTGGCAGGTGGCAGACCACGATCTCGCAGTGCCCCTCCTTGATCAGGGAGGCCGCCATCGCCTCGTCGCGGAGGTCTCCGATCCTGATGGCGGCCTTCGGGAACTCCCTCCGGAAGGCGCCGACCAGGCGTGCCACCGGATCCGCCGACAACGCGGACATGGCGAAGATGTCCAGCCGCCCCCGCGGCCGCCCCGCCGCGTCGACGAGCGAGCCCTCCGCGGCGACGACGTCGCGCAGGATGCGGCGTGCGGGGCCGACAAGGCTGTGCCCGGCCGAGGTGAGCACCATGCCCCGGCCGATGCGGTGGAACAGCTGCACGCCGAGCTCGCGTTCGAGGCCCTGGACGGCCTGCGAGATGGTGGGCTGGGCGACGTCGAGCACGGCCGCCGCGGCGTTGATGCCGTTGTGGTCGACGACCGCGAGGAAGTACTTGATCTGGTGCAGGTCCACGGGGCCGACTGTATCCCCGGCGCCACGTTCGGCCGAGGTCCGGGCGGGCCGCCGGGGAGCCCGGTCGCGGGAGGTCAGCGCGGCGCCATGCGGATCGCGCCATCGAGACGGATGGTCTCGCCGTTGAGATAGCCGTTCTCCAGGATCTGGCATGCCAGCTGCCCGAACTCGTCCGCGTGGCCGAGCCGGGCAGGGTTGGGAACGCTGGCTTCCAGCGCCGTCCGCACGTCATCCCGCAGGCGGGCCAGAAGGGGAGTGTCCATCACCCCGGGCGCGATCGTGCATACCCGGATCGACCTGCTGGCCAGGTCCCGGGCCGCCGTCAAGGTCATCCCCACGATGCCCGCCTTCGCGGCGGTGTACGGGATCTGCCCGATCTGGCCCTCGTACGCGGCCACCGAGGCGGTCAGGACGATGGCGCCGCGTTCGCCGCCGACCTCCTCGTGGCGGGCCATGCGCGCCGCGCCGAGGCGCAGGGCGTTGAACGAGCCGATCAGATTGAGCTTGATCACCCATTCGAAGTCCTCGACGGAGCCGGGGACGCCGTCCTTGTCGAGCACCCGCAGCCTGCGGCCGGCACCCGCGCAGTGCACGAGCCCCCGCAGGTCCCCGAACGCGTCGGCCGCGTCGAGCGCCGCCGCGAACTCGTCGGCATCGGTGACGTCCGCCGCGGCGAACCGCGCCGCCTCACCAAGCGCCTTCGCCACGTCGGCACCGCCCGAGGTGGGCAGATCGATCAGGGTGACCTTGCCGCCTGCCTCGACCACCCGGCGTGCCGTCGCCAGCCCGAGGCCGGAGGCGCCGCCGCTGACGGCGACCGACAATCCTTCCAGACGCATGCGCGTGGATCCCTTCAGAGCAGTTCGAGGACGGTGGCGTTGGCCATACCGCCTGCTTCACACATGGTCTGGAGGCCGTACCGCAGACCCTGGTCCTTCATGTGGTGCACGAGCCGTGTCATCAGGACGGCACCGGAGCCGCCCAACGGGTGCCCCACGGCGATCGCCCCGCCCAGGGGATTGAGCCGTTCATCGGCGGCTCCGGTCTCCGCCTGCCAGGCCAGGGGCACCGGCGCGAAGGCCTCGTTCACCTCGAACGCGCCGATGTCGTCGATGCGCAGCCCGGACTTCTTCAGCACCTTGGCCGTGGCCTCGATCGGCGCGGTCAGCATGATGACCGGATCGTCACCGGCCAGCGCGACCGTGTGCACGCGGGCGATCGGCCGCAGCCCACGGGCCCGGGCGATGTCGCTGGACGTGATGAGGAGGGCTCCCGCTCCATCGGAGATCTGCGAGGCGTTGCCCGCGGTGATCACACCGTCGTCGCGGAACGGGGTCTTCAACCCGCCCAAGGTCTCCACCGAGGACCCGCGCCGAATGCCCTCGTCTGCCGTTAGCGCCCCCACCGGGGCGAGCTGCCCATCGAGCGCACCGGAGTCGACGGCCGCGGCGGCCCTGGCATGCGACCGGGCCGAGTACTCGTCGAGCTGCCGCCTGGAGAAGCCCCACCGCTCGGCGACCATCTCGGCCCCGATGCCCTGGTTGAAGCCGGACACGCCGTAGCGTTCCAGCACCTCGTCGGGGTACGGCTGGCCGTCCCGCCCGGCCGACCCCATGGGCACCCGGCTCATCGACTCGACACCACCGGCAATCACGAAGTCGTAGTGCCCGGCGATGACCCCCGCGGCCCCGAAGTGGACCGCCTGCTGGCTGGAGCCGCACCGCCGGTCGACCGACGTGCTGGGCACCGACTCAGGCCACCCCGCCGCCAGCACGGCGACCCGGCCGATGTTGCCCGACTGGTCGCCGACCTGGCTGACACACCCCCACACCACATCATCGATCTCGGCCGGCTCCACCCCGGCACGTTCGACGAGCGCCTTCAGAACGTGCGCCGAAAGGTTCGCGGGATGAACGTCCGCCAAAGCTCCGTTGCGTTTCCCGACGGGTGTACGAACCGCGCCGACGATGACCGCGTCCCTCACGATTCTCCTTAGACAGGCCTGCCAAAGCCATTCGAACCAATCACATGCCGACGCCCCAGCACCAAGTCGTGGTTGCGATCAGAGACATCGCCCAGACCTATGCGTCTCCTCGCCCCGGGCGGCGATGTCGTAGGCCGCTGGTATGTTTCGGTCCCGCGGATCGACCTGATGGGGGTTGCTCGTGGAGGTGAGCACGGACGGCGTACCGGCCGGGGAACGATTCGGTTACTGGCATGAGGTGAGTGCGCGAACGTGGGTGCCTTATGAGCTGCGCTGTCCGCCACCGCTGAAAAAGAACTTCAAGGCCCGGCTGAGTTTTCGCGAGCTCGGCTCGGTGCAGGTGACGCTGATGACGACCACGCCGTACGAGATTCACCGCACCGACAAGCTCATCCGGCAGTCTGATCCAGGGATGTGGAAGCTGGGCGTCGCCGTGCGTGGCGCAGGCACCGCAACGCAAGACGATCGGCATACCGAGTTCGCGGTCGGCGACCTGGTGCTCTACGACACGTCGCGACCGTACTCCGCCGCGCTTGCAACCGATATCGGGACGGGCCAGTTGCTGGTCCTGCAATTCGCGCGCTCCCAGCTGCCGCTACCGCACCAGGCCCTGCGGCGGCTGACCGCGGCGCGTATCCCGGGCAGCCACGGTATCGGAGCGCTGACCTCGCAGTTCCTGCTGCAACTGGCTCGGCACATCGACGAATACAGCGCCGCCGACGCGGGCAGGCTGTCCACCCTTGCGCTGGACGTGCTGGCCGCAGCGATAGCCCACGAGCTGGACACCGCCAGCTCGGTGCCGGCGCAGACACAGCATCGGGTGCTGCTGGCAAGGATCGACGCTTTCGTAGAGCAGAACCTCGGAGATCCGCGATTGACACCGAGTTCGATCGCGGCGGCGCACAATATTTCGCTGCGGTATCTGCACAAACTCTTCCACGAGCAAGACCGTACGGTCGCCGGCTGGATCCGCGAACGCCGACTGGAGCGATGCCGCCACGACTTGGCCGACCCGCTGCTCGCAACCCGCCCCATCGGAGCCGTCGCGGCGCGGTGGGGCTTCACCAATCCCGCACACTTCAGCCAGTCTTTTCGCAGCGCCTACAACCTTTCTCCACGGCAGTTCAGGGAACTCCATGCGAGCAGCCTCGCCCCTTCAGGGCCGGAAGGAACCGCATCCCTCACCTCCGCGGCGCGCAGCGCCGCGCCAGCTGAATAGGAGACGGTCGCATCACGGACGAGCTGTGCTGGCAAGGGCCTCTTCGTACTGCCGACGTGAGAAGACGAATGGCCCAAGAGTCGCTGACAGGTCCCAGTCCCTGTGGTTGTTGCGAAAGCCCGACCACCGGCCCTGCGTGCCTGTGACCTCGATCCTGGCCAGCAGCGCCCAGCACTCCGCAATGCCGCACGTGCATCCGAGCAGCATGGTCTCGTCGTCTTCCTGGTTGTAGGCGACCTCCACGGGTTCGCCCAGATAGTGCCGGGTTGGCCAGCCGGTGAAGCGCCCCAGGAAATCGCTGTACTCGCCTGCGAGCAGGGGAGCCGGTTCGGGCGCGAACTCCTCGGCCCGTTCGAGCTGCTCGTATCGCGCGTACGGAAGCTCCGCCTCGCGGACGAGGTCGAGCAGCAGGACGCCGTCGATGAGGACCTTGACCACCTCGTGGCCCGCCAGCCGAAACTCGATCTCCTGCACTCGGTCTCCTCGTCGACGTCCGCCGGTCACGCCGCATGCATGGCTTCGCCAAGCATGTGTACGGCATCGACGGACAAGCGTCCATCGCGTTTTGACGTGCTCTCTCGCGACCATGCCGGACGTGAGTCAGATTCGCAGCCTGTAGGGGAGGACAGCGATCACTAGGGCGCCGAACACTGCGACGGCGGCGCCCGCGAGGTAGGCGGCGTGGTAGCCGTCGAGCACGCCGGCCGGGCTTGCGGTGGTTCCGGCGGCCTGGGAGACCGTCACCAGAGCTGCGACGCCGAGGCTGCCGCCGAGCTGCTGCGCCGTGACGTTCAGTGCGCCCGCGACGCCGTGCCGTTCTTGAGCGACATCGGTGAGTGATGCCGTTGTGAGCGCGGCGAACGCCAGGCCCTGGCCCACGCTCATGACGACGATTCCGGGGAGGATGTGGGTCAGGTAGGCGCCCTCGACTGGAGTACGCGTCCAAAGGCCACCGACGCCCACGGCGATGAGCAGGAGCCCGCTGACGATCAGCGGACGCTGTCCGGCCCGTGTCAGGACGCGGCCGGCGACGTTGGCGGAGACCATGACGATGAGCCCCATCGGCACGATCGCCAGGCCGGACTCCAGCGGCGAGTACCCCAGCATCCCCTGCATGTAGAGAGGCGCGAAGAACAGGAGGCCGAGCACGGGCGTGAAGAAGGTCACCGCAGCCAGCGTCGCCGCCCGCAGCGGCGCGGACCGGAAGATCGTCCACGGCAGCAGCGGATCGGAGGCGCGCTGTTCCCAGAGGGCGAATCCGCCGAGCAGCACGATGGCGGCGGCGAGCGGAGCCCAGGTCCGTGTGTCATTCCACCCGTTAGTGGAGGCGTTTCCGACGCCGTAGACCGCCGACACCAGGCCGAGGGTGGCGAGGACGGCGCCCTGCAGATCCATGCTTTGTTTGAGCGATGTGCCGCGTGGAAGCACGCTGCGCACCATCAGCAGAACGCCGAGGGAGGTCGCCGTGAGCACGGCGAAGACCGACCGCCACCCGAAGGCGTCGGTCAGGACTCCGCCCAGCACGAGGCCGCCGCTGAAGCTCGAAGCTCCGACAGAGGTGTAAACGGCCAGGGCGCGGTTGCGGAGGGGGCCTTCGGGAAACAGCTGGGTCACCAAGGCGAGCGAAGCGGGTCCGGACAGGGCGGCTCCGAGGCCCTGCCCAGCCCGGGCGACGACGAGCAGTTCGGCGCTTGGAGCCACCGCGGCGGCGGCTGCGCAGGCGGTGAAGATCGCCATGCCGATGGCGAAGACGAACCGTCGGCCCAGCACGTCCGCGGCCCTGCCACCGAAGAGCAGGAACCCGGCGAAGGTGGCCGCGTACAGGGTGATCGTCCATTGCAGCAGGGAGTCGTCCATGGCGAACCGCTGTCCGATCACCGGCAGAGCGGAGTTCACGACGGCGACGCTGCCGGTGTCGATGGCGAGACCCGCCGCCAGGACGACCAGGGCCAGCCAAGTGCGCCGGGTGACGGCGTCGGGCGGCCCTTCCTGGCGGCGGGCAAGGTTCGTGGTCACGTGCACGCCTATCAGTGGTAGCGGCCGATGACATCACGGATGAGGCCGTCGCGGATCACGTAGGCGTACGAGAAGCTCTCGCTGCCGCCGTGCCCGGTCGAGAAGTCGTAGTCCACCACGTAACGTTCCGCCGTCCAGCGCTGCCCGGTGACCTTGTAGCGACCGCCGGCCCGCAGCACCTCCGGGACGAGGAAGTCATTCATGATCGCCTTACGCGACGGGTAGATGCGGCCGACGCTGTCGAACCTGGCGTTCTCAGCGAACGTGGCTGCGACACCCGCTTCGTCCCCGGCGTTGGCCGCCGTGACGAAGCGCTGCGCGACCCGTTCGGCACCTGCTGTGTCGGCCGGCCGGGTGCCCTTCTCCGACGTTGACGGACTCGCACCTGAGCTGGTGGGGGCGCGCGACGGGCCGGGGTCGCCGGTGGACGCCTCCGTGCCCGAGCAGCCGGACGCCACGGTCAGCGTCATCACCGCCAGGCCGATCCCTCGACGCAATCGCATGGCTGCACTCCTGTCGCATAGATCAAGGTGTTGGGGGAGAGGGTCGCCCCTCTTGATCAAGGAGAGCGCGTATCCGCCGGCTGAGTCCAAGACCTTCGGCCATGCAATGAACGCATAGCCCGTTCGGCGTTGGGATTGACGTGCGCCGATCCGGTTGTCAGCCGCCTGATAGGGCCCCGTGCCCGTCTTTGTCGCGCCCACGGATGGCGTGGCCGCCGGGCCTGACTACCTTGACGCTTCCCACGGCTGAACGTTCCGTCGGCCGTCCAGGGAAGTGAGGTATCCCCCCATGCCTGTCGCCCGTACCAAGCGTACGTTCGGCATCGTGCTGGCCGCGCTGGCCGCGCTGGCCGCGTCCGCCGGCCTTGTCTCGACTACCGGCCAGGCGTCCGCCCACGCCGCCGCGTGCACGGACATCGACTTCGTGGTCGCCCGCGGCACCTTCGAGCCGGGCACGCTCGGCGTCATCGTCGGCGACCCCGTCAACTCCGCGCTGAAGTCCACGCTCACCGGCAAGACCGTCAGCGCCTATCCCGTGAACTATCCCGCCAACCTCGACGCCGATTCGCCCACCAAGGGCAACACCGACATGGTCAACCACGTCACCAGCCAAGCCGCCGCCTGCCCAGGCCAGCGTTTCGTGCTGGCTGGCTACTCGCAGGGCGCCGCGGTCCTCAACCGCTCGATCGGCATCGGCACGGGCAGCGTCGCCACCATCCCCGCGTCGCTGCAGTCGAGGGTCGCGGCAGTCCTGTTCTTCGGCAATCCCTTGCGCGGGCAGGGGACGAGCGGTCCGTACGGCAGCAAAATCAAGGACTTCTGCCAGGACGGAGACCCCGTCTGCAACAACGGCAACAGTTTCCTGGCGCACCTGCTCTACTTCCGCAACGCCCAAGAAGCCGCCGACTACGTCAAGAGCAAAGTCTGACGACTGAGCTGGTCCGTCCGATTTACCAGGGCGGGCCAGCTCTGTACGCGTTCAGGGTGTCTGCGCGTGAAGCAGGGAGGCGTGGATACGACGCAGTTCTGCCGAGGGCTCGATGCCCAGCTCGTCGGCTAGGCGGCGGCGCAGCCGTTCATAACTGGCCAGCGCCTCGGCCGGTCTGCCGCAGCGGCCGAGCGCGACGAGCAGACGCGCCCACAACGATTCGCGGAACGGATGGTGTGAGGTGAGGCGCATCAGTTCCGCGATCAGCTCACGGTGACGTCCCTCAGCCAGGTCCAGGTCGATCCGCCGCTCGATCGCGCCGAGGTACGACTCGAGCAGGTATGCCGACTCCACAGTGCGCAGCCAGTCCGAATCGATGCTCTCGAACGGCGGGCCTCGCCACAGCGCGAGTGCCTCCGCGACCAGGAGCCGTTCCCCGGCTGCGTCCCGTGTGCGCGCCGCTTCGGCCAGCAGCCGGCGAAACCGCAGCACATCGACCCGGTCGGGCTCGACATCCAGCCGGTAGCCTTCGGGCATCGTGGAGACTGCGTGCGAGCCCAGCGCACGGCGGAGCCGGGTGACCAGGGTCTGAACGCTGCGCCTGCCATTGACCGGCAACTCCTCGCCCCACAAGGCCGACGCCAGCCTTTGCACCGGCACGGTGTCGCTCGCCGAGACGGCCAGCAGGGCCAGTAATGTCCGTACGCGGCCGCCGGCTAGGCGAACCGCCGCCCCGTCCTGGCGCACCTCCAGCGGGCCCAGCAGGGCAACGGTGATTCCTCGATTGTTCACGCGCTCACACTCAGCCACCGGTACGCCCTGTGGCGTCCATCCGGCGGCGACATGAGCAGTACACCGCTCGACGCAAACGCGGCCATTGGACCTGATGTGTGGGGAGTACCTCAGGCGTTCGCGGGTGCCATTTTCCAGTGTCAGGCCCGCCATGGCGACACCATGGCGGGCCTGCTTTACGTCAGCTCCGATATCGAGGAATTCACCGAAGCGGTTGGTTTGCGCACGTGAGGCCGTTGGCCGGAAGGGCGCCGGTGTGCAGATAGGCGCTGACATGGTCGTCGACGCAGGAGTTGCCGTAGCGGCTGTAGACGCCGTGAACGTTGGCTCCGCGAAGGGTGAGCAGACGGGAGCCGGTCATGAGCCGTCGCAGAGCCGCACCGTTCGAGTAGGTCGTGCGCGGGTCGCCGGTGGCGGCGACGATCAATGCGGGGACGTGGTTGGCGATGTCGGTCGGTCGTTCGCGCGGGGTGTGCGGCCAGAAGGCACACGGGGTGATGTTGTTGGCGAGCGGTCCGGTCACGGGGTGGCGGCTGCGGCTTTGCTGAACGTCGCGCCAGTAACGTTCGGGGTCCCGCAGGGCGGCGACGTCGCCGCACAGGATCGCGGCCTGGGCGCTGCCGGTGGACGACTTGGCCCCGGTCAGCATCGTGGCCAGGGAGTCGGCGAACTTCGGCGTCGGCTGGGCCGGCCGCCCGGTGGAGGCGGCGGCGTTGAGGACCTTCACGGTGTCGGCGAGGACCGTTCGAGCCGCGTCGCGGTCATCGACAAGACGCGTCCAGACGAGACCTGCGACATGGGAATCGTCGATCCGGTAGGGACGGTCGCTCTGTTGCGGATTGTGGATTTCCAGCGGCTGCTTGGCGGAGGCGCGGATGATGCGGCGTACGGTCCTCAGTACCCGTCCTGTGGTGTGGCCCAGATTGAACGTGTCGTGCCGTCGGGCCGCCCAGGCCGCCCAATCCCGCAGCGCGTGGTCATTGGCATCCTCGGTGCCTTTGAGCAGTTGGGGACTGTAGCGGCGCGGATCGATCGGGCCATCCAGGACCAGGCGGTCGGTGCGTCCGGGGAACATCTGGGCGTAGACCGCGCCGAGATAGGTGCCGTAGGAGTAGCCCAGGTAGGAGATTCTGCGTTCGCCTAGCGCGGCGCGGATGACGTCCATGTCGCGTGCAGTGTTGCGAGTGGTGACGAACGGCAGCACGTCGGCGTGCCGCTGCCGGCAGCGCTCGGCCAGGCTCCGCTGCAAGGCGACCACCCGGTCGAACGCCGCGCGGCTTTCCCCGGCCGAACGAATCCAGGTGCCCGTCGGCCATCCGCAGTCCAGCGGGGTGCTGGGTCCGACGAACCGCGGCGCCATCCCGATCAGGTCGTACCTTCCGCCCGCGTCCTTCATCGCCTCGCGGAACTGCGGCGGGCGGTCCAGCGTCTGGCCGCCCGGCCCGCCGTTGTTGAGCACCATCGCGCCGATCCGGCGGGCTGTGTCGCTGGCCTTGAGCCGGGAGATCGCCACGGTGATCGTACGGCCGTCCGAGTCGGAGTAGTCCAGCGGCACGGTCACGTTGGCGCATTCAAGTGCCCCGCCTGCCGAGTCGCCTGTTCCCGGGTGACATTGCGTCCAGTGGATCTGTTGCCGGTGGTAACGGTCGAGATCTGTGCCAGGACTGTGTCCTGCGGTCTCGGTGGCGTTTGCGGGCGACGGTGCCACGACCAGTCCCGCCATGGCGGTCAGACCTGCGGCCATCGCCTTTTGGAAAAGGGGCATGAATACTCCTGCCTGATGCGCGATCAACGTCTGGACTCCCGTGCCGAATGCGACCCATGGATGCCATATCGATCACGCTAGGCAGATACTGCGCCCGCCCCACTCCAGGACGCCCCCGAATCTCGAGTGGGGGTGGCACCAGCCACCCCCACTCTCCTTCGCCGCTGGAGCCGTATCAGACGCCGATGCCACACGGGCGAGAGAAGCCTGCCCGGACCAGCACCTGCCGCGGTTGGCGGAACCCGTCCGGGACGAGCCCACGTCCAGCACACAGGACCGTGGTCGCGCCCGTGCGGTTGACAAGGGCGACCTGGCAGTCCGCCGGCGGACGGTTGTCGAACGCGCTGATCATGGTCAACCCCGGCGGATACACGGCCACCGATGAGCAGCCCGCGTAGCTGACCGAGCTGGTCGGCCCAGTGAAGTTCGGGTTCTGGTAGAAGACCACCCGGCCGGCCTGTGCGGTGCCGGACGTCGCGCCCACGGCCGTTCCCGTGAACGCCACCCCTCCGGCGACCGCCAAACCGGTGAGGGACAGCCCGGTGAGCAATTTCCCGACTCCGTGCATTGGCATTCCTTCCCTTTGGCCCCGTTTCGGGGTCGGAGACGAGCGAAAGTCCAGCAGCCGGCAGCTTCAGATCGCTTTCAAATCGGCTTCATGAGAGAGGCGAGTTCGCCCGTATCTCGAAATCAAGGCGCTTCCCCGGGCCAGGCGGGTCCTGGCCGACGCCTAGCACCACAGCACCGTTCGACTGGACACAACCGAAAGGGACACTCTCCTGATCAAGTTTTTCAAGACCCTGGCCATCGGCCTGCCTCTCGTCGCGGCGACACTGGTGGCGGCCCCGGGCACCGCCAGCGCCGCCCCGAACGAGTGCCCCAGAGACAATTTCTGCGCCTGGATCAACGACGAATTCTCGGGCGCCATGAGGGCCTGGACCGGGAACTCCTCGAACTGGGGAACGATGGGCGACAACGCCGAGTCCATGTACAACCGCCGCGCGAGCAGCTCCACCCGTGTCGACAACGTCAGGACCTACCTCGATGTCAACTACGGGCGCTTCGGCGTCTGCGTCAACCCCGGAGAGACCTTCGACCTCGGGATGAACGACAACGACTACAGCTCGCACGAGTGGGTCCACACCTGCTGATAGACCGTCCAACTCACCGGAGCGGGCGGCCCCCTCGGCCCGCGTAGGTCCTCAGGACAGCCGCCTGCTCGTGCCTCCCTCCGGAACACGAGCAGGCGGTCATGCCGGTAGGCCAATTGACACGGGCCTTTCAGCCTCGATCGGCTCGGTCGAGGAGCGCGCGGCGTTCGGGTTCGCTGTGGGCCAGGGCGGCGGCCTGCCGGAACAGGGCGGCAGCACGCTCATGGTCACCCTGGCGGGCGGTGAGATCGGCTTGCACAGCCAAGGCATGGGGATGGTCGTCGAGCGCACCGTTGGCGCGGGCCTGGTCGAGCAGCGACAGGCCCGCAGAGGGTCCGTGTGCGTAGCCGTGCGCCACGGCGCGATTCAGTTGGACGACCGGTGTCGGTTGCACCCGGGCCAGATCGTCATAGCGCTGCGCGATCGTTTGCCAGTCGGTGGCGTCGGCGGATGCGGCGGTGGCATGGCAGGCTGCGATGTGGGCCTGCAGCGCGTACGGGCCGTTCTGCTCGATCCTGGACAGCAGGTCAAGGGCCTCGGCGATCGCGGCGTGGTCCCAGCGGGACCGGTCCTGCCTGTCCAGGGAGAGCAGGTTGCCCTCGGCGTCCTGGCGTGCGTCGCGGCGGGAATGCTGGAACAAGAAAAGAGCCAGCACGCCAGACACCTCATCCTGTTCTGGCATGAGTTGCCTGAGCAGCCGTGCCAGGCGGATCGCCTCCTCGGCGAACGCGGGCCGTCCGTCGGCGTTGTAGCCGCGAGTGAACAGCAGATACAGCACGGCCAGGACGCCGGGGAGCCGCTCGGCAAGAGCCGGGCCACTGGGCACCCGGTACGGGATGCCCGCGTCAGCGATCTTCGACTTGGCCCGGGTCAGCCGGCGGGTCATCGTCGACTCGCTGACCAGGAAGACGCGGGCGATGTCGGCGGCCGGCACACCGCAGATCGTCCGCAGGGTCAGCGCCACGCGCGCCTCAAGGGTGAGTGCGGGATGACAGCACGTGAAGATGAGCCGCAGCCGGTCGTCCACGACCTCCTCCTGTACGGCCTGTGCCCCCGCGGGTCCCGGATCGGTGAGCGAGAGCACCGCCAGCTCGCGGAGTTTGCGGCGTTCCACCGACGCGCGCCGCAACACGTCGATCGCACGGTTGCGGGCCACCGTCATGAGCCAGCCGCCCGGGTTGGCGGGCACGCCCTGTTCCGGCCACCGCTGCAAGGCCAGTGTCAACGCCTCCTGAGCGCAGTCCTCAGCCAGCGTCCACTCGCCGGTGACGCGGATCAGCGCCGCGACGATGCGAGGGTGGGCGTCCGAGCATGCGGCTGCGACGGCCGAGGCCGCCGCAGCCGGTGGCCTGTCGGTCACCGCTCGAGTTCGGCGAACGGACGAAGCTCCAACCGTCCCTCCCGGGCCATGGGGTGAGCGCGAGCGACCTCGATCGCCTCATCCAGGTCGGCGCATTCGAGCAGGTCGAAGCCCACGATCACCTCATGGGTCTCAGCAAATGGACCGTCGCTGAGCAGCAACTCCCCCTTACGGACGCGGACAGTGGTGGCCGCGGACTCCGGAGCCAGCGGACTGCCCTGCAGACGCCGACCGCGCGCATCGTTCTCCGACACCCATACGTCGATGTCAGGCCGGTTCTCCTGATCCGGGTCAGGCTCGGGGTCAGTGCAGACGAACATCATGTACTTCATCTTTGCGCTCCTCGGTATGGCGTGATCGCACCCTAGTAACGAACGGCTGCCGCGCTTCCGGACACAACCGGTACTGGAAAACCCCACAAATTTCCTCCCCCGCGCGTCGCTCGCCTGTACTGCAGTTGGAGTACACAGGGTGTCTCTCGCTGGGCGACGCGCCTGCCGCCTTCCCACCGCGACGCTTCAACCAAGGAGCAACGAATGCGCTGCGGGAGGCGAACGTGATTGAGGTGGACAACCTCAGTAAGAGGTATGGGGACAAGCTCGCGGTGGACTCGCTGAGCTTCACCGTGAAGCCGGGAGTCGTCACGGGTTTCCTCGGCCCAAACGGGGCGGGGAAGTCGACCACGATGCGGATGATCATTGGGTTGGACCGGCCGTCGTCGGGGCACGTGCGGGTCAACGGCCGCCCGTACGCGCGGCACACCGCTCCGTTGCAGGAGGTCGGGGCGTTGCTGGAGGCCAAGGCGGTGCACCCGGGACGCTCGGCCTACAACCACCTGCTGGCGCTGGCGGCCAGTAACGGCATCGGCAAGCAGCGGGTGGACGAGGTCATCGACATGGTCGGCCTCGCGGAGGTGGCGCGTAAGCGGGCGGGCGGATTCTCGCTCGGAATGGGGCAGCGGCTGGGCATCGCCTCGGCGCTGCTGGGCGATCCCCAGACGGTGATGCTGGACGAACCGGTCAACGGCCTGGATCCCGAAGGGGTGCTGTGGATCCGCAACCTGCTGAAGAACCTGGCGGAGGACGGCCGCACCGTCTTCGTCTCCTCCCATCTGATGAGCGAGATGGCATTGATCGCCGAGGATCTCATCGTGATCGGCCGGGGGCGGCTGTTGTCGGCGGGGCCGATCTCCGACTTCATCGGGCGGGCGTCCAGCCGCAGTGTGCGGGTGCGTTCCCCGCACGCCGCTCATCTGCGTGGCTTGCTGATGGGGGACGGCGTCACGGTCACCGGCGGTGAGGCGGGTCTGCTGGAGGTCACCGGGCTGGAGGCGGCCGAGATCGGTGAACGCGCCGCCGGCGCCGGCCTGGTGCTGCACGAGCTGGCGGTGAGGGAGGCGTCGCTGGAGGAGGCGTTCATGGAGCTGACCCGCGACGCCGTCGAATACCAGGCGACCACGTCCGTCTCCGCGTCACTGGTCACCACCGAAAGGAGCGGTCGATGAGCACCGCACTCGCCCACGTTCGCCAAGCGGACGATCTGCGGGTCACCACACCGCGCGTCGTCCACATGGAGTGGATCAAATTCCGCTCGTTGCGCTCCACGATGTACACCCTCGCCGTCGCCGTGGTCCTGCTGGTCGGCTTCGGGGTACTGCTGACCAGCCTGCAGGGGACCGGGACCGGTCCCGACGAAGGCGGTGACCTGGCCGCGACCGACCCGACCTCGCTCAGCCTCAGCGGGACGATGCTGGCGGCCTTGGCCATCGCGGTGCTGGGGGTGCTGATGACCGCCGGCGAGTACGCGACCGGAACGATCCGCGCCACCTTCTCCGCGGTGCCGGCCCGGCTGCCGGTGCTGTGGGGCAAGGCGGTCGCCTTCGCCGCGGCGGCCTTCCTGCCCATGCTCGCCGCAACACTGGTGGCCTTCCTGGCCGGTCAGGCGATCCTGTCCGCCCGCGGCTTTCCCAGTGCCGCGCTGTCGGACCCGGGAGTGCTGCGGGCGGTCGCCGGCGCGGCGGTCTACCTGACCGGTGCCGGGCTGATAGGCCTGGCGGTGGGCGCCCTGCTGCGCAACACGGCAGCGTCGATCACGACCGTGGTGGGTGCGCTGTTCGTGGTGCCGGGCCTGATCCAGCTGCTGCCCGACAGCTGGAGCGGCAACATCTCTCCGTACCTGCCCTCCAACGCCGCAGGGTCGTTCATGGCGGTGCGGCCGTCCTCCGACTCCTTGTCGACCTGGCCCGGGCTTGCGGTGTTCGCCGCCTATATCGCCATCCTGCTGGCCGGTGCGGCCGTGGCCCTCAAGCGTCGCGATGCGTGAGGCCGACCCCCGCCGGATCGGAACCGAGGCCCGTCCTGCGACCATCACGGATGGCCCCAGTGCCTGGCGTCGGCGGGGATATCACGGGGCGAAATGGCAAATGAAAGGGGTTTCGCGTGTACGAGGTGCTGCCGTTCGAAGGGCTGGCTGAGGCGCGGCTGGGGGAGGAGCGGGCTGTGCTTCAGCGGCGGCTGGGTGAGCGTCGCGCGTTCCGCAAGGGGCACGCTCAGGTCGGGCTGGCCGACCAGTATGAGGAGCGCGGGCTGATTCTGCACCACGACGACCAGGAGCGGCTGTTCTATATCGAAGTCAGCGACGTTCCCCTCTATTACCGGGATGTGCAGTTGCTGGACCGGCCGTACGAGAGCGTCCGGGACGATCTGGCGGGGCTGGGCTGCCGGATCGTCGAAGACGACGAAGGGTGTGAGCTGCCCGACGACGGCTTCAACCTGTGGTGCGCGGACACAGAGGTCACCATGGTTGGCCTCTTCCCCAAGGACCGGCGCGGCAGCGTAGGTGACTTCGTGGAGGGCGAGTCACGCGTTGGAACGCTCAGCGCGCACCACATCACGCCAGGCGTGGGCACCGGACCGGTGCGGCTGGGCATGCGGCGGGATGAGCTCCGCAGCATGCTCGGCACATGCCTGGAAGCCGTTCCCGAGTACGGGGCGGCGGGTGAGGATTCCTACATTGAGCACGGGCTGACGCTGGAGTTCGCCGCCGACGATGTCCTGACGGGGATTGTCATCGCTTCCCTTGCCCGAACGGTCATCTGTGAGGGGGTTCAGATGCTCGGGCGGTCGTACTCCGAGGTCGTCGACGAGCTGGCGGCGGCGGGCGTGACCGTCGAGCGGGGCGAGCTGGTCGGACGCGCCCCAGGGTTCACGCTGCAGTGCCCCAGCGAGGCCTGGATCGTGTCAGCCATCCGGGTCGGCCCGATGCATCAAGACCGCCGCCCATGACCCCCACGTCACAGGTGGGCTGACGCTGATGCCCTGGGGCGTGCAACGCCGCGTACCGCCCAGGCTTTGGCGGTCAGCGGGACGGATCCGTCCGGGCTGCGGGGGAGACGTGCGTGGAGAAGGTCGCGCAATGCACCGCGCCGCTCTTCAGCCAGCGACATGACGTACGCGGGAGCCGGGCCCTGACCGCCTAGGAACGGGTTCCAGTAGTCGTCGAAGTCGGCGAACACGGTCGGTACCTCGATGGCCTGTACCGTCACCTCGTCCATTCCGGCGTCGGTCCATAGTCGGCCTAGCGGTTCTGGGCGGCACAGCGGGAAGCGGCGGCCCTCGTCCAACGCAGCTGCAGCAGGGGCGAGGGTGACCGCGGCGTCCCAGAAGTAGCGCAGCATGGCCATGCCCACGGCGTAGTCCCACACATAGGCGGCGGTCAGGCCGCCCGTTGCGGTGACTCGGGTGAGCTCTGCCGCGGCACGGCGAGGGTCAGGAACGAAGTTGAGCGCCAGGCCGCTGACGACCACGTCGAAATGCCGGTCGGGGAAGGGCAGCGACTGGGCGTCTGCGACGTGGAAGGTGGACCGCGTGTCGTTGATCCGGTGGCTGGCATGCGCCAGGAAGGCTGCGGAGGTGTCCACGCCGGTGATCTGAGCGGGCTCCGCCACGGCCAAGGCGGTCGATGCCAGCGCACCGGTACCGCATCCGACATCCAGCCATCGCTGGCCGGCTGGCACGTTCAGCCACTGCAGGAAACCGTCCGCGATGCAGCGGCTCCAGCGGCCGATGTACGCCTCGTAGGCATCGCCGACAGCCCACATTTCGTGCTCAGGTCCCATATGACGACCCTACGACGACCGCTGCAGCCCACCAGGTCCGATGAAGTCCGGGGCTAGGCGGCTTGTTGTTGAAGGCGCCACCACGGCAGCGTACGGCTGCGGTGCAGTTCCCATAGCAGCCAGCTGATCGAGATGATGCTCAGGACGATGTAGGCGTAGAGGCCGCCGATTCCGTCCCAGCAAGCGGCCTCATCGAACGACTCCACGCACAGGTGCCCGTCCCCTTGGTGCTGCACGGGTCCAGCGGAGTCACCGACGCCGACCTGACCCGGGCCGTGGACGCCGGAATGACCAAAATCAATATCGCCACACGGCTCAACGACACGTTCACCAAGGCCGTACGCGCACATCTCACCAACCATCCCGACACCGCAGACACGCGGAAATATCTGGACCCGGCGCGCGAGGCCGTCTCCGCAGAAGTGGCCCACCTGCTCACCGTCCTCAGAAGCGTCGGCTGACAGCGAGAACGCGGCCGGCCGTCGGTGGCCGGTGGCCTGGCAAGCCCGCCGCCAATGTCGTAGTTGCCTGGTGGGGCGGCATAATGCCGTTCTTGTGAAAATCAGAGCGTGGCCATGGGGGCGAATCGGCTCCGCGGTGGCGGCTGGGCTGGCCGGGCTGGTGCTCGGTGGCGGTGTCGCTTGGGGGATGGTCAACGATCAGACCGAGAAGGAAGCCCCGGCCCGGGCCGTTCCCCCGCTGTGCAATCTGCCGGATCGGGACTCGCTGAATCGCCTTCTGCCCGATGCGAGGATCAGCTATGCCACGCTCCCTGATCTTGGCCAGTCGGGGTGGAGCATCGTGTCGTGCCGGTTCGTGGCACCGGATCGCTCGGGTCCGGCGATCACCCTGCGGCTGCGGCGTTACGGTGAGCGGAGGGTGGACGAGGATAAGAGCAAGGGCACCAGGTACGTGACGTACTCGGGTGCGCGCGAGGCGAGGGCGGCCTTCGACAAAGAGCGGAGTGAGGGCTCCGCGTCGTGCGGAAACGGCTCTGCAGCGGGAGGGCAGGCGGTCCTCTGCTCGTGGAACTCCGGGGGACGCCTGGGCTACAGGGTGGTCGGGAACCGGGACGATCTCGTCCTATGGCTCTCCGGCGAAAATCTCCCGCCCGGCAGGGAACGCGAGATCGAACGCCTCTCCGGGGCGATCCTGGCGGCCGTCCGATGACCCGGCGGCACTCGCTCCGGGAGGTCGCACGTCAGCCCTATGGGCCCGCCCTGCTCGCGTTCATCTTCAGCCTCGTCATCGGCATGGTGGGTATCCTTGTCGCCACCTTCTTCGGCTTCCTGCCGTACGGCCGCCCTTTCAAGCTGGATAATCCCTGCGACGCTCTCACAAGCCTCGGCCCGGTCACCGATGGGCGGCCCACTCTCGGGCGCGGCGGGCGCGCGAAGGCCTCCTGCCGGACCACGTACACCTCCTCCGCCACCCGCTTCACCACTCTTGAGATCGACGTCGCGAAGAAACCCGGGGACGTCGCTCGCGGCGAGCACGACCGCTCCTGTGCCGCGCTGGCCGGTATGGGCGTCGTGGAAAACCCCGAGGGGCTGGGGGACGAAGCGTGCGCGGTGATCGTGGACGGGCGCCTGCGTTCCGCCGTCGTGCTCGTCCGGCGCGGGAACATCGCGGTCACGCTCACCTACTCCACCGAGACCAGGAAGGCCGGCGAGGTACGGCGCTTGGCGTTCCAGGCCGCCCAAGCCGTCGCGGCGTCCGCTTGACGTCCGTTCACCGGTTGCCGTTGTGCGGGTGGCTCTGACCCCTACGTCAAAGGCCATGTGAGCGCCGTGTGAGCCGGAGGTGAGGGGTCGCCTGGAGAGTGCGGGGTACCTGAAGAAACACGGGGAGGACCGATGACGGCAGAAAAGATCACCGAGCGGCTGCTGGCGGACGCGGTGACGGCGATGGAGACGCTCAGCATCGCCCTGGGCGTTCGCCTGGGGCTGTACCAGGTGCTGGCAGGCGGGGCCGCCGACGCTCGTGCCCTGGCCAAGGCCACCGGCGTTCACCCGCGTTATGCGCGGGAGTGGCTCGAACAGCAAGGCGCAAGCGGCCTGCTCACCGTGGCCACCGATGATGAGGACCCGTACGCGCGTGCTTTCGCGTTGCCCGAGGACGCCGCCGAGGCGCTGCTGGACGGCGACAGCCCGTTCTTCATCGGGACGCTTCCGGGCTTCGTGGCGTCCGTCGCCGAGGTGTTGCCGCAGGTGGCGGAGGCGTTCGGCTCCGGTGGCGGCGTTCCGTACGCCGCCTACGGTGAGGGCGCGCGGCACGGGATCGGCGGGCTCAACCGGCCCGCCTTCCGCACCGGGGTGGCGGACTGGATCGCGGCGATGCCGGACATCGCGGCCCGGCTGAACGGCGGCCCGGCCAGAGTGCTGGACCTGGGCTGCGGTAGCGGCTGGTCGTCCATCGCGCTGGCCGAGGCATTCCCTGCTGTCAGCGTGCACGGCATCGACCTGGACGAGCCGTCGATCGCGGAGGCGTCCGGGCACGCCGCCGAGCAGGGCCTGGACGAACGGGTGACGTTCGCGCTCGGGGACGCGGCCAAGCTCGGCGTAGGCGGAGGCTATGACCTGGTCTGCGTGTTCGAGGCGCTGCACGACATGGCCGACCCGGTGGCGGTGTTGCGGTCGGCACGGGAGCTGCTGGCCCCCGGCGGAGCCGTCCTGATCGGCGACGAGAAGGTGGCCGAGCACTTCACTGCCCCGGGCGACCTGCTGGAACGGATGAACTACGCGTTCAGCGTCCTGCACTGCCTGCCCGCCACGCGAGCCGAGGGCACGGCGGTGGAGGCAGGCACCGTACTGCGACCCGGCATCGTGCGGGCCTACGCTGACGAGGCGGGCTACACGGGTTGCACCGAGCTGTCCATCGACCACGACCTATGGCGCTTCTACCGGCTCGACCTCGCCTGATGTGGTCGTCCCCTGGAAGTACGGCGGTCCTCCGGCGGCCTCGTCGATCGCGGTGAGGGCGATCCCGGCGAGGTCGTCGAGTGATCGCCTGGCCCCTCGTTCCCCGGCCCGGCGGACGGCGTCGGCACCGAGCCGTTCGCGGGCCAGGGCGAGTGCCTTGATCAGCTGGGCGGCCTCGGGGGCGTCGCCAGGGAAGCGCACGGGGGCGGTGGCCAGCGCGCCGTCCAGCTCGCACGCCGCCTCGTCCAGCCCCGTCCAGACCAGCAATGGGATCAGGTTGCGCAGGGTGACCCACTGCTGGGTCTGGTTGCCGACCCGCCGCCAGTGCTCGATCGCGTTCCGGTATGCGGGCAGGGCGGTGGCGGGATCGGGGTCCACTCTCCCCCGGAGAGTCACCACGGAAACGGTGGCGACGCCATCGATGAACAGCGCGCCCAGAGCGGTTGCCGATCGGCGCGACTCCTCCAGCAACTCCAGCGCACGGGCCGGATCGCTGTGCAGACGCGCTTCCCCGGCGTAGTACAGGGCCAGCGCCCGCAGCACCGGCTCGCCGCTCTTGTCGGCCAGTGCACGGCACTCGTCCACGGTCCGCAGGGCGGTCACCAGATCACCCTGGTAGGCCAGGGCTATCGCCTTGCTGCCCAGGGCGTCGCAGATCACGCCGAGGTCGGCGGCGTCGCCTGGGTCGGCAAGCCGCACGGCTTGGTCGTAGTGGTCGATGCTCTCGGTGAACCGCCCCTCCAGCAGCGCGATATCGCCGAGAACCGCCAGCGCGCCCGCCGAGGCCGAGGAGCCGGGCGACGCGGCGGCCAGGGCGCGCTGGGCCAGTTCGGTGGCACGGGCGAAGTCGCCGCGCGCCCAGGCGCCGGAGGCCGCCGACGCCAGTGCGGCGGGCCGCAGCGGATGGCCCGCGGCGCCGGGCAACTCCGCCGCCGTCGCGGCCCATTCCTGGAATTCGAAGCGCATGTGGAACAGCGCGTATGGCGCGAGCGCCGCCGCCAACCCGACTGCCAGGTCCGCGTCGTGCGCGCAGGACCAGCGGAGCGCGGCGCGCAGCTCGTCGACCGGCAGGGGCCCGTACGGGTGTCGCCGGGCGACGGCGGTCTGATGCCTGGCATGTGCGGCTGGGAGGCTCACGTCCTCGCCGTGGCGGGCCAGCAGCTCGGCGCTGTACGCGCGGACGGTGTCCAGCAGCCGGTACCGGTCCCCATCCGGACCCGCCACCATCGACTTGTCGGCCAGCCCGGCGAGCGCCGCGGCGATCCGGTCGGCCGGCAGCAGGCCGTCGGTGCACACCGTCTCGGCGTCGGCCAGCCCGAACCGGCCGCTGAAGACCGCCAGCCTCCGCAGCAGCACCTGTTCGGGCGGTTCCAGCAGGGCGAACGACCAGTCGAGGACCGCCCGCAGGCTGCGGTGCCGGGGTTCGCTGGTCCGCCAGCCACCGCTGAGCACGTCCAGCGCGGGACGGTCGGTGACCGTGGCGAGGCCGAGCCCGCGGGCCCGGGCCGCGGCCAGCTCGATCGCCAGCGGCAGCCCGTCCAGCCGCCTGCACAGCTCGGTGGCAAGCGGCACGTCGCCGGGTGCCAGATCTGGCCCGCCGCACGCGCGTAGCCGTTCGGCGAACAACGCCACCGCTTGGGCCGGCTCGCGCAGCGGAGGCACGGTCACGACCTGTTCCCCCGGCACGGCCAGTAGCTCACGGCTGGTCGCAAGGACCGACACCTTCGGGCAGTGCTGGGCGATCCGCTCGACCAACGCCGCCACGGCCGGCAGCACGTGTTCGCAGTTGTCTGCCACCAGCAGGGTGCGAGAGGAGCGCAGAGCCTCGACCAGTGCCTGCTCGACCCCGCCGCTGATGGGCTCGGGCAGTCCCAGCGCGTCGGCGAAGACATGCGGCACGTCCGCCGGGTCGCGCACGGCGGCCAGATCGATCCAGCTCGCCGCCCGCGATGCAGCGACTTCGCGGGCCAGACGGGTCTTTCCCACTCCGCCGGGGCCGACCAGCGTGACGATGCGGACGCTGTCCAGCAGATCGGTGAGGCGAGCCAGCTCGGCCGCCCGGCCCACCAGCGCGGTCAGCGGCCGGCCCGGCAGCGCGGTCAGCGGTCGGCCCGGCAGCGCGGTCAGCGGCCGGCCCGGCACCGGTTCACTTCGTGGTGTACCAGTTCGCGGTGCTTCGTCGGGTGGTGCTTCATCCCGCAGCGGCCCGTTCTGCGGTGCCTGTACGGGCAGCTGGTGGCACAGGATCTGAGTATGCAGCCGGTCAAGCTCAGGGGAAGGCTCCAAACCCAGCTCCTCACGGAACCTGGTGCTCAGCGAGCGATAGACCTCCAGCGCCTCAGCCTGCCGTCCGGCCAGGTAGAGGGCCTGCATCAAGAGTCCGTGCGGCCTCTCGCGCAGCGGATGCGCGGCCGTGAGCTCGCCTAGCTCTCCCAGTGCCTGGCCGCGCCGGCCCAGCATGAGCCACGCCTCGCACCGGCTCTCCTGGGCGGCCAGCCGTAGCTCGCTCAGCCGTACGGAAGCGCCTTGCGCGAAACCGTCGGCGAACTCGGCGTACGCCGCTCCACGCCACCGTCCAAGGGCCGTCTCGAGCTTCTCCGCCGCGGCACCGGGATCCTCGGCCAGCAGCGCACCGGCCTCGCGTACCTCCCGCTCGAACCGGGTGGCGTCGACCGAGCCGGGGTCCACGGCCAGCAGGTATCCGGGCGACCTGGTCACCAACACGTCGCCGCCGATCCTTTGGCGCAGCCGCGAGACGTTGGTGTGCAGCGCGTGCCGGGCCCGTTCCGGTGAGTCGCCGTCCCAGAGCGCGATCGCGAGCTCCCCGACGCCGACGACGTGTCCGGCCGAGAGCAGCAACCGGGTCAGGAGCGCGCGCTGCAACCTGCTGGGCATCACCAGCCGCTCGCCGCCGCGCCGTACCTCCAGCGCGCCGAGCACACAGAACTCCAACGTGCCGCTCACGATGTGTCCAGCAACCTGACGGCGGCTGGCGCGACACCGCCGGTGAAAGGGACCACGGGCAACGTCATCCGCCACCATCCAGGAGTCGGTGGGCACGTGCCCGCCTTCGCTCGAATTGTGGCATGTGCCGATCGGTCCGGCGGGTCCGTGATGCCGTGCCTCTCTCCTGAGCAGGGGTATCTGAGGCGCGCTGTCCGCCTCCGGTCAGGAAGCCGACGAGGCGATCGAGTGCCGCCGGGTCACAGGGGCCGTTTTTCCAGCTCGATCTCGTCCCGAATCGGGATGCCGTAGGACCCGGTCAGGGGGATCTCGGGCTTCAGCCGCGTCCGTGCGTCGCTGACGGCGCCGGGGTGATGCCGAGAGCCGGGGCGGCGCGATGCCACCCCGGCCATGAATCCGACGGTGCCGATCAGGCACGGATGAGACGGTGCCGATCAGGCACGGATGAGACGGTGCCGATCAGGCACGGATCAGACGGTGCGGCTGTCAGGCGCAGATCGCCTGGATGGCGAGGCCGTCGGTGGGGACGCCGGTCAGCCGCAGGACCGTGGCGCGCAGATCGGCGCTCGGGTACAGGTCGCTCAGGAACACGGGCCCGTTCGGGCCGTCCCCGGTGGCCCCGCCGGCCGAGTGCACCTTCGTGGCGCCGGAGCACTCCTTGATCGCGTTCGTCCGGTTGTGGACCACCTCGCCTTCGGCGGCGCCTCCCACCGGCTTGGCGCAGACGGCATGCGAGACGACCTGCCAGCCGGCCGAGGAGGCGGTGCTTTCCAGCGCCGCCGCCGCACGGGCGATGTCCAGCGGACCGGACGCGCGGCTCATCTGCAGACCGGGGGAGACCCCGTAGGTCCCGCCGGTGACGCTCGCCCCGGCGCCGAGCACCCGCTTGCCGCTCGGGCAGGCGGCGACGATCTCCTTGTGGGACGTGGACGACCGCGTGGACGCCACCGAGACGATCTCATGGCCTTCGAGTTCGCTCTCCGGCGCGCACAGGGCGTATCCCTCCAGCGCCCACTTGCCCGCGACGCCGCCCGGCGGCTCTTCGGCGACCACCTCGAATCGGTCTGAGCCGGAGTCCGGGCTGATCGGTCGCAGGTTGCGGAGCCGGATCGCCTGTGCGGCAGGTCCGACGACACGGCCGCCGCCTCCGATGACCTTCATGCCCCGCGGGCACTCGGGCGTTCGCTCGCTGGATGTCTGCGAGTCGAGCTGGCCCATGGGATAGGTGATCCGGGTCAGCCCCCGCACTGCGGCATCGGCCGGTGCGGCGCCGGCAGCCTGCACACCTCCGGCGATCGCCACCGTGGCCATCACGGCCAGTACGGCGCCCCCGCGGTTCTTACGTTCGTTGCTCATGTCTCCCCGTTCGCCTGGTGAGTGGATTGCTGCCGCCCCCGACGGCGGAATCAGCGATGGACCCCAGACTCGCCAACAGTCCTTGCACCGTGCTGTCCTGCGGCTCTCACCGTGCTTTCACGGCGCTGTCACCGCGGAATGAACGGCGTGTTTTCACGATCTTTCAGCCGCGGTGAACCATGCCCGCGCGACGTACGTGGTGGGGGTAGGAGTGGTTGAAAAGTCTAGAAATAGTGCCTGGGAACGTTGTTAAAATCTGAACCTTTTGTTCTCATTGTGATCTCTGACACCCCATGTGAAGGAGAGTCATGAGAGATCACCAGGCACTCGCCGGCCCGAGCGGAATCCCCTGGTCAACCCCACTCCTCGACCACCTCTCCCCGGAGGACCGCCGGCTGTTCCGGCGGTTCGGACAGGGACCGGTGCGGCCCGTCCCGCACACGCGCATCCATCATGCGTTCGAACAGCAGGCCGCCGAGATCCCGCACGCCGTCGCCGTCGAGCACCGCGACGAGACGATCACCTACGGCGAGCTCGACCGGCGGGCGGGACGGCTGGCCGTCCTGCTGGCCCGGCACGGCGTCCGGCCCGGCGACAACGTCGGGCTGTTCGTGCGGCGCGGCGTCCCGATGGTGGTCGGACTGCTGGCCGCGCTGAAGGCGGGCGCCGCGTACGTGCCGCAGGACGTCGGCGTCGCCCCGGAGGCCCAGCTCCGCCACGTCATCGCCACGGCCGGGACCCGGGTGATCCTCACGCAGTCGGACGTCCGCGATCGTGTGCCCGTCCCCGAGGGGCACGTGTGCCTTCCCATCGACACCGTCGACACTGACACCACCGACCGTCCTGTCGACGGCGAGCTGCCGGAGCCGAGCCCCGACGACGGCTGCTACGTGCTGTTCACTTCCGGCACCACCGGACGGCCGAACGGCGTCAAGGTGACGCATCGCAACGTCTGCAACATCCTGCTCACCGCGCCGGGCGACCTCGGTATGCGGCCCGGGCAGCGGGTGGGGCAGATCCTCAACATCGCGTTCGACATGGCCGCGTGGGAGATCCTGGGCGCGCTGAGCCATGGCGCGACGGTCGTGATCCGCGGCAAGGACATCGCCGCGACCGTGGAGACCGTGCACGTGGTGATCGCGACACCCACCATCCTGGCCTCGGTCGACCCGGCCCGGTGCGGCGGGGTCGAGGTGGCGGCTGTGGCGGGGGAGCCGTGCCCGCGCGCGCTCGCCGACCGCTGGGCGTCCTTCTGCGTGTTCCACAACGCCTGCGGCCCCACCGAGACCACCATCGTCAACACCGTGCAGCGGCACGACCCGGCCGCGATCCGCCTGAGCATCGGCCGTCCCACGCCCAACAACACCGTCTACGTGCTCGACGAGCACCGGCGTCCGCTGCCGATCGGCGAGGTCGGCGAGATGTGGGCGGGAGGCGACTGCGTGTCCGCCGGGTATCTGCGCGATCCCGGGCTGAACGCCGAACGCTACGCCCCCGACCCGTTCCTCGGGGGCGGCCGGATGATGTTCCGCACCCGCGACCTCGGCCGCTGGGCCCCCGACGGGGAGCTGGAACACCTCGGCCGTACCGACGACCAGGTCAAGATCCGCGGGTTCCGGGTCGAGCTGGACTCGGTCTCGGCCGTCCTGGAGTCCGTGCCGGGATGCGGCCGCGCGGCCACGCTCAAGCTGGACGAGCGGACGCTCGTCTCGTTCGTCGCGCCCGCTCACATCGACCCGGAGGCGGCTCGCCGCGCGGTCGCCGACGCGCTGCCGTACTACTGCGTCCCGGCCGCCGTGCACCCGCTGCCGGAACTCCCGATGACCAGCCGGGGCAAGGTCGACAAGGGTGCGCTCGTGCGCCTGGCGACCGCGCGCGCGGAGGTCGCCTCATGACGACCACCCACGCCGATCTCGCAGTCGAACTACCGCCGCCTGCCTCGCCGCTGCGGCGCGCGTTCAAGCATCCGCGCCTGATGCACTACAACCGGCTCGCCGCCCTCGTGCTGGCGGCCAACCTCGTGCCGCTCGTGTACGGGCTGGGCGCGGGCGGCTGGTGGACGCGCGACGGCGTCGACCTGCGCGCCCTGTCGTACACGGCGCTGGCCGACTTCGCGCTCGCCGCGGTCGTCCGGCAGCAGTACCTCATCAACCTGTTCTTCCGCGTCGCCACGCTGCCGCCAACCAGCTGGCCGCTGAAGATCCGCTGGACGCTGGGCAAGGTGTACCACTTCGGCGGTATGCACGTCGGCGGCACTGTCGCGGGAACGCTCTGGTTCCTGGCCCTCGTCGGCGGGCTGACCTACCACGCCGCGCGTGACCTGGGCGGCGGCGCCACGGCGGGCACACTTGCCGTCTCCTACGCGCTCGTCGGGCTGCTCGCCGCCATGGTCGCCACGGCGCTGCCGCCGTTGCGCGCCAAGCACCACGACACGTTCGAACGGACGCACCGCTTCGCGGGCTGGGCCGTGCTCGCGCTGTTCTGGGCGCAGACGATCCTGTTCGCGCGGGCCTCCGGGCAGGACCTGGCGACGGCGCCGAGCGTGTGGGTCCTGGCCGTGATCACGTTCAGCATCGCGTTGCCGTGGCTGCGGCTGCGGCGGGTCCCGGTCGTCCTCGACCGTCCCTCGTCGCATGTGGTGCTGGCGCACTTCGACCACGGCGTGACCCCGTTCGCCGGGTCCTCGACCGCGGTCAGCCGGAACCCGCTTCTGGAATGGCACTCGTTCGCCAACGTTCCCTCGCCGGGCAGGTCGGGGTTCCGCCTCACCATTTCCCGGGCGGGTGACTGGACAGGGTCGTTCATCGACGACATGCCCTCCCACGTGTGGGTCAAGGGCATCACCACCGCGGGCGTCGCCAACATCGAGACCCTGTTCACGAAGGTCATCTATGTGGCCACCGGCAGCGGCATCGGGCCGTGCCTGCCGCACCTGCTCGCCCAGGAGGTGCCCGCCCGGCTGGTGTGGGCGGCACGGCGGCACCGCGAGACGTTCGGTGACGCGCTCATCGACGAGATCCTCGCCGTCCAGCCCGACGCGGTGCTGTGGGACACCGCCGACCGCGGCAAGCCCGACATGGTGCAGCTGGCCTACCAGGCGTACGAGGACTTCGGCGCCGAGGCCGTCATCTGCATCTCCAACAAGAAGCTCACCTGGCAGGTCGTGCACGGCCTTGAACGGCGCGGCATCCCCGCGTTCGGCGCGATCTGGGACTCCTGAGGAAGAGGTAGGGACACATGAACGTCAAGATCGAACGCGAGGGCCGGGTCGTCACCGCGCGCCTGCACCGTCCGGAGGTGCTCAACGCGCTGAACACCGCGCTCATGGAGGACCTGGTCGGCGCGCTGGCGCCGCTCGACCGCGACCCGGACGTCGGCTGCTTCGTCATCACCGGATCCGAGCGCGCGTTCGCGGCCGGGGCCGACATCAGAGAGATGGCGCCCAAGACGCCGATGGAACTGCTGGAAGAGGACTTCTTCGCCGGCTGGGAGGCGTTCGCCGCGCTGCGCACGCCCAAGCTCGCCGCGGTGGCGGGCCACGCGCTCGGCGGCGGCTGCGAGCTGGCGATGATGTGCGACGTGATCATCGCGGCGGACGACGCCCGGTTCGGCCAGCCCGAGATCCGCCTGGGCGTGATCCCCGGCATCGGCGGCACCCAGCGGCTCACCCGCCTGGTCGGCCGGGCCCGCGCGATGGACATGATCCTCACCGGCCGGACCATCGACGCCGCCGAGGCCGAACGCGCCGGGCTGGTGTCCCGTGTCGTGCCCGCCGGCCGGCTCCCGGCCGAGGCCGCCGAGACGGCCGCGACGATCGCCTCGTACAGCAAGCCAGCGGTCCTGGCCGCCCGCGAGGCGGTCAACCGCGCCGAGGAGACCTCCCTGCGGGAGGGCGTGCTGTTCGAGCGGCGGCTCTTCCACGCGCTGTTCGCAGGCGACGACCAGACCGAGGGCATGCGCGCCTTCCTGGAAAAGAGGGAGCCGCGTTTCACAGGTCGATGAGCGCGCTGTGAAATAAGCGGGAAAGCGGCAACCTCTTGATGGGCCGTGGCGACTAGGGGTGTGGAAAGCCCTTTCCGGCGGTGCGGGCACCGCCGGGCCCCCTCAAGGGAGAAGTCGTGACACGAGCCCCCCGCCGAGCCTCCCGCTCAGCCGCCGGACGGTACGCCCGGATCCGGGTCGAACCGCCGCTCAGATCGATCGCCCTGGCCGCGGCCGCGGCCACCGCGACCGCCGTCGTGGTCGTGGCCGGCCAGGGCGGCGACCGGCCGGTCACCGTCGACCGCCGCGCCGCCGTGGCCCGCCAGGTCGAGGACCTGAATCGCGGCCTGATCAGCGTGCGGTCCGGCACCGGCAACTATGTCGGCTGGCGCCTGCTCGGCACCGACGCCGCGGGCACCACCTTCAACCTCTATCGCGGCTCCACACGCGTCGCGTCGGTCACCGGCTCGACCAACTATTTCGACGCGGGCGCGCCTGCCGACGCCGCGTACACCGTGCGGCCGGTGGCGGGCGGCGCCGAGGGCGCGGCGTCCGAGCCGTCGCTGCGGTTCGGCGACGGCACCCTGGACGTGCCGATCCAGCCGCCGTCGTCCACCTACAACGCCAACGACGCCAGCGTCGGAGACCTCGACGGCGACGGACGGCAGGAGATCGTCCTCAAGTGGGACCCGGCCAACGCCAAGGACAACTCCCAGTCCGGCGTCACCGACCCGGTCTACATCGACGCCTACCGGCTCAACGGCACCCGCCTGTGGCGCATCAACCTGGGCCGCAACATCCGCGCGGGCGCCCACTACACCCAGTTCCAGGTGTACGACTACGACGGCGACGGCAAGGCCGAGGTGGCGATGAAGACCGCCGACGGCACCGTCGACGGCACCGGCAAGGTCATCGGCAACGCCTCGGCCGACCACCGCAACTCCGGTGGCTACATCCTGGCCGGTCCCGAGTTCCTCACCATGTTCAACGGCCAGACCGGCGCCGCCATGCAGACCGTCGACTACGTGCCGGCGCGCGGCAACGTCGGGTCGTGGGGCGACACGTACGGCAACCGCGTCGACCGCTTCCTCGCGGGCACCGCGTACCTGGACGGCTCGCGTCCCAGCCTGATCATGGCGCGCGGCTACTACACCCGCTCGGTCATCGCCGCGTGGGACTGGCGCGACGGCCGCTTCACGCGCCGCTGGACGTTCGACACCAGCAGCTCCACCAACGCCGGCAAGGGCTACGACGGGCAGGGCCTGACCGTCGGCGACGTCGACGGCGACGGCCGCGATGAGATCGTCTACGGCGCGATGGCCGTCGACGACAACGGCAACGGCCTGTGGACGACCAAGCTCGGCCATGGCGACGCCGCGCACCTCGGCGACTTCGACCCGGCCCGTCCCGGCCTGGAGTACTTCAAGGTCAGCGAGAGCTCCTCCAAGCCGTCGTCCTGGTACGCCGACGCCCGCACCGGCCAGGTCCTGTGGTCCACGCCCACAGGCGGGGACAACGGACGCGGCGTAGGCGGCGACATCTGGACCGGCCGGGTCGGCGGCGAGTTCTGGTCGGCCGCCGACGGCAACCTGCGCAGCGTCACCGGTAACAACGCCGGACGCAAGCCGTCGTCGATGAACTTCCTGGCCTGGTGGGACGCCGACCCGGTCCGCGAGCTGTTGGACCGCACCCAGATCGACAAGTACGGCCCCGACGGCGACACCCGCCTGCTCACCGGCTCGGGCGTGGCGTCCAACAACGGCACCAAGGCCACCCCGGCGCTGTCCGGCGACCTGTTCGGCGACTGGCGAGAGGAGGTGATCTGGCGCACCACCGACAACACCCGGCTGCGGATCCACACATCCCGCGCCGTGACCGACCGGAAGATCTACACCCTGCAGCACGACACGCAGTACCGCGTCGCCCTGGCCTGGCAGAACACGGGCTACAACCAGCCGCCCCACCCCAGCTTCTTCATCGGCGACCGCATGCCCACCCCCGCCCAGCCATCGGTCTATGTCCGTTAACGAGCAGGGTCCGATAGCGAGCAGGTCCGTTAAGAGGAGGAACCCCATGAACATGAAGAGGACGTTCATCGGTCTGGCCGCCGCGTCAGTCGTCGCCGCAGGCGTCACCGTCGTCGTCGGGTCGTACGGGTCGTACGAGACCAAGGTGTCCGCCCGCCCCGTCGCCGCCGCCGCACCGGAGAGCAGCCCCGTCGGCTACGCGAGCATGAACGGCGGCACCACCGGCGGCACGGGCGGCACCACCGTGACCGCCACCAACGCCTCCCAGTTCAACCAGTACGTCACCGGGACCGGCCGCTACGTCATCCAGGTCAACGGGAACATCTCGCTGTCCGGGATGCAGAAGATCGGCTCCAACAAGACGATCATCGGCGTGGGCACCAGCGGCCGCATCACCGGCGGCGGGCTCAACTTCGACGGCTCCCGCAACGTCATCGTCCGCAACCTGAGCTTCACCGGCGCGGGCGACGACGCCATCAACATCCAGGACAGCTCGGCCAACATCTGGATCGACCACAACGACCTGTCCAACGCCAACGATGGCCTGCTCGACATCAAGCGCGGCTCCGACTTCATCACCGTGTCCTGGAACCGCTTCCACGACCACGACAAGACCGCGCTGATCGGCCACTCCGACGGCAACGCCTCGCAGGACCGGGGCCACCTGCGCGTGACCTACGTGCACAACTGGTTCCAGGGCACCAACCAGCGTCACCCGCGGGTCCGCTTCGCGAACCCGGTGCACGTGGTGAACAACTACTACAGCAACATCGGCAGCTACGGCACCGCGTCCACCATGGGCGCGGGCGTGTTCGTCGACCGCAACTACTACGAGAACGTCCGCCGGCCCACCTCCATCCAGGAGGGCGACTCGGACGAGGGCAACATCCGGGAGTCCGGCAACCACCTGGTGGGTTCGGGCGCGATCGTCACCCGCAACCCCGGTTCCGTGGCGGCGGTCCCGTACTCCTACTCCGGCGAGCCGGGGACCAGCGTCAAGGGCACCGTCACCGCGGGCGCCGGAGTCGGCAAGCTCTGACGCTCCACGAGCAAGCTCTGAAGCCCTCATGAGCAAGCTCTGACGCCCTCACGAGAACGCCCCCTCGCCGCCGCACGGCGAGGGGGCGCGCCCTTTCCATGAGCGAGCGAGTCAGCCGCCATCCGTCTGGCTTGACGCCGAAGGTGATTGACTCGCCAGGCGTGCGCCGGGGCCGGGTTCGATCTGCACCTCTGATGCGCTCTTGATGGCGTGACCCGCTTCGCAGATGGGGACGAGGCGGACGTCGGCGCCGCATTCGGTGTGGCGGACGTGGACCGGTGGGCCGGATCCGTCGGCGAGGTGGCGGTCGCCCCAATCGATGATCGTCAGCAGGAGGGAGAGGAGCTCGCGGCCGCGGTCGGTGGGCTCGTACTCGTGGCGGCGGCGCGCCCCGGGCTCCTGGTAGGGGATGCGGACGAGGATGCCGGCGTCCACCAGGGCGGTCAGCCGCTGGGTGAGGACGTTGCGCGCGATGCCGAGGTGGCGTTGCAGGTCGGCGAAGCGGTGTACGCCGTTGAAGACGTCGCGGAGGATCAGCAGCGTCCACCGATCCCCGACGATCTCCAGGGTGCGGGCGATGGAGCAGGCTCGGCTGTCCAGATCAATCCACTCCATGATTCCGATTCTAGTCCCTTTGGGTTGCATTCCAGGACTCAGCATGCCTAGGTTCTGATTTACAACTCAGAGACGACGAGGGGTGTCTGATGCGGCTGGACGACCACCCGACCGTGCAGCGGGTCCGCGCGAGCCGGCGGGAACCCGTGGACGCGGCGATCAGCGCGGACCGGCTGAGGGAACTCTGCCTGGACGCCGGCGCCGACGACGTGGGCTTTGTGCCCATCGACGCGCCTGAGGCCGCGGGCGAACGCGAGCACGCCGTCAAAGCACTGCCCGGCGCGCAGACCTACATCGCGATCTGCCAGCGCATGAACCGCGACAACGTGCGCGCTCCCCAGCGCAGCCTGGCCAACACCGAGTTCCACCAGGCGAGCGACGAGATCGACCAGGTCGCCCGGCGCATCGCCCGCGCGCTACAGGACGCCGGGCACCGCGCCGTCTACCCTGCTGCGGGCTTCCCGCAGGAGATGGACGAGTTCCCCGGCAGGGCCTGGGTGGTCGCGCACAAGGTGATCGCCGAGGCGGCCGGGCTCGGCCGGATGGGCATTCACCGCAACGTCATCCATCCCCGCTTCGGCAACTTCATTCTGCTCGGCACCGTCATCACCGACGCCGTCGTCGACGCCCCCAGCGGCCCCATCGACTTCAACCCTTGCCTGGAGTGCAAGCTGTGCGTGGCCGCCTGCCCGGTCGGTGCCATCACCAAGGACGGCGGATTCGACTTCCAGGCCTGCTACACCCACAACTACCGGGAGTTCATGAGCGGGTTCACCGACTTCGTCGAGACGATCGCCGACAGCGACGACCGCGACGACTACCGTGCCCGCGTCACCCCCTCCGAGTCGGCCTCGATGTGGCAGAGCCTGAGCTACAAGCCCAGCTACAAGGCCGCCTACTGCATGGCTGCCTGCCCCGCCGGCGAGGACGTCATCGGCCCCTATCTCGCCGACCGCAAGGATCACCTCAACACCGTGGTCCGCCCGCTCCAGGACAAACAAGAACCGGTCTACGTGCTCCCCGACTCGGCCGCCGAGGAGCACGTCACGAAGCGTTTCCCGCACAAGACCGCGCGCCCCGTCTCCAACGGCCTCCCCGAGGAGGTCAACGCCGCACTCGAAGCCCTCGGCCCTCGTCCCAAGAACGCCTGATCTTCGGCAGCGCAAGTGCCCGTGCGGGAATCGGGGCCGACGGCCTGGCCGGGCTCATCGCGCCCACCGTGGCCTCTCTGTTCGATGCGGCAGGCATACGCTGACACAGCACCTTCTCGCGCAGTCGGGGGACCATCCGTCCCGCGACGGCCGGATCGCCGAGCTCGACTCCGAGAGCATGACCACGAGCGAACTGGGCACCGTTGGAAACCACTTCGCCCCGGGCAGACCACGGGGCGAGGTAGTTGATGGTTACGGCTCACATCGGTCGATCAGTCCAGGTCGGGCTCCGGCGGGGCGATTCTGTTACAACCCTCTGGACCGTGACGGTCGATGACCTCGGGTGAGTTCCGGCGCAGGTGCTCGAAGTTGTCGAGGAACTGGTCGTAGAGCGGCCTGTTGTTCAGGACTCTGATCACGTTCTCGTCGTTGTGCCGCAGGGATTTGCGGTTCAGGTTGGCGCTGCCGGTGAAGACGGCCGTGTTGTCGTCTCCCAGATATCTGCCCGCGATCAGGACGTCCTTTTGATGGACGCCGGGCCGGTCGCCGAGGCTGGCACCGCGGATTTCGACTTTTGGACTGCCATCGGCCGGGATCAGAATCTCGCAGGCGTTCTTGCCCATCCAGTTGACGATGATGGAGACGGTGCATCCGTCCTCTGCCAGTTTCCGCAGTGCGGTGGCCAGGGCCGTCCGGGAGAGTGACCATGCCGCGATCCTGATCGAGGTGCCGGGGCACCGCACGTCCCTGAGGTTGTTGACGAAGGGGTCGCCTTCTGCGCGGGGATAGTGATAGCTCGTGGTGTTTGTGAGGATGGAGGGCAGCGGCGGGCGTTGCGCGTAGTAATTCGGGTCCCTTCGCCGCTCGTTCCGCTGCGCGTTCAGGTCCTCGAAGTAGCCCTTGAACCGGGTATAGAGGTTCCGGTTGTTGACGACCGTGTATTGGCTGTTCCACATCTTCGCCATGAACGGACCCATGTTGCCCGAACCGTTGGAGACGACCCACCTGGCGCCGAGCGTGCTGGTGAAGAGGAAGAACTTGTTGTGCATGGTGCTATCGCGCTCATCGCTGTACCCGATGCAGGCCTGCCGGGCGCCGCTGGGGTTGGTCCCGGCGCAATGGTGTGCCCACGATTCGTCTCCACGGACCTCGTTGAGCGCTGCCGCCAGCTTCTCGTAGGGCTCTTCGTTGATGGTGGACTGGTCGACCAGGACCTGGACCTTGACGTTCCGCTCCCTGTACGCCCTGATCAGCGCGTCGACGACGGGAGCCACCACCGGCTCACTCGTAGACCCGTCGTCCGGCAGCCACTGGAACATGGCGACGCGGATCCGTGAGTTGCGCGCGGCACCGTTGATCAGTTCGGTCAGGTGGCGGAAGATCCTGACCTCTCCTTCGGCGGTGGTGGGATCGTTGAAGACCGCCTGTGTCCGCAGTGGTGCCTGCAGGGTGGACGGTTGCGCCTCGGCCGCGGGGGTGACTCCCATGAGAACGGTGACCGCGGTCAGCGCGGTGAGGATCCTCTTGATCACGTGTGTTCACTCCTTCATGGCCCCTGGCGCCGGAACGATGTCTGGCTGAGCGAGACGGGGGGCGGGACCACATCGGCGGGAACCAGCACACGTTGCCAGTTCTTACTGGGATGGTGGAACTCCATCTGCCGGGTGACAACAGCTCCAGCCTGGCCGACTCCGGCCCGCGCCCTTGCAACGGAGACCCAGTAGGCCCCGCCGGCTCAGTGGTAGCGCCGCTGGATGTGGCAGAGGTTCCTGAACTACACCCGCCCCAAACAGGTCATGTCCGTGCTCCGCTGACGAGGCCTGCGCGGGCAGCGAGCTCGAGGGCCGCGGTGATGTCCGGCTCCCAGCCGTTGCCCAGCCACTGAAAACTCTGAGCGGACAGGGCGCGCTCGCGTGCCTGGCTCACCATGCCCTCCAGAGCACCGTCCTGTGCCAGCCGCACTGTCTCGTCGAGGGCCGCCATCAGCTCGTCGTCCTCTTCGACCTCCTCGACCTCCTCGCCGCCCCACCGCTGCGCCACGGCATCGTGCGCGATATGCAGCACAAGGCGCTTCATGTCCGCGGTGAGGCCCACCGTGGAGGCCAGACCGTCATCGAGGACGTCGGCCGGGTAGTCGATGCGATGCCAGCCGGTGTCGTGCCAGTAGACGAACCCAAGCTCGGCACCGCGCTGCATGCTTGCGAGGCGTTCCAGCGGAAGCCAGCCCGGCGCATCCGCGAGCAGGTCCAGACCCGGCTCCTGGATCCGGGTCCTGCTCGCCTCGACATCGCAGCCGTACAAGACGGCCCGGCCACCCTCGATCAGCGACAGGGTCCATTCGTTGCCGCTGCCGTCATCATGCGTGACGCCGTTGGCGTGCACCGAGAAGAACGACGAGAAGACCTCCGACGGCATCGCGGCTTCAACCGCGGCCATCGTGGCGCCACGCGCCCACAGCTCCGCCGGAGCCGGCAGGTCTTCGGGCATTCCCGGCCTATGCACAGCTGCGCCAGCCCTTCGTCGGTGATCGGACCGGACTACAGTAAACCGACGCGGTTAACCGCCTCTCCTTCTGCAGTCCGCTCCCCGCCCGGATCGCGGTGCCCCCATGCGGGCGGCTCCGCGCCGCCCGCAGCAGTGGGATCATCGGATCACCTGGGTCCCGGCGCGACTCCGGCAACCGGGCTCACTCAGGGCGGATCATGCCCAGGCTCGTCGTAGAGCTGAGGCGGCGCGTTCCATGGCGTCCTTGGCGGCGGGGATGACCGCCGACATGGCGAAGAACGCGTGGATCTGACCGTCGTAGCGCACGTGCTCGACTGCGACACCGGCTTCGCGAAGCCGTTCGGCGTACGCCTCCCCTTCATCGCGCAGCGGGTCGTACTCGGCCGTGAACACCAGTGCGGGAGGGGAAGCGGCCATCGTGGCGGCGTCGGCGTGCAGCGGCGAGATGCGCGGATCGCGGCGATCTGCGTCCCCGCCGAGGTACAGGTCCGCGAACCACGTGATCGCCGCCTTGGTCAACAGCAGCCCCTCACCGTTCTCCTCGATCGAAGGATGCTGCTGGGCCAGGTCGGTGGCCGGATACACCAGGATCTGCAGAGCGAAGGTCCCCGGCAGTTCGTGGGCGAGCACGGCGCTGAGGGTGCCTCCGGCTGAGTCTCCGCCGACCGCCATCCGGGTGGGGGCGCCGCCCAGGGGCCCGATCTCGGTGGACACCCACTTGGCAACGGCGGTGACGTCCTCAATGGCGGCCGGGAAGGGATGTTCGGGTGCCAGACGGTAGTCGACGTTGACCACCAGGCAACCGGCGCTACGGCATAGGTCACGGGCCGTCGCGTCGGAGCCGGCGGCGCTGCCCAGCACCCATCCGCCGCCGTGGATCCAGATCAGGACCGGGTGAGGGCCGTCGCCTTGCGGCCAGTACAGCTTGACGGGAACCCCGTTGGCCACCGCGTCCTGGGTCCGGGCCACCGGTGCCGGCTCGCCCGCCAGGGCGGACAGCCCCGCGTACGCCTCGCGGGCGTCGGGCACCGGCAGTTCGTTGAGCGGGGGCACGCCAGGCTGCTGAATCATGTCGAGCACAGCCTGCGCCGGCGGGTCGATGGCCATCGTCTTCTCCTGTCCTAGCCTGCAGGCTCGCTGTTAGAGCCGCTGCCAGAGTCGCTTCAGACCTCCATGGGGGATAGGGGGAATCAACCCGTTCACATACCTGTCTCTGGCCTCGTCGGGCGTTCTCCCGCTGATCGAGTTCAGTGGCGAGCCAGCCTCACCGATGCTGTCGGTCAGGTTGCGAACGATCACGACGCTTGTTCAGGTGCGGCATCGTGTGCGATAGGCGGAGGTGGGCGGCTCGTTCTTAACGAGGCCGTCGAAGCCGTGCGTTCGATGGACGCGACAGGCCGCCACGGGATCGACTGAGCCTTTGTAGTCGACGGCGAAAACGGCCTTGCCCTGATCGATGAAGACGCCGAGCTCTGCGCACTCGTTGAACTCGGCGCATTCCTCAGGCAACGCCCAGTCGAACGCGTCGACCAGCACAGCGGCTGAACCGGGCTGGTCGTGGCCGTTCTTCATGCCCACCGACAGGCCCCTGGCGTGCGCCTGCGCGGCGACCTCGCGATACCAGGAGTGCTGGTCGGCCAGCGTGATCGCAAAGCCCGGGTCGTTGCCGAGCGGGTTGTTCTGATCCGGTTCCACCCCGTCGCAGCCCATCCTCTTGGCCAGGTCGAGCCGAGCCCAGATGGCCTCGGCGAAGGCCTTACGTGAGGCTGCGCGGATGTCGAGCCACCGCTCGCCGTCCCAGCCGGTATCCCAGCCGATCACCGAGCCGGGCTTGGGCGGACGGGGCCGGTTCGGCAGTGCGACCACCCGCTCCCGGTGTCCGGGAAACCTGTGAGCGTCAGGCCGGTAGTGCTCGTATGCCCCGGTGTCGACGTAACAGATCACGACCGGACGGGGCACCCGGGCGTGCAGCGATTCGACCATGCCGGCCAGCGGACCCGCCGGAACCTCGACCACCTCGCCGTCGGGGTACCGCAGCCGCGAGCCCGCCGGAGCCAGATCGAACAGGTCGAGGTCGTACATGGCGCGGCGCGCGGACAGGTCGTACGGCTGATCGATCTGCCAGTCCCAGTCCGCGACCTGCCCGGGTGCGGGCCTCCACCAGCCCGGCCCCGTTCGATGCGCTGGATCATCCTCTTGGGAGCACCCCACCGACACTGCGGCGACCAGAAGGAAACACCCGACAAAGCGCCGTAACACGTCGCCCCCTTCGAAACGGCTCGGTCACCGTGGGACGCGGGCGAACCTCATTCGGCTCCCTTGCAACGCGATTGGCGGCCGGCCTTTTGTTCCTCCTCACCCGACGGGCCGCTACCGACGCCGACCTGACCCGGGCAGTGAACGCCGCGCAGAGCGATGGCCCGGTCCCGGGTGAATCGCCCAGGACCGGGCCTCCGTTCAGCGAACATCTCCCTGCATCGTAGGAAGTCAGCTCACCAGCCCTAGATCACGGTGATGTTGAAATCGCGCCAGGCCGTACCGAAGTCCTGATAGATCAGGACAGAGCGCCCGCCGTTGCCAGCGATGATCCCCTTGGCCACCACTCCGTCGCCCCTGAGGCCGAAGACCGGCCCGCCGCTGTCACCGGGACGGGACGCCTCCAATCCGTCATTTTGATATGCGAGCAGCAGGTCGTCCTTGCACGTCCAGTCGCCATCGAAGTCATAGTCGCAGTAGGCGTAATTGAAGGCGTTTCCCTGAATGACGTTGCAGACGACACCACTGACGGATCCTGAGGTGCACAGGTAATCGCCGGTGTAGACCCAGTCCCAGGCGTGCACGACCTTGGAGAATTCCCCGGAGCCCACGCCGCCGTCGTAGACCCGGTTTCCGGCGTCGGTTGGAATCATGATGAGGTCATGCCAGTAAACCTCGTGGCTGGCACGACCGATGAGCGTGCCGGATGTATATCTGGCTGCCCGGTCCGGAGGGGTGTAGCAGTGGGCGGCGGTCAGCAGGAACTCGGTTCCGGCGCCGTTCTTGACGCCAAAACCCGACGTGCAATAGCGGTTCCCCTTGTCCGGGTTGGTAATGCGGGCCCCGCCATAGTACGGAGCAGTGTCCTCTAGCCGGCTGGTCGGCTTAGGAGCTTCTTTCCGTACGACCTTTACGGGGATGTTCATCTTGGGAAGATCTGCGGCGACCGTTCGGAGGTCGGCGGCGCTGCTTCCCACCTCGATGCTGCTGCCGTCCTGCCTGATCCCGACGCTGTGGACCGGGCCTCCTGGATGCTTCTTCATGTACTCGTAGATCGGCGTGATGGCGGCCCGCAGATCGGCCTGCGAGTGCGTGGCGGGTACGACACGCACCGGGGCGTGCCGGCCGGCGGTGCTCATGGCCGTCTTCATCGCAGCCGGAACATCACCCTTCCAGTGCAGCGCGACGCCGTTCTCCTCCAAGGCGATATCGGCGTATCCGGCGTACCCGCTCTTTTCAACCTTCCAGCGGAGCACACTGGCAGCCTTGGTCAACGGTTCCTGCGCGCGCATCTTCTTCAGTACGTCCGGATTGATATATCTGAAGAACCCGTCTTCCTCGACGACGGGCTTGCCATCGTAAAAAGTGGCCTGTGCGTGAGCGGTTGTAGCCATCGTTGCGAATACCAGAACGGCGATCGCCGTTCCCAGTATCCGGAAGCCGCGAGACCTCATCGATCCCCTATTCTGCCCGGGTGTTTTCCTGCACAACGCGGGAGCCGGGGTCAGTCAACAGGCCGGACGGGCCAATTGCCGAGAACCAGCGATCAGATTGGCAGAGTTCCAGCGAAGTTTGGCAGTCCTGACCTCGATCGTCGCCGTTCTGGAGCAGGGCCGCACCTTGTGGACGGCGCCGCTGGACGCGGAGCGACAGGCTGATTGGCGACGTGCCGTGGGAATGGTCAGGCTGTCCAGGGTCCTACCCCGGACACCCGGTCTACGCGGATCCGGCCCACAAGTGCCGTGCGGGAGTTGCGGTTGGCAAAGGGGTAGTCGGTGCCGAGGTAACGCTGGGACTGCTGATCCATGAAGTTGGTGAAGTGCTCGGGGATGTCGGGTCCTTCGAAGGTTACGGTGCCGCGAACGATCAGATGCTGCCGCAGTCCCTGAGGTGAATTGCGGTCGTCTTCGATCACCACTGTGACGCGCGGGTCTCGTCGCAGGTTGCGGACCTTGAGACGGTGGCCTTCTACGCCGAAGACCAAGTCGTCTCCGTCCCGGGTGATCCACATGAGACTGGTCTGGGGTGTTCCGTCGGCGTTGATGGTGACGAAGGTGGCGTACCGGTCGGTTTCGAACAGCCGATGAGTGCTCGCCGGAAGGCTCGGTGTGGTCATGGGCCCCACGCTAATGAGGCCCATGGGAACCGATCGGTACCCTGGGCGCCATGGGTGAGTTCAGTGGTCCTGGTGATGTCTTCCTGGCCGACTGCCCGGCGCGCCTGGCGGTCGAGGTGATTGCCGACAAGTGGTCGGTCGTCGTGCTGTACGCGCTCAGCCGGGGATCACGCCGGCACGGTGAACTGGTCGAGCTGATCGGCGGGATCTCCAAGAAGATGCTGACCCAGACGCTGCGACGCCTGCAGCAATACGGGCTGGTCGACCGCCAGGCCTACGCCGAGGTGCCACCGCGTGTCGAGTACGAGTTGACCGACCTGGGCCGGACTCTCATCGACCCGATCAACATGCTCACCCGCTGGGCGCAGGAGAACGGCGAGGATGTCCTCGCGGCGCAATACCCGTAGCCACAAGCCCGTCCGCCTCGCTTTGGACGTTCATCCCGTGGCACTTGGGCTTACCCGAGTAGTACGGCCGCTCGTCGGCTCAGAGCCAGGACGATCGGTTCTAGCTTCCGGCCCCACTCAGTCAGTTCGCCTATCTGCGGGCCTGTCGCTGACGCCAGTTTGCGGCGACGGATCACCCCCGTGATGTTCGAGTTCTCGAAGTCGATCGGCCAGCAGGTTCGAGCTGGCATTAGGCAGAGCATGCCGCAGCTCGGAGAACCGTTGGGGCACCAAGAGCAGCTCCCGGACGACCAGCAGTGCCCACCGCTGTTTTTCATAATTTCTTGTGGTCGAAGCCCGGCAGCATGCTGCTCGGCACGACCCGTCCGGCTGAGCTGCGGGCCTGGTACATCAAGGCGCTGGCGCCGGAGTTCACCGGCGAGGGCGCGATCATCAAGTGGAAGCACGCCTGAGACCAGACGTACTCGCGTGCACGGTCGGCGCCTCTCGCCGACCGTGGTCAACCGGGCCCACGCCCGCATCCGCACTCGCGCCGATCGACACGATCGCGTCGGAGCCGAAGGTGAGTTCGGCGTGCGCGATGCTGGGCTTGGTTACTTCCACGTGGTGGCGTTCTCGCGGGCGTAGGACTTCAGGGACCGTGCCGGGCGGCCGGTGATCTGTTCGACCGTATCGGTCACCACGGCGTAACCACCGTCGCGGATCAACTGGAACAGACCCAGTTGCCAGGTGATCGAGCGTTCGTCCCGACCGGCCTTCCGCAGGTCGCCGGCGAACTGGTGGCTGGTGAGGGCCGTGTAGCCCAGTTCCCGGCCGGCGGCTTCGCCCAGGATCTGCGTGACCTGCCGGTGGGTCAGAGCCTCGGGGCCGGTGATGGCGTGGACCTCTCCCGCGTGTCCCTCCTCGGTGAGTGCGGCGGCGGCCACTTCCGCGACATCACGGGTGTCGACGAAGCCCACCAAGGCGTCGGCGGCCGGGAGCGCGAGCTCGCCGTTCTCGCGTAGAGACGCCGCGAAGGCCTCGCCGAAGTTCTGCTGGAACCAGTTCGGCCGCAGGATGCTCCACTCCTTGCCTGAGGCACGCACGTCGGCCTCCCAGGCGGCCATCGGAATCGCGTCCGGCAGCCGGTCGACACCCAGCACCGACAGCAGCACGACCTTGCGTGCCTGAGCGGCGGCCAGCAGGTCGCCGACAAGGCCGGGCTCGTCGGGCTCGGCATACGGGCCGACTACGTACAAGCCGTCAATGCCCTGCAGCGCCGGAGCCCAGGTGGAGCGGTCGGCCCAGTCGAAGCGCACTGGCTCGACGCCGGCCGTCGCCGGTCCGGGGTTGCGGCTTGCCGCGCGAACGTGAATGCCGCGGGTCACCAGGGCCTCCACCATGGGCCGGCCGGTCTTGCCTGTCGCTCCGAGCACCAGAACGGTCATTGCGCTCCTCCTTCAGATCGGTCAGCTGGAGAGGAGGCTACGTCCGCAGATTCGGACGGTGAATGCCTGAAAGTCCGGGATTCATGTCTTAAACTCCGGAAGTTGTGGACGTTCTCTCCGACGCGCTCGCCGCGATGCGAACGGGCAGGACTCGTGCGGCCCGCACCGACGTACGGGCTCCGTGGGGTCTGCGCTTTCCGGCGTTCACCGGCACGACCTTTCACGTCGTTCTGCACGGCACCTGCTGGCTACTGGCCGATGGGTCCGCGCCCCTCGCACTGAGCCCAGGCGACGTGGTCTTCCTACGTGAAGGGCGCACGCACGCCCTTGCCGACCTCCCGCAAACGCCGCTGGCCGATTTCCTGCCCGAACGCCAAGACCCCGATTCTCCGATCGGCCGGGTCCGCGTCGACGGATCTGGAGCCCACTCGCTCCTGCTCTGCGGCGCGTACGAGCTCGATCGAACGCGGCCGCATCCGCTGATGAAAGAACTGCCCGAAATCCTGCACCTGCCCGCAAGGGGCGCAGAGCTCGGTCATCTCGTCGGCCTGCTCGCAACCGAGCTCGACCAGGATCGACCCGGCCGGGACGGCATCGTTCCCTCACTGGTCGACGCCATGTTGCTCTACATCTTGCGCACCTGGGCAGACGAGCGCGCCACCTCTCCAGGATGGGCGCGGGCCCTCGCCGACCAGGCGATCGGCCAGGCGCTGCGCGACATCCATGCCAGCCCGGCCCGCCCGTGGACCGTGCAAGAGCTGGCGGCACGAAGCGGCCTGTCCCGGTCGGTGTTCGCCCAGAGATTCACCGCGCTCGTGGGCGCACCGCCCATGGCGTACCTGACCTGGTGGCGAATGACCAGCGCCGGCCGCAAGCTCCGCGAATCCGACGCCCCGCTCCGGAACGTGGCCGAACAGGTCGGCTACACCTCCGAGTTCGCCTTCGCCAAGGCGTTCAAGCGCGAGTACGGCGTCGCGCCGGGGGTGTACCGCCGCACCGCGACGGCTGCTGCACCAAGCGTTCGCCGCCAGGAGTTCGTGCCATCGCCTGGGCGGTGACGCTGCCGACGAAGCTCCTTTCAACTCAAGGGGCGGGTCGCCTGCACGACGTGGTCGTCGGCCGTCACGGGAGCGAGGGCGTGGCGGCCCGCTGGTCCGTTCCCGGACGCGGACGAACTGGAGGCGCGGTCGATGGCGGTCTCGATGGCGGCCATCCGGGCGGCGAGCAAGCCGATGGCGCGGCCGACCGGGTCGTCGGCGTCGCCGCCCAGGGCCTGGGCTCGCAGGTAGGCGGCCTTCACCTCGGTCCAGCGTTCGGCCTGGGCGTGGGTCAGGCGGTCACGGAGTTCGGCGAGCTTGTTCATGTTGCGGTACGAGCCTTGGAGCTGAAACGGGGGCTCGGTGCGGGAGGCGTCGGATTGGGCGGCCGAGGCGTTTGCGAAAGGCTTTTAAAGTGCATTCGCGTATGCCCCGAAGGCCCGTTGTGGCCGCGAATATGCTCCCGGGCATAGGCCGCCGCGCGGTCAGGGCGACTGCGCGTGCCGTGGTCAGGAAGGGGGCAGGAGCTTGTCCAGCAGGTCGGCCACGGTGATCGCGCCGATCATCGGTGGGTTCTTGTTCTTGCCGCCTTTGGATTCCACGACGGCGACCAGCGGGCTGTGGGCGCCGGCCATCAGCGCGGCGATCTCGATGGCGGTGGCGTCGGCGTCGACCACCGGCAGCTGGCGGGGATCGTCGGGCAGCAGGTCTTTGACCTGGCGTCCGGCGAGTTTGGCGCACAGCTGGTCGGCGTGGCGTTCGCCGTAGACGTGCGCGAGGTTGGGGTCGTCCTGGACGTAGCGGGGGACGACGAATCGCAGGATCTGCGATCCGGGCAGGACCGCGACCGGGTGCTGGTCGGCGTCCACCACGATCAGACCGGGTAGCCGCCGCTCCACCAGCAGCCGGGTGGCGTCGGCGGCGTCGCTGTCCAGACCGACGATGGGGAACTCCTTGGCCAGTTCATGAGCGAGCACAGCCCGACGCTACCCCGCCGGAGTTGCGAGTGGCGCGGCGGTCACCGTTAGAGTGTCGTTAAGGTGAGCCGGGAAGCCTGGTCGGCAGCGTTATTCGTCGTTTCCGCTGCTTGGAGGCCCACCGGGTGGATGCTGTCGCCGCGATCGCCATCTTCGCCACCGCATACGTGCTGATCGCGTCGGAGAAGATCCACCGGACCGCGGTGGCTCTCGGCGGTGCGGCGCTGATGCTGCTGCTGCATGTCACCGATGCCGAGGCCGCGTTCTTCTCCGAGGAGACCGGGGTCGACTGGAACGTCATCTTCCTGCTGCTGGGCATGATGGTGATCGTGTCGGTGCTGCGGCAGACCGGGGTGTTCGAGTTCACGGCGATCTGGGCGGCCAAACGTTCACGTGGCAAGCCGTACCGGCTGATGGTGCTGCTGGTGGTGATCACCGCGGTGGCCTCGGCGTTGCTGGACAACGTCACCACCGTGCTGCTGATCGCCCCGGTGACCTTCTTGGTGTGCGAGCGGCTTGGTCTCAAGGTCGTGCCGTACCTGATCGCCGAGGTGATGGCCTCCAACATCGGCGGCGCGGCGACCCTGGTCGGCGACCCGCCCAACATCATCATCGCCAGCCGCGCCGACCTGTCCTTCAACGACTTCTTGGTGCACATGGCCCCGATGGTCGTGGTGCTGATGATCGTGTTCTGCCTGCTGTGCCGGTGGCTGTTCAGAGCCGCGTTCACCTACGACGCCGACCGGGTCGCCGAGGTGATGGAACTGGAGGAGAAGGAGGCCATCACCAACCGGCGGCTGCTGATCCAGGCGATGGCCGTGCTGGGCCTGGTGGTGGCCGCGTTCGTGTTGCACCCGGTGCTGCACTACGAACCCGCCATCGTGGCGCTGCTGGGCGCGGGGCTGCTGGTCGCCGCCACCAAGGTCACCACCGAGCAGGCGCTGGAAGAGGTCGAGTGGCCCACCCTGGTGTTCTTCGCCGGCCTGTTCGTCATGGTGGGCGGCCTGGTCAAGACCGGCGTCATCGGCGACATCTCCCAGGCCGCCGCCGAGGCCACCGAAGGCCGGCTGGGGTTTGCGACCATGTTGCTGCTGTGGGCCTCGGCGGGATTGTCGGCCATCGTCGACAACATCCCGTATGTGGCCACCATGAGCCCCATCGTGGGTGATCTGGCCACCCAGGCTGGCCCTGACGGGCAGGTGCTGTGGTGGGCGCTGGCCTTCGGCGCCGACCTGGGCGGCAACGCCACCGCCATCGGAGCCAGCGCCAACGTCGTGGTCCTGGGCATCGCGGCCCGCAACGGCCACCCCATCAGCTTCTGGACCTTCACCAAGTACGGCCTGATCGTCACCGTCATCACCATCGCCTTGACCGCCCCCTACCTGTGGCTGCGCTACCTGTAAAGGAAGGCGCCGCCGGATTGGTGATCGGTGTCGTAGGACACGGTGCCGCAAGCGGCCGCCCTCGGCGCAAGCGCCCGTGCGTGATTCTGTGGCTGGCGGGCGAAGAGCCCTGCGCCGATTCAGGACCGGGTGCTGTGCGGCTGCGTCACGGCCGACATGGCCGGGGGAGTGTGTCACCGCAGGTCACGGCGGCGGAATACCTGCCATCCGACGGTGAAAAGGGCGGCGGACACGACGACGGCCAGCCAGAGACCAGTGGGGTTGGGGCCATCGACCAGCCGCCTGACAGCAATCCTCCCGTCCGTCCAGCAGGTGGGCTGGTCATCCCGGCAGCAGAACCGTCTGCGCGCCAACCGCGTCGGGTGTTCGTCCGCCGTCCGCCGTCCGCCGTGTGCCTACCGCTCCCGGACGGCGTAGGTCAGGTGCGTCACCCGCTGCGTCGGCTCCGCGCGGACCTGCTCCAGGGCCACGCGGCCCGCGTCCACGCCCTCGAACAGGCGGATTCCGGTGCCGAACAGCACGGGTGAGAGCGCGACCGAGAACTCGTCGACCAGGCTGGCGTTCACGTACTCCAGGATCGTCGCGCCGCCGCCCGCGATGCGGACATCTCGGTCGCCGGCGGCCTCGCGGGCCTGGTCGAGCGCGGTCTCGATGCCGTCGTTGACGAAGTGGAAGGTGGTCCCACCCGGCCGCTCCCAGGGGTCACGCTTCTCGTGCGTCACCACGAAGACCGGCGTGTGGAACGGCGCCTCCTCCGGCCACATCTGCTCGCCGGCGTCGAACATGCGCTTGCCCATCACGCTCGCGCCGGTGCGCTCGAACGTCTCCCGCACGATGTCGTTGTCGCGCCCTTCCTCGCCGCCCCCGCCGAGCTTCAGGTTCTCCCGGAAGAACCGCTGCGGGAAGATCCACCGCTGCAGCTCCATCCACTGCCGCCCCATCAAGTCCTCGCTGGACTCGGGCGCGATGAAGCCGTCCAGCGACATCGACACGCTGAAGAACACTTTTCCGGCCATCAGTCCTCAACTCCCTTCGAAACGATCTCGGTGACATAGGCGGCCAGGTTGCCCAAGGTCTGCCGGCCGCCCTCGATCGCGTGGTACTTCTCGACCGCCTCGTCGCGCAGCTCCTTGGTGGGGAACACCGTGCGCATCTCGATCCGGGTCGCCGCGCCGTCGGGCTCGAACGTCAGGACCGACTCGAAGGCGTTCGGGTCGCCGCGCGACTCACCGTGCAGCAGCGCGATCCGCTCCGGCGGGGCGATCTCGGTCCAGGAGATCCACTCGGTGTAGTCCGTCCCGTCCGGTCCGTGCATCACGAAGTCCCACTCGCCGCCGACGCGGAACTCGAACGACTGCGTGGTGGTGGTGAACCCCTCCGGTCCCCACCACCGCGACAGGTGCCGGACCTCGGTGAACGCCTCGAACACCAGCTCCCGTGGGGCGTCGATGACCCGGGAGATCACGATCTCGCGGTCGGCCGTCGCGGACTGCGGTCCCGTCGCGCTCATCAGCTACTCCTCCTGCCTTGCCTGCTTCAGGTCCTGCACGTACGCGTCCAGCCGGTCGAAGCTCTCGTTCCAGAACCGCTCGAACCCGCCAGTCCACTCGTGGACCGGCCGCAGCCCGCGGGCGTCAAGGCCGTACAGGCGCTGCTTGCCCGCCTTGCGGTCACGCACCAGCCCGACCTCCCGGAGCACCCGCAGATGTTTGGACGCCCCCGGCTGGGTCATCCCCAGCTCCCGGGCCACCTCGGTCACCGGCCGCTCACCCGCCCGCAGCAGCACCAGGATCTCCCGCCGCTGCGGCTCGGCGATCGCGTTGAAGACGTCCGACGTCGTCGCTGCTCGTGCCATGACCATCATCATATTCCCATAACGGTATGCGTCAACCCGGAGTGATCAAGCAGGTCTTGCCAGATGACGATCGTGCCCCTTGTCAGCGTTCAACCGGCTGGACCCGAGCGCGATGATTTCCGCGGCTGTCTCTGGTCTACACATTCAAAGCAGATCCATCCGAGCCTGGGAGGAACCGTGACCGAGCAGACCACCAACGCCCTACCCCCGGTCGTCGACCGGCAGACCTGGCAGGCCGCGCTCGACGATCTGCGTTTGCGGGAGAAGGCCGCCACCCGTGAACTCGACGCCATCGCTGCGCAGCGCCGCAGACTGCCGATGGTCGAGCTCCCGGACTACACGCTGATCGGTCCGGACGGCCCGATCCGACTGGTCGACGTATTCGACGGGCGCTCCCAGCTCATCGTCTACAACCACATGTGGTCCGATGGCGCGGAGTGGCAGTGCGGCGGCTGTACAGGACTGACGTCGCAGTACGTCCGGCTAGGCCTCCTCGACAACTACGACGCCCGCTTCGTCATCGTCACCAACGGGCCCATCGAAGAAGCGCTGGCCTACAAAGCCAAAGTCGGCAACGCAATGGACTGGTACTCGTCGTCGGAAAGCCCGTTCGGCGCCGACGTGGGCGCGCCCCCCGGCGGGGGGTTCGCGGTGAACGTGTTCCTCCGCAACGGCGACACGGTCTACCGCACCTGGCACACCAACGGCCGCGGTACCGAACAGCTCAGCTACACCTTCGCGTTGATCGACGTCCTGCCGTGGGGCCGCCAGGAGGAATGGCAGGACTCACCCGACGGCTGGCCGAAATCGCCCACCTATTCCAAGTGGCTCGACTCTCCCGATGTCGCCCGGCTCTACGGCCCGGACGGAGACGCCGAGGCGAGGCCCGCGAGGTCTGCTGGTTCCTAGCGATGTGAACCGTGGAATTGAGGTGAGAGCGCGGCCCGTCGCCAGCAGCCCGTCGATGTCCTGGGCGTTCTCCACCTCGACGTGCCGCCGGACGAGGTCCATGCGGCGGGCGGCCAGGGTCGCCGTCACAGGTAGAGCCTTTCGTTGATCTTGATGCCGTGCTTCTCGCAGTGGGACTCGTAGTGGTCGATGAACCAGAACACGTCGACCACCTCGGTGACGCGATCCTCGTCGTCCAGGAACTCCAGCGGCCCGTTGAGCCAGAAGAACGTCTTCATGCCGTTCTCGGAGTAGAGGGTGTGGGTGCGTCCGGGGCTCTCGCGGACGAAGTCGCCCGCGCGTCCCACCCAGTCGTACTCCAGGTAGCGCCAGCTGCCCTCCAGGACGTAGCCGGAGACGGGGCCGCGGTGGCGGTGCCGTCCGAGCATGCCGCCGGCCTGCACCCACAGCACGTTGGCGGCGCTGCTGCTGCGCACGTCGAAGGTCAGATGCTTGATGAACACGTTGGGGACGAACGGCACCCACGGGGTGCTGTCATCGCTGATGTAGCCCTCCTCGAGGGCGTACTTGTCGCGCATCCGGTCGATCCGCGCCTCGTTGGCCACGGTCTGTGCCATGAGCTCTTCGGCGGTGGTCATATCCGCTCACCTCTTCCGTTTCAGGCCTCTTCGACGCTACGGCCGGGCCCGTGGCCAGGGGTTGACTGCCGCTGCACCGGTAATCGACCCTGAGCGCACCCGGTCACGGATCCGCAGCGAGGTGGCCACCATGACCCTTACCTTCTCCACCGCGACGATCGATGAACGCGAGCAGCTGGAGTACTGGCGCGAGGTCGTCTGCGCCACCTTCGTGCCGTTCGACCTGGAGACGCCGGAGCGGCGCGTCGTGGGCTTCCAGGGCGAGGTGTCGGCCGAGGCGCTGGACGGCATGTGGGTCGCGAAGGTCGTCTCCGAGGCGCATGCGGTGGACCGGCCGCCGCTGCTGGTCCGCCGGAGTTTCGAGGACGACTACCTGGTGAACCTGGCCGTCCGAGGCCGCATCACCGTGGCCCAGGACGGGCGTGAGGCGCTGCTGCGGCCGGGCGACCTCGCCGTCTACGACAGCGCCCGCCCCGCCCGCCCCTGCCGGATCGCCGGTCTCGACCCGTTCGAGCTGCTCGTGCTGAAGGTGCCCCGGACGCTGTTCGAGGCGCGCTGCCCCCTGCCCCGGAACGCGACGGCGACGCCGGTACGCGGCGATCACGGCGCGGGCGCGCTGCTGTCGACGTTCTTCCGCTCGCTGACCGTCCAGGTGCCCGGCCTGTCGCCGGACGTGCTGTCGCGGCTCGGCGGCATCTTGCTGGACCTGGTCGCCGCCGCGCTGGCCGAACGGCTCGACACCGGGCTCGACCTGCCGCGAGCGGCACATCTTGTCCGCGCCCGCCGTTACATCATCGACAACATCGCCGACCCGGACCTGTCGCCCGCCATGGTGGCCAATGCCCTCGGGGTGTCGGTCCGCTACCTGCACATGCTGTTCCGGGACGAGAACACCTCACCGTTCCGCTGGATTCTGGAGCAGCGTCTCGACCGGGCTGCGGGGCTGCTCGCCGATCCGCGCCAGGCCGGGCGGAGCGTGGCGAACATCGCGTTCACTGTCGGCTTCAAGGATGCTTCGCATTTCACCCGGACGTTCAAGAACCGTTACGGGCTGCGCCCCCGCGACTACCGTGCTGCTCCTGCCCGCCGAAATACGCTGAACGCAACTCGACCCGGCCGGGGCGGCGACAACGCGGCGAACCGCGACTCCCTCCAGACGATCCGTGGCGAAAAAGATGAGGAGCCACCCAAAAACACAATCCATGCGTCCCGCAGTCGCTAAATCGTGCGTCTCCCTGGAAATGACGCCGTGGCAAACCAAGGCCACTTACTGACTTATCTTCAGTTGTGGTTAAGACTGATGATCGCGCCGTACGGAACGGGCCGTATGGAAGGGTGAGCCGACCAGTCGAAGGAGGGCGTGCGTGAGCGAACGAGACCGCGGCGTGCCCGCAGGGGTACGGCCGCTGGGCCCCAAGGATCCCCGGAAGATCGGGCGCTATCGCCTGCTCGGCCGCCTGGGCGCGGGCGGAATGGGCGTCGTGTACCTCGGCCGGGGCTCCGGCGGGCGGCTCGTCGCCGTCAAGACCCTCACCCCCGGGCAGGAAGACGACACCGACGCGCGGCGGCGGTTCCGCGCGGAGGGGCTGTACGCGCAGCGGATCGCCTCGTTCTGCACCGCACGCGTGATCGAGGACGCCAGCGACCGCGACCGTCCCTACCTCGTCACCGAGTACGTCGCGGGCCCGCCGCTGTTGGAGGTCGTCCAGCGGGGCGGGCCCATGCCGCAGCGCAGCGTCGAGGCGATGGCCATCGGCGTCGCCGCCGCCCTGGTCGCCATCCACCAGGCCGGGCTGGTGCACCGCGATCTCAAACCCGCCAACGTCCTGCTGGCCCGGATGGGCCCCCGCGTCATCGACTTCGGTCTCGCCTCCGAAATGGACGTGGTCGGCGGCCCGACCAAGACCGGCATGGTGATGGGCAGTCCCGGCTGGATCGCGCCGGAGCGGCTGGCGGGCGGCCCGGCCACCCCTGCCAGCGACGTCTTCGGCTGGGGCTGCCTGGTCGCGTACGCGGCGACCGGACGGCACCCGTTCGGCGGCCGCGACGCCGCCGTGCTCACCGAGCGGATCATGAGCATGCCGCCGGAGCCGAACGGCCTGCCCGAGCCGCTGGGCGGGCTGGTGTCGGCCGCCCTGGCCAAGGAGCCCGCCGTGCGGCCGCGCGCCGTCGACCTGCTGAACACGCTGCTGGCCGCGCGGGCCGCCGCCGGTGACGACGGCATGGCGGCCGCCGCGGCGATCGCCGAACTGTGGGACCCGCCGCCCGAGCCGGACGGTGTTCCGGGCGGTGAGCCGCGCCGTCTGCCGCGCTTCCGCCCCGCGCTCGCCGCCATTGGCTCCACGGTGGCGGCCGTCCTGCTCATCGCCGTCGTCGGCGCCACCGAACTCGGCTCCGGCACCAAGGAGCCGCCCAGTTCGGATCGGCTGATCGTCAACGGTCCGTCCGGCGGCACGGCCCCATCGTCCCCGGCCTCCGGCTGGTCCACTGCCGAGACCGCCGGGGCACCTTCCTCCACCACGCCCAGCGCCAACAGGACCGGGCCACCGGACGGGCGATCTCCGCGGGTCGCCCCCAGCGCGTCACCGGGCGTCCCGGGCACGCCAACCGCCAGCCCTACGCCGACCGAGTCCGCAGAGCAACTGCCTCCAGGCCAGAAAAAGACACCCCCAGGCCATACCAAGAAACCGAAGAAAAAGGACCGAGGAGAAGAGGAAACCGCCCCGGAGCCCTACGCCGTCCAGTGACGGGAGTGGTGGCTCTCAGGAACTGTTCATCTCTTTGTGGTGCGAGACGGAGGCAGTTGCGTGCTGCCGGTGGTCGGGCGCCTGGCCATGTCGCCGACGTCCGCCTGGCTGCGCGGCCGGCTGGTTCGCGTTCCTGCGCGGCCTGGTCGCCCGTGGCCTGACCGGCGTTCAGCTGGTCATCTCCGATGGGCACCGTGGGCTGGTGGAGGCGATCGGATCCAGCCTGCCGGGCGCGGCGTGGCAGCGGTGCCCGACCCTGCGCTTGCCGAAAATCACGTCCATCCAAGTGAGAGCCTTATAGGAAGACGCAGGCAGAGGCGTTGTGGGGATGAACGATCTGGTGTGGGCGCAAGTGGTCCCGCTGCTGCCAGTGCCTGCCTCGCCGAGAGCTTTCCCAGCACTGCTCTCCTTCGAGCAGTGGTCGGGCGACACCGCGCCCGGCCGAAGCAAGGGTGGTGGTGACAGTGCCCTCCGCTTCCACCAACCGGCAGATCCTCGGCCGCCCGGTCCCTTGGCAGGGACCGGGCTCGGTTCAGTGCCGGGCAGGGACCGGGCTCGGGTTCAGTGCCGGGCGAACTGGGCCTTGGTCCGCTGGACGAGGTTGGCCTTGAGCTTGATGCCGCGGACGGTGAGTCGTTGGCCGTAGATGTCGGTGATGCGGATCGGTCCGCCGCATCCGGCGCCCTTAGCCGAGAGGAAGTAGTTGTAGTCGGTGCGGGACAGCTTTCTCCAGCGACCGGCGACGCGGACTTGGAGGAGGGCGACCGGATTGCGGTGGTCGATCACCTGGATGCCGCACCACCATCGGGTGGATCCGGTCTTGTAGCGGACGGCGATCTTGGCTGAGGTCTTCGGGCTGAGGAGCTTCCAGGTGATGGGGATGCGGCCGAGCCTGGGAGCGGCGAGTTTGGCGAAGGCCTGCGGGCTGAGGTCGAGCTGGCCCGGCGCGCAGGGGAGGGGGCATTCGTTGGTGATGCGGACGGTGATGGAGCGGCCGTTGGCTGCGCGGACGCGGATGTAGGCTCCGCAGGCCTTGGCCCTCTCGTAGTCGGTGTGGTTCATTGCCGCGATCATGACGGTCTTGCTCGGGCCGAACAGGCAGGCGCCGTTGCCGTCTCCGGCGTCGTAGAAGGTGGCGACTCCGCGATAGGCGACGCCGGGTTTGATCCGTCCCGCCAGCGGCGCCCTGTCGGCCGCGGCCCGAGCACCCGCCGCGGACAGGGGCGCTGCGGCAGTGGTCCGGGTCGCGGGGACCGTCATGACCAGGGAGGCCAGAACGACCACGACGACCGAGGCCGCCAGTGCGGCCAGCCTCAACGTGAATCTGTGTTGCTTTGTGATCTTCATTTCCACCCTGGATCGTGTGAACTGGCGCTTGTCCCTCTACTGTCTCTGCGGGCACGTGAAAGGTTGCCGTCGCGATCGGGTCTTGCGGCTCACCCGCCTCACGGCGCCCATCGGTCTGGTGCCGGGGGCATGCTTTCCGCAACGAATGCTCTGGCCACCCCGAACCGGCCGGTGCGCTCATCGACGTCCAGCAGGAGCACCACGGACCGCCCGCGCCCGCCCGTCGGTGCGCCGTCTGGAGACGGCCCTGCCACACCGCGAACGGCGCTCGCCGCGCCGGCCGGCGTGGCACTCACGCGACCGGACGACGGCGAAGCGATACGGCCCGCCGACGGCGGCGCCGGGCCGCGGTTGGTCGCGGACGCTACGATCACGGACGTTGACCAGGCTCGACGCTCTAGGAACCCCCTGCTCGACCACCCCCCAACACAGGCCGTAACCGGCTGGCAGCGCCATGATCAGGTTGGAATCATTCCATTGCACTGAAGGGCTGAGCGTGAGCACCGCCGGCATTGATCCGGAAGTCCGCACAGCGCTGGAACTAGACGAGGTGACCATGGCCTACGGCCCCCGCTCGCGCTCGAGGTCCACGGCTCTGCGATTCTGAGGGGTTGGAAAGAGTGCGTCATATACGATTGGGCCATTGATGTGCCTTTGGTTTTGGTCGTTCAAAGGGGATTTGTATGGCCGAGGAAGAGTGGGCGCCGAGTGGTATCGACATCACCACGCCCAGTGTGGCCCGGGTCTACGACTTCTTCCTCGGAGGCAAGGACAACTTCGCGGTCGACCGGCAGGTTGCGGAGATGGTTCTGACGGTGGCTCCGGATGCTCCGGAGGCCGGCAAGGCCAACCGGGAGTTCCTCGGACGGGTGGTGCGCTACCTGGTAGAGGAGGCCGGTATCCGGCAGTTCATCGACATCGGCTCCGGCTTGCCTACTGCGGGGAACGTCCACGAGATCGCCCAGGCCTCCGCTCCCGGGGCCAAGGTCGTCTACGTCGACAACGACCCGATCGTGTTGGTGCACGGGCGGGCACTGCTGGCCGCCGACGATTCCACCACCGTCATCCAGGCGGATCTGCGCAATCCGGAGGAGATCCTCGCCCACCCGGTGGTCGGGGAGCTCATCGACTTTGAGCAACCCGTCGGGCTGCTGCTGTTCGCGATCCTGCACCACCTTCGCGACGACGAAGAGCCCAGCGGCATCGCGGCCCGACTCATCCAGGCACTCCCGGCAGGAAGCCACGTGGTCATCTCGCACTTCCACAATCCCGGTGCCGAACGGCCGGAGGTCGCCGCGCAGGCCACCGCCGCCGAGAAGATCTTCAACGAGACGCTGGGCACCGGCCGCTGGCGGACCCGCGCCGAGATCCTTGCTTTCTTCGGCGACCTGGAACTGGTCGAGCCGGGCCTGGTACCACTACCGGAATGGCGCCCCGGGCCCGACGACCACGCCGAGCCGGGCATCACCTACTACACCTTCGTGGGTGCGGTCGGGCGAAAGAACTGATCTCCCGCGGGGCAGCGATCCGCCGGTTCACCTGCACTCCGGCGGCCGGTCCCTGCGTCGGCCGCAGCGCACCAGCGACGACGGCCTCGATGTCGACGGAGCGTCTAGTACTACACGCTTGGAGGGCGGCGATCGTCGCGCCGCGTCCACCGCGCCCTGGCAGCCGGAGTTCTTGAAGGGAGGCATGCCTTCCACCAGCACGCGGCGGCGCTGGAGCGAATCGTCGTGGTCGCTCGGATACCGGCAGAACGTCCACAACCAACAGCCACGCGAGGCGACCAAAGGCAGGATCCCTCCGCAAACGGGACCTGAGACGACTTGGCGAGGCGGCGTCCGGCGAGTTTGCCAGGCTCGCACGACCTCCCAGTCACCGAGCCCCCCATGGTCGGGGCCCGGTCAGGATGTCCGCCGGATAGTCCATCGCCACTGGAGGCACAGCTGCCGGAAACTGCACGGACGTGATCGCAACACGCGGCTCACCGGGCGATCACGCGGACCTGCCGGTGGACCCGCAGCACTGATCGCTTTGGGCCTGCCCCCGCTTCGGCTTGGGTGCAGGTCCGCCGGTGGTCAGGCAGTCCGCGCCCCGGAGTAACACCGCACAACAGCGGCTCGCAACGGCGGCACCGCGCAACCAGCACGCGTCCCCCGATTGGGCGGGAATGGAAGCGTGAAAGGGCTCTTGACCCGGGTTGAAGTGCGTGGATACCGTCGCGGAGACCGCCTGGAGAAAGTGCATTTAACACGCCCGCTTCCGTATGCTCCGCTGAAATATGACCAAAGGAGCCCGGGACGGCAACCTTTTGGTCGCGGTCCGGCGACTCAATGCCGGGGCCGCCATCCGAAGGGACAAAAGGACGCCGGCCATCGCGCCCCTGGCAAGGATCAGCCCCCCGCCATGACACCGGACAACGAAGGAACCCCCGTGCTGCCCGCTCTCCGCAGAAGGAACATCACCGCCGTCGCCGTGCTCACCGCGTCGACGGCCGCGCTGACCGGTGCCTACTTCACCGGGCAGCTACCGCAGGCCGCCACCAAGGTCGGCGCCGTCTCCTACGCCGCACCCGCGGCCAAGGCGATCGATGCGGCCAACCTGTATGTCGACCCGACGTCCAATCCCGCTCGCTGGGTCGCCGCCAACCCCGGTGACTCGCGGGCCGCACGTATCAAGACGGCCATCGCCGACCAGCCGATCGCCAAATGGTTCGGCAACTGGGACAGCGACGTCACCGCAGCGGTGTCCAGCTACGTCGGCAGGGCGCAGCAGACCGGCGCCATGCCGATGCTGGTGGCCTACAACGTCCCCGGCCGTGACTGCGGCAGCCACTCCGGCGGCGGCGCGGGCAGCCCGGAGGCCTACCGCACCTGGATCGGGCAGTTCGCCACTGCCATCGGCAGCCGTCAGGCGATCGTCGTGGTGGAACCCGACGCGGTCGCCCAACTCGACTGCCTACCGAACGACACCGAGCAGCAGACCCGACTCGACCTGCTGAAATACGGTGTGCAGCAACTCAAGGAGAAGGCCCCGAACGCCTGGGTCTACCTGGACGCCGCCAACGCCAAATGGATTCCCGCGGGCACCATGGCCCAGCGCCTGCAGGCCGCCGGGATCGCGAACGCACGCGGCTTCTCGGTCAACGTGTCGAACTACTACACCACCGCGGAGTCGGTCATCTACGCCAAGGCCGTCAACGCCGGGCTCCCCAGCGGCAAGACCTTCGTCGTCGACACCAGCCGCAACGGCAACGGCTCCAACGGCGAATGGTGCAACCCGGCCGGACGCAAACTCGGCACTCCACCACGCGAGGGAACCGACGCCGAGCTGGAACTGTGGGTGAAGGTCCCCGGCGACTCCGACGGCGACTGCGGGATCGGTGCCGGGATCCCCGCCGGCCAGTTCAGCCCCAACCTGGCCATCCGCCTCATCGACGGCACCCGATAGGGCGGTTCAGGGCCTGACCTGCGGTTTCGTGGTCGGAGCACCTGCTGGCTGCGCTGTCGCGGTTGCTGCCCCGGTCATCATGGAAGAGCCTCTTGGTGACGCCGGCGACGTTGCTGAGCCGTCGCCTGCCTACCCGCGCACACGTCCCGGTTGTCCCTTGACCCGGAAGGACATCCGGGATGCGGTACTGCGGTTGGCTCGTGAGAACCCGAGTTGGGGCTATCAGCAGTGAACTCGCCGGGGTCGGTGTGCGAGTGCCGCCCAGCACCGTGCGCGACATCCTCAAACGCGTTGGCCTCGATCCCGCTCTACGACGAAACAGCCCCACCTGGGCGCAGTTCCTGAAGGCGCAGGCCGAAGGGATCATCGCCTGTGATCTGTTCCACGTCGCCACGGTGTTGTTCAAGCGGGTCTACGTGTTCTTCATCGCGCACGCTACTCGGGTTGTGCACGTTGCAGGGGTCACGACGAATCCGACGGGTGCGTGGGTTGCTCAGCAGGCCCGGAATCTGGGCGAGCGGGGCGAACAGGTGCGGTTCCGACGCGAATGCACCGACCGGCTCCTGATCTACAACGAACGTCATCTACGCCGGGTGCTCACCGCCTACGAGGGCCATCACAACACCCACCGCCCGCACCGGGCACGAGATCGGCGGCCACCCCAACCGTCGCTGCGGTCGGCCCCCGCCGACCTGCGTCACGTCCAACTCAAACGTCGGCGAGCCGTTGACGGCATGATCAGCGAGTACCGGAACGCCGCATAACCGTACGGGAGGAACCGCAGGTCAGAGCCTCGGGACCGAGTTTCCGCACCCCACAGGACAGAGCAAAGATCGCGTCCCTCAACCGCCGTCATCGAAGCGAATCTTCGGCCGGTAACCTGCGGGCTCCTACCTTGCGGCTGGGGCCGATCCATCGCACTCGTGGCCTTCGGAGTCCGACAACCCGCAGTGGCTGACCCATCCGCGATGTAGCCGACCATTGATGTCGGTGAACACGTACGGAGTGAAGGTCGCAGCGTCGAGGCCATGGCAGGCGTCTTGTACGACGGAGTGGCGACCGGTGGTTCCGTGACCGGTCGGCTGCGGCGAGGTATCGGTGTTTGGTGGGTATTCCTTCGCAGTGCTGTGCCCGGTCGCAGGGTTCGTTGCCGAGTCTGGTCGACGACCGGTCGAGGTAGCCGTCGGGGTTGTCGTTGCTGCTTCGGGCGGTCTCGTGCAACTCGCTTAGCATGATCTATTGGGTGTTCTGCATGAAGTTGCAGGAGAGGTGTATCCCCCGGGGAGGGAATGATGCTGTTCAGGCGGGAGGTCCTTGAGGGGATCGCGGGCGGGCGGATCGACCGGGTGTTCCGGGTGTGGGCCCAGCCCCGGGTCCGCGCGGGGAGTACCCAGCGCACCTGGGCGGGGATTGTTGTCATCGACTCGGTCACGGCCGTCACTCCCGAGGAGATCACCGAGGAGGACGCTCTGCGTTCGGGCTTCACAAGCCGCGCGGCGCTGCTCACCGCTCTGTCCAAGAGCACCAAGGAGGGCGGTTACCACCGCGTCATGCTCCATCTGGGCGGACCCGATCCTCGCTCGGAGTTGGCCGGGAACGCCGACCTGACCGACCAGGAATTGGCCGATCTCAAAACCGCCCTGGACACCGTCGACATGCGCAGCCGCCGCGCCCCCTGGACCCGCGAGGTCTTGCGCCTTATCGAGGAACACCCCGGCCTGCGCGCTCTGGACCTGGCCGAACAACTGGGCCGCGACAAACTTCCTTTCAAGGCCGACGTCCGCCGCCTCAAAGCCCTCGGCCTCACCGAAGCCCTAGAGACCGGCTACCGCCTCTCCCCGCGAGGCAAGGCCCTCATGGACTACCTCCGGTCCACGACCGAATGATCTATCCCGGGTGCTGCTTCAGCCCTAACATCGTCTCTTGCACGGTGCGGGAACTTCACATGTCCCGATCGCGCCCCACCAGCGGTTCGTCGAGATGGCACAGGCCAGGCCCCGTCGACAGGGACCGCCTCGGATCTCTGACCCTGTCGGCTCCCGACGGCCGGGGCGCTCGATGCGATCTTGAGTCCCATCCGGACGCGTCGATGGAATGTGTTCTGCTACCGCGAGATCAGGAGATTCCTTGTGGCGCGGTGTCTCAGCCACGCCATGGCCGAAAGCCGCCCGCGGCATGCCCAGCTGGCCGCTACGATCCTCCCACTCGTTGGAGGTGTAGTGGGAAGTCTGCACGACCAGATGCTGGCCGTCAGTGAAGCGTCGCTTTCCTCCCTGATCCAGCCGCCGGTCCAAGTCCGGGCCGGTTCGGTCACCGATCAGTGGCTCTTGCCCGAGTCGGATCGCTTGGCTCTGCAGACCTGGGGGCTACCGGAGGGGCCTTTGCTGCGCCCGACGCCCCAAGCCGAGCCTCAGCCCACGCTTGCACCCAACATTGCCGGTGACCTGGAACGCCGGCTTCCTTCCGCGGACCAAAGGCTGTATCTGCTCGGCGTCTATGGCGCCTACTTCGATCCCAGCACTGCGATCCGAGTTGGAGCGGTCGCCGGCACCGGGCAGGTCATGGGCATACGCGAACGACCGGTGACCACAGCCGACATTCACGAGCAACTCCGTCCGTATCACCCGGGTCTTTACCACCCGGCTGTCTGCTACTTCAACAGTTCGGTGGCTGCCTTCGTGGAGGTAGCTTGGCGTTGGCGGGCAGCGGTCGAAGTGATCCGCGCACACCCCGGGCCGCCCCCCACGGCGCCTCTCGAAGAACACGAACAGCACGCCGCCGAACTTGAACGATCTTGCGCGGACTTCCTCGCCCGCATGACGGTGCTTGACCCCACGCTCGGCGACAGCGAGGCCGGCTCATTGTGGGTGGAAACCATTACCGACGACCTTTGACGCCTGCTGGCGGGTACTTAAACGCTCATGCCGCGTGGCGGAGGTGTTCCTGCCCGAGCCGCAGTAGTCCGCTGCGATCATCCGTGCCATGGATATCGCTGACCCTGTGCGGTAATCGGGGCCGACAGTAGCCCAAATTTCCTGCCTACAACGGCGGAGGTTCTGTTCCCTTCCTCCTCGTCTTCCATAGCCCAGATTTCATCGAGGCCCATCGCAGGGTGCGTACGCGAAGCCTCGGCTGGCTGATCCTTCATGCTTCCTTCAGGACCCTCGGCCCCGGATCGATGGCGGCGGAGCCGGTGAAGCAGTCGCCCACCCTGAGCGCGGAGAAGGCCGCTTTGCCACTGGTGACGATCTGTCCGGACCCGTCACGGTCGGGATCGAGCGGAAAGACCACGACGACCACGATCCCCGTCTGCGAGATGGTGAAGGCTTGAACCGCGCTGGGAGTTCGGTGATGTGTGGGCCGGTGGCCAGGTGGAGCCAGGGCTCGTGCAACCGGCCGCAGCGCGGTGCTATACCGGCCTTCCAGCCGGCTGCCCCGCGCAAGGAGCCCCTTGATCTCTTGGATGGGCCGACGCGAGGCGGCCGGTCGCCACCACCTCCACGACCAGCGCGGGCTGGGGGGAGTTCCTGCGGTTCGAGCCTCGGTTTCCCCAAGCTCAGCACGAATCTCGAGGCGGTGGACTGACCGCGGGATGCCTTGATGCCGGGCCGGCGTCACTGGGCCGATATATCCGCCTTCGCTGAGGCCTGGTTCAGGTCAGCGGGTCCGCCGGGCCCATTCCGCTGCCGTTCGCCCGCAGCACCGCAACGTCGTCCGCGAGTTGTCGCAGCGTCCGGTCGTACCGTCGGTAGAGCCAGGACGGCTCCATCACGAGGCCGTGCCGGTGGCGGAGGTAGCGGGCGAGTTGAATGATGCTCAGGGACTCGAATCCGAGCTCCCCGAGGGTCCGGTCCGCATGCGGTTCGATTTCAGGCGCGCCGCCTATTTCATCGACGCCTTCGAGGAACCACGCGAGTTCTTCGGCGGAGTCCTGCACAGCGGCGGCGTTGTGGTCCGGTCGCTGGTCGGAGTCACCGTCCAGGACGCTTCTCGCGGCGGACGCGAAATCAAGCAGAGCGGTTCGAATGCCAACTCGCTCCCGTCCGCAGATCGCCAGATATTCAACGCTGTCGTCGGTGGCACCGACCGGTCTGGTGGCGATGGCAAGCATCGCGGTGTGGAGGAGAACCAGTCCCTCCTCCACACGTTTTGCTGGTTCGAGCATGGATTGCGGCCCTTCGAGGGCGACCGAGGTGGCGGCGAGACGCACGGCGTTGATGAGCGGCTTGGTCTCATTGAGGCGAGTCGCTGCCCACTCGCGGTCCTCTTCTGCCCACCGCCTTCGCAACTCGGCGAACAAGGATCCAAGTTCGTCCCGCGCCTCCGCGCCCGCGTTAAGCAGGGCGCCGTAGGTGTCGCGCCTCAGTTGGCGTCGCCATTGGTCCTGTTGGCCCGCTGCCTGGATGGAGGCTTGCTGGCGCCCAGACCAGGCTGCGACAAAGGCAGCTGCCGTAGCGCCAAGCGACCCCACGGCCGTCCCGATGACCGCAACCCACGCCGGGTTCATGGTTTCAGCGTAGGTAGTTCCGCAAGCAACCGCTCGCCTTTCTTGCGCAGCGCCGCCCGCACACCTCACCCCGATCAGCGCGATCACGCCGAGCGTCGCACCCAGCAGGACGACGTCCAGGACCGCCATCATCACGATCGCCGCCACGAAGGCGACCGCGGAGACCACCGCCTGTGTGCTGACCGCCCGCAGCAGCGTGATGTCCGAGGTGACCCGGGACATCAGATCGCCTGGCGGGATCCGCTCCCACTCCGCGATCCGCAGCTGCAGCAGCCGCCCGACAAGGGTGCGCCGCGCGGCCAGGACCCGTGGAGCAGTGCGTTCCCGATTTGCTCCCGATCGTGGGTGTGACGCGGTCGGAAATACAAGATCCCCAGGTCGGGCGCATCGAACATGATGCGGGCACCGATCCCGTCCATGAACTCGCGCGGTGTCACTCCGCGCACCGGCGTCGACCCAGGCGTGGTCGGCGGCAACGGCCTGAGGCCGTCCGGCATCCGATGACATCACGCCACTACCTTCAGCACACGGGCCTGCAGGCGAGGACGCCTGGCAGGTTGGAGCTCACGCATGAATCAGCGCATCGGGATGGGCGTTCGGGCGGGAAGCCCTCCGTTGAGGAGGGCGGTTCCCAGCGGGGTGAGCTGGTGGACGACGTGACGACCGCTGCGGATGCTGATGATGAGCCCCGCGTCGCGGAGCACGGTGGTGTGCTTGCTGGCGGTCGCCGGCGAGGTGGCGGTCAGGCGGGCGATCTCACCGGTGACGTACTGCCGTTTGGCGAGAATCTCCAGGATGGCGGCGCGGGTGTGGCCGAGCAGGGCTCCCAGGTTCTGGTCACTGAGGGCGCCGGGGATGCGGGCAGTCAGCCACCCGGCCGGGCCGCCCACCGGGTAAACGAGTATCGGTGGCAGCGCCGGATCGGCAAGAGAGATCGGCACGCGCCAGCAGAACATCGACGGCGCCAGCAACAGACCTCGCCCGTTCAAACGAAGGTCGCGGTCCACCGGATAGTTGGCCTCCAGGACGGGTGGTCGCCAGCGCATGGTCTCGAAGCCGTCGAGCAGCCGCTCAGCGCCGTGGCTCGATAACGCGTGGGCACGTGTCGCCTGGTCGGCACGGACGTGTGCCTGAACGCGATCCCAGTGCGGACTGAGCGCGACGGTGTGAAAGATGCGAAGCGCATCGGTCAGATCACGCAGTTTCTCGGTGTCGCCGGCAGCCAGCGCGGCGAAATCCGGTGGCACCGGGCCGGATTCCGCCAGCCTGGCCAGCTCGTTCCTGAGCCGGCGGCGGGGCGTTGCCGCCACGGCATCGATCCCCGGCTCCAGGCCCAGGCCCGACTCGGGCGGGGTAAGGAAATCCGGTACGTAGCCGGTCGGTGGCATCAGCGGGGCCAGCAGACGCACGGCATGCAGGAGCCGCTCGTCTCGTTGGATCTGGGCGCGGACCTGGCGCCGCCAGGCGGTGAGATCTAAGCCCCCCGTCGAGGTGCGCAGCTTCTGCAGGGCGAGCATCGTCTCCCATAGTGGGTCCGCGGCGGCGGTGATGCGGATGCGCAGCAGATCATCAGGTGTGAAATGGATTCGCAGCACGATTCCCCGTTGATCGTCATTGATCGCGAACCGGCGGCCCACCCCACGTCCTGTGGGTGCGCGCCGATGGTCTCTCACAAGACCGAACGACCTTTCCTTATGGACACGCCACTCTCTTGGTAGACCGGCCACGACGCGGAATCGTTCCCGAGTCGGGCGCAGGTCCGGTCCCGGCCCAGGCCCGGCGACCATGGCCGCCATCGGCCACTCTTTCCTCTGAGGGAAATCGTCAGCTCAGCGGTCACGACTTCGTGGACAGCATGTGCGGGTGTGCGCACGGAGCGACCGTGCCGGTGCGCGGCCCTCGCAACACCCGGGTCGCGGTCTCCCCACCGGTAAGGGCACGGCTGCCGCATGAACACCCTTCCTACGGGGGCGGAAGGGCCTGCCGAGCGTGAGCTGCGGCTGTTCGGCTACAGCCACGTGGCCTTTGCACGTGCAGCGGCGGTCGTGGTCTCCGGTCTGGTGGGACTGTCGGCGGTTCCCGAAGACGCTCTCGCCGTCACCGTCGTGGTCGTGTCGATCGCCGTCGGGTGGACCGGCGTGTACTTCTGGGCGCTCACCCGCCGGGGGGCCGCCGCAAGGTGGCTGCTGCCCGCGGATCTGGTCGTCATGGCCGGCGTGTGCCTCACGCAGTCCCTGACCGTGTCACCGGAAGAATTACAGGCGGGAGGGGGCTGGGTACGGACCGCGGCCTCGGTCTCCGTGTTGACCTACCAGTGGCATACGAGGGCGGTGCCAGGAGGCCTGGCGGCGGCGTTCGTCGCCATCGCCTACGTGGCGGGGGCGACGTGGTCCAGCCCGGGGACCTGGGACTCGATGGCGCCGAAGGGCCCGTGGATCGTCGCGGAGGCGGCGCTGGCCCGGACGCTCAACCGGCTCGTGCGGCGTGAGGCGCGGCGTGCGGACAGGTTGCTGGCTGGCAGCGAGCGGACACGGCGGGAGACGGCGGTCGCGGCGGCGCGGCGCACGGAGGAACGCGAGTATCTGGCGTCTCTCCACGACACGGCTGCGGCCACGCTGCTCATGGTCGGCCTGGGGACCGCCGATGAGCGACGGTCATGGCTGTCCGAGCAGGCGGAGCGCGACCTGAAAGTCCTGACCGGCCAGAACGATGTCACTGTGCGCGATATCAATCTCACCGAAATGCTGGCTGCCGTCGCGGCGCGTAGCGGGCTCGTCGTTGACGTGGAGACGAATCCGTCGCCCGCGGTGCCGCCACTGGCGGGCGTGGCCATCTGCAGGTGCGTCCAGGAGGCACTGACGAACGTCGAGCGGCACGCCGGAGTGGACAGGGCGACCGTCCGGGTCGAGAACACCGGTGACGGGACCGTCGTCGAGGTCGTGGACGAGGGTCGCGGGTTCACGCCGGAGGGGACGGCGTCCCGAGGCCGCGGCATCACCGATTCGATCGTCGGGCGGATGGCGCGGGCCGGTGGGCGGGCGGCGGTGATCTCGCGGCCGGGCCACGGGACGCGCGTACGGTTGGAATGGTCGGGCACCGGGGTCGAGTCTCCTGCCGGGGGCTGCCGGGTGCCCGAGCCGGCAGTGTGGACGCAGTTCGGCTCCGTCACCGCGGGCCGCATGCTCCGCCGGCTGCGGCTGGCCGTCCTGGGCATCATCACTGCGACGCTCCTGGCCGTGGAACTTCCGAACTTGGCCATGTACGTCGGCGGGCATTCCTGGCCGGCCGTGCACGTGGCCGCCTACGTGACTTTCGCGGCAGTGGCCCTCTGCTGTGGTGTGCTGGTGCTGCGGGACGCGTCACTGGACCGGTGGCGCTGGCCGTTGCTGTCGGTGGTGTTCGCGGCGGGAACGGCGGCGACCCTGACGGTTCCGTCCGCGCACGTGACGACCTGGCAGCACTGGGCGTACGGCAACGTCGGGTGGTTCGCGGTGCTGTTGCTGGGTCATCGTCCGGTGCCGTTCGTGGCCGTGCTCTCGGCCGATTTCGCGGTGACGCTCGCCAAGCTCGCCGGTGAGTTCGATCAGCGTTCGCCCATCGACGCGGTGACGGCCAGCCTCATCATCTGGGCGAGCCAGATCATCGTCGCGATGGCCGCCGGCAGGCTGCGTCGCGTCGTCGACGCCGCAATGGCGACGGCCGCCGAGGACGAACGGCTGCGCATCGAGGACGCGGTCGGCGAGCAGCTGCACCGGGACCGGCGGTCCCGGTACGCGGCGCTGGCGAACACCGTCGTGCCGCTGCTGGCCGGGCTGGCGTCCGGCGTCCACGACCCGGGTGATGAGCGGGTGCGGCGGGCCTGCTCGGTGGAGGCGGCCCGGATGCGGCGCCTGTTCGCCGAACGCGACGAGGTCGCAGATCCGCTCATCCATGAGTTGCAGGCGTGCGTCGACGTGGCGGAGCGTCGCGGGGTGGCGGTCTCCTTCGCGACGCGGGGCAGCGGGTCCAGGATGCCGTCCGAGGTGCGTCGCGCTCTGACCGAGCCGGCATTGACCGTGCTGACGACGGCGGCCTCCACCGCGCGGGTCTCGGTGGTGGCCTCCGGCACCGAGGTGACCGTCAGCGTGCTGGCCGACCTGCCGCGATCAGACCTGCCGCGATCAGACCTGCCGCGATCGGACCTGCCGCGGAGCACCTTGGGCACCGTCACCGTCACGACACGAAACATCGAGGACAGGCTATGGATGGAGGCCACATGGAGACCGGATCAGAGACCGGATCAGAGACCGGTCAGGAGACGGGACATTCCATCACCGCGACGGTGATCGATGACCACCCGGTCGTGATCAGCGGGGTCCGTGCCTGGTGTGGGTCGGCGGACCCGCCCATTGACGTGGCGGCCGCCGGGCCGGACGTCGGGGTGGCCTGGAGCGGCCCCGGGCGATCGACGGACGTGGTCGTCCTCGATCTCCAGCTCGGCGACGCCCCCGCCTACCGCGATCTCGAACGGCTGGTGGACGACGGGCGCCAGGTCATCGTCTACACGATGCGCGACGACGCGGAGACGGCGCTGACCTGTATGGACATCGGGGCATTCACCTTTCTGGCCAAAGCGGAGGGACCGTCGCACCTCGTTGCGGCCATGCGGGCCGCCGCCGAGAACCGGCCGTACACCCCGCCCGCGCTGGGTGGGGCCCTCGGGACCGACACCCGTTCGCAGCGCCCGAGGCTGTCGCCCCGGGAGTCGGAGGTCCTCGTCGAGTGGTTCCGGTGCGAGTCCAAGGACATGGTCGCGCAGAAGCTCAACGTGACGGTGCGGTCGGTGAGCACCTACATCGACAGGGTCCGGATCAAGTACGCCAACGCCGGTCGCCCGGCGCCGACCAAGGCGGCCCTCGTCGCCCGCGCGATCCAGGACGGCCTGGTCCAGCTCGACGACCTCTGAATTTGATGGATGACCTGCAATGACAAAGATGGCCGATAAATGTGGGTCGAACGACCGACAGTGCACCGCCAACCCTTCTCATAGAGTTCGAATCGACGGGACGCCGATCGATTCGGATCGGATTCCGCCAGGCAATTTTCGCATGATCTGATCAGGAACCGGGAGGTGAATGTGATGCGCGCTTACGAGCGTCCGACGCTGGTCATGGCCGGCAGCTTCCAGGCCAAGACCCGGCGCAAGCCGGGCCCGTGGTGGGAGTGGATCGGCCCGAACTACCTCGACTGATCCACGAGGAAATGATCTGCGAGCCAGTCGCTGATCACCTTCGGTGGCGTGCAACGCCCGGCGGCGTTGCACGCCACTTCCAAACCGGTCCCGGGACGGCGGCGACCGCCCGCGGACGCAGAGGAGAACGTTGTGTTGCACACCGGAATTCCATGGTTTGTCGTTCTTCCTGACACGGACTCTGCCATTGTCGTTGCGCGAAAGCTGCACGATGAATTCCCGGTGCTGAATGAGCTTGCACACACGTCCGGCCGGCCATGGCTGTTGGGTGAATGGAAGACCGGAGAAATCTCGGTGGCGCGGACCGCGGACAATGTGGTCGCACTGATCGGCGAGCACTCCGTCACCGAAACCTGGCTCGCTGCGAGGCTCGCCGGGACGAGCGACGTGCGCGGCCTCGATGATCTCTACGCGCGAGTCCCGGGCTGCGTCCACCTGATTGCCTCGTTCGGCGGCGTGACGAGGGTGCAGGGCAACGCGTCGGGCGTGCGGCGGGTATTCCATTGTGCTGTTGACGGCGTGCCGGTCGCCAGTGACCAGGCGAGCGTGCTGGCCTCGCTCACCGGCGCGTCGGTAGATCCGGCGCGGCTCACCACCCGGCTGCTGTTCACGTCCCCACCCTGGCCGCTTGGTTGGGAATCGATCTGGAATACCGTACGGGCGGTCTGGCCGGGGCACTACGCCCTGTTCGACAGGCGCGGAACCGTACAAGAAGTGCGGTGGTGGGCCCCGCCCGCCGCGGAGTCCTCGCTTGCCGAAGCCGCCCGGATCCTGCGCGAGGCGCTGCGCGAGGCCGTACGCGTACGCGTCACACCGGGGAGCACCGTGGCCGCGCATCTGAGCGGGCTCGATTCCAGCTCGCTGGTGTCGCTCGCCGCTCATGAGGAGGCCCGGGTGGTGGCGCTGACCGCAGCTCAACCGGACGTACTGGACGAAGACGTGGAGTGGGCGCGGCGTACGGTGAACGCTCTGGCCAAGGCTGGACGGTCGGTGGAACACGACGTGCTCGCGGCCGACGACGTCCCGCTCGTCTATGACGGCATCCTGTCGGCGCGGGACTTCTTCGACGAACCGTTCCTCATGCAGCACAACCGCGAGCCCTTCCGCTGCATCCTGCGGCGGGGTGAGGTGCACTCCCCTGGAGCGCACCTGGTCGGCTTCGGCGGAGACGAAATGTGCAGCCCCGCCTACCAGTGGCTGCCTCTGTTGCTACGGCGGCATCCGCGCCAGGGTCTGCGCTGCCTGCGTGCCGTCACCGCCAAGTACAGATGGTCGTGGCCCGCCGTGGCGCACAGCATTCTGACCGCGTCGACCTATCCGGCGTGGTTGCGCAAGGCGGCGGCGAAGCTGCCCAATTACGACCTCGATCTCAGGCAGCCGGAGTTCGGCTGGGGGACGTTTCCGGCGCTCCCCACATGGCTGCGAGCCGACGCGGTAGAGCTCGCCCGGACCGAACTGCGTGCAGCCGCCGAACGGAACCCGGTCCTGCATGATGACCGTGGTGTTCACGTCACGCTCGCCTCGATGTTCTCCGGCGCGCAGGTGACCCGCGGGTTCCAGCAGATTTCAGCCGCCGAGGGAATCGTGACGAGCGCGCCCTTCTTCGACGACCAGGTGATGAACGCCGCCTTCACCGTCCGGCTGGCCGACCGCTACGACCCCGGCCGGTACAAGCCCCTCCTGGTCGAGGCCATGCGCGGGATCGTCCCTGCCACCACGCTGACGAGAACGACGAAGTCGAGCACCCCCGCGAACGCCATCATCGGGAGCAGGAGACACCGCGACCAGATCGTCGGGCTGGCCGAGGACAGCCGGCTCGCTCGGATGGGCATCGTCGATCTGGACGAGCTGCGCAAGGTCTGTTATGGCCCGATCGAGGTCGAGAAGTTCTCGCTGCGGCTGGAGCCGACCCTCTCCTGCGAGATCTGGCTGCGCAATCAGGAGCGCGGCGCAAGGACGGGCGACCGCGCCGACCGGAGGACGGCATGACCAATCCGCAGATCATCGTCACCGACCCCGGCTCACTCTCCTTCCGGGATCGCACCCTCACCAGGGCGGCCGTCTTCGTGGCCCGAAGGCTGGAGAAGCGGTCCCCGCGCCGGATCCAGCAGGTCTTGCGCTTGCTGCGCAAGGGAGCCCGGCCGGCCGGTTACACAGAGGCGAGCCTGGCCCGTTCGATGGTCGTCAGGACGAGCCTGGCGTGCAGTGGAGCGGACGGATGCCTGCCCCGCTCCCTGGCCACGGTGGTCCTGTGCCGCATGCGAGGAACATGGCCCACCTGGTGCGCGGGGCCCCGGGTGATGCCTCCCTTCGGCGCGCATGCGTGGGTTCAGGCCGAGGGCCGGGACGTGGACGAAGGTCTCCCGGACGGCTACATGCGGATCATGCTCCAGGTGCCGCCCGCGGGGAGGAACCCGTGACCGAGGCGACGGCCGAAGCCCCCAGGATTCCGATGCGGCGGGACTGCCCATACCACCCGCCCGCCCCATACGCGCGGCTTCGCGAGCAGGGGCCGCTGGCCCGGGTGACGCTGGCCGACGGCCGCACGGCATGGCTGGTGACCGGGTACGCGGAAGTCCGCATGCTGCTGGCCGATCGGCGAATGTCCGCCGACCCGACCACGCCCGGCTATCCCGAGCTCGACAACGTACCCGACGAGCTCAGAAGCAGCCCGGAGGACTTCCGGGAGACACAGACCTTCGTCCAGATGGACATGCCCGCACAGGGCCTCCACCGCCGCATGGTGCTCTCGCACTTCGGTGCCAGACGTGTCGCGGCCCTGCGCCCGGTCGTGCAGGAGGCCGCCGACGCTTTGGTGGACCGGATGCTGCACGTGGGGCCCCCGGCCGATCTGGTCCCCGCCTTCGCCGCACCTCTCCCAGCAGCCGTGCTCACGGAGATGCTCGGCGTACCGGCCACGGACAGGGAGGCGTTCCGTACCCGGCTGGCGCAGGGCGAGCGAGGCATCGCCGGGCTGGCCCCCTCTCTGGACGGGCTGATACGGAGCGACCCGAAGGAAGGGATCATCGGCACTCTGGCCGCGCGCGTGCGCGGCGGGGAGCTGACCCACCGGCAGGCGCTCGCCACCACGATGATGCTGCTGGTCGCGGGGCACGAGACCACGGAGAACATGATCGCACTGGGTGCCCTGGCGCTGCTGCGGCATCCCGGCCAGCTGGAGGCAGTGCGCGACGACCCGTCCCTCATGCCCGGTGCGGTCGAGGAGCTGCTCCGGTACGTGTCGACCGCGGACGTGCTTCCCAGAGTGGCGACCGCCGAGATCGACGTGGCCGGGATGCGGATCGCCCCCGGAACCCCCGTGATCCTCTCGCTCGCCGCGGCGAACCGGGACGGTGGTGTGTTCGCCGTCCCGGACACCGTGGACGTCTTGCGCGATGAGCGCGGCGTCTCGCGCGATGAGCGCGGCGTCTCGCGGGGCGGGCGCCATGTCGCCTTCGGCCATGGTCCGCACCAGTGCCTGGGCAACAACCTCGCCCGCCTGGAGCTGACGGTTGCGCTGTCCACCCTTTTCCGCCGCGTTCCCACCCTTCGGCTGGCGGTCCCGGCCACGGACCTGGACGTCAAGCCTGCACTCAGCCTGCAAGGGGTCACCGGACTGCCGGTCGACTGGGGAGTCTGTCGCCCGCTGACCGGCAGCCCACCGAACGAGAAAGGACACGGGTGATGCCCACCATCCTCCGCGCGTACGTGCCGATGATGATGTCCAAGAAGATGGCGGTGCTCGACCTGGCGTCCCAATCCATGGTGGCCAAGGTGGACGTGGGGGCCACCCCCTTCGGCGTCACCGTGGCGCCGGATGGGCAACTGGTCTATGTCGCGAACTTCAACGACGACACTGTCTCGGTCATCGACGCGGCCGCCTGCGCCGTCGTCGCGACGATTCCCGCTGGTCAGAGCCCTGGAGGTCTCGCGGTCACCCCTGATGGCGCCCAGATCTACGTCACCAACTACAACGGAGACGACGTATCGGTGATCGACGCCAGGAGCGGGACCGTGACGGGCGCGATCCAGGTCGGAAGGAATCCCGGCTCGCCCGCGATCAGCCCGGATGGCGGACGTGTCTATGTGACCAACTACCACGGCGGCGCCCTGTCGGTCATCAACACGGCCACCGGCACGGTCATCGCGACGATTCCCACCGGTGAACGGCCCAACGGAGTCGCTGTGTCGCCCGACGGCGGACGCGTGTACGTGACCAACTCAGCCCCCGACGCCAGCAGTGTCTCTGTCATCGACCCCCGAACCTGCGCCGTCGTCGAGACGCGAGCCACGGAATCCGGTCCTTTCGGGATCGCGATCGGCCCGGACGGCGAACGCTGTTACGTCACGAGCTACTACACGAGGAACGTCGTCGTCATGAGCGCCGCCGGCAACGCTCCCGTCCGGGTCGGCCGCAACCCGGAGAACATCACCCTCACGCCGGACGGCCGCAGCGTTCTCGTCACCAATCGGGAGAGCGACAGCGTCTCGGTCATCGACACGGCCACCGACGCGGTGACCGCGACCATTCCCCTGGACGGCAACCCAGGCGGAATCGCCGTGGGCGCCGTCAGCACCCTCTAGCCGTCGGAACCGCTCAGCCGTCAGTCAGCATCTCATGGAGCCGTGATGTACCAACTCGGGCAGAACATATCGAAGGTCGAGACCGACTACGGGATCGTGCTCCTCGACGAGGCGCGCGGCGAGTACTTCAACCTGAATCCCAGCGGCGTGATCGTGCTGGAAACGGTGCTGGCGTCCGGTGACCCGGCCCGCGCGGTTACCGCGCTGCTGGAGCAGTACTCGGTCGAACGCGACGTGGCCGAGGCCGACGTGGCGGACGTGCTCGGCGCGCTCGTCTCGGCGGGCGTGCTCAAATCCGCTACGTGACCCCGACGACGTGACGACCGACGACGTGACGACCGGCCACGTGACGACCGGCCACGTGACGACCGCCTCGGCCACGGCGTCGTCGTCCGGCTGGCTCCGATGGCTCCTGGGGCGGTGCCTGCGGCATCCGTTCGCCGTGCTGCTCGCCATCGCGTCCTCGCTGCTGATCATCGCGCTGGGCGCGATCGGCCCGTTGCTCGCGCGGTGGATCGTGGACGACGCGGTGACCGGTGGCACCGGCCACCTCGACGTCTTCGTCTGCGCGTTCCTTGGACTGGCGGTCCTGCGCTTCGCCGGATCGTTCATCACGCAGTACACCACCGAACGGCTGGCCCTCGACGTACAGCACGACCTGCGACGCGCCCTCTTCGAATCGGTGCAGCGGCTCGACGGCGCCCGCCATGACCGGCTGCGCACCGGTCAGGTGGTGTCGCGGGCCATCGTCGACCTGCAGGCCGTGCAGCGCTTCGTCGCGGAGACCCCGCTGATCGTCGGCACCCTCGCCATGGGGGTCTTCGCACTGGCGGCGATGGTGTACCTGTCGGTCCCGCTGACTCTGGTCACACTGGTGGTGATCATTCTGTTGGGCGTGGTCACCGCACACGCCGGGCGGAGGCTGACGCCCGCGACACGGTCGGCCCGGGAGCGTGCCGCGGACATCGCCCAGCGCGTCTCGGAGGGCGTCGCCGGAGTCCGCGTGGTCAAGGGCTTCGGGCAGGAGGAACGCGAGGTCGACCGGCTGCGAGAGGCGGCGCGCTGCCTGTTCGCCGAACAGGTCAGGGTGGCCATGCTCAAAGCGCGTCCGATGGTCCTGATGGTCGGGCTGCCTGGTCTCGCCCAGGTCGCCTTGCTCGGCCTCGGGGGCTGGCTGGCCATGAACGGCCGGATCAGCCTGGGCACCTTCCTGGCCTTCTCCAGCTACAGCGGTTCCCTGGTCGGCCCGGCCGGGGCCGCCACCCAGCTGGTCCTCAACGCCCAGCTGAGCCGGACCGCCGTGGAACGCATCCGGGATCTGGTCGATGCCCAGCCCCTGGTCAAGGAGGCGGCCGACGCCCTCGATCTTCCGGACGGACCGCTCGCCGTGGCCCTGGAGCGGGTGCGGTTCGGCTACCGGCGCGACGAGCCGGTGCTCAAGGACGTTTCGCTCGCCATCCGGCCGGGGGAGACGCTCGCGGTGGTCGGCGCCACCGGCTCCGGCAAGTCCACTCTGTCCCTGTTGCTGCCACGGTTCTACGATGTTCACGCCGGGGCGATACGCCTCGGCTCTCCCGGCGCCGAGGCCGACCTCCGGGAACTACGGCTGAGCAGCCTCCGTACCGCCCTCGGCATCGTGTTCGAGGAGGCGGTCCTGCTCACCGGGACGGTACGGGCCAACATCGCCTACGGCCGTCCCGACGCCACCGACGAGGAGGTCGAGGCGGCCGCCCGGACGGCGGCGGCGCACGGCTTCATCGTGGCACTCCCGGACGGTTACGACACCATCGTCGGGGAACGGGGGTTCACCCTCTCCGGCGGACAGCGGCAGCGCATCGCGCTGGCCCGCGCGCTGCTCGGCGATCCCAGGCTGCTCATCCTGGACGATGCCACCTCGGCCGTGGACGGTGAGACCGAGGCGGCCGTGCACGCGGCGTTGAAGAAGGGGAGTGGCCGGCGCACCACCCTCCTCATCGCCCACCGGCGCTCCAGCCTCGACCTCGCCGACCGGATCGCCGTTCTGGACGAGGGCAGGGTGGCGGACGTCGGCACGATCCGGGAACTGGAGTCCCGCTGCCCCCTCTTCACCGCGCTGCTGTCCGGGTCAGGTGAAGACATCGAGCACCCCGCTCCCCGCGCGCGGGCGACCGGCCCCCTGTGGCCCGCCGACGATACCCAGGGGTCCGCCGATCTCCGGCAGCCCGCGTCTTCTCCGTCCGCCGATGCGATGCCGCGGTCGTCGGCCGCTCTGGAGCCGGGTGGGCTCCCCCGTGCCGACGCCGTGCCGCGGCTGCCCGCCGACCTGGAGCCGAGCGCCCCGGATCCGATGTTCCGGCTCGGTCACCTGCTCAAGCCGATCCGCCGGCCCCTGGTCGTGGCCACGGTGCTGGTCGGCCTCAACGCCCTGGCTGTCATCGCGCTGCCCACGTTGATCCGGTACGGCGTCGACGACGGGGTCCGCGCGGCCTCCGGCCAGGTGCTCTGGATCGCGACCGGGCTGGCGGCGTTCATCGTGCTCGGCCACGGCCTGGTCGCCGGGGCCCAGACGGTGGTCACCACCCGGGCCGGCGAGACCATGCTCTATATGCTGCGAGTGCGGCTCTTCGCGCATCTGCAAAGACTCGGCCTGGACTACTACGAGCGCCACCAGTCCGGGCAGATCATGACCAGGATGACCGCGGATGTCGATGCCCTGTCCGCGTTCGTGACGAACGGACTGACCACCGCCGTCGTCGAGACGCTCCTGCTGGCCGGGGTCGCCGTGACGCTCCTGCTCACCGATGCCTCCCTGGCGCTCGTGGCCTTCGCCGTGCTGCCACCCGTGATCATCGCCACGGCCGTCTTCCGCCGGATGTCGGCCGGCGCCTACGCCGAGGCCCGGGAGCGGGTCGGCGAGGTCAACGCCGACCTCCAGGAGAACGCCGCCGCGGTACGCGTTGCCCAGGCGCACGGCGGGGAGAAACGGTCGGCGCGCCGGTTCTCCCAGCGGAGCGACGCCTACCGGCGCTCCGGACTCAGGGCCCAGCGCTATCTGGCCGTTTACTTCCCGTTCGTCACGCTGCTGTTCGACGTCGCGTACGCGGCGGTGCTCGGGGTCGGCGCGTATCGGGTGGCCGCCGGGAACTTGACCGTGGGCGTGCTCATGGCGTTCCTGCTCTACCTCACGCTGCTCTACTCTCCGATTCAGCAGCTGTCCAGCGTGTTCGACGCCTACCAGCAGGCGGCGGTAGGGCTGCGGCGTAGCGGCGAGCTGCTGCGCACTCCCACCTCGGTGGCCGCCCCATCCCGCCCCATCCCTGTGCCCGGGCGCTTGCGCGGTGAGGTGGAGCTGGTGAACGTCGGCTTCACCTATCCCGGCGCCGGCGGACCTGTGCTGCGCGACGTCTCGCTGCGCATCGCGCCAGGCGAGACCGTCGCCCTGGTGGGCGCCACGGGAGCCGGCAAGTCCACCCTGCTCAAGCTGCTCGGCCGCTTCTACGACGCCTCCACCGGGCGGATCGTCGTGGACGGTGTCGACGTGCGCGACTACGCACCCGGCGAATACCGTCGCCGCCTCGGCGTCGTCCCGCAGGAACCGCACCTGTTCAGCGGAGACGTGGCGAGCAACATCGGCTATGCCCGGCCGGACGCCGAGCCCGCCGCCATCCAGGAGGCGGCCCGCCGGGTCAACGCCCTGGGCATGATCGCTTCACTTCCGATGGGCTTCCGGCAGCCGGTGGGCGAACACGGCCGGGGACTCTCCGCCGGTCAACGGCAGCTCGTCGCGCTCGCCCGGGCCGAGCTGGCGGACCCGGACATCCTGCTCCTCGACGAGGCCACCGCCGCCCTCGATCCCGCCACCGAGGCCGCGGTGCTCACGGCGCGCGACCGGCTCACTGAACGGCGCACCACCGTGGTCGTGACGCATCGCCTCGCCACCGCCGCGCGAGCCGACCGAATCGTCGTCCTGGAGGCCGGCCGGATCGTCGAGATCGGCACCCATGATCAGCTCCTGCGAGCCGGCGGCCACTACGCGCTCCTGTGGGCCCTCGGCTCCACGGACGCGGCCTAGTACGCCGCGGGTGTCAGGTGTCGCGCTCGGCGGTCAGCTGGAGCGCCACATCGATGATCATGTCTTCTTGACCGCCTACGTATCCGGCCTCGCCGACCTTCTGGAGGATGGCATGGGCGGGGACGCCGTAACGTTCGGCGGCGCGTTCGGCGTGCAGCAGGAAGCTGGAGTAGACACCGGCGTACCCTCGGGTGATCGCGGACCGGTCGGCGAACGGGAGCCGAGGCAGGAACGGCTGGACGACGTCCTGCGCGGCGGCCATCACGCCCTGGACGTCGACGCCGGTGCTGATTTCCATGCGCCACCGCGACGGTACCCGCCCGCAGCACTGAAGTTCCCCTAGGCGCTGAGCTCAAATTAGTACCGGTGCCAGGTCGCGGGGGTGACGCCGCGGTCGCGGAGGGCCGCCTTGCGGATCTTGCCGGTTTCGGTGCGGGGGAGGTCCCGCATGATCTCGATGTGCCGCGGGACGGCGAACGGCGGTAGCTCGCGCTCGCAGTGCCGGACGAGGTCGGCGGGGTCGAGCGAGTGGCCCGGGCGGAGCAGGACGGCGACCATGACCTCGTCCTCGGCCAGCTCGGAGGGGACGGGGAAGGCGGCGGCCTCGGCGACCGACGGGTGGGTGCGGACGACGGCCTCGACCTCGTGTGAGGAGATGTTCTCCCCGCGCCGCCTGATGACGTCCTTGATCCGGTCGACGAAGCGGTACCAGCCGTCCGGCTCGCGGACGACGCGGTCGCCGGTCCGCCGCCACGAGTCCGGCGGTTCGTCCGGGTCGCCGAGGTAGCCGGTGGCGAAGGCGAGGTGCCGGTGGCTGCGGACAACGAGTTCGCCCGGCGTGCCGTCCGGGACCGGGGCGAGGTGCTCGTCGACGACCTTGGCGGAGTACCCGTCCCGGACGGTGCCCATGAAGCCGGGTCGGGCGTCGTCGACGGAGGTTCCGATGACCATGTTGGTCTCGGTCGATCCGAAGCCGTCGACGAGCGTGACGCCGAAGCGTTCCCGGAACGGCTCCCAGAGCGGGGCGGGGGTGGCGGGGGCGAGGGCGCGCCAGGCGCGGTGGGCGCGGTCCTGCGGGGACGGGGGCTGGGCCATCAGCATGGGGACCATGGCGCCGAGAAGGTAGACGGCGGTGCCGCCCGCTTCGGCGACGTGCGTCCAGTAGCGGGAGGCGGAGAAGCGCGGGCCGAGCGCGCAGGAGGCTCCGGTGACCATGGCCTGGGCGAGCGCGTTGAGGGCGTTGGTGTGGAACAGCGGCAGGCAGGTGTAGAGGACGTCGTCGCGGGCCAACTGGAGTGCGTCGGCGACGTTGCAGCCCCACCAGCCGAACTGGGCCTGCGGGCAGCGCACCCCGCGCGAGTAGCCCGTGGTGCCGGAGGTGAAGAGGATGGCCGCGGTGTCCTCGGGGCGGACTGGTGCGGGCGGGATCGGTCCGGCCACGTCATGGTCGAGGATCCAGTGTCCTCCCTTGAAGTCGGTGACGCGCGAGGCGTGTTCCGGGTCGGTGACGAGGAACGCCGGTTCGGCAACGGCCAGCGCGTGCCGGAGCCCGTGGCCGCGCAGCCCGGTGTTGAGCGGCACGAGGACCGCCCCGAGCCAGGCGCAGCCGAGGAAGAGGTCGACGAAGCCCATGCTGTTCGCCGCCATGATCGCGACCCGGTCGCCGCGCCGGACGCCGCGGGCGGCGAGCGCCCCGGCGGCGCGGGCGGCGACCTCGGCCGTCTGCCGGTAGGTGCGTGTTATCCCGTCCGCGTGCAGGAAGGGGCGCTCGCCGAACCGCTCCACCGCGGCCGTGAGGAGGGCCGGGATGGTGGTCAACGAAGGACCCCGGCGTCGTGGAGATGCCGGATCCGTTCCTCGGACAGGCCGGCGATCTCGCGCAGGACAGTGTCGGTGTCGGCGCCCAGCACGGGCGCGGTGCGGCGGATCCCGCCGGGCGTGCGGCTCATGCGGACCGGCGTGCCCTCGTGCAGGAAGGCGCCCGCGACCGGGTGCTCGGCCCGGACGTAGAAGCCGCGGGCCCGCAGTTGGGGGTCGTGCTCGACCAGGTCTTGGCCGTTCTGCACGGCTCCGGCGGCGATCCCGTGCTCCTGCAGGTGTTCGGCGGCGGCGTCGGCGGGCATGGTGCGGGCCCAGGTGGCGAGCGCCTCATCGAGGTCGCCGGCGCCGAGCAGGGCGGCGAGCGTCGCCCGTTCGGCGTCGGAGCGGACGCTGACGGCCAGCCACCGGTCGGGCCCCAGGCACCGGTACACGCCCTGCGGGCTCCAGGACGGGTGGGAGTTGCCGCGCGGCTCCGGCGGGACCGGCGCGATCACGCTGGTGCCCATGTGGGCGGCCATCGCCTCCAGTTGGGAGAGGTCGATGTGCTGCCCGCGCCCGGTCCGGTCGCGGTGCTCCAGCGCGGCGACGGTGGCCAGCGCGGCATGCAGCCCGGCGACGATGTCACCGTGGCCGTAGATCACGCCGACCACGTCGTCGGACGACCACCCGGTCATCCCGGTCAGCCCGGAACTCGCGGAGACGGTGTCGGCGTACGAGACCCACCCGTTGCGCGGGCCGGTGTGGCCCATGCCCGACATGCTCACGTAGACGATGTCCGGCCTGAGCTCGCGGAGCGCGTCGTAGCCGAGGCGCATCTTCTTCATGACCGTGGAGCTGAAGTTCTCCACCACGACGTCGCTGGCGGCGATCAACTCGCGCAGCACGGTCAGGCCCTCGTCCGAGCGGAGGCCGAGCGCGACGCTGCGCTTGTTGCGGTTGACCTCGTTGAAGTAGCCGTTGGCGTTCGGGTCGGTGTGCGAGCCCCGCGACAGGTGCATGAACGGCGCGAACCGGGTGGGGTCAGGACGGGTCTCCGACTCCACCTTGATCACTTCGGCACCGTGGTCTGCCAGCACCTTTGTGCAGTACGGCCCCGCGAGCACCCAGGTCAGGTCCAGCACGCGCACCCCGGTCAGCGCGGGCACGTCCGACCATGGCCCGCCGGCCTGGCCGGGTTCGCGGGAGGCATCGAGCAGCCCTTGGTCGGCGCCCGGCTCGGCGACCTTGAGGGACGCGACGCGGCGTCCTTCGGGGAAGGCGAACGGGAAGCCGAGGTCGGTCCGTTCCTCGTCGCCGGACCGTACCCGGAGAAAGAAGTCGCGGGCGAGGAGCTGCGGGTTGGCGGGCATCTCCTCGGGGCGTTCCACGGCCGCCCACGGCAGCTTTCTGGCCTGGGCGGCCTCGGCGAAGGCGGCCTTGGGCCACTTGGCCGCGAATTGCTGGACGATCTCGAACACATGTTCCTGGTGCGCCTTGCGTTCGACGGGATCCTGCCAGCGCGGCTCGTCGAGGTCGGCCTGCGCGTTCTCCTCGACCAGCCACGCGAGCAGGCCGTCCCACATGCGGGGGCTGCCGCCCAGCCCGCCGCCGAGGTGGCCGTCGGCGGCGCGGAACAGCCCGTGCGGCACCAGCGGGTGTACCCGTCCGGGACGCGGTGGCACCCGGTCGGTGTGCAGGTAGGCCAGGGTGCCCGCCTCCAGGCTCGCGGCGACGCACTCCTGGGCGGAGATGTCGATGAGCTGCCCGCGGCGTGCCCGCAGGCCCAGCTGGACGGCGATCGCGGCGTGCACGCCCGCCAGCTGCTCAGCCTGGTTCTCCGGGAGCGTGAGCGGCGGGCCGTCCGGGTCGCCGACCTGCGCGAGCATGCCGCCCAGGGCCGCCACCACCAGGTCGCCGCCCTGCCAGCCGGCGCGGGGGCCGTCGGATCCGAACGGCGTGACCCGGACGTGCACCAGATGATCGAGGCCGGCGGCTCCGTCAGGGGTGCCGTCGAGCAGGACGTCGGCGGTCTCCAGCAGCCGCCGCAACCCGGCCGCGTCGCCGGGGTCGAGGACGACCGAGCGCTTGCCCGCGTGCCAGTGGGCGAACGACCAGCCGTCCAGCTCCTGCCGGGCCGGGTCGCCCTCCGGCGGTTCGACCAGGACCACCTCGTGCCCGAGCCCCACCAGCAGCCTGCCCGCGAAGCGGGTGAACGGACTGGACAGCTCGACGACGCGCACGGCCGCCTCGGTCATCCGTGCTCCTGGTTCAGGAAGCCGGTCACGACGCTGTGGTAGTCGGCTGGACGCTCCTCCTGGAGGTGGTGGGAGGCGCGGTCCATCACGTGCAGGTTGCCCTTGGGGATCATGCGGGCGAGCATAAGCGGGTAGTCGGGGGTGAGGAACGCGTCGTACATGCCCCACATGAACAGCGTCGGCGCCTGGACGATGGGGAGCACGTCCGCGAGTTCCTGCCACTCGCCGCGCGGATCGTCCGAGGCCCCGGCCAGGGCGACCTCCTCGGGGTCGATGCTCTGCTCGTACCGCATGGTCACCGTGGCGTCGGGGATGGCGTCGGCGTCGTACCACTCCAGCCGCGCGATCAGCTCGCGCATCTTCTCCCAGGACGGGCCGGTGCCGCCGAAGTAGATGTCGCGGGCCTTGCGGCCGCGGTGCCCGTTCTCCGGCAGCGGCGCGAGCGGGCCGTGCCAGACGGGCTGGCTGCCGGTGATGACCAGCGACCGCACCCGCTCGGGGTAGCGGGCCGCGAGGTTGAGGGCGATCGTCCCGCCCCAGGAGTTGCAGACGAAGTCGGCGCGGTCGATGCCCAGGGCGTCCATGAGCGCGACCGTCTTGGCGGCGTGGAAGTCCCACATGGGGCCCTTGATCACGGTCTTCTCGGACTTGCCGTACTGCAGGATGTCGACCAGCAGGACCCGTCGGTCGGCGGCGAACAGCGGCGCCACCTGCCCGAAGTCGGACCACCCGGTGCAGCCCGGCCCGCCGCCGTGCAGGAAGATCGTGGGGCTGCCCTGGCCCAGCTCGATGTAGTGGTAGGTGACGCCGTCCGCCTTCGCGAACTTGCCCTCCGGCGCCGGCCGGATCTGCATGAGGTCCATGATCGGATGGTGCCGGGGCGAGGCGGTCCGTTCCAAGCGCTCCGGTCCGCTGAGCGGGCCGTGCCGATGGTCCGCCCCCCGCCGCCGCGCCTAGCCTTCGCGGTTGGAGCTGGAGAGGGAGGCACACATGACTGTCACCGACGAGGCCGCTGCGCGGGTCCTGGCCGAGGAACTGGCGAACATTCCCGCCCCGCCTGTCTTCCCGACGCCCGCCGAGGAGCGGGCCCACCGCAAGCGGCGGGTCGCCGCGGGCTACCGGGTGCTGGCGCGGTTCGGGCTGGACGAGGGCATCGCCGGGCACATCACCGCCCGCGACCCCGAGCTGACCGACCATTTCTGGACGGCGCCGTTCGGCCGCTACTTCGGTGCGATCCTGCCCGGCGACCTGCTGCTGGTGAACGACGAGGGCGAGGTCGTGGAGGGGAAGGGGCCGCTCAACCAGGCGGCGTTCGCCATCCATTCGGAGGTGCACCGCGCCCGTCCCGACGTGGTCGGCGCGGTGCACGCGCACGGCCCGCACGGCAAGTCGTTCTCGTCCCTGCACCGGACGCTGGCACCGCTCACCCAGGACGCCTGCGCCTTCCACGGCTCGCACACCTTCCACGAGGACTACACCGGCGTGGTGTTCGACCCGGAGGAAGGACGGCGGATCGCCGAGTCGCTGGGCACGGGCAAGGCGGTGATCCTCGCCAACCACGGCCATCTCACGGTGGGCCGGACCGTCGATTCGGCGATCTGGTGGTTCGTCACGATGGAACGGTCCTTCCAGGCCGAGCTGATGGCGCGGGCTGCCGGGGACCCGGTCCCGCTGGACGAGGAGACCGCCCGGATGACGGCCGAGCAGGTGGGCGGCGAGGAGGTCGGCTGGTTCTGTTTCCAGCCCATCTGGGAGCGGATCGTCTCCGAGCGGCCGGAGCTGGCCGAGTGAGCAAGGCTCTCGATCTGGCCGAGGAGCGTGCGCGGGAGCTGGTCGGCCGGGTGGAGCTCCGCCCGCTCGGCGTGGTGACGGCCGCCGCCTCGGCCGAGTTCGCGCGGGCGGCGGGCGAGACCGCCCCGCAACTGATCGATCCGGACCATCCCGGTTTCGCCGTCCACCCGATGTACCCGGTCAGCCTGCTGCGCGGCGCGCCCGGTGCCGAGCCCGCGGAGTTCCGCCCGGACGGCATGTACCGCGACGAGGTCCCCGGCACCGACGGGCTCGACGTGCGGCTCATGGCGGGCGGGCAGGACGTGCGCTGGCTGGGACGGCCGCGTCCGGGCGAGCGGCTGGAGGTGCGGCACGTCCTGGAATCGGTCGAACGCAAGGGCAAGGGCGCGGGCTTCCTGCTGCTCACGGTCGCCAAGACCTACGGCACCGAGCGCGGCCCGCTCATCGAGGTCACCGAAAGGTTCATCGTCCGATGAGTCGTCATGTCGAGCCGGGTGCCGTGGTACCGCCGGTGGAGCTGGTCCCGGACGAGATCAGGCTCCTGCGGTTCGGAGCCGTCACCCGCAACACGCATCGCATCCACTACGACACCGCGTTCGCCCGCTCGGAGGGCCTGGACGGCCCGGTCGTCATGGCGCAGCTGCACGGCTGCCTTTTCTACCGGGCCGCGGCGGCGTTCGCGGGCGAGGCCGGTGAGGTGCTGTCGGTCGGCTGGCAGAACCGCGCCCCCGCCTACGCCGGTCACCGGCTCGTGGTGTCCGGCGCCGTCGAGGCGGTCGACCCCGAGACAGGCGAGATCACCCTGGCCTTGGAAGAGCACTCCCTGGAAGAGCACTCCCACCCGGACGGCGAAGGCCCCGGCAGCCTGTGCTGCCGGGGTCGTGCCGTGGTCATCGTCCGCTGAACGTCTCAATCAAAAGTCAGCGCCACCTTCCCGACCGCCTCGCCGGTGCGGAGGCGCTCGGCGGCCTCCGCAAGGCGCTCGGCCGGGTACCGCTCGATCGGCAGCGTCAGCTCGCCCGAGTTGATGTCGGCCAGCAGCCGGTCGGCGTCCGCCGCGACCTCCGCGCCCCGGGTCATCAGGTTGACGGGCAGCAGCGACACGTCCGTCAGCAGGAAGTCGGCCAGGTCGACGCTGAAGTCGCGTCCGGCCGTGTAGCCGACCAGCGCGATCCGTCCGCGCCCCCGGACCAGCCCGAGCGCGGTGGTGAGGACCGCGCCGCCGACGGTGTCGATCACCGCGTCCAGCGGGCCGCCCACCGCCTCCTCCGACAGGTCGGCGGCCAGCACCGCCTTGCCCGGCGCCGGGACGTGCGGCAGCTTGGCCGGGCGGCCGACCACGCCGATCACCTCGGCCCCCGCCCGCGCGGCGACCTGCACGGTCAGCGCGCCGACCGCGCCCGCCGCGCCGGTCACCGCGACCCGCTCGCCGGGACGGATCGCGGCGACCGCGTGGACCGCCGCCCAGGCCGTCCCGGCGGGTGAGAAGAAGCAGCAGGCCAGTGCCGGGTCGGTGTCCTCGGGGACGGGCACGACCGCCGAGTCGCGCAGCACCGCGTGCTCGGCCCAGCCGCCGTCCCGCCGCAGCCCGGCACCGCCGCCGCGCACCCGCACCGGCATCCCCTCGGGGTGGACGTCGGAGGCCACCACGACCCCGGCGGCCTCGGTGCCGGGCACCGTCGGCAGGTCCGGCAGGACGCCGAACTTTCCGTCCACGACGTTGAGATCGAGATGCCCGACCTGGGCGGCCAGCACCCGGACCAGCGTGTGGCCCGGCGGACGTTCGGGGACCGGCCGTCCCACCAGGCGCGGCAGCGTCCCGAACTCCTCCAGAAGCAGCGCCCGCGAACGCTCCGGATTCCCGCTCACACCCGCACCTCATACCTCTTGAGCACCCGGGCGGCCACGATCCGCAGCACCCGGTCGAACACGAATCCCAGGATCCCCAGCACGATGATCCCGACGAACACCCAGTCGATGCGGCCGTAGTTGCGCGAGGTCCAGATGAGCGCGCCCAGCCCGACCTGCGCGGCGACGATCTCCGCGGACACGATGGTCAGGAAGCTGTTGCCCATCGCCAGCCGCGCGCCCGTCACGATGTGCGGCACCGTCGAGGGCAGCACCACGCTCCGCATCACCTGCCAGCGGCCCGCGCCGAGGCTGGCCGCGGCGCGCAGCTTGGTCTCGTTCACCGACAGCACCCCGGCGATGGTGTTGAGCGTGACGATGAAGACCGCGGTGTAGAAGATCAGCACCACCTTGGACGCCTCGCCGATGCCCAGCCACACCACGGCCAGCGTCACGAACGCGACCGGCGGGATGAAGCGGAAGAACTCGATGTACGGGTCCAGCAGCCGGCGCATGAACGGGACCTGCCCCATCAGCAGGCCCACCGGCACGCCGACGGCCAGGCCCAGGCCCCAGCCGATCAGGATCCGCCGGCTGGAGGCGATCACCGAGTTGACCAGCGTGCCGTCGGCGGCCAGCTCCCGGGCCGCCGACACGGTCTGCCCCGGTGAGGCCACCAGGCCCGAGCCGTACTTCATCGCCAGCAGCTGCCACACCGCGATCCCGGCGACGATCGACAGCGCGAACATGCCGGCCGAGCGCAGCCGTCCGGCCATCGCCCCAGCCGGGCGCCGCTCGACGGACGGTTTGGCGGACGCGTCCGCCGAGGCCACCGTCATAGCTTCTCCTTCGGGCCGTCCGCCGGGCCGTCCGCCGGGCCGTCCGCCGGGCCGTCCGGCGGGTCGTCGACGCCCTGCTCGCGCAGGGCCTTGCGCACCTCTTCGCCGATGTCGCGGCGCAGCGCCGCGCGCAGCTCGACCGACTCCGGCGCCGTGTCGTCGCGCGGCCGGGGCAGGTCCACCGGGTAGACGTTCTTGATCGTGGCGGCCGGGCCGGCGGTCATCACCGCGATCCGGTCGGCCAGCACGATCGCCTCGTCGATGTCGTGGGTGACGAACACGACGGTGCATCCGGACGCCTGCCAGATGCGGGCCATCTCCTCCTGCATCACCTGCCGGGTCTGCGCGTCGAGGGCACCGAACGGCTCGTCCATCAGGACCACCCGGGGCTCGTTGGCCAGCACCCGGGCGATCTGGACGCGCTGCCGCATCCCGCCCGACAGCTGCCCGGGGAACCGGTCGGCGCAGTGCCGCAGCCCCACCAGGCCCAGGTACTCGTCGGCGACCTTCTTCTGCTCGGCCCGCGACCGGCCCCGCATGCGCGGCCCGAACGCCACGTTCTGCCGGACGGTCATCCAGTCGAACAGCGCCTCGCTGTTCTGGAAAACCATGCCGCGGCCGGGGTCGGGGCCGGTGACGGCGGCGCCGTCCACGGTGAGCCGGCCCTGCCGCACCGGGACGAACCCGGCCAGCGACGACAGCAGCGTCGACTTGCCGCAGCCGCTGGGCCCGAGCAGGCACAGGAACTCGCCCGCCGGGATGTCCAGGGAGATCTCCTGGACGGCCTGGAAGGACCCGAACCCGATGCCCACGCCGGAGACCGACACCGCGGCGCCGGCCGGGCCCGCGCCGTCCGCGGGGCCGCCGCCGGGCGGGCGGCGGTCCGTCTTGATCGCCTTGGTCATCCCGTTCCCTTCACCTTGGCTGCCACCCATCCCTGCAGCACGGTCTTGGTCAGGTCAGGGCGGGCCTTGACCTTGCCGGTGCTCGCGTACCACGCGGCCGTGCTCTCGTATCCACTGAGGTCGGGGGCGGCGATGTCGCGGACCTTGAAGTCGATCTCCTTGATGGCGGTCATGGTCTGCTCGGTGGGGACCTTGGCGGCCTTCTTGGTCGCCTCGGCGGCCCCCGCCGGGTCTGACTCGACCAGCCCGGTCGCCTCCTCCAGTGCCTTGGCGACCTTGACCGCGGTGGCCTCGTTACTGCCCAGCCACTGCTGGCCTGTGATCAGCCACTGCTGGTAGGCGAGCCCGTAGGCGCCGGTCGACTCCAGGATCTTGCCGCCGAGCTCGACGCCCTTGGCGGGCCACGGCTCCCAGAGCACGTAAGCGTCGACCTCGCCCTTCTGGAGCAGCACGGGAATCTCCGGCGGGCCGGCGGTCACGAACTTCACCGACTTCACGTCGATCTTCTTCGACTCCAGGAAGCGGGTCGCGGCCAGCTCGGAAAGGCCGGGCACGATCGCCATCTTCTTGATCTGCTTGGGGTCGGCGATCTTCGGTCCGGTGACGACCTTCAGGTATCGGCCGGACTCCTGGAAGACGAGCAGGGCGCGCAGCGCGGGGTTCTGCGGGAACTGGGCGATGGTCGTGCTGTCGGAGCTGGCGGCCATCTGGACCTGCCCGCCGGCGATCGCGTCGACGGCCTCGCCGCCCCGGCCGAACTGCACCAGCTCGACGTTGAGACCGTGCTTGCGCCACAGTCCCTTGGCGTCGGCGGTGAAGAAGGGCGCGTACGCCGCGTCGATTCCGACGGCGATGCGGATCTTGGGACCGGTGGCCGCAGTGCCGCCGGAGTCGGTGGTGGCGCCACTGCACGCCGACAGCGTGCACAGCGTGGTGATGAGCGAGAGGACGCCGACGAAGCGCCTTCTCCTGGCCCGTGCCTCCATAACACCTCATAGGTCGAAGGGGTCTCTGCGGTCACGGGGGGACCCGCAGGTAGGCCGGTCAACGGGGTGGAGCCGGATCCGGCGAGCGTAGGCCGGGGGCGGCGGGCACGCATGGCCCTGGGTCCGCTGAGTGGGACGCCTTCGTCCACAGGGCGAACGGCGGATGTCCCGGGCCGGTCCGCGGCCTGTCCGAGATCAATGTGCGAGGTAGCCGCCGTCGACCGGGAGCACCGTCCCGGTGACGAAGGCCGACGCGGGCGAGGCCAGCAGCAGGAGCGCGCCGGCCAGGTCGCGCGGCTCGCCCCAGCGCGCGAGCGGCACCTCGCGCTCCACGAACGCCTTGGCCACCGGGTCGTCCCGGGATCCGGCGTTCATCTCCGTGAGGATCGGGCCGGGGAGCAGGCAGTTCGCGGTGACGCCGGTGCCCGCCAGCTCCAGCGCCAGCGCCTTGGTGAGCTGGACGACCGCGCCCTTGGACGCGGCGTAGGCGGCGCGCTCCGGCGCCCCGACCGCGCCGAGCACCGAGCCGAGCGTGACGATCCGCCCGGTGCCGGCGGCCGTCATCGCGCGCGCCGCGGCGCGGCAGGCGTACCAGGTGCCGAACACGTTGGTGGCGAAGCAGCCGTGCAGGTCCGCGGTGGGCAGCTCCGCGACCGAGCCCCGGGCCAGGCGTCCCGCGCTGGTGACCAGGACGTCCAGCCGGCCCCACTGCCGTACGACCTCCGCGACGGCCTCGTCCACCTGCTCCTCGTCGGTGACGTCGCAGGCCAGGCCGAGCGCGGTGGCACCGTCCACGGCCAGATCCCCGGCTGCCCGCTTGGCCCGTCCGGCGTCCCGGGAGACGACCGCGACTTTCGCGCCCGCGGCCAGCAGGGTCCTGGCCGCCTCGGCGCCGATGCCGGACGTGCCGCCGGTGACCAGCGCGGTACGGCCGGCGAGGGAGAACAAATCCGCGTGCGAGATCTCTTCCATGACCGGACTGTGGCAGGCGGCGGCGCGCCTGGAACGGGGCGCGGTCTGCTGAGCGAAACGGCTCCGTAGGCGATCGGGCCCGGCCGCGCGCATGCTCGGATACGCCGCCCTCACGGCGGCGTAGCTCGGACGTCACCAGGAGGACACGCAGATGACGGGTGAGGAATCGCTCGATCCGAAGGCCGCGCCGCGGGCACGCCCCCAGGACGGTGCGCCGGGGCGGCAGGACTGGTCGACGTGGCCGCACTACGACGCGGCGGCCGAGGGCTTCCGCGGCTACTGGTACGCCGTCACCTGGTCCAGCCACATCACCGGCGACCCCCGCTCGTACACGATCTGCGGGGACAAGATCGTGCTGGTCCGGGACGGGGGGACGGCGTACGCGCTGCACGACCGCTGCCCGCACCGCGGGGTCCCGCTGTCGGAGGGCGACCAGCAGTTCCCGGGCACCATCAGCTGCCCGTACCACGGGTGGACGTTCGACCTGGCCAGCGGGCGGCTGGCGGCGGTGATCACCGACGGTCCGGACTCGCGGATCTGCGGCAAGGTCGGGGTGCGCACCTACCCGGTGGAGGAGCGGCTCGGCATGGTGTGGGTGTACGTGCCGGTGGCGGCCGAGGACCCGCACCCGATCGACGAGCAGTTGCCCGAGGAACTGGCCGGCAACGCCTTCGTGATGGGCGGCCGGATCGACCCGCGCAGCGGCAACTGGCGGTTCGCGTGCGAGAACGGCTTCGACGAGGGGCACGCCAAGTACCTGCACCGGACCTCGCTGTGGCGGCTGTTCAAGCCGATGCCGACGTGGAACGTGACACGCATCGTGCCCGGGGGCCGATGGATCTACCGGGTGCAGGACGAGGTGCACTGGGAGGCCGACTTCCCGGGCGTGGGCCGGTGGTCGAACAAGCGCTGGTGGAAGGCGCGGCCGCCCAAGGAGGCGTTCAACATCGGCAACACCGGCAAGCCCAAGCGGGTGGACCCGACGATCGAGGCGCAGGAGTTCCCCGGGTTCGCCTCGCTGGCGATGCCGGGCATCCTGCGCATCGCCTACCCGAACTTCATCCACTACGAGTTCTACGTCCCGGTCGACGCGGACAACCACCGCTACGTCGGCGTGATGGTCAATTTCACCGAGGGCTGGCGGAGCTTCGGCTTCTACGCCAAGTACATGGGCGCGATCCGCTGGCTGTTCCACGGCCAGTTCTCCGCCCAGGACGCCTGGATGGTCGACGTCACCGACGCGCCCCCGGAGAAGCTCTACCGTCCCGACGTGTCGCTGACGGCCTGGCGCAACCTCACCGAGGAGCAGTACGCGAAGAAGCTCGCCGACACCGGCGGCACGGCGGCGAACGACGGCTCGGCCGTCACCAGGACCAGGAAGAAGTGATGATCATGAAGCGCGTCCTGCCCGCACTCATCGCCGGCGCCCTGCTGGCCGTGGCGGTCCCGGTGGCCTGGCGGCGGATCGCCCGTACCAGCAAGACCCAGGTCCACAGGGTCAACCAGTGACCTCGGCGAACTCCGAGGGGCCCAGCGAGCCCGCCGGGCTCGCTGGCCTGGACCAGCGGCGGCGCGGCTGGGTCACCGCCGCGTGGCGGCACATCACCACCGACCGGCTGCGCGAACTGGTGACCGGGGTGGTGGACGTCCCGAGCCCGACCGGAGATGAGGGCCCGCTGGCCGAGCACATCGCCGCCACTCTGACCGCCGCTGGCTGCCCGGCCCGGGTGCAGCCGCTGGACGACCGGCAGGCCAACGCGTGGGCGCGGCTGGAGGGCGACGGCACCGGCCCCGACCTGATGCTGTACGCGCCGATCGACACCCTGACCGTGGGGGAGGAGAGCGAGGACGTGCCGTGGATCGGGCCCGAGCTGCGGCCTGACATGCGGCCCCGGGCGGTCGTCGACGGCGACCTGGTCATGGGGCTGGGGGCGTCCAACCCCAAGGGCCACGCCGCGTGCGTGATGATGGCGGCCGAGGCGACCGCGCGGGCCGGGATCCCGCTGACCGGCGACCTGATCGCGGCGTTCGGCGCGGGCGGCATGCCCACCAACGCGCGGCCGGCCGGCGCCCGGCGCAACACCGGGCAGGGCGCGGGCTGCTCGTTCCTGCTGGAGCAGGGCGTGTGGGCTGACCACGCGGTGATCGTCAAGCCGGGCTGGACGGTCTCCTGGGAGGAGGTCGGGCTCGCCTGGTTCCAGGTCACGGTCCGCGGCACCCACACCTACGTCGGGTCGCGGCACCGGCTGCCGTACGACAACGCCATCGCGCGCGCCGGGCTGGTCGTGCGGCGGCTCGAGGAGTGGTTCGCCGAGTACGCCGGCCGGCACACCGAGGACACGGTGGCGCCGCAGGGTGTGGTGGCGTCCATCCGCGGCGGGTGGCCGCGGATGGCGGCGGTGACCCCGGCCGCGTGCGAGATCAGGGTGGATCTGCGGCTCAGCCCCCGCACCACACCGATGGAGGCCAAGCGGGAGTTCACCGCGGCCCTGGAGAAGATCAGTGCCGACGAGCCCGGCCTCGACCTGGACGCCGAGATGATCCTGGCGATTCCCGGCACCCGCAGCGACCCGGACGGCTGGGTGTGCCGCAGCGCCGTCGCGGGCTGGGAGGCGTTCGAGGGCCGCGCGCACGAGGTGATCCGCGGCAACAGCGGCGCCACCGACGCCAACATCCTGCGGAACCGGGGCGTGCCGACGGTGCGGATCGGGATGCCGAAGATCACCGAGGCGCCGCGGGAGATCGACTTCTCGCTCGGCATGAACGCGGTGGACGTGCGGGAGATGGAGCGGCTGACGCGCCTCCTGGTTCGCACGGCCGTCGACACCGTCACCCGTTCCCGTGACGAGGTAGGAGCGATGCGATGACCGAGATCGTGCTGGGCGTGGGCGCCTCCCACTCCACGCTGATGAACACGCACTGGGAGGAGACCCTTCACAAGGACCGCGCCGGGCGGTTCCGGGACGCGCTGTACGCGGCGCGCGAGGAACTCGCGGCGGCCCGTCCGGACACCGTGATCCTGGTGGGCTCCAACCACTTCCGCGGCTTCTGGCTGGACCTGATTCCGAGCTTCACCATCGGCGTCGGCGAGTGCCTGGCCAGCGGGGAGTCCGGGACGCCCAAGGGCCCGCAGCCGGTGGACGAGCCGCTGGCCCGGCACATCGCCGGCGAGCTGGTGGACGGCGGCCGGTTCGACGTGGCCTTCTCCGCGCGGCTCCAGATCGACCACGGCCAGTCGCACGCGATCCAGTACCTGCTGGACGGGCTGGGCGTGGAGATCGTGCCGCTGGTGGTGAACGTCTTCGCGCCCCCGCTGCCCACCCTGGACCGCTGCGAGCGGCTCGGCCGGGCCATCCGGGAGGCGGTGCTGGCCTTCCCCGGGGACCGCCGGGTCGCGGTGATCGGGTCCGGCGGCCTGTCGCACCGGCTGCCCTGGCCGGACTGGCGCGACCCGCGCGGCGACGACGAGGAGTTCCTGGTCGGCGCCTGGCTGGACGGCCGCGACAACTGGCGGGACTACGACGCCCGGCGGCGGCAGATCATCCGGGCCGCCGAGGCCGCGATCAACACCGGCTTCGACAACGAGTTCCTGACGCTGCTGGAGGGCGGGAAGGCCGCCCGGATCACCGAGTACACGACCGAGCGTCTGGAGGAGGTCGCCGGCAACGGCGCCCAGGAGCTGCGGACGTGGCTGCTCATGGCGGCCCTCCTCGACCACGTCCCCGGGCGGCGGCTGGCCTACGAGTCCATCCCCGAATGGCTGACCGGCATGGCCGTGGCCGTGCTCGACCCGACCACCACCCCTGGCTAGAAAAAGCGAAAGGCCACTTATGAGCATCTGGACCGAGCTGGTCGACGTCGACTACCGGCACGCCTACGTGGAGGCGGGCGGCGTCCGCACCCGCGCCCTGCAGGCCGGGCCCGAGGACGGCGAGCACGTGGTGTTCCTGCACGGCACGACCGGGCACCTGGAGGCGTTCGTCCGCAACATCCCGGCGCACGCCGAGGCCGGCTACCGGTGCCACGCCATCGACATGCTGGGGCACGGATTCACCGGCAAGCCGGATCGTCCCGGCGAGATCCCCGCCTACGTCGAGCATCTGCTGGCTTACCTGGACGCGGTGGGCGCCGAGCGGGCGCACCTGGTCGGGGAGTCGCTGGGCGGCTGGGTATCGTCCTGGGCGGCCGGCGAGCAGCCCGACCGGGTGGCGTCCCTGCAGCTGCTCTGCATGGGCGGCACGAAGATCAATCCGCAGGTGATGGAGCGGCTGAAGACCTCCACCCGCGCCGCGGTCGAGCAGGACGACCCGTCCTTCACCCGGGAGCGGCTGCGGCTGCTGTGGGCGCACTGGGACGAGGCGCTCGGCGACGAGCTCGCCGACGTCCGGTTCGACATCTACCACCGGCCCGAGTTCAAGGAGAACCTGGACAACCTGCTGGCCCTGCAGGAGGTCGAGGCACGCGAGCGGAACCTGCTGCGGCCCGAGCGGATGGCGACGATCAAGGCGCCGACGCTGGTGGTGTGGGGCAACAAGAACCCGCTGGGGGAAGTCCCGGAGGCGGAGGCGATCGCGGCGGCCATCCCGGGGGCGCGCCTGGAGGTGTTCAACGACTGCGGGCACTGGCCGCAGCACGAGAGGGCCGACCTCTACAACCCGCTCAGCCTGGCATTCCTCGCCGAGTCGTCGTGACGGAGATCAGGTCCGGCTACGCCGACACCACGCGCGGGCAGGTGCAACACCTGACCGAGCTGTGGCAGCGGCGGCAGAAGCACTACCCGCCGGGACGGCCGGACCTGCTCTCCCGATTCGTGCGCGACGCCCTGGTTCTGGGCGACGAGCTTCCTGACCTGCGAATATTGTCATCACAACTTAACAACCCGACTGTGGCGGTGATCGATCGGGGCATGATTCCGTTGATGGAGCACCGGTCGTCGGAGGTCTGCGAATTGATCGTGAGGTTCCTGTCATGACCGTCGTATCGATCGACCACATCCGCGACGACCGGGATCCGGCGGCGCGGCGGAACCCCTGCCCCGACCCGATGAACTCCGTCCTCGGCAAGACCCAGCTGATCATCGAGGCGTTCACCGCCGAGGACGCCACCCTGTCGCTCGCCGACCTGGTCCGGCGCACCGGCATCGCCAAGGCCACCGTCCACCGGCTCGCCCAGGAGCTCGTCGCGTGGGGCCTCCTCGAACGCGCCGGCTGCGACTACCGGTTGGGGCTGCGGATGTTCGAGATCGGCCAGCGCGTGCACCGGCAGCGGATCCTGCGCGAGGTCGCCCAGCCCTACATGGAGGACCTGCTGCTCGCCACGCAGGAGACCATCCACTTCGCGATCCACGACGGCCTGGAGGTGCTGTACCTGGAGAAGATCCTCGCGCATCGCGGGCTCAGCGAGCAGTCCCGGGTCGCCGGGCGGCTCCCGCTCTACTGCACCGCCACCGGCAAGGTCATCCTCGCCTTCGGCCCGGCCTCGCTGTTCGCGGAGGTCGTCCGGAACGGCCTCAAGCCGCTCACCCGCCACACCATCACCTCGCCCGCCCGGCTGCGCGCCCAGTTCGAACGGATCCGCACCGAGGGCCTGGCGACCGAGGCCGAGGAGACCCGGCTCGGCTACATGAGCACGGCCGTCCCGGTGTTCGGCCGCGGCTCCGCCCTCGTCGGCGCGCTGTCGATCACCGGCCCCACGTACCGGACGGACCCGGCCAGGCTGTCGGGCGCCCTCCGCACCGCGGGCATGGGCATCACCCGGTCGCTGCGGCAGGTCCTGTGAGCCCAGTGGCGGAGGACGTGCTCGGAGAGGTGCTGGCCCGCGCCCGCGACCTGGCCGGCCGCTGGGAGGAGGAGGACTGCGGCGTGGTGACCGTCAAGGACTTCTGCCGGTACGCGGCCGCGCTCAACGACACCGCCTACATCGGCCGGGCCCGCGCCGACGAGGCCGCCGGACGCCCCGTCGCGGCACCTCCGCTCTTCCTCGCCGGAACGTTCAGCTGGGAGGACGGCCCGGCCGAGGACGAGCTGCGCCCCGACGGCCTGACCGCCCGGGAGTCGCCGTGCACGCAGGGCCTCCCGGTACGGCAGGTGCACGGCGGCGAGTCGGTGCGGATCGGCCGGCCGCTGGTCGCCGGAACCCGCGTCCGCGCGGCGCGGGCGGTGCGCTCGGCGAGCCGCAAGGCGGGCCGCTCGGGCGACTTCGTGGTGCTGGCCGTCACCACCAGGTTCACCGGCGACGGCGCCGAGCTGGCCTCCGTCGACGAGACGATCATCGTGAAGGACAACCCGCAGGCATGACGACCCCTGGGGAGAGCTGCCCCTCCCGCTCCTACTCCCACAGCACGGTGCAGCTGTTCCGGTTCAGCGCCGTGTCGTGGAACGCCCACCGCATCCACTACGACGAGAGCTACGCGGCCCACGAAGGCTTTCCGGGCACGGTCGTCCAGTCGACGCTGCACGGCGAGATGCTCGTCCGGCACGCGCTCGACTGGGCCGGCCCGGACGCCCGGCTGGAGGCGGTGAGCTGGCGCAACCAGGCGACCGCCGTGGCCGGGGAGCCCCTGACCTGGCAGGGCTCCGTCCGGTCGGCCGAGCCGGGTGACGGCGGCCTGCGCCTGGCGCTGGACGCCGCCATCGTCAAGGCCGACGGGACGCCCTGCGCCACCGGGACCGTCGATCTTCTACTCTGAGCCCTCTGCCCGAGCCTTCTGCTCTGGGGCCGCGCCGCCGCCCCAGAGCGCGGGGCGGCGCGAGCCGAGATCCACGCTGATGATCTTGGCGGTGCTGTAGCGGGCCAGCATCCGCTCGCCGATCTCGGTCCCGGCTGCCGGGCCAGGCCCGGCCGCGTTCGCGGGGAGCCCGGCCGGCGGGTCGGACCAGCGGTTGATCCACACGATCCCGGCGTCCAGCTCGCGGGCGATCCGGTGGCCCCGCGCGAGATCGGCCGTCCACACCCCGGCTGCCCGCCCGGGCCCGGCCGCGTTCACCCGCTCCACCGCGACCCGCTCGTCCGCGAACGGCTCCGCGACGGCGACCGGCCCGAGCAGCGGCGGCGCCGCCCCGATGCCCTCCTCCTGCGCCAGCAGCGCCGGCGCATGGAAGAACCCGCCGGCCAGCGCGGGCGGCAGGGAGGGCGGCTCCCCGCCCGCCACCAGCCGCGCGCCTCCGGCGACCGCCTGCCGGATCGCGTCCCGCACCCGCTCCCGCCGCCCGTCCGAGATCAGCGGCCCCAGCTCGGTCGACAGGTCGAGCGGATCGCCCAGCACGACCGCCTCTACCATCGCCGCCAGCCGTCCGACGAACTCCTCATGGACGGTCTCCTGCACCAGCAACCGGGACGGCGGCGCACCCGCCTCACCGCCCGCCAGGCACATGCCGGTCAGCGCGTCGGTGACGGCCGCGTCAAGGTCGGCGTCCGCGAACACGATCATCGTGCCGCCGCCGGGCCGTGGCGCGTCCGGGACGCCGATCCGCAGCGCGCCGGGGTGCGCGTCCAGCCGCGCCGCGATCCTCGCGTCCGCGCCGGTGACGACGTTGAGCACCCCCGCCGGCAGCAGGTCCTCGGTGGCGCGGGCGAACTCCAGCACGGTCGCCGACGCGGGCGCCGCCGGATGGACCACCACCGTGTTCCCGGCCGCCAGCGCGGGAGCGATCTGCTCGGCCAGCGCCACCAGCGGCATGTTCCAGGACACAAGCACGGCGAGGACGCCCAGTGGCGCCCGCACCGTGTACGCCAGCCCGTGCGGGTCCTCGACCGGCACCTGCTCGCCGCGCACGCCCCGGGCCAGCCCCGAGAACAGGCGCAGCGCCGCCACGGACGCCGGGACGTCGGAGAAGTACGCCTCCCGCACCGGGCGGCCGCCCTCGGTCGCCAGCAGCACCGCCCACCGGTCCGGGTCGGCCTCGATCCGGTCGGCCATCCGCCACAGCGCCTCCTGCCGCGTCTCCGGGCTGGACCGCCGCCAGCCGGCGAACGCCTTGCGCGCCGCCGCCACCGCGTCCTCGACCTGCTCCGCCCCGGCCTCGGGGACCGCGGCCCAGGCCGCCCCCACGGCCGGGTCCACGGCGTCGAATGCGGCGCGGGCGGTCACCCACTCGCCGGCGATGAACAGCCGGTACGGCTCGTCCGGGCGGTACGCGCTCCGGGGGTCGCCGTCCCAGGGCCAGCGCTCACTCACTCGGCGCCCCCACGTACTTCTCGTACCAGCCCTTCGGCAGCACGGTGTTCAGGTCGGGCGACTTGGCGATCAGCTTCTGCTGCAGCAGGAAGTCCACCACCCGCTTGGCCGAGGCGTGGTCGGTGTCGGTGAAGCCGCGCGCCGTGAAGGTGATCTCGGGCAGGACCCGCTCGGTCTGCTCTGCGGGCAGCTTCACCTGCTTCTGGGTGGCCTCCGCCGCGGCCTTACGGTCCTTGGTCACCAGGGCGTCCGCCTCGGCCACCACCTTGAAGACCTTCCCGGCCAGCTCGTTGTTGCCCGCCAGCCAGGTCCGGCCGGCCAGCAGCCACTGGAAGTAGCCGACGCCGAAGTCGCCGATCCGTCCGGCGATGTGCCCGCCGCTCGCGTCGCCCTTGGCCGCCCACGGCTCGAACAGGATGTAGGCATCGACCGAGCCGCGCTGCAGCATCCCCGGTATCTCCGGCGGCGAGCTCTTCACGATCTTGATCGAGGCCGGGTCGATCTTGTTGTGCTTCAGGTAGGAGTGCGTCGAGTACAGGCCGATGCCCTGGATCGAGGCCATCGTCTTGATCTGCTGGGGCCGGTCGATGCCGTCCCGCAGCACCACCTTCAGATAGCGGTCGGACGATTGGAAAACCCCCAGTGCCGTCAGCTTGTCCTGGGCCGCCATCAGCGGTAGCGCGCTGGAGTCGGCGTTGGCCGACATCTGCGCCGTCCCGGCCGCGACCGCCTCCGCCGCCGCGGGCCCGCCCTCCACCTGCATCAGCTCGACGTTCAGGCCGGCCTTGGCGAACATCCCGCGCTCCTTGGCGAGATAGAACGGGGCGTAGGAGGCGTCCACACCCAGTGCGATGCGCACCAGCGGACCCTTGGCGGTGCCTTCGCCGCCCGCCGAATCCGTGGTCCCGGAGGTGCAGCCGGTCGCCAGCAGGAGCGCTGTACAGGCGGCCAGCATGCCGGTCAGTTTGGGGGAGCTGAGTCTCACGTTCACGAGTGCCTTCTCCTATGGCTGGAGCAGTGCGCGGCAGGTCGACGCTCCCAGCCAGGGCCGTTCCGCATAAGTGAAGCGTCCTGCTCACCGGAACGGGCCTGTTTGCCGCTGTCATGGCCTTCCATACCGTCAACGGCCATGAGCGTTATCTCCGACGTTTCCGTCACCACCGAAACCGAGATCCTGATCATCGGTGCCGGCCCGGCGGGACTCTACGGCGCCTACTACGCCGGTTTCCGCGGCCTGCGCACGGCCGTCATGGACGTGCTGCCCCAGGTCGGCGGGCAGGTCAGCGCGATGTACCCCGAGAAGCCCATCCTCGACATCGCGGGCTTCCCCGCCGTCAAGGGCCGCGACCTTGTCGACAACCTGGTCGCCCAGGCGACCCCGTACGAGCCCGCCTACCTGCTCGGCCACCGCGCGGTGGCGCTGTCCCACGACGAGGACGGGCTGCCGGTCGTCCGCACCGACCAGGGCGCGACGGTGCGCGCCGGCGCGGTCGTCGTCACCGGTGGGATCGGCACGTTCACCCCCCGCCCGCTGCCATGCGGCGAGGGCCACCTCGGCCGCGGCCTGGTCTACTTCGTGCCGAGTCCCGCCGACCACGCGGACCGGGACGTGGTCGTCGTCGGCGGCGGCGACAGCGCCTTCGACTGGGCCGCGACCCTCGCCCCGCTGGCCCGTTCGGTGCGCCTGGTGCACCGCCGCGACCGGTTCCGCGCCCACAAGGCCACCGTGGACACGGTCCGGTCGCTCGGCGTCGAGATCATCGTCAACGCCGAGGTGACCGCGCTGCGCGGCGATGGGCACGTGGAGGCCGCCGAGATCCGGTACCTCGACCGCACCGCCCGCGTCCTGCCCGCGCAGACCGTTGTCGCCGCCCTCGGCTTCAAAGCCGACCTCGGCCCGCTCCAGAGCTGGGGCCTGGACATGAGCGCCCGGCACATCGCCGTGGACACCCGGATGGCCACCAACCTGCCGCGTGTGTTCGCCGCCGGCGACATCACCGACTACCCCGGCAAGGTCAGGCTGATTTCCGTTGGCTTCGGCGAGGTCGCCACCGCGGTCAACAACGCCGCCACCGCCATCGACCCCGAGGCACTGCTGTTCCCCGGGCACTCCACTGAGAAGGACGCCTGACATGGCCTACGTCATCGGCCCCGCATGCACCGACGTGATGGACCGCTCCTGCGTGGAGGAGTGCCCGATCGACTGCATCTACGAGGGCGAGCGCAAGCTCTACATCAATCCCGTCGAATGCATCGACTGTGGCGCCTGCGAGACGGCCTGCCCCGAGCAGGCCATCACCGCCGACCGCGCCGCCGCCCCGGCCGTCCGCGACGACAACAGGCGGTTCTTCGAAGAGATCCTCCCCGGCAGGACCACCCCTCTGGGTACCCCGGGCGGCGCCGCCAACGTCGGCCCGGTGGGCGCAGACGTTGCTCCAGCCTGACCATGACTCCCCACTGTGCGACCGGGATGTCGCACAGTGGGGCATCTGTCCTACGCCGGTGCGTCGGCTCGCAAAGTGCCGACGAGCTCGAGGATCCGGGTAGGGGTGAGAGGGAAGGTGTCGATCCGGACGCCGAACGGCCGCAGCGCGTCCGCCACGGCGTTGGTGAGCGCGCCGGGGGCCTGGCTGCAGCCGCCCTCGCCGACGCCGCGGAACGGAACCGGGTCGTCCGGGTCGCCGGACTCCAGGTGGACGATCTCGATCCGGGGGATCTCCATGGCGGTCGGCACCAGATAGTCCTGGAGCGTCGTCGCGAGCGGACGGCCCTCGGCGTCGTAGGCGCAGTGCTCCATGAGCATCCCGGCGAGCCCCTGTGCCACGCCGCCGCGGATCTGGCCCTCGACGATGCCCGGATGGATGATCGTCCCGCAGTCCTCGGCGACGACGTAGCGGTCGATGTGGACCTGGCCGGTCTCCAGATCGACCTCCACGGTGCAGACGTGTGTGGAGGCCGACCAGCCGGAGGCGTCCACGGTGAACTTCGCGGTCGCCTCGAGCGAGCTCTCCACGTCCTCGGGCAGCGTGTGGGGCGCCATGTACGCCACGGTGGCGACCTCGGCCAGCGTGGTCGAGCTGGACCGGTCGCCCTTCACCGATATCGTGCCGTCCTCGATCTCCAGGTCCTCCGGGCTGGCCTCGAGCTGCTCTGCGGCGATCCGCAGGACGCGGTCGCGCAGGGTCAGCGCGGGGATGACGACGGCGCCGCTCGCCATGGTCGCCGCCTTGCTCGCCCCGGTGCCGAAGAAGAAGAACGGCACCCGGTCGGTGTCGCCGCTGACGACCGTGACGTCGTCCAGGCCGACGCCGAGCTGGTCGGCCACGACCTGGGCCAGCGTCGTCTCGTGGCCCTGACCGTGCGGCACCTGTCCGGTGAAGGCGGTCACCGTGCCGTCGGGTTCGATGCGCACCCGGCCGGTCTCGGCCTCCAGCGGGAACCCGAGCGCCTGCCACCAGGTCTGCGGCCCCGGGAAGGGGTGGATCGAGGACGCCAGCCCGATCCCGAGGTGGCGGCCCTCCGCCAGCGCGGCGCGCTGGCGCTCCCGGAAGCCCTCGTAGTCGATCGTCTTGAGCGCGGTCTCCAGCGTGCGCGCGGCGTCGATCCGGTCGATGATCGCGCCGGTCGCGTTCGTGGTCGGCTGCTCGGCCGTTGTCACGAAGTTGCGCCGGCGCACCTCGACCGGGTCCAGGTCGAGCTCGCGGGCGATCGTGTCCAGCAGGCGCTCTCGCGCCAGGGTCTCCACCGAACCCGGGCCGCGGTACGACACGTACGGGTTCTTGTGCGTCGCCACGCACGTGGTACGCCAGCGGAAGTTCGGGATCCGCAGGGCGCCGGTGATCTGGACGCGCGCGAGGGCCGCGAACAGCGGCGCCGGGGGCTGCGCCGGGTATGAGCCGTGGTCGAGCGTCATGTGCGCGTCGAGCGCGAGCACCGTGCCGTCCGCGCGGACGGCGGCGCGCATGGCGACGGTCTCCTCGCGCGCCGATCCGAGGGCGGTGAGGTTCTCCCGGCGGTCCTCGATCCACTTCACCGGGCGGCCGAGGATCCGGCTGGCCACGGCGATGACGACGTCCTCCCGGTACATCGCCCACTTGGAGCCGAACGCGCCGCCCACGTCACCGGCCACCACGCGCACCCGGCTCTGGGGAAGGCCGAGGTAGCGCGCCAGGTAGACGCGATACAGGTGGGCGGACTGAGTCGAGGCGTGGTAGGTGAGCTTGCGCGCCCCCGCGTCCCAGTCGGCCACGCCGCCCCGGCCCTCCATCGGGACGAGGCCGAAGCGGTGCTGGTCGATGGTGAGCTCGACGACGCGGTCGGCGGCGGCGAACGCGCCGTCGACGTCGCCGAAGTGGTACGCCTCCGGATCGTCGTCGTAGATGATGTTGTCGCCGAGGTCCGCGAAGACGGGGGTGGTGCCGTCGGCCAGCGCCTCCGCGGGGTCGAGCACGGGGGCCAGCGGCTCCCAGTCGACGACGATCGCGTCGCACGCGTCCTCGGCGATCGCCCGGCTGTCGGCCACCACGGCGGCGACCGGATCGCCGACGTAGCGCGCGAGGTCGGTCAGCGCGTCGAACAGCGGCGCCCGGTGGCCCGGCACGCCCATGTCGTAGTTCATCCGCTCGACCACGTGCGAGGCGAGCTCTTCGCAGGTCAGAACCAGGTGTACGCCCGGGATCGCCTTCGCCTCGGTGACGTCGACCGACCGGATGCGGGCGTGCGCGTGCGGGCTGCGCAGGAACGCCATGTGGAGCATGCCCGGCAACCGCACGTCGTCGACGTAGCGGCCCTGGCCGGTGAGGATCCGCCTGTCCTCGACGCGCTCGACGCGGGACCCGATGAGACGTCCGATCATGACGCGTCCTCCAAGTCGTCGCGGCCCATCGCGTCGGCGCCGCGGCGGACGCCGTCGACGATCGACTGGTAGCCCGTGCAGCGGCAGATGTTCGCGGCCATGGCCTCCCGGATCTCGTCGTCGGTGACGTCGGGCCGTTCTTCGAGCAGCGCGACGGCGGTCATGACGAAGCCGGGCGAGCAGTAGCCGCACTGGAAGGAGTTCGCCGCCTTGAACGCGGCCTGCACGGGGTGCAGCTCGCCGCCGCGTTCGAGGCCCTCGACGGTCGTGACCGCGCATCCGTCGGCCTGGGCGGCCAGCATGAGGCACGAGCGGACCGGCTCGCCGTCCACGAGCAACGTGCAGGAGCCGCAGACGCCCTGTTCGCAGCCGATGTGGGTGCCGGTCAGCGCGAGGTCGTCGCGCAGCAGGTCGACGAGTGACGTCCGGGCCGGGGCGGTCACGGCGACGCTCGTCCCGTTGACGGTCATCCGGACCATGTGCTGCTGATCTTCCATGGTCATCTCTCGCTTTCGTGGTCGGAGCCGAGGGCCGCCTCGACACCTCGCCGGATGAGTACCGTCAGGGCGTGCCCCCGGTAGGCCGCCGACGCGTGCATGTCCGCGCGCGGTTCGGCCGTCGCGACCGCCGCTTCGGCGGCGGCCGCGATCGCCTCGGTTCCCGGTGCCGCGCCGGTGAGGAGGGCCTCGGCCTCCGGCAGGCGGCGGGGCCGGTCTTCCACACCGGCCATCGCGAGCCGGGCGCGGGACACCCGGCCGTCGCCGTCGAGCTCCAGGCCGACCGCGACGCCGGCCACGGCGGGCGCGTTGTGACGGCGGTTGATCTCGACGTAGGCCCAGCGGGAGCCGGCCGGCGCGGACGGGACGCGCAGCTCGACCAGCAGCTCGTCCGGATCGCCCGGTGGCCCGCCCGTGGCTCCGGGCAGCTCGGCGACCGCGAGCTCGCGCTCACCTCCGCCGGCGCGCCGCAGCACCGCGGTCGCGTCGAGCGCGACGAGCGCGGTGAACAGCTCACCGCTCGGGTCGGCCTGCGCGACGCTGCCGCCGAGCGTCCCCCGGTTGCGCACCGGGGCGCTGGCCACCCAGCGCACCGCCTCGCGCAGCAGCGGTGCGTGCTCGTTGACGACGCCGTCGCGTTCGAGCGTGCGCTGGCGGACCATCGCGCCGAGCACCAGCGTGCCGTCGCGCACGGCGATGTGGTCCAGTCCGGTCACGCGACCGAGATCGACGAGGGCCCGGGGGCGCACCGAGCGGACGTGCATGAGCGGCATCAGGCTCTGGCCGCCGGCGAGCGGGCGTGTGCCCTCGGCGGTGAGCAGTTCGAGGGCCGCGTCCAGTGACGCGGGGGCGTGGTAGGCGAATGCGGCTGGCTTCATCGCGATCCTCCAGGGAACCGGCGCGGGCTATGCGGCGAGCATGCGATGCGCCGTGCGCCTCGCCATCGCCATGATCGTGATCATCGGGTTGACGCCGGGGGCGGTGGGCAGCGCCGAGGCGTCGCCGATCCACACCCCGCGCACGTCGCGCAGCTGCCCGTCCGGGTCGGCGACCGAGGTCGCCGGATCGCCGCCCAGCCGGCAGGAGCCGAGCTGGTGCGCCGAGTACGGCGTCGACGGGCGGGTGCGCTCCACGGTCGCCAGGAAGGCCGCCTCGTCTTCGCCTCGGCGCCACGCGAGCTCGCCGTGGTGCAACGTGTAGACGGCGCGGGCGCCGGCCGCCAGGTGCAGGCTCGCGATGTCGGCGCAGCCCCTCCGCCCGATCCGCTCGTCGGCCGGGTCGTCGAGCCGCCAGCTGACGCGCGCCTCGCCGCGCTCGTCGATCGTCACCCGGCCCGACCCGTGGTCGTGGCCGACCGCGTGCCAGGGCGCGGTGTGCGCCAGGTCGAGCATCCGCAGCTTGTGGTCCCGGCCGGAGATCCACGGGATCTGCGAGGCCCATCCGCCCGGTGCGAGCGTCGTCGTCTCGACCAGCCAGCCGCTGCCGTCGGCGACCCGGTCGAACGCGGCGACGGACTGCACCTGCCCGTTCCAGGCCTCGATCGGGTCGTCGTAGACACCGGCGGCGAACCACGTCGGATGCACCCGCAGGAACCGGCCGACGTTCGGGCCGCCGATGCCGCTGCGCAGAAGCAACGCCGGCGATTCCAGGCTCCCCGCGGCGACGACCACGGTAGGGGCGTGCACCGTGAGCCCGGTCGTGGTGCCGTCGGGATGGGTGACGGTCGCGGCGACGCCGGCCGCGCGGCCGTCGCGGGACAGCACCGCGTCGGCGCGGCAGTCGACGACGATGCGGGCGCCGTCCGCGACGGCGTCCTCAAGGTAGGTCCGCAGCGTGGAGCGCTTGGCGCCGCGCTGGCAGCCGAAGTGGCAGTATCCGCAGAAGCGCGGGTCGTCGTCCGGTGTGCAGTTGCGCGGCAGCGGCTCCCACGGCCGGCCGGACGCCTCGAGCCCGTCGACCAGGCGCTGCGAGTTGCGGTTCGGGACGCTGTGCTCGGTGTTGACGTTCAGGCGCGCGCACACCGCGTCGAGGTGGGCGTCGTAGGCGGCGCCGTCGAGCCCGTCGAGGCCGTTCTTGGCCCAATCCGCCCGCACGTCGTCGCGGGTGCGCAGCGACACCATCGAGTTGATCGTCGTGCCCCCGCCGAGGGTCGCGCCGGCGAGCATGCCGAGCGTGGCCTCCTGCGAGAAGAACAGGCCGCCGTGGAGGAACATCTTCGCGGCCGTGATCTCGAGCTGGTGGAAGTCCGGTTCCCGCAGGTAGGGGCCGCTTTCCAGGACGACGACCGACCGTCCCGCGGCGGCCGCCTCGGCGGCGACGACCGCGCCGCCGGCGCCGGAGCCGACCACGACGACGTCCGCGTCGAGCGTCGCGTCGTCGCCCGCGACGGTCAGCGGGGCGATCGGCGCGGGGGTGCCGGCCGGCGGCGGCGCGCTCAGCGGGCCCGGGTAGCCGACCGCCGGCCAGTTCGGGTTGCGCCCCTCGGCGTCGAGCGTGGCGTAGAAGAGGGCGAGGACGCTCGCGCGCAGCGACCGCAGCGCCGGATCGCCGTCCAGCGCGCGCAGGGTCGCGGTGCGCCGGTCGAGGTCGTCATCGGCGAAGGAGGACGCGGCGAGGCGATCGAGCAGACCGGCCGGGGCGCCGGAGGCGACGAGGCCGGCGATGCCGAGTTCGGAGGCGGGACGTCCGAGCAGCTCGCGCGCCGCGCCCTCGCCACCGTCGACGGCGGGGACCAGCGTGTCGCACAGCAGTTCCAGCACCCTGGCCGCCGGCGTGCCGGTGGTGTTCAGCGCCGGGCTCGATGCGTTCATGACGCTCCATTCGTTCTAGGGAGGGACTCGACCACCCCGCGCGACCAGGCACAATGCCGACGTTCCGCTGAGCGGACCAGGGGGCTCACATCTCGGGCGAGCAGATCGCCGGGTGGAGGGCAGCCGCCATCAGGGCAGCCGTCATCAAGGCGGTGATGGTCGCGTGCGCGTTGAGGTCGGTGACGGCGGCCGGGCGTCGCTGACCGGCCGCCGGCCGGATCAGCCGATGTTGAGGAAGACCGACTGCGTCTCGGTGAATTCCTCGATGGAGTAGGCGCCGAGCTCGCGCCCCCACCCGCTCATTCCGAATCCGCCCCAGGGCGCGCCCGGGTCGATGAGCGGAAGCTGGTTCACGAAGACGGTGCCCGCGTGGATGCGGGGCGGGACGGTGTGGGCCGTGGCGAGGTCCTTGGTCCACAGGACGGCCGCCAGCCCGTAGTCGGTGTCGTTGGCACGGGCCACGGCCTCGTCGAGGTCGTCGTACGGCATGATCGACAGCACCGGGCCGAAGATCTCCTCACGGGCGATCGTCATGTCGTCGCGCACCTCGCCGAAGACCGTGGGCCGGTAGAAGAACCCCTCGGCCAGGTCGCCGCCGACCCGCTGCCCGCCGGTGACCAGCTGCGCTCCCTGATCCACCCCGGTGCCGACGTACGACGCGACCCGGTCCAGGTGCTCCTGGGACACCAGCGGGCCCACGACGGTGTCGGGATCGCTCCCCGGCCCGATGGCCAGGGAGCCCGCCGCCGCGGCGATCTTCTCGGTGAACTCGTCGACGCGCGAGCGCTGGACGAAGAAACGCGTGTACGCGCCGCAGGCCTGGCCGGTGTTGAAGATCGCTCCTTGGAGGTTGCCCATGACGGCGGCGTCGATGTCGGCGTCCGCGCACACGATGCTCGGCGCCTTCCCGCCGAGTTCCAGGCTGACCCGCTTGAGGTCGTCCGCCGAAGCGCGCACGATCTGCTGTCCCACCGCGGTGGAGCCGGTGAAGGAGATCTTGTCGACCCCGCGGTGGACGACGAGCGCCCTGCCCACGTCCGGGCCGCCGGTGAGCAGGTTGACCACGCCCGCGGGGACGCCCGCCTCGACGCACAGCTCGGCGAGCCGGACCGTCGACAGCGGGGTCTGCTCGGCCGGCTTGAGGATGACCGTGTTCCCGGTCGCCAGCGCCGGGGCCAGCTTCCAGGCCGCGATCGCGAGGGGAAAGTTCCACGGTGTGATGAGGGCGCAGACGCCGACGGGCAGCCGGTGCTGGTAGGTCAGGTTCCCCGGGATCGACACCGGCGAGACGGTTCCCTCGATCTTGGTCGCGAAGCCGGCGTAGTAGCGGAAGACCTGCGCGGCCAGCGGAACGCTGACTCCGCCGCTGACGAAACCGGGCTGCCCCTGGTCCAGGGTCTCCAGTTCGGCGAGCTCCTTGGCGTCACGCTCGATCAGCTCGGCGACCCGCCACAGCAGCCGGCCCCTCTCGTCGGGGGTCATCGCCCGCCAGGCGACGGACTCGAACGCCGCCCGCGCCGCCGCGACCGCGGCGTCGACGTCGGCCGTACCCGCCTCGGCGAAGGTGCCGATGATCTGGCCGTTCGCCGGATTGCGCGTTTCGCTGGTCGCGCCCGACGCGGCATCGACCCACTCGCCTGCGACAAGCAGCCGCGTGCTCACCATGAGATCTCCATATTCCGGGCGTGTGCGGCCCGGGTGCGTGCCGGCGACGGGGTCACTTGCCGCTCGTCTCGATCGGCAGGTTGGCGAGCTTGAACGATTGCTTTTCGGGAGCGACGTAGCTGCCGATGTTCGACGCATTGTAGTACACCGATCGCACCACGTACCGTTTGCCTGTCTGGCCCCCGGTCGCGTCCTGCATCGCCTTGATGAGAGCCATTCCGGTGACCACCGGGTTGGGGTCCCACGTGCCGGTGAGCCGGCCCTGCCGGATCGCCTCGATGGCCTCAGGGTCACCGTTGGTGCCCTCGATGATCACACCGCGCGTGGTGCCGTTGGAGACGGTGAGACCCGCCGCGACGGCCGAGGCCGAGGCGCCCAGGGCCGAGGAGTCGTTGTAGGCCCACACCGCGTCGACGTCCCGGTACTTGGCGAACAGGTCCGCGGTCAGCGTCGCGGCGTTGGCCGAGGTGTCCTTGGTGTTGTCGGTCTGGTTCACGATCGTCAGCCCGGCCGCCCTGGCGGCGTCGCTGAAGCATTTGACGTTGGCCTGGAGCGACGGCACGGGAGGGCCGCCGATGACGATGACCTTGCCGCTGGGCCTTGCCTTCGCGATTCGTTGCGCCGACTGCTTGAGCGGGGAGTCGTCCTCACAGAGGTAGAGCTGCCACCACACGCTGGACGCGATGCCGTTGCCCTGGGAGTTGATCGCGATGACCGGGATCTTCGCGGTGCCCGCCTGTGCGAAGGTCCCTCCATGGCGCCGGGGTCGAGGGTCCACAACCCGATGGCGCCGACCCGCTTCTGGATCATGGTCTGGACGTTGGACACCTGGGCGTCGGCGGACAGGTTGGCGTCGATCACGTCCGCGGACCAGCCGAGCTCGCCCGCTCCGGCCTTGAAGCCGCGGGCCAACGCCTGCTGACCCGGCTGGGACGCGACCGGGCTCGAGTACGCGACCGAGACGTCGCTCGCCGCGTCCGACGATTCTCCACAGGCGCCGAGCGCCGCCATCATGACCGCGACTCCGGCAATGCTGATGATTCTGGTCTTTGCTGCAGGTGTTGCCATGGACGGTGCCTCCAAAGATGGTTCTCACGGGGCGCTGCGGGAAGCGCGGGTAAACGTGCACTAGGCGAACGCCGGGGCGGTGTGCGAGCGCGGGGCGGTGTACGGAGGCGATGGGCTGGGCGGTCGCGAGGCGATGGGCGGCAGAGCGCCGGCCGAGTGGGGGATGGGCCGGGCGGGGCGTCCGGCGGGGTCTGGGGCCTTCGGGGGGCTGTGTCGTCAGGTGCCAGCCGCCTTCTGGCGGGGACCGGGCGCCGCTGGACGTCGCAGGGTCAGCCAGCCGCGTGCGCGGGCCACGCCGAAGGCCACCGCGACGATGAGCACGACGCCGTTCACGGTGCCGCGCCAGAACGTCGAGACATCACTGAGCGTCAGGCCGTTCTGGATGACCCCCAGGAAGACGACGCCGAGCACCGTGCCCCCGACACCGCCCTCGCCGCCGGTGTACGCCGTGCCACCGATGAGCACGGCCGCTATCACGGTCAGCAGCAGCGTGGAGTCGATGGTCGGGCTCGCGCCGGTCAGGCGGCCGATCTGGACCAGGCTGGCCGTCGCGGCGGCGAGGCCGGCCAGCAGGTACACAGAGAAGATCGTCCGGGCCACCTTGATTCCGTTGAGGCGGGCCGCCTCGGGGTTGGAGCCGACGGCGTACACGGCGCGGCCGAACGAGGTGTACTTCAGGGTGAGCGCCGCGCCGGCGACGAGCACCACGTCGAAGATCAGCAGATAGGGAATTCCGCCGACGTCGTTGAGCGCGAACTTGTACACCGGCTGAAAGGCGCCGAAGGAGAACGTGTTGACCGTCCTGCCGTGGTTCATGACCAGCGCGACGCTCTCGAAGACCGCGAGCGTGCCCAGGGTGACCACCAGGAACGACACCCTGACGTAGGCGATCAGCACACCGTTGACCACGCCGAGCAGCAGCCCGGCCAGCAGCGCGCCGCCCACCGCGACCAGGGCGCCCTGGCCGTTTTTCAGCAGCAGTCCGTAGGTCATGCCGGTGACCGCGGCGGCGGAGGCGGTGGACAGGTCGATGCCGCCGGAGATGATGACGAAGGTGGCGCCGACGGCGAGCACCAGGATGACCGTGTTCGACGCGACGATATTGGTGATGTTCCCCCAGGTGAGGAAGATCGGCTCGGTGAGCGCCATGTAGGCGCACAGCAGGACCAGGCCGGTCAGCACGCCGGTGCTCCTGGCGGACGCCCGCCGGATCGGGACGGACGCCCGCCGGAGCGCGTCGAGGCGGCCCGCGCCCCGTGGGTTCTCCGCCGCCTCCGCGGGGCCCGGGGCGGAGACTTTCCGGCTTCGTTCCGAGGTGTCGGTGTCGTTGGCCATGGAGGTGCTCCAGATTCATCGGGAGAAGAAGGCGTCGTCGGACGACACCCGGCTCAGTTCAAGGCGTCATGATCCGCGTGGACGTGGCCGCTGACGGCGATGTCGTTGAGGGTCTGCTCGGTGAGAGCGGCACTGCCGACCTCGCCTCGCACCGAGCCCTGGAAGCAGACGATGACGCGGTCGGCCAGGCCGATCAGCTCCGGCAGTTCCGAGCTGACGATGACGACGGCGGCACCCTGCTCGGTCAGTTCCTGGAGCAGCGCGTAGATCTGGCTCTTGGCGCCGACGTCCACGCCCCGGGTGGGTTCGCTGAGCACGTAGACCGGGCAGCCGAGCGCGAAGACGCGCCCGAGGACGACCTTCTGCTGATTGCCTCCCGACAACTGGGTGATGCGCTGTCCGGGCGACGAGGCCTTGACGCCATAGGTCGCCATGGCGTCGCGCACCCGTCGCTTCTCCTCTCTGCTGGGGACGACGCCGAAGCGGGACAGCGACCGCAGCCAGGTCAGCGACATGTTCTCCGCGACGTCGCGGGTGGGCAGGAGCGCCGACCGCTTCCGGTCGTCCGGGACGAGGCCGATGCCGGCCTCCAGCGCCCGCCGGGGATCGCCCAGGGGCACCGTCCTTCCGTTGACCCGCACCGTGCCGGTGGCGGGTATCGCCCCGCCCAGGGCGAGCCCGATCTGCGCCTTGCCCGAGCCGACCAGGCCCGCGATCCCGAGAACCTCTCCGCCCCGGACGTCGAAGGACGTCGGCGTCAGCGCCCCGTCCGCGGCCGCGAGGTCCCGGACCTCCAGGACGATCTCGCCCGGGGAGGCGTCGCGGGACCCGTAGTAGTCGTGCAGCTCCCGTCCCACCATCATCTGCACCAGCTCGCGCTCGGGGGTCTGGGGCAGCGGGATGGTTCCGACGACCCTCCCGTCCCGCAGCACGGTCGCCGAGCCCGCGCTCGAGTACAGCTCCGGCATGCGATGGGAGATCATCAGCACGGAGACACCGTCCCGGGCGCGGTCCCGGACGAGCTGCAGGAGCCGCTCGGTGGCGGTCTCGGACAGCGAGCTGGTGGCCTCGTCGAGGATGAGCAGCCGCGCCCGGGACGACACGGCGCGGGCGATCTCGACCTCCTGCTGCAGCTCCACGCTGAGATCGCGGACGCGGGCGTCGACGTCGACGTGCACGCCGAGCGAGCGCAGTTGCGCGCGCGCCTCGCGCCGGACCCGCGCCCAGTCGACCACGCCCCGGCTGCGGGGAAGCCGGCCCAGGAACACGTTCTCGGCGACCGACAGCTGACCCGCCAGGGTCAGCTCCTGGCTGATCATGACAATGCCGAGCCGGAGGGCGGCGGCCGGGTCGGGGATCGGCGTCTGGTGGCCGTCGACGAGGATCACTCCACCGTCGGGCTGCTCGACACCGCCGATGATTTTCGCCAGGGTGGACTTGCCCGAGCCGTTCTCACCGGTCAGCGCGTGGATCTCGCCGGGGCGGAGGACCAGGCTCGCGTCGTCGAGAGCCAGCACGCCCGGGTAATGCCTGGAGACTCCGCGCACCTCCACGACGGGGGCCGGGGTCGTGGCGGGGGGCGGCGTCGCGGCGGGTCCGGACGGCACGGGGGGCGGGCTCATCGGATTGTTGGACATGGCCTGCCTCCGGAGAGAAGGGTCCGAGAACGTACGACCATCGAATTGGCAGCCACCCTGGCAGCCGCCGCGGCGGGGGAGAAGCGGCGCGTTCCGGTGAGCAAACCGGTGCCACAACCGCTCCCACCAGGTGTTCAGCTCAGATTCCACAGTGCCGGGCGCTCGCGGCCGAGATCGATGTTGACCGCCTTGGTCGCGGTGTACTCCCGCAGTGTCTGCGCCGAGAGTTCCCGCCCGAAGCCGCTGTCGCCGACGCCGCCCATCGGCATCCCGGGCGGGAGGTCGAACCAGCGGTTGATCCAGATGATCCCGGCCTCGAGCTGGTCGGCGATGAGGTGCGCCCGACGCAGATCCCGGGTCCAGACCCCGGCGGCGAGCCCGTAGCGGGTCGAGTTGGCCCGTGCCACGGCCTCCTGGTCGTCGCGGTACCGCTCGACGACCGTGACGGGGCCGAAGACCTCGGTCCGGGTGATCGCGGCGGTGCCTTCGGGATCGGCCAGCAGAACCGGCCGCTGGTAGTAGCCGCCCTCCAGGCCCGGCGGCAGCTCCAGCGGCTCGTCCCCGGTGATCACCCGTACGCCGTCGGCGCGGGCGCGGTCGAGATGGCCGCGCACCACGTCACGGTGACGGGCCGATACCAGTGGACCCATCTCGCTGGCCGGGTCCGTCGCGTCGCCCACGCGGATCCCGCGTGCCGTTTCGGCGAAGCGCTGGACGAACTCGTCATGCACGGACTCGTGCACCAGGAGACGCGAGGCGGCGATGCAGGCCTCACCGTTGGCGAGGTAGATCCCCAGCAGCGCGTCCGACACCGCGCACTCCAGGTCGGCGTCGGCGGCCACGATCATGGCGCCCTTGCCGCCGAGCTCCATGAGGCTCGGCGTCAGCGTCCGGCCGGCCGCTCCCAGGATCGCGCGCGCGGTGGCCGGGCCGCCGGTAAAGGTGATCTTGGCGATGTCCGGATGCGCCACCAGCGCCGCGCCCGTCTCCGGCCCCACGCCCGTGATCACATTGAGCACCCCGTCCGGGAGCAGGTCTGCGATCAGCCGGGTGAACTCCAGGATGCTCGCGGACGCGTACTCCGACGGCTTGACGACGACCGTGTTGCCGGCGGCGAGCGCCGGCGCCACCTTGTTCGCGAAGGTGATCAGCGGTGAGTTCCATGGCAGCACCGCGGCGATGACCCCGAGCGGAGCGCATCTGGTGTACACGAGGGTGTTCGGGTCGGCGACCGGGATCTGCTCGCCGTTCAGGCCGTGCAGCACCCCCGCGAAGAAGCGGAAGATCGCGCTGACCGTCGGGATGTCGGCCATGAAGGCCTCGCGGATCGGGCGGCCGTTCTCCGTCGCCAGCAGCGGCGCGAATCGCTCACCCTGCCGCTCGAACCTGTCGGCGATGGCGAGCAGGGCGGCCTGCCGCTTGTCGGGCGTGGTCCGTCCCCAGGCCCCGAACGCGCGGCGAGCGGCGGCCACGGCGGACTCGACGTCGGCCTCGGTCCCCTGGGGAAGGGTGGCCCACGGCCGGCCGACGCTCGGGTCGACCGCTTCGAAGGTCCTGGCCGCCGCCGTCCAGTCGCCACCGATCAGCTGGCGGTAGTCGCCCGGCGGGACATAGGCGGCCCGGGACGTTGTGGTGGTGGTCATGGCGTTCCTCTCGCCGCGTCGCACCGCACGGATGCGGGTGTCCGCCCAGGTCCGGGCGGAGCGCGATGCGGCGAATTCTGCACCCTGCCCCGCGCGAGACACCGGGGCGATGGTCCGGTCAGCGGACCGATGACACTGTGGATCCGCCCAGCCGGCCCGAAGATGTGCCTATCTGGCCCCAAGGACGTGACCGACCCGGGAGTACGCGATGACCACGACGGCCGACGCCTCCACCGCCTCGGGCTCGCCCGGATCTCCGGGGCTACGGCGCGGGTACGCCGACACCCGCTTCGGTCAACTCCACTACGCGGAACAGGGCACCGGGCCCGCCGTCCTCCTGCTCCACCAGACCCCGCGTTCACACGACGAGTTCCGGGAGGTCCAGCCGCTCCTGGCGCGCGGGCGCAGGGTGATCGCCATGGACATGCTCGGGTTCGGAATGAGCGCTCCCGTCGCGTCGCCGCAGACCATCGAGCAGATCGCGCAGGGAGCGTTCGCCCTGCTCGACGCCCTCGGCATCCGATCCGCCGTCGTGCTCGGGCACCACACGGGGGCGGCGGCCGGAGTCGAGATGGCGGCGAGCGCGCGCGCCCGGGTCGACGCGCTGGTGCTGTCCTCCGGGCCCTGGACGGACGCGGCCTACCGGGAGTCACATGCCGGCGGCCCAGGGGTGGACGAGGCCGTGACCGCCGAGGACGGGACGCATCTGGTCGAACTCTGGGCGTTGCGCCGACCCTACTATCCCGCTGGCCGGCCGGACCTGCTCAACCGTTTCGTCCGCGATGCCCTGGCCCCGGGCGTCGACCCTGCGGAGGGGCACAAGGCGTGCGCGCGCTACGTCATGGAGGACCGGATCCCCCTCGTCACGGCGCCGGTCCTCGTGATCGGAGCGGAGGCGGATCCCTTCGCCCTCCCTGACGTGGCTAGGCTGCAAGCGCACCTGGTCAGCGCCCGCTCGGTCGACGTCGCGTTCATCGAGGGCGGCACCATCCCGCTGATGGAGCAGAAGCCCGAACAGGTGGCTCAGCTCGTGAACGACTTCCTCGCGAGGTTGGACCTTCCCTGATCTGTTACCTCGACCAGCAACGGAGCCCTGGCATGAACGACAACGATCCCGAAGGTCCGACGACCTACGACCCCCGGCTGTTGCGCGCCCTGTGCGACACGCTCGTGCCATGGGTCGACCCTGCCGGGTGCGGTCCCCAGGAAGCGACGCTGCTGACCACCACTGCTTCCGCGGTCGGCGTCGACCAGATCCTGGGCATGGTGCTTCCTGCGATGGCCCCGCACGTGCGGGCACTCGTGTCCGCGGCGCTGGAGGCTCTCGGCGCCGATTTCGTCGCCGCGGACGAGGCCGAGCGCGTCTCTCGGTGGACCGGGGTGCTCTCGGGTCCCGCGACGTACCCTGGCGCGATCATCCTGCAGAGCACGATCTTGGCGATGTTCTACACCGCGCCGGATGAGCGGCTCACCAACCCCACCTGGCCCGCCATCGGTTATCCGGGCCCGCTGTTGGAGCCGCCGACGGAGGCTCAATTCCCCAAGACGTTGCGCACCCTGGAGGTGCCGGAGGATGCCGGCGTGCTCACGGCCGACGCGGTCATAGTCGGCTCGGGCGCCGGAGGAGGGGCGGCAGCGGCCCGGCTCGCCGCCGCGGGCCTGAAGGTCATGGTTCTGGAGAAGGGCGCCTACCGTAACGAGCCCGACCTTCCTCAGCTCGAGGCGCTCTCCTTCCCCAACCTCTACCTCGGTGGTGGGTTCATCTGGTCGACGACCGCGAGTGTCGGCCTCCTGGCCGGCTCGACGGTCGGGGGCGGTACGACCGTCAACTCCATGGCCTGCCTCCCGCCCCCGGACTACGTGCTGGCGGAGTGGGCCCGGCTCGGCATGGAACAGGCCGACTCCCAGACCTTCGGGGCGCATGTGGCGTCGGTGATGACGCGGATCAACGCCACCCCGTCCAACAGCGTGCATAACGGCGTCAACCGGATCCTCATGCGGGCGTTCGAGGCCGCCGGGCTCGCCCATGCTGTGGTGGCCCGCAACGCACGCGATGACGACTCGCGCTATTGCGGCGAATGCAACGCGGGATGCCTGACCGGGTGCAAGCAATCCACGATGAAGACCTTCCTGCAGGATGCCAGCGACGACGGAGCGCTCCTGTTGCCGAGATGCGACGTGCAGGAGATCTTGCAGGCGGACGGGGTGGCCACCGGTGTCCGCGCCCGCCTCACGAGCGACGACGGCTCGGTCCGGGACATCATGGTCCACGCCCCGGTGGTCGTCCTGGCGGCGGGAGCGCTCGCCACGCCCACCCTGCTACAGGCCTCGTCCCTTGGCGGCCCGGCCGTGGGCCACAACCTTCACGTGCATCCTTCGTACTTCATGAGCGGCGTGTTCGACGAAGTCGTCGAAGGATGGGCCGGCCAGATCCTGACCTGCGTCAGTCACGACTTCGACCACGTCGAGGGCGACCACGGGTTCGTCATCGAGGCCGCACCGATGGGCCTGGGCTTCTGGACCGCCCTCACCGCGTGGCACAACGGCGAGCAGCACAAGCACGAGCAGCTCCGGCTGCGCCACGTCTCCGGCATCTGGGGCTTCGCCCGCGACCACGGGGCGGGCACGGTCCGGCGTGGCGACGACGGGATGCCGCTGGTCACGTGGGAACTCGACGACCCCATCGACCTGGCGGTCGTCCGCCGGTGCCACGTCGAGCTCGCGAAACTGCTCAAGGCGGCGGGCGCCAAGGAGATCTTCACCTTCCTGCCGGGAGACCCGCGATGGCACGAGGGCGAGGACTTCGAGGTGTTCCTCGGACGCCTGCGCCGGCTCTCCCGATCCGACATCCTCACCCTGTCGGCCCACCAGTCCGGCACCTGCGCGACGGGAACCGACCCGCGGACCTCGGTGGTCGACGGACGCGGGCAGTTGCACGACACGCGCGGCGTCTACATCGTCGATGCTTCGGCGCTCCCGACGGCGCCGGGGGTCAACCCGATGATCTCCATCGAGGCCTTCGCCAGCAAGACGTCGGACCACATCATCTCCGACCGAGCCCGCCGTAACCCCATCGCGGCCGCAACGGGAAACCGGGCGCCCGAATAAACTCTCGGATTCCCGACCTCCGCCGCGGTCACAGATGAGCGGCGAGGGTCGCACGCGGGGGTCCGGGGGTCGCCCCCCGGATAAACACAGCGGGCCACCGGGAAGACGCAGCTGCGTCGACCACGATGGCCCGACTCGTGGGCGATACTGGGATTGAACCAGTGACCTCTACCGTGTCAAGGTAATCCGCGATCACCCCTGACCTGCGTTGTGAGGTATCTGTGCAGTTCATAAGCCTCCGTTCAACTCCGTTCAGCGCCGTTGGGCCCCCTTCAACGCAGAGATGATCTCCCATTTCTCTCCAGATCTTGGAGAGAGCCCGTTTCAATGTCCGTCACTCTCGGTGATCTAAGAGGTGGGCGTTGGTGGGGCTGTGGCTCCGAGCTCGACGGCCTCTTGCGGTCCAGGCAATAAAGCCGGTCGATCTACGTCGGTCTGATCTAGTTCCGTCAAGCGATCTTGGCAAGGCTAAGAGAGCGGTAACCGGGCACCGGTCCTAAGGCAATGAAACAAGTAGCCGATGAGCGGATATCAGATAACGTGGATGACCGAAAGCAGCGGGATCATCATGGGCACATGGTGGTCGGCCACATGCGATCCGCAGTCGACTACCGCGTGAGGGTGTGTTCTCCCGCCCACCGCCGGTACCGCTCATAGACGGTCTTCCAATTGCCATACCGCTCGGGCAGATCCCGCCACGGCGCCCCGGTCGCCAGCTTCCACTAGATCCCGTTCAGAACGGTCCGGTGATCCAACCACCGGCCACCCTGACGCGGATGAGCAGGAAGCAGCGGCTTGATCCGCACCCACGCGGCATCGGTGAGCTCATGACGACGCACCATGCCCACCACAAACACCAAGACCCACCGGACACGCCCTAGCTGTACTGCCCAGGCAGGTTGGTTGAGGTTGTGTGACGACACGGTCTGACCGTGCGTGTCTGCGTGAAGGGTGAAGGCCTCCGGTTGTGGAGTGGAGCTGTCTAGGAACCGCTCCGCCAACAGGAGGCCTTGGTGTCCCACGCTAACGCTGCCCTGACCCCTCGCGGGTGTCTTCGGCTGGCGCTATGTCGGCCGCGTCCAGGGCGAACGCAACCGGGAGGCCACCGCCCGCCGCACCGGGGCCCGCAACAGCCGCTACGAGCCCCGGGTCGGCACCGCATTCGTGCACACCGCGTTCGTGCACACCGTCGTCGACGACCACTCCAGCCTGGCCTACGCCGAGATCTGTGACGACGAGAAGGCCACCACCGCGATCGCCGTGCTGCGCAACGCCGTGGCCTGGTTCGCCGAACGCGGCGTCACCACCGAGCGCGTGCTGACCGACAACGGCTCGGCCTACAAATCCCACGCCTGGCGCGACGCCTGCACCGAACTGGGCATCCGCCCCCAAAAGACCCGGCCCTACCGGCCACGGACCAACGGCAAGGTCGAACGCTTCCGCCGCACCCTGGCCGACGGCGGGGCCCTGGGCCGTTTCTACAACTCTGAGCAGGCACGCCGCAAAGCGCTACCGGCCTGGCTCCATCACCACAATCACCACCGGCGGCAAACCACCCATCACCAGATTGACCAACGTCCCTGGGCAGTACACCTAGCCCTCCAGGGTCTGATTTCGATGGGGTTTGCCCTTGACAGGGGCGCGGGTCGGTGCGGGAGTAAAGGGCGGGGGACGACGGAGGAGGAGACCGCCTTGACGGGGGTCAAATGCGGCAGCCGGCTGAGGCTGCTCGGAGGTTTCCAGCTCGAACTGTCCGGCACGGTGGTGAACCCGCCCGCGAACGGGCGGCGACTTCTGGCCTTTCTCGGTATCCGGGGCAGCTCACCCAGGTCGCTGGTGGCGGGCACGCTGTGGCCCGAGGTGACCGAGCACAACGCGCAGGGCAGCCTGCGCACCACGATGTGGCGGCTGCACCGGGCCGGGCCGACGCTGATCGACGCGGTGGGCGAGCGACTCGCGCTGGGCGCCGGGCTGGCCGTGGACTGCCGGGATCTGGCGCTGGCAGTGGCCGGGACGGCCGGGCAGCGGACCGGGGTCCGGGAGCGGGTGCTGCTGGACGGCGGCGAGCTGCTGCCGGGCTGGTACGACGACTGGGTGATCTTCGAGCGGGAGCGGCTGCGGCAGCTTCGCCTGCACGCGCTGGAGGCGTACGCGCAGCTGATGGCCGACGAGGGCGACTATGCGCGGGCGTTGCAGCTGGTGCTGGAGGCGGTGCAGTCCGAGCCGTTGCGGGAGAGCGCCCACCGGGTGGTGATCGGCATCCATCTGGCCGAGGGCAACGTGGTGGAGGCGCTGCGGCACTATGCGTTCGTCCGCGACCTGCTGCGCAGCGAGCTCGGCATCGCACCGTCGCGGAGGCTGACCGCGCTGCTCCCGGTGACAGGTCCGTGACGGGCTTGTGACGGCGGGCGGGCAATGTGCCTGGAGTGGGCATGGACGAGCCACCGCGGGCCAGGAGCGCCGTCCTCGTCGTCTATGTCTGGCTGGAGGCGGAAGCCGCCGACGGCGGCTTCCGTGCCCGCGTCACCTCGACCCCGGACGCGCGCGAGCCCGGTGAGTCGACGGTCGTCACCGATCCCGCACAGCTGATGGAGCTGGTGGGGGAGTGGCTGGCGCGGTCGCTGGAGGGCGGCTAGGGGTTGGGGCCGACGCGCACCGGGCGGGGCGCCGGGGGTGCCGCGGCGGCGCGGGCGTCGGCGGCGCGGTGGTCGGCGAGCCCGGCGGCCGGTGGTGCGGGGATGTCCCAGATGTCCTGCGCCAGCTGGGCGTACAGCAGGATGTCCTCGGGCCGCACGATGGCCCCCATCTGCAGTGCCATGAGCGCGAGGGCCACCCGCTGCTGCTGCGGCACGGTCAGGGCGTGGAACCCGGGACAGACCGACCGCGCGACCGCGCTGTCGGCCTTGGCGCGTTTGCTCACGGACGCCGCCTCGACGGTCCAGTCCGATGTCGCGCCGACCACGCCGGCCGGGCAGCGCTTGCTGCCGTCGGGTTCGCAGGTGAAGCTGGCCCCCAGCAGCCAGGTCGTCGCGGACCTGTTGATCGTGGTCATGTCGGTGAGGATCGCCGTGATCCGGGCGTCGTCGGGAGCGCTGCCGAACACGACGGTAACCTTCGCCCGCGCGTCATCGGGGTAGGCCCCGGTCTGCTGGAACTCCTGCCGCCACACGTCGATATGCGTCAGGGCACGCCGCATGAGCGCCTGCGACCACGCGGCCGCGTCCAGCACCCGGCCAGAGTCGTCCGGAGTGCAGCCCATGGCGACGTCGGCCGGGATCCGCTTGATCGCCCCGCCGCGTCCGGCGAGCAGGAACGCCAGCGAGGCATAGCTCTCCGCGTTGGCCAGCGCCTCCTCGGTCGACAACCGGGTCAGCAGCCGTTCGCCCGCGTAGGCACGGTCGAGCGGCCGTGATTCGTACGCCGCCTTCTCCCGGGAGCCGCGGCCGGGGACCACCGCGTGTGCGAGCTCGTGCAGCAGCGTGAGGGTGTCCGCGCTCTGCCGCGCCGCGCTGGGCGGGCGGCAGAGGATGATCTCGTACGGCACCGGGGACTCGCCGAGCACGTTGGGCACATCGCAGGCCTCCTGCCGGCCGCGGGCCCGGTACGGCAGGTGCATGTAGAGCGAGCGGCCCCCGTTCAGCTCGGCGGACATCAGCTGCAACCGCCGGACGACGAGCCGGGCGTACTCGGGATCGACGGTCCGGAAGTACAGCTGCAGGCCCGCACCGGCCGCGGCATGCGCCGGGTCGGCCGGATCGCCGTGCCACCCGGCCAGCGCGGTGGCCGCCGCGTCGAGCACGGTGCCGCCGTCGCGGGCGGTGTCCCGGACGGCGCGGACGGCATCGCGCGCCGCCGCCGCCCGGGCGAGGACCGCGGCGGGCCTGGCGTGCCCGGTCGGGCCGGGCGTCACCTGTGTCTGTGCCTTGCCGAGGGAGTCGATGAGCCGAGACACGGTGCCGGGGTCGGCGAGATTGGCGTACGGCAGCTTGGCGAGCACCGCGTCCAGGTCGCCTTCGTACGTGGTCGACGCGGCGGCCTCAGCCGGGGTGAAGGCGGTCCGCCCGGCCAGCATCTCCGTCCGGAACGCTGTCGATTCGAGCCAGCGCGCCAGCGTCTCGCCGTAGCGGGGCTCCTCGCGGGAGCGGACGTCGAAACGGGCGCGGTAGGCGATCCCCAGCGCGGTGTCCGCCGCCTCCCGGACCGTGTGCAGGAACGCGGTGTAGGCCGCGCGCAGCTCGCCGACCACCACCGCATCCGGCTGCTGGATGAGATGCTGCGCTTCGTAGACCGCCTTGCCGCTGCTCAGCGCCGCCTGCACGTTCGTCTGGTTGAATCGCTCCGCCACCCGGTCGGCGATGTCAAGCGTCGGCGTCCTTCCCAGATCCGCCTTGGCGGTGTCCCGCTGTGTGCGCAGCTGTTCGCCCAGCTCCTCCAGGAAGCGCACCGCGGCGCGGGCGGTCTCCTCCTTGGCGTCGGCGGTCGCGGGCGCGCTCTGGCGGCGCAGCACACCCCGGCCGCCGCTGCGCTGCTGCGCGACGTGGACCAGTTCATGGGCGAGCGTATGGCGTGAGCCCGCCGAGTGCCCGAAGACGACGTCGCTGCCGACGGTGAAGGCGTGCGCGTCGACGGCGCGGGCGGCCGCGTCGGCGTCGGACCCGGTGCGCAGCCGTACATCGCCGAGGTCGACGCCGAGGCGGGGCTCGAAGAACTCCCGGTCGGCGGCGGGCAGGGGCGTGCCTGGGCGGGCGAGGGCCGCGTGCACGGCGGCCGGTACGGGTCCGGAGGCCGCGCCGGACCCTGCGGCCGAGGGCCGGGCAGCCCCGTGCGAGTGGTCACCCGAGATCTCGCCGGCAGTGAGCGATCCTCCGGCCACCAACCGGGCGGCCAGCCGGTCCGCCTCGTGCTCCAGGGGGTCGCGGCTGCCGCCCAGCCGCAGCGGTGACTGCCGCTGCGGCGTGGACTTGGGCGTGGACTTGGGCGCGGGCGTGGGCGCCTGGGCATGGGCTCGCATGTCAGCGCGGGGCGGCCGGGCCGCCCACCGGCGGAGGCGGACCCAGCCAGCGCAGCAGGACCTCCAGGTCGGCGGGACCGAGCGTGTTCTGGCTGCCCGAACCGGTCTTCCTGGCGTCCTCGAAGAGGTTGAACATCCACGAGGTATCCGCCTTGGCCGGAGCGAGTGACTCGTGGCAGTTCGGGCAGTCCGACGGCTTACCGCCCGCCGACCGCTGCGGCGGGTTGACGGAGGCGTCGAAGGCCTTCTCGGCAAGGAACCGCCCGGCGATGCCGCCCGCGAACCCCAGCGTGAGCCCGGCCACGACCAGGCACAACGGCGCGGTGGCGGCACACAGCAGACCGGCTCCGGCGCCGAGGATCAGACCGCCCGCAAGGCCGCCGGCCACACCCGCGATCACCCGGGGCCGCTGCTCCTTGGTGGCGAAGGCGATCTCCAGGCCGCCGACCACCAGCCCGACGACCATCAGCACCCTGCCGCCGATCTTGAGCACCCGCAGCAGCCGCGGGAACTGGGTGGCCACCGCGGGCCCGGCCGCTCCGGCCGGCGTCTCCAGCGGCGACGGGCCGCCGGCCTCGCGGACCTTGGACGCCTCGTTGATCAGCTTGATGACCTCGCCCTGGGAGGCGCTGCCCTCGCCGCCGATCGAGGTCACCGAGCCCTGTCCTGGCCGCCCGACCGGACCGCCGAGGCCTTCCTCGATCTGGCCGATCGCCCACAGGCCGCAGTTGGAGCCGACGCAGAACGGCTGGGCCAGCCCGGGCCGCCCGGCCGCGTAGTTGGACGGCACGGCGGTGTATTCCAGCGGGACCCCGGGCCGTCCGCCGGGCCCGACCTCGGGGATCGTGCCCAGCAGCCGGGTCGCCTGCTCGGGGGTGATCGGGTACTCCAGGGTCCGCGCCGCCGTCGAGGTGAACAGGTAGGCATCCGAGGACAGCACGCCCGGCGCGCCCTTGGCGCCGCTCTCGACGGCCTTGAAGTTGCGCACCAGATCCACGATGCCGGCCCACGTGCCGGTGACCGGGTTGAACCCGCGGACCGCCACGATCTTGCCGGCCTGCCGCACGTACAGGGCGGTGTGCCCCCAGTAGTCCAGCGGCGCGGCCGGGTCGAAGAAGTTGAACTGCGGCGAGGTCACCGGGGCGGTCACGTTCGTCCGCGGGATCGCCACGATGCCGACCGAGGTCTGCCCGGCCCCCGACCCCGGCAGGCCGAAGGTCTGCAGCGAGGTGTTCGCGGCGGCCAGGCCGCTGCGCGCCCCGACGGCGAGCGCCTCGGTGCCGCGCTGGGCCGCCGACCCCGGCCCCTGGAAGACCGCCAGCGGGACCAGTGTGGTCACCTTGCCTTCCGGGATCGCGGCGGTGACCTCCGGCGGAAGCCCCGGGACGTCGTACAGCTCGAAACCCTGATCCAGCGGCAGCGCGGCCGGACGGGGGACGGTCGGCCCCTGCGCCGCTCCGCTGCCCCCGGGCGGCGGGGTCTGCCGCTGGATCGTCTCCTCGCCATGGCCTCCGCCGTGGCACCCGCACTGGTCGGGCGGAGTGGAGCCGCAGCGCTGGATCACGGGCCGGGTGGCAGCCATGACCGATCCCGGGGCCCGCCCGCCGGCCACGACGGTCTCGGCGACCCGGTCGGCCTCCGCCTCGAACCGGTCGCCGGGCTCGCTGATCCGCAGCCCTTGCACGCCGTGCGCCCCGGACACCGCGCCCTGGCGCTGCTGGACCACATGGGTCAGCTCGTGCGCGAGCGTGCGCCGCCCCGCCGCCGTCTCCGGCGTGTAGTGCCCGTCCCGGAACACCACGTTCGCTCCGGAGGTGTAGGCGGTGGCGCCGATGGCCCGCGCGGCGGCGTCGGGCACCGCGCCGGTGTGCACCTGTACGTCGCCGAACGAGTGCCCGAGCTTGTCCTCCATGTCGGCGCGGACGCTCGCTTCCAGCGGCCGCCCGCCGCCGCTCACCGCCCGGCGGACGAGGCCCGCCGGGGTGCCGTCGCGGCTGAGTTGTGCCGTGGCGTGCATGACTCACCCCCACCCACTATCAAAGAACCACGGCGTCACATCCCCGTCACCCCGTCCGGGCCGCCCGCACGGTGACGCGGCAGTGACGGAACGGTGACGGAACCGCGGGGAAGATGAGAATTCCACTTCTCGGCCGTCCAAGGGGCACCGATGCCGGTCCAGACCTCCTTCCCGGGCGTCTATGTGCAGGAAGTCCCGTCCGGGGTGCGCACCATCGTGGGTGTCTCCACCTCGGTCACCGCGTTCGTCGGGCAGACCCGGCAGGGACCGGTCAACACGCCGGTCGCCGTCCGGAGCATGGCCGAATACGTCCGCACCTTCGGGCTGCCATGGGACGAGGCCCGTCCGATGGGGCACGCCGTCCAGCTGTTCTTCGTCAACGGCGGCGCGCAGGCGCTGGTCGTCCGGGTGGTCGGCACCGTGCCCGACGGCGCCCAGGTCAAGCCCGCCCCGGCGGCGACCGCCAACCTGGTGCACACCACCGGCACACCGCCGCCACCGGTCCTCACCCTCACCGCCAGGGGCGCGGGCGTGTGGGCCAACAAGGCGGGTGGGCAGGGGATGGAGGCCGCCGTCGCCTACGGCACGGCGGAGAACCCGGCCGACCTGTTCGGCGTGACGATCCGGCTCCGCGGCCGGGATCCGCGCACCGGGGAGTCGGCGCTGCTCACCGAGGAGACGTTCGGCAACCTGTCCATGGCCTCCGCGCATCTGCGGTACGCCCCCACCGTCCTCGCGGGGTCCACGCTGGTCACCGCGACGGTCGCGGCCAACGCGCCGACGACCACCGACCAGGCCACCTCGACCGGCGGCGACGTGGGCACCGGCGACGTGACGATCGGGACCACCACCGGCACCCTGCGGGTCGCCGTCGACTACGGCCCGCCGGTCGATCTGGTCATCTCCACCAAGTCCCCGGCGGCGGCCACCAGCAAGGCCGACATCCGCAAGGGCATCAACGACGCGGCCGCCGCCGCCGGGGTGCCGATCACGGCGGCCGGCGGCAACACCAACTTCCTGCTCACCACCACCGGGACCGCGGGGCCCAACCGGTCGGTCGTCGTGCTCGTCGCTCCGCAGAACGACGCCTCCCAGGTGCTCAAGCTCGGCCGTACCTGGGGCGGCGCCGAGGTGTCGGGCGCGGCGAAGGCACGGCCCGCCGAGACCCTTGCGCCGGCCGGGTTCACCGGGGGCTCGGACGGCACGTTCAGCGCCGACAGCGTCGTGCCGACCTCAGGAGACGGCGGCATCTACGCGCTCGGCTCGCTGGAGTTCCCCCGGTTCAACCTGCTGTGCCTGCCCGACCTCCCAGCCAGCAACCTGGCCGACACCGCCACACTGGTCAACAACCAGAAGCTCACCGAGGCGCTGGCCTACTGCGTCCGGGAGCGGGCGTTCCTGATCGTCGACACGCCCAAGGTGTGGCCGGTCGCCCCCGCGCCCAACCTCGGCGGGCTGCCGGCGCTCGGCGAGCACGGCGCGATCTACTACCCGCGGGTCACGGTGGTGGAGCCCGGACCGGGCGGCCTGCCGCTGACGCTCAGCCTGCCCGCCTGCGGCGCGGTCGCGGGCGTCATGGCCCGTACCGATGCCTCCCGCGGCGTCTGGAAGGCCCCGGCGGGCCTGGCCGACGGCGGGATCGCGGGCATCGCCGGGCTCAGCGCCGGCACCGACGACAACCTGTCCGGGGTGCTCAACCCGCGCGGCGTCAACGTGCTGCGGACCTTCCCGGGCGCGGGCGCGGTCATCTGGGGCGCGCGCACGATCAAGGGCGCCGACACCCAGAGCTCGGACTACAAGTACGTGCCGGTCCGCAGGCTGACCAGCTTCATCGCCGGCTCGCTCTATCTGGGCACCCAGTTCGCGGTGTTCGAGGGCAACGACCCGGACCTGTGGGGCCAGCTGAGGCTCGCGGTGACCACGTTCATGCGCACCCTGTTCGACCAGGGCGCGTTCCAGCAGGGTCCGAGCCGGGCCGAGTCCGACAGTTTCTTCGTGACGTGCGACGAGTCCGTCAACCCGCAGTCGGAGATCGATCTGGGCCGGGTCAACGTGGTGGTCGGCTTCGCCCCGCTCAAGCCGGCTGAGTTCGTGATCATCTCCATCACCCATATCTCGAACCTGGAGGCGTGAGGGTGGCTGCGTTCAAGGTCGGCGGCGCGGACCGCTACGACCCGTACAAGACGTTCATGTTCCGGGTGATGTGGGACGGCGCCTACGTGGCCGGCCTGTCGAAGATGGGCCCGCTCAAGCGCACCACCACCCCGGTGGTGCACCGCGACGGGGCCGACCCGGCACGCGAGCGCAAGAGCCCCGGGGTGACCAAGTACGACGCGGTCACCCTGGAGCGCGGCGTCACCCTGGACGTGGAGTTCGAGAAGTGGGCCAACCTGGTGCACTCGCTGAACAACCCGCAGTCGCTGACCGGGTTCCGCAAGGACCTGATCGTGGACATCTTCAACGAGGCCGGGCAGAAGGTCATCTCCTACAAGCTCAACCGGTGCTGGGTCTCGGAGTTCCAGGGCCTGCCGCAGCTGGACGCGGCCAACGCCGCGGTGGCCATCGAGACGATCAAGATCGAGCTGGAGAGCTGGGAGCGCGATGTCGCCTGGGTCGCTCCGGCGGAGACCTAGGCCCGCCGTGGACGAGCGGGATCTCGCCGGGATGCGCGCGCAGGCCACCGAGCTGGGCCAGGTCGCCGTGGTGCTGGCCGCCGCAGGGCACGACCCGGCGAGCACGCGGGTGGCCGACGGCGACCGGCTGCTGCTGGCGCTGCACCGCGAGCTGACCGGGCAGGATCTGGAGTTGGCGCTCGCCTGCCCGGCCTGCGCGACGGTGAGCGCGGTACGGCTCGGCCCCGACACGGTGCCCGCGGTACGGCCCCGCAGCGCCGTGCTCGGCGTGCGCGGCGGGCTGCGCCAGCCGACGTACGCCGACCTGGCCGGGCTGCCCGCCGACGGCACGGGCGATGCCGTGCTGCTGCGTCGCTGCGTGGTCGGCGACCCCGCCCGCGAGCCGTCCGCCGCGGACTTCGTGCTGATCGACGACTCGCTGGTCGGGCCGCTGGTGTTCGCCTGCGCCGGGTGCGGGGCCGACGTCGAGGAGCCGATCGACCTGCAGAGCCTGCTGCTGCGCGCCCTGCTGCGGGTGCTCGACGGGCTGGACGCCGAGGTGCACCTGCTGGCTTCGGCGTACGGGTGGGACCTGGCGACGATCGAGGCGCTGCCCAGGGAACGCCGCCGGCGGTTCGCGGCCCTGATCGCGGACGGAGCGGGACGGTGAGCGCGCTGTCGCGGATGACCGGCCGGGCGAGCCGCCCCGCCATCCGCTGGGGCACCCTCGGCCCCCACGCCAACGTGGGGGTCGGCGAACCGGCGGTCGGCGGGTCCCCATCGGCCCAGCCGCCGTCCGCCGCTCCTCTAGCCGAACGCCCGACCGCGCCGGAGGCCGCATCCGCCGCGACTGGACCCGCCGCACCAGCTCCCGCGCCGACAACGGCCACGACATCCGTGCTGCCACCAGGATCGGCAGCCCGTTCACCCTCCGCGCGGCAAGCAGGTGCGCCTGCCACCTCACCGTCCGCGCTGGCTATGGGTGCGGCTGCCTCGCTGTCGTCCGCGCTGACACCGGGATCGGCTGCCACATCGCCATCCGCGCTGCCACCAAGATCGGCCGCCACGTCACCGTCCCGGCTGCCTACGGTAGCCGCCGCGATGTGGTCCGTGCTGTCACCAGGAGCAACTGCCACGTCTTCGTCCGCGCCCACGCCGGGGGAGGCTGCCGCGCCACTGACGGGACCGGCCGCCGCCTCGCCGGTGGCGCCACCACCAGCAGCTCCCGCCGCCGCGTCATTGTCCGCGCCTTCCATGGAAGTATCCATCGCCTCAACGGCTGCGGCGTCAACAGAACCTGAGTTGTCCGGAGGTGGGGCAGCCGCGCGACCATACGGGCCGTCCCCGGAGCCCAACGTCCCGCCTCTGGCTGGGCTCTCCGGCGAGTGGGCCGATGCGCGTCCGTCGGCATGGGCTGCTGGGCCGGCCGCAACGCATTCGGCGGTACCGATCACGGGGCCGGGCGACCCGCGATCATCGGCGCCGTCCGCTCAGCAGTCGCACGAGGCCAACGCATCAGTCGAACCTGCAGCCGTACGATCCAGCATGCCGCCAGACGGCACCGGCGCCGCCGCTCTCGATCTGGGGAGGGCCGCCTCGAGCTGGCTCGCCGGACCGGCGGAGGCACAGCCGGCGCCCGCGCCCGAGCCGGTCGTCAACATCGGCCAGATCACGGTCTTCTCCCCGCCCGCCGCGGCTCCGCCCGCCGACGCCCTCGGGTCGCTGGCCGCCCGCAGGCAGGGCCGGTCCCGGCACGGCTCGGGTGGTGCGTCGTGACCCCTGCCCGCGCCTTCCTGGCGGTCGACGAGACGCTGAAGAAGCTCACCGACACCGGGCTGTCCGACGCCGGAATCACGCAGAAGCCCGCGGTCACCGTCGGCCCCCTGGACCGGGACGACGACGGGCCACGGCTCAACTGGTTCCTCTACCGGATCACACCGAACGCGGCCTTCCGCAACATGGAGCACCCCCGCAACGGCACCCGGACAGCCCGCGGAGCACCGCCCCTCGCGGTCCGCCTGCACTACCTGCTCAGCGCGTACGGGGCCGCCCCGACCTCCGCAGGCGACTCCGAGGAGCTCATCCACGTCGCGCTCGCGGCGGTCATGCGGCGGCTGCACGAGAGCCCGATAGTGGGGCCCGGCTCGCCGTTCCTGCCCACCCCGCCGCCGGTGCTGCTGGAGCCGATCCGCATCACCATGGACGACTTCGACATGGAGAACGTGTCGCGGATCTGGACGGCCGCGACCAAGCCACTGCGGCTGTCGATCGCCTACTCGGTGGGCCTGGTCGTGGTGGAGCAGCAGCGCACCCACCAGCCGGGCCCGCCGGTGACCGGCCCGCCGGTGATCACCGTGGGCCGGCCGGGGCCTCGCCTCGGAGCGCCCGACCCGGCTCGGCTGGGCGGGGACGTCACGACCAAGGTGACCGTCTCCGGGGCCGGCGCCGGGGCCTCGTTCCGGCTCGCCGCCGACCCCGACGACCCGGCCGGCGCGCCGCCCGAGGGCTGGCCGATGACGACCGTGACGACCGGGCCGGACGCCCGCACGATGCGGCTGCCCCGGCACGACCTGGTACCCGGTATCCGCAGCCTGGACGTGGTCGCGCTCGCCGAGGGTCTGCCCGCGGGTCAGGACAGCACGGCTCTCACGATCGTCCCTACGATCCGTACCGTCCCTGGTGGCGGCGCGCTCACGGTGGGCGCGCCGGTCACGCTTGCCACCGCGCACTCGGCCCCGGGGACCGAGCTGTTCCTCGACGCCGTCCCCGTCCCGGTGACATCGGTGACCGCGACGTCGGTGGAGTTCGAGGTCCCGGACGCGCCGGGCGAGCACACCCTGACCCTCCGCTCGCGGCACGTCACAGGCGATCCGGTCCCGGTACGGGTGACCCCATGACGGGCCTATGGCCGCGGCTCCGCCGCTCCAGGTCATGGCGCTTTGCCGCCCTGTCTCCCCTCGTCGCCTACAAGATCGCTCGGACGCTCACGATCGTGACGCTCCTCAGTCCGGACAGGGCGGCGCCATGACCGCCTTGGACGCCGCACGCGACTTGCTGTGCCTGGCCCTGCGGCATTACCTGCTGTGGTTGCGGAGCAGGTGGGCGGAGGGGGATGACGCCCCGGGTGCGGAGATCAACCGGCTGGTGGCAGCGGTCGGGCCCCCGCCGCCTGCGGACCAGGCGCACTGTGCCGCGTTCGGGGAGCTGCTGACCTCGGTGATGGTCGAGGACGAGGTGCTCACCGCGCTCGGGCTCGACCCGGTCGAGCGGCTCACCGTAGCCGCCGTCTGGTGGGCGGAGACCGATCCCCAGTTCGCCGTGCTGCTGGGCTGCGGGCACGATGACGGGACCCGGCGGTACGCCTCGGCCGCGCTGCTCCGGCTGGTGCTGCGCCCCTTCGGATTGTCCGCACCGCCGTCCTGGGAGCCGGCCGACCCGCTGGTCCACCGTGGCCTGCTCGAGCCCGTGGCCGGTCCTGAAGCCGTACTCCGGCTGACTCCGACAGCCCGCCGGGTCCTGGACAGCGGGCTCCCGGCATCGCGGCACGAGGACGAGGCGGAGCCGGAGCAGGAGCACGAGGGGGCCGGGCTGGTCGCGGCGCTGCTGGCCGGCGGTGCGGTGTTGCTGCGCGGCGGGCCCGAGGCGGCGGACCTGGCGCGGGCGGCGGTGTGCCGGCACGGAGCCGCGGCGCTCGATGGGACCACGGTTCCGGCCGGCGAGCTGCGCCTGGCGGCCCGCCTGGGCGGGCTGGTCCCGGTGGTTCCCGCCGAACGGCTGGCGGAGCTGGCCTGGACGCCCGAGGACGGACCGCTGGTCGCCTACGGTGACCCCGCCGCCCCCGCGTACGGGGTCCAAGTGATCGACCTGCCCCGGCCCGCTCCGGCAGAACGCGCGGCGGCCTGGCTGCGGGCGCTGGCCCGGGCGGGACTGCACGGACCGGATGCCGAACGCTGCGCTGCCCGGCTAGGCGCTCGGCTGGCGCTCGGCGAGGCCGACATGCGGGCGGCGCTGCGGCAGGCGGAGCGGGTGGTCGCGGCCGGCGGGAGGGAGCTGGGACCCGACGATGTTTGGCAGGCGGCCCGCAGGCTGCCCCGGCACGAGCTGCGCCGGGTGGCGACCCTGGTGGTGCCCGCCTTCACCCTTGATGATCTGGTGCTCCCGGCCGACGTACGGGCGCAGCTAGAGGAGATCGTCGCGCACGTCGCGCTGCAGGACCTGGTGCTGGACGAGTGGGGCTTCCGCGAGCGCCTGCCGCGCGGCCAGGGGGTGGCGGTCCTGCTGTCCGGCCCGCCCGGCACCGGTAAGACGATGGCGGCCGATGCCCTGGCCGCCACCTTGGACCAGGACCTTTACCGCATCGACCTGTCGGCGGTGGTGTCGAAATACATCGGCGAGACCGAGAAGAACCTCGCACTGGCCTTCGACGAGGCCGAACGTGCCGCCGCCGTGCTCTTCTTCGACGAGTGCGACGCGCTGTTCGGCCGCCGCACCGAGCAGCGGGACGCGCACGACCGGTGGGCGAACCTGGAGGTCAACTTCCTGCTCCAGCGGGTGGAGACCTTCACCGGCCTGGTCGTGTTGGCCACCAACAAGCGGCAGGCGCTGGACGAGGCGTTCCTGCGGCGGCTGCGCTTCTCCATCCGCTTCGACCTCCCGGGACCCGCACTGCGCGAACGGCTGTGGCGCCGGTCCTTTCCGGCGCAGACGCCGCTGGAGGAACTCGACGTCGCCGCGCTCGCCGGGCGCGAGCTGGCGGGCGGCTCGGTGCAGAACGCCGCGCTGGCCGCCGCGTTCCTGGCCGCCGCCGACGGCGGCCGGGTCCGGCCCCACCACCTCGACCATGCGCTCCGGCGCGAATACGACAAGCTCGGCAAGGTCTGGACGGAGGATCCGGCATGACCTACCCATGGACGCGCCTTCGGCACGGCGGGTCACGGCGCTTTGACCCCCGATTTTCCCTCCATCCTTGTCGCTTGCGCTCTTCAGTCGTCAGTCCAGATCGGGAGGCGCCATGACCGCCAGGAAGGATCCGCACCCCACGGCGACGATCACGGTGCGGACCGCGTCCGCGCCCGACCCCCAGGTGCTGCGCGGCGTCATCGCGGCCCGGCTGGCCGGGCGTGCGGTGCCCGACGGGCCGGAACGGGCCGTGGCGGACGCGGTGGCACGGCACGTCGCGCAGGCCGCAGGGGAGGCCGGCCGATGCCGCTGATCAAGGGGATGATGCTGTCGTTCTCAGACCCGCTGCTGGCGCTGATCCCGACGATCGTGTTCTTCCAGTACAACCCGACCAGCGTCACCCGGGTGCTGACCAGCCCCGCCCCGGCGACCGGCAGCACCGGGGAGGGCGCGGTCGGCGGGGGCGGCGGCGCGGCCAAACCCTCGTCGGAGACCTACTCGCTGAAACTCGAACTGGACGCCACCGACGGCATCGCCTCCGACGGGCCGCTCACCACGGTGTTCGGGATCGGGCCCCGGCTGGCCGCGCTGGAGATGCTGATGCAGCCGGTGGGCAGCTCGCTGCTGGGCAATCTGATCGGCGGAGCGCTCGGCGGCCCGCCCGGAGCCACCATCCCGGCCGGGAAACTGCCGGTCGTGCTGTTCGCCTGGGGACCCGGCCGGATCACGCCGGTCGAGCTGCGTTCGCTGACGATCAACGAGACCGCCTTCGACACGCTGCTCAACCCGATCCACGCGACCGCCGACCTCAGCCTGACCGTGCTGCGCAAGGAGGACCTGCCCAAGGACGACAAGGTCGCCCGGCTGGCCGCCGACTACTACAAGGGCTTGCGCGAGGTGAAGGCGGTCATCCAGCTGCCCCAGATGATCGAGCTCGGAGGCTGAGATGTACGACCCGGCCTCCCGCTACGCGGGGCTCGCGATGCTGACGGTGACCCTGCCCGACGGCACCACCCGGGTGATGTCCGCGCCGCGTGCCGCGCCCGCCGGACCCACCGCCGGGCCGTACGACATCGGGCCCGGTCAGCGGCTGGACCTCCTGGCGGGCGGCCTGCTGGGCGACACCACCCTGTGGTGGCGGATCGCCGACGCCAATCCGTCCGCTGACGCCGCCCGGCTGGAAGAGCCGGGCGGCACGATCCAGCTGCCCGGGGGGTGAGGCGGGCCATGCCGAGCACGATGCTGCTCGAGGTCGACGGCGTCGAGATCACCGCCGAGGACCTCGCCGCCCTCGTCGAACTGCAGGCCGAGGAGGCCACCGCCGAGGCCGATGCGGTGACGGTGACCTTCCGGGCCGACGCGTCGCCGGACGGCGAGTGGCCGAGCCTGCTCGATCCGCTGGTCACCCCGCGCACGCCGCTGGTCGTCCAGCTCACCCGCGGTGATGTGGGCTACCGGTTCGACGGCTACTCCGCCGAGGCGGTGTGGGACATCGACGCAGAAGGCGGTTCGCGGCTGACCGTGAAGGCAGTCGACCGCAGCCTGGACCTGGACGCCGAGGAGAAGGCCCTCGGCTGGCCGGGCCAGCGCGACAGCGCCATCGCCGAGACGATCTTCGGCTCGTACGGGCTGGACACCGAGGTCGAGAAGACCCCCGACGCCCCCGAACCCGATGTGCACATCGCCATGCAGCGGGCCACCGACTGGGCGTACGTCCGTGCCCTGGCCGCCAAATGGGGGTACGCCGCCTACCTGGAGGCCGCGGCCGATCTCGGCATCCCCGGTGCGGCCGGAACCGTGACCGGTCATTTCCATCCGATCGACCCGCTCGCCGACCCGCAAGGGGAGATCGCGCTCGGCTTCGGCGGCGACGCCTTCAAGGCGCAGGTACGGGTCGACCTGCTGGGCGGCCAGCGGGTCGTGGCCACCAGATGGCCCGCGCTGGCCGCCGCCGCCGTGACGGCCGACGGCCCGGGAGACGACGAGCCACAGGGCGCGGACTCGCTGGCGGCCCAGGTCACGACGCTGCTCACGCCCGATGACGTCACCGGCGAGGTCGACCCGCAGGAGGCGGCAAGCGCGCTGGCCCGCCGCAGCGCCTACACGGTCACCCTCACCGCCACCCTGGACACCGAGCGCATCGGGCTGCTGCTGCGCGCCCGCCGTCCGGTGCTGGTCCGCGGGCTGGGCTCGGTGCTGTCGGGCCGCTATCTGGTCGACAAGGTCCGGCACACGGTCACCTTGGAGGCGCATCGCCAGGAGGTCACCCTCAAGCGCAACGCGCTGGGCGTGACCGGCGACGAGCCGTTCGGCGCCACCGGCGGACTGTTGGGAGGGCTGCTCTAGATGGACCGCTTCTACGGCAAGTACATCGGGATCGTCACCGACAACGAGGACCCCAAGAACCTGTGCCGGTTGAAGGTGACCGTGCCCGAGGTGATGGGCGAGCAGGCGACCGGCTGGTGCCTGCCGAACTCCCCCTATGCGGGCCCCGGGGTCGGCTGGGCCGCGGTACCACCGCTGGACGCGCTGGTGCTGGTCGAGTGGCCCGCCGGGGACGTGACCCGGACGCCGGTGTGGGCCGGGGCGATCTGGTCCGACGGGGCCGGGGTGCCCGACGCCGGGCCCGCCGCGGTGCTGCTGGTCACCCCGGGCGGCCACCAAGTGCAGCTGATCGACGAGCCGGAGGGCGATGCGGCGATCGTGCTCACCGCCGCGTCCGGCGCGGTGCTGCGGCTGGACGGCGACGGGGTGCAGGTGGAGTTCGGCACCCAGAAGATCGCGATGACCGACGCGAAGATCTCCTTCAACGGCGGCGCGCTGGAGGTGAGCTGAGGTGCCCGGCTACGTCCTGCACGAAGGCATCACCATCAGCTGCCCGCATGGCGGCACCGGCAACCTGACCGTCACCGCCCTGGCCAAGGTCGGCGGCAAGAAGGTGGCCACCGAGCAGGACATGACCACAGTCGCGGGCTGCGCCTTCAACGTCAGCGGGGCGCCCTCGCCCTGCGTGCGGGTGGAATGGAAGATGCCCGCGATGAAGGTCAAGGCCGCCGGCAAGGCGGTGCTGCTGTCCAGCTCCGTCGCCTTGTGCGTCAACGCGGCGGGCGCGCCCCAGGGCCCGGCCCAGGTGAGCGGATTCCAGACGAAGGTGCAGGCGCGATGAACGACCGGACCCGTCCCGCCCATCCGTATGAGCTCGCGCCACAACGCAGGCTGGCGACGACCGACGAGGCGGGGCACCTGGCCGACCTGGTGCGGCTGGTGCTGCTCACCGGAGCCACCGAGCGGCTGCATCGCCCCGGCTTCGGCCCCGGGCTGGGAGCCACCGCACTGTTCGAGCCGGTCTCGGAGGTGCTCGACTCCCTGGTCGAGATGCGGGCAAAGGGCGCACTCGAAGAGGCCTTGGGCGACCGGATGAGCATCGACCGGATCGCGGTCGTGCGCACGGGGGAGTCCACTCTGGAGGTCGCCGTGGCCTACCGGCCGCTGCGTCCCCTCGGTCCACCGGCGACGACGACTGTACGGCTGAGCGGGTGAGCCGGTGAGCACGGGTCCGCTGACGCCGCCGCCCGACTGTGCCCCGGTGCACCGTCCGGCGAAGCTGCTTGCGTCCGGCGCACCCGCGCACGGCCTGCGGGCGGCCGGGACCCGCCGGTCGGGCGCGGACCGGATCCTTGACATCTGGCTCTACGGCAACCCGCCCGCGGGGCTGGCCGTCCCGCGCCGCTGGGCCCTCGTGCCCGCGCCCGGCGGCCGTCGGGTCGGCGTGGCCGCCGCCGCGGTGGCCACCACACCGGGCCCGCCGCACATCGAGCTGAAGCTGACCAGTGAGCCGGACCCGGGCCGCTACCTGCTGGTCGTTTTCCCCGAGCGGGCCGCCGAGCCCGGCGTGCCCGCGCTGCCCCTGATCCCGTTCGACCCGTTGCGCACGCGGCTGCCGGTACGGCTGCGCCCGGAGTGCCCGGACCTTGGCGGCTGCTTCACCGAGGAACCGGCGCCCCCGGCGCGTCCACCCGTCCCCGTGCACGACTACCTGGCCCGGGACTGGCGGTCGCTGCGCGCGGCGCTGGTGGAGTTCCTGCGCCGCGAGGACCCGGCCGCCGACCTGTCGCCCGCCGATCCGACCATCACCGTGCTCGAGCTGTTCGCCCACCTCGGCGATCTGCTCCACTACCGGCTCGACCGGGTGGCCACCGAGGCCTACCTGGACACGGCGAGGCTGCGCACCTCAGTGCGGCGGCACGCCCGGCTCGTCGACTACGAGATGGCCGAGGCGGCCGCGGCGAGCACGCTCGTCCTGCTCCAGCCCAGCCCCACCGGCGGTGCCGTCACCGTCGCGGCCGGGGACACCGCGGTCGCGACGGAAGGCGACCGGCTGGGCTTCGTCCTGGAGGAGGGCCGCACGGCCCATCCGGCGGTCGGCGAGATAGCGATCTACGACTGGGGCGAGGACGTGTGCTGCCTGCCCGCAGGAGCGACCGAGTGCGTGCTGGTCCGGCCGCTGCCCACCGACACGGGCCCGGACTCCCCGGGCGGGCCCTGGCTCCAGCCCGGCGACCGCCTGGTCTTCGAGGTGATCGACCCGGAGGACCGGGTGCGGCATCGCGACTGGGCCGCCCGCAAGCCCGGTGTCATCTGGCCCGCGGCCGACTCCGCCGGGCGGCCCCGCTTCCGGGACCCGCTGCCCAGCCGTACCGCGGCCACCGTCACGCTGACCGAGGTCGCCGACTTGACCGATCCGCTGGCGCCGGCCGGGATGCGCCTGTCCCTGGTCCGATGGCGCGCCGCCGACGCGCTCCCGCGGGGTTATCCGGTCTCCATCGACACCGGGGCGGGCGGCGACGAGGTCACCGTCGCGCGCGGCAACCTCGTCCCCGCCCATCACGGCAGGTTGGTAGCGGGCGCGAGCGCGCTCGCCCCACGCGCGCACGGGGCCGCGGGCGAGTACGCCCTGACCGCCGCAGGGCCGGGCGCGGGCGGCCCAGGGGTGGCGCTGCGATCTGACGGGCGGCCCTACCGGCTGGGGCTGAAGGTGACCTTGCCGTCGGGCGCCCTGGTGGATGCCGAACACGTCCGGTCGCTGCTCGAAGTCACCTCGCCGGGACGGCTGGCGTACGTGCTCGACACCGAGGAGCACGAGCCGCCGATCCTGCGCTTCCGGACCGGCGCCCTCGGGCTGGCTCCGCCCACCCCCGAGGGCGTGGCGGCCCGGTACGAGATCGGCGGCGGGACCGCGGGCAACATTCCCGCCAACGTGCTGTCCCGGCTCGAACACGACAACAGCGCGGCCGGCTTCGACACCCCACCGTCCTGGCGGTTGGTCACCGGCCTCGTCGCACGCAACCCGCTGACCGCGACGGGCGGGCGGGACGCGGTGGCCCTGGAGGTCGTGCGCCGCGACGCGCCCGAGGCGTTCGCCGCCGCACCCCGGCGGGCCGTGACCGTCGCCGACCATGCGGCCGAGGCGGCCCGCGTCCCCGGCGTCCAGGGCGCGGTCGCCGAGCGGGCGTGGTCGGGCTCCTGGCCGGTCGTCCGCACCGTCGTCGACCTGCTGGGCGCCCCGGAGCAGGAAGCCGCCGACCTGGCGGCCATCACCGCCCGTCTGGAAGAGGTCCGCATGCTCGGCACCGAGATCGCCGTTAGCTCCGGCACCGCGGCAGGACTGCTGCTGTCGCTGCGGATCTGCGCCGTGCCGGGAGCCGATCCGGAGACGGTCCGGCGCGCGGCGCTGACCGCGTTGCGGCCCGGCACCGACGAACGGCCCGGCCTGTTCCACCCGTCCCGGCTGGAGCTGGGCCGTCCGGTGTACGTCTCGGCGGCGCTCGCCGTCGTGGCCGCGCTGCCGGGCGTCGACGCGGTCGAGCTCCTGGAGGCTCGCCGCCTCGGCGAACCCGCGGGCACGGTGCACCAGGTCATCACGGTGGCCGGCACCGAGCTCCCGGTGCTGGACGACGACCCCGTACGGCCCGAACGCGGGCGGCTGGACATCACCGTGCGAGGCGGGTCATGAGCTGCGGACCGGCACGGCCGTGCGGAGAGCCGGACGCCCTGCTGACCCCCGAGACGCCCGCCCCCGGCCGGTCGTGGCCGGCCCGGTCGATCGGCGACTTCCACACGTTCCTCGCCGCGCTGATCCGCGACCTTGAACAGGTCCGTCCAGACCCGGACGCCGCGCTGCTGGGCCGTACCTGGGACGTGGAAGGCGACCCGGCGGCGGTGCGCCTCGCCCGGCTCTGGGCGTTCGTCGCCCACGGCGTCGCCGCCTACAGCGATCTCACTGCGGCCGAGTCCTACCTGGGCACCGCTCTGGACTGGACGGATCTGCGCAGGATCGCCGCGCTGGTGGGCTTCCGCCCGCGGCCGCGGGTGGCCGCGCGCGGGTGGGCCGTCGTGCGCACCGACCGAGGGGCGTCGCCGTCGGTGCCCGCCGGAACCCGGGTCCAGGCCCCGGCCACGCCGGACCGGGCCGCGCAGACCTTCGAGGTCGAGACCACCACCACGCTCCGCGCCGACTGGGCGAACCTCACGGCGACGCCCGTCCCGCTCCCGTCCATCCCGGACGGCAGGACCTTGCGCTTCCTCACCGATCCCGGCTTCCGCCCAGGCGACCAGGTGTTGTTCGTGGCTGAACAGGACGTGCCGCTGCTGCCATCCGGGCACGGCTGGTTCGGCTATTGGTCCTGGCTGCTGGATCTGTACGACCTCGGCGAGCAGTTCGCGCCCAAGAATGCACCCGTGGCCGTGGCTGTCGTGCAGGCGCGGAGCGAGGACCTGGGCACCGTGGAGGTGACGTTCGACCGCGACCTGGACCAGCTGCTCAAGGAGGAGGCCACGTCGTACGCCGCCTACCGCGTGCTCGCGACGGCGGGCTCGGCCCGGCGGCTGACCCAGCTCGTGCACCTCACCACGTCCGGGACCACGACCCAGGCGGGCGTGGTCGCCGTGGGATCCAGCCTCTACGGCAGCGGTGACACCGGGCCTATCGGATCCAACTACGTGGTGCTCGACGCCGCGCTGGACGAGCTTTCGGCCCAGCGGCTGGTGGCGGTCGTCGACTGGCAGGCCGGAGTGTCGGGGGCCTGCGACGTCGCGGCGGTGGCCCGGCATAAGCCGGTGGACTGGCCGGTCGCGCCCGGGACCACGGCGCGGGCGTCGCGGGTGGAGTTCGCCGCCGACGTGGAGACGCTGCGGGCGGCCCGCGACGGCGGCCGGCCGGTCACCGTCTACGTCGTGGACCGCCGGATCGTCGCCCGCACCCACGAGATCCCCACCTCGCTCGCGCAGGGTGTGGCACCGCAGATCCGGGTGTTCCCCGCTCCGGCGGCGCCGCCCGACCGGATCGCGTTGAGGCTCGGCCCGGCGGAGACGGACTGGCAGCTCTTCCCCTGCGCGGCGGCCGCCGGGCAGGAGGACACCGGCGACGCGGGCACGCCGGCCGGGCTCATCCTTGACCTGGCCGCTCCTGCCCCCGAGCCCGGGGGGCCACTCGACGGGCCCTTGGGCGGCCCGCTGGGACGTGCCGCCGCCAGCGCGAACCTGGTGCCGGTCCGGCACGGCATGACCGGCTCCGGGGTGCTGGGCAGCGGCGACGCCGTCCTGGCCGGCCAGGAGATGGTGGTGAACAAGCCGCCGGTCGCGCGGGACGTTGGCGCCGACGGCTCGCCGGTCTCCAGCCTGGAGATCCGGGTCGGCGGCGTGCTGTGGGAGGAGCGGCCCTCGCTGTACGACGCCGGGCCGGTCGACGCCTACACCACCCGGCTCGACGCCGACGGGACCGAGCGCGTCAGGTTCGGTGACGGCGCGCAGGGCAACCGGCTGCCGACCGGGCGCGGCAACGTGACCCAGACCCACCGGACGGGGGGCGGCACGGCCGGCGAGGTCCCTTCGGGCGCCGTCGACACCCTGCTCGGCAGCATCGCCGGGGTGGTCGGGGTGCGCGGGGCGGGGCCGACGAGCGGCGGCGCCGACCAGGACGACGAGCGGCGCATCCGCCGCCTGGCCCCGGGCCGGGCCCGCGCGTTCGGTCGCGCGGTCTCCCGGAGCGACCTGGCCGACCTGGCGTTGGGCTTCCCGGGGGTGAGCCACGCGAGGGCCTGGCGCGGCTCCGGGCCGCCGGGCTGCGGCTGCGGCGGGTCGGGCGAGCATGTGGCCTTCCTCAGGCTGACGTCGGCGGTCACGGGTGGCCGCCCGCGCCCGCCGGTGGCCGATGAGATCGGCGCGCTGGCCGCGTTCCTCGACGGCAGCCGCGATCCGGCGATCCCGCTGTGCGTGGCGGCGGCGGTCTTCACCGAGCCGGCGCTGAGCTGCACCGTCGCCGTCGATCCGCGGCAGGCCGCCGGTGCCGTCCAGGAGGCCGTACGGACCGCCCTGACCGCCTCGGGCGGCATCCTCGATCCGCTGGAGCGCACCCTCGGGCAGCCGATCGACCGGTCCGATCTGTTCGCGGTCATCCACCGGGTGGCCGGGGTGCTCGGCGTGCCCTCGCTGACGCTGGACGTCGGCCTCACCGGGCGTATCGCAGCGGCCCGCTACCAACTCCTGGCCCCGGCGACGGGCGTGACGGTCACGACGGAGCAAGCGTGAGTGCAGATGAGTGAGACCGCGGCAGCCTGGCTGCCCACCGCCGTACGCGACGCCGTCTCGGCCGACGAACCCCGGCTGCTCGACGCGCTGCTGGGCGTGGTCGAGGAGCAGCGGCGGCTGCTCGAAGCCGACATCGACCGGCTCTACGACGACCTGTTCATCGAGAGCTGCGCCGATTGGGCGGTCCCGTACATCGGCGCGCTGCTGGGCTTGCCGGCCGACGCCGAGCGGCGGGAGGTCGCGTTCGCGATCGCCCTGCGCCGTCGCAAGGGCACTCCGGCGGCGCTCGAGGACTTCGCGTTCGCGGTGACCGGGCTGACCGCCAGGGTGGTGGAGGGGTGGCAGGTGAGCGTGTGGGCACAGCGACCGGACTCGCCCGCCCGCCCGGCCGCGCTCGACCTGCGCTCGGTGGCGGCGCTGGGACTCGGCACCCCGTTCGAGCGGGCCCGCCGGAGCGTGCGGCCGGGCGGTCCGTGGACGCCCGCCTCGGTGACCGCGATGGTGTGGCCGTGGACCGTACGGCAACTGGTGAACGTCGAGGCCGCCCCGCTGGGCACGGGCAGGTTCGCTCTGCACCCGCTCGGCGTGCCCGCCCCGCTGTATCTGCGGCCGCGCGAGGCCCGGATCGCCGGCGAGGGCACCGACGCACTGTCGCGTACCGGCGATGAGACCGATGCCCCCACTCGCGCCACCTACCGGGTCCTCCAGGCACTCGCCCGCCCAGGCGAGATCACCTACGGAGCGTCGCTCGCGCTTTCCACGAGGCATCCACTCGCCGGAGCGGACGCGGATGACGGGGCCGACCCGCCCCTGCTGCGCGTCCAGGTGGGGGGCCAGACGGTGCCATGGACCTCGATGCGCTTCGGCAGCGTCCCCGAGATCGGGCCCGTGCCCGCCCCGCCCACCGCCGATCAGGTCCTCGTGGACGTCAACCGCGGCTTCCTCCAGCTCGGTTCGAGCCTGACCGGGACCGTGCGGTGCACCTGGGGACGTGCGGTGCCGGGGCACATCGGGGCGCTCGCCGCCACCGCCGACGTCGACGCGGCGGCCAGGGTGGTCGTCGACGTCGATCCCGCAGGCCGTCCGGGAACCGTTCCCACGCTCGCCGACGCCTTCACCCGGGCCGAGCAGCTCAGCGCCGGCCTGCTCGCCGAGGACGGCCTGCCAGGAGTGCCGGATGTGGAGATCCGCCTGGCCACCTCGGATCGGCTCACCGCGCCGCCCGCCCAGACGTTCACCCCCAGGCTGCCGCGCTGGCGGATCGTCGCACCGCCGCTGCTGACCCCGGTGATCGTGGGCGATCTGGCCCTCGACCTGCCGGGGGCCTGCCTGTCGCTGGAGGGCTTCTTTCTCAAGGGCAGCCTCTCCGCCGGGGCCCGGCTGGCCGGGCTGGACCTGGTCGGGGTGACCATGGACCCGGCAGCCGGAGAACTGCGCGCCGACCCGGCCGCCTGGGAGCTCGCACTGTCGGCGACCCGATGTGTGCTGGCGCCGATCCGCGCGGACCTGTCGGCGCTGCCGATCTTGCTGACCGACTGTGTGGTGGACGGCCGCCGCCGGCGCCTGTCGGTGTGCGGTCCGGCGACTGGCGGCCCCCAGGTCGACGCGGTCACCGCGGCGGCGCGGTTCGGCCCCGCCCTGCGGGCCGACTCGGTCACCTTCGCCGGGCCGGTACGGGTGGACGCGCTCGACGCCGTGGACTGCCTGTTCGCCGACGGAGTGGACGTCGTCCAGCAACAGGAGGGCTGCGTGCGACACAGCTACCTCGGGCTTGCGCTCGGGCCGGCCTCCCAAACGGCCGGGCCGCGCCACCCGGCCGTCTACCGTTGCCTGACCGCGCCCCCGCCGGTCTTCGCATCCGACGCCTTCGACGCGGCCGGATACTTTTGCCTCGAACTCGAACCGGACCATCCGCTGCTCGCCGCGGCGAGCGACGGCGGCGAGGTCGGCGCCTACCACCGAACCCGCCGCGCCGCCCGGGTACGGCGGCTGCGGCAACGCGTGGACGAGTTCACCCCGCTCGGGCTGTCTGCGGGCGTGACCGTTGTGTCCTGGGAGGAATGATGACCGGCGACTACACCAAAGTGCCGCTGCGCGAGGCCGACCGGTGGACCGGCGCCCGCATGCAGCAGGGCCGCGTCCTGTTCGACCACGACTGGAACCTCAACCTCGACGCCGCCGCCCGCACGGCCGCCGACACGGTCCGCGACGTGGTCGGCGGCAACGGCGTGCCGGAGGGAGGTAACGCCTTCAAGGCGAGCCTGTCGACGACGACCCCGCGCAAGCTCACGATCGAGGGCGGGCGGATGTGGGTCGACGGGCTGTGCGCGTTCGCTCCCGCCGCCTTCTCCTACCTCGATCAGGATGTCGTGCCCCCGCTGCCGCAGAGCGGCAAGGCGCTGGTCTATCTGGAGGTCTTCACCGAGCACCTGCAACCGGCCGAGAACTGGGAGGAGATCGTCGATCCGGCCCTGGACCCGATCGACGCCGCCGCCCGTACGCGGGTCGGCTGGCGGGTCCGGGCGGTGTCCACCACCGCGGCCTCCTGCCAGGCGGCGCTGGCCGCGCTCGCGCCGGCCCGGCTGTCGACCGGCCGCATGACGATCACGCGGACCGCGCCGCCGGCCGCGCCCGACCCGTGCGACCCGCCCGGCGACCCGCTGGGCCTGCTCCCGGACGGGCTGCTGCGCGTGGAGGTCCTCGACAGCGGATCGCCGTCGACCGCCCGGTTCGTCTGGGCCGCCGACAACGGCGCGGCGACCGCCCGCATCAGCACGGTCAACGGCACGAAGGTGACACTGGCCACCTCGCCTTCGGTGAAGTTCCAGCCGCAGGATCTCCTGGAGTTCTCCGGCCTCGCCCGGCGCGCGGACCGGACCCCGCACGGCGCCCTGTTCACCGTCGTGGCGGTCACCGCCGACATCGCCGGCGACGTGCTCACCCTTGACCGCCCGCCCACCGTGACCGCAGGAGCCAGAGGCATGGTGGTGCGGCGCTGGGATGGCCAGCAGGTCGGCGCGGCCACGGCGGTCACCGCCCGGGTGTACGGGGTCGATCTCGGGCTGCGCTTCACCGCCGTCGGGGCCGCGATCGCGACCTTCCTGGCCGGAGACTGGTGGGGGGCCTGGCTGCGCCCCGCCTCGGCCACCGGCGTCGAACAGCGCACCGCCGCGCCGCCCGACGGCACCCCGCACGGCGTCGTGCCGCTCGGGTTCGCCGACCTGGACGCCGGCACGGTGGAGGACTGCCGGCCGGTCTTTCCCCAGCTCGCCAAGATCGGCCGCAGCACCTGCACGGTGACCGCCTTCCCGGGCGATGACCTGCAGACGGCGGTCGACCAGCTGCCTGCGACGGGCGGTGAACTCTGCCTGGCCGCCGGCCGCTACACCCTCGCCAAGCCGGTGAAGGTGACCGGCCGGAAGCGCGTCACGGTGACCGGGGTCGGCCCGGCCACCGTGCTGGCGGCCCCCGCGGCTGAGGCCACGCTGCTGTTCGAGAACTGCACTGAGGTCGAGGTGTCACGGTTGCGCGCCGAAGGCGGCCCCGGTGGCCCGGCCGGTGCGCACCTGGACGGCGCGCTGACCTTCGTCTCCTGCGTCCAGGTGAAGGTGAGCGACTGCGACCTGGCCTGCGCCGACGCGCTCGCCGATCGGTCGCAGACCTGCCTGACCGTGCGCGGCTCGGCGGCCGGCATGCCGCGCCAGGTCACCGTGCGGTCCAACAGGCTGGAGGTGGGCGTCCGCCAGACCGGCATCCTCGTCGTGGACTCCGACGACACCCTGATCAGCGGCAACGACGTCCGCTTCGTCCCCTCGGTCAAGCAGCCGCGGCTGCCCGCGCTCCTGCTGGCCGCCGAGATGGCGCGGATCGGCCTGGACTTCTCCGAGGGCTCGGCCGCCCGCTACGGGCCCAAGCTGAAAGAGCTGCGCGCCCTGCTCAACAACCAGGCCGCCGCGTTGATCAACAGCGGTGTCCCGCGCAGGCGGGCCCTGCACATCGTGGCCCGCAACCGGGTGCAGGAGACCCCGGCGGACAAGGCACACGAGATCGTCGGCGCGACCGCCCCCGGCCAGCTGCTCAACGCCATGGCGGGCATCGTCGTGGCCGGGCAGCGCGCCCGCACCGTGCGCGTCCTGGACAACCTGGTCGACGGGGCGGCGCAGGGCATCCATGTCGCCACCTCGGTCGCCGCGACCGCCACCCGGGAGAGCGCGGGCGAGGTCATGGTCTCCCGCAACGTCGTGCGGGTGCTGATCCCGCTCGTGTACAACCGGGGCAGGCACGCGGTGTTCGTCGGCAACGTCCGCAGGCTGTCGGTCCTGGACAACGTGGCCGAGCTGATCCGCATCGGCAAGGAGGAGGTCACCCCCGCCGACGGCGTCCGCGTCTACGGTGTGCTGGGCCCGCAGCTGATGGTCCGCAACTCCGCCTTGACTGGTTTCAATCGCGGCGTCTTCATCCGCGCAAAGGACCCCGTGCCGCAGGACGGCAAACGGCTGTGGGTCGTCATCGACACCCTCGCCGCCGGGACCCCTGTGGCGGTCGTCGCGCCGTTCCCCTTCGACCCACAACGTAACGTCGCAATCCCTTGACAGGAGCGCGCATTCGGCGAACCGTGAGAGGTGCATCGGAAATGCGCGAGGTTGCGCCGGACATGATCTATCGTCGTCGTCCTAGCGGTCGCCGGCGAAAAGTCTGCTGGGTTCGACTCCCGGATCTGAGCATTAGCGGTGAAGCCGCGGCCACTGGTCGCGGCTTCATCCATGTTCAGGCCTAAGGATATGGATATGTGTTGATCCATAGGAGTGTGCTGACCAGGGTGATGGCTGCTTGGTAGTGGCGGGCGAGTTTGTCGTAGCGGGTGGCGATGCCGCGCCATTGCTTGAGCTTGTTAATGCAGCGTTCGACGACGTTGCGGCGTTTGTAGGTGGCCGGGTCGAAGGCGGGTGGTCGGCCGCCTCGGCTGCCGCGCCGTGCTCGTTCGGCTTGCTGGTCAGCCCGCCGCGGGACCGGCCGAGTGCTTGCGAGTGGGGCGCCGGATTCGTCCCGTGCCTGACCCTTTTTGCGGGCGCCGGCCGCGTGCTGGTGCGCACGCACGATGGTGGAGTCCACCGAGACGGTCCAGTCAATGCGCCCCACCGCGTCGTCGTGCACCTGAATGTGGGTGAGCAGCCGGTCGAACGTGCCGTCGGCCGCCCACCGCCGGTACCGCTCATAGACGGTCTTCCAATTGCCATACCGCTCGGGCAGATCCCGCCACGGCGCCCCGGTCGCCAGCTTCCACTAGATCCCGTTCAGAACGGTCCGGTGATCCAACCACCGGCCACCCTGACGCGGATGAGCAGGAAGCAGCGGCTTGATCCGCACCCACGCGGCATCAGTGAGCTCATGACGACGCACCATGCCCACCATCACAAACCCAGCACCCAGATCGACCTCAGCCAAACATCAAGACCCACCGGATACGCCCTAACGCACTGACATGCGATGTGCGGGCATGTGGCAGTCGTACGACTCGACGCCGGCTTCGTGCCACCCAGCGCTGCTACGCCTGCTCGAAGACGAGGTTGAAGTCCTTGCGCCAGGTTGATCCGTGGTCCTCGGAGTTGATCCGTGGTCCTCGGGCTTGTCCGGCAGATACAGGCGCCGCCCGATGAACGCCCGGCCCCGCCCGGAGTGGCGTAAGTCAAGAACAGCCCGAGCTGGCAGTTCTCGATCCGGCCCGCCGTGCCCGAGTACTGCCGCTGCACACCGACCGACATCCGGCCCTTCTTCACAAACCCGGTCTCGTCCGGGATCAGGACCGCCTGCCGATGCCCGAGCCGGGAGACGACATACCGCGACACCGCAGCCGCATCAGCGTCTCCAGCTGTAGTGATTCAGCAGCCGCTGCATCCCGTCCGGCGGCCGACACCCGGCATGGCGATCGAAACCCAAGCGACCCAGCCTCCAACTCGTCGGCGGGCGTCGCGTAGGTGTGGCGGTTGTGACAGCGCCCAAGTCATGCGAACCCATCAGACTATTGGGACAAATACAAACGGCCGTTTGGCCAAAGTTGGCCGAACAGATGGTCTTCTAGTGCCAACGGGACCGATCCGCCCAAATATAGATCCGCCGATCACTAGGTCCATGTGCTACCTGCATGCTGAAGATGCATGCCTCGTTTACGGGAGACCGGATCTCGGAATTGGGGCGATGGTGAGACTTTTCATTGGAGCCCGGGGAGCACGCGAGGCCATGGACCTCATAGAACAGCGGGCGCATGATGGGATGATGTTCGCGTCATCGACTGAGGGTCTCCTTCTTGAACTACTCGAAGGGGTTCGGGAAGGGAAGATCACAATTCACGACCCGCAGGGCCGCTGTAGAGTTTTTGGCGACGAAAACTCGGATCTCGCGGCGCACGTGTCGGTGCATAACTCGGATCCTTACGGTCGTCTACTGGGCGACACCGATCTCGGCCTGGGCGAGTCGTACATGGACGGATGGTGGGACAAGGATCACGGTCGCATCGTCGACCTTCTGGCCATCCTTTTCCGGAACGACTTGAAGCGACGGCAACGAAAGAACTTGCGCACGCTACCTCCTCTCGCTTATCACTGGGCCCTTTCGAGGCCGACCGCTGCAGGGAGTCTGCGAAATGTAAGCTCCCACTACGACCTCGGCAACGACTTCTTCCGCCTTTTCCTCGATCCCGGAATGACGTACTCCTGCGGCTATCAATACCACCCGGCCGAAACGTTGTCCCAGATGCAGGATCACAAATATGAGATCATCTGCCGCAAGCTGGATCTGCAGAACGGCGACAGGATCATCGATATCGGTTGTGGCTGGGGCGGCATGCTGATCCATGCGGCCAAAGAGTACGGCGCGACCGGCCTCGGCATAACCCTGAGCTCACGACAGGAAACCTGGGCTCAGGAGAAGATCGCACAGGAGGGCCTGGACGGACGCATACGCGTACGAAGGCAGGACTACCGACAGGCGACCGGAACGTTTGACAAGTTCGTCAGCATCGGAATGTTCGAGCATGTGGGCAGAAGTTACTATCCCGCCTACATGCAGAAGGTTCACGAACTCCTCCGCCCCGGTGGCCGAGGCGTTCTCCACACGATTGGAACGACAGAGCGGCAGTACGCCGGTACCTGGCTCAGGAAGTACATATTCCCGGGTGCCTACTGGCCGCGCCTTGAGAACCTCGCTGCAGAACTGCGCAAAGCCGGATTCCTGATCAGACATATTGAAAACTGGAAACCCCACTATGCGGAAACCGCCCGGCACTGGAATCAAAATCTCCAGGCAAATCACCAGAGCGTGCTTGACCTGGGCGGGCAGTACGACGAACGATTCTTCCGGATGTGGAACTACTATCTCCAGTTGGCGGAGAGTTGTTTTCGCCATGACACCTTGCAGCTCTACCAGGTCCTCTTCAGTAAAGGTCGAGACTACACGATGCCCAGGCACCTCGACTTTTACGGCAACCTGCGAGCCTCCGGAGCCGGTCCATGACATCGGTCACCCTCGGCCCGGAATTGGGCGAACAGCACAAACAACGGCCCGGGCGAGCCATCGTGATCGCGTTCGTCATCATCCCGTTCGTTGCCGTGATAGCGACTGTACCACTGGCCTGGCATAGCTGGGTCAGCTGGCATGACATCGCCATTGCCGCGGTGATGTACGCAATAACAGGACATGGCCTCACGGTCGGACTGCACCGCTATTTCACCCATGGCGCATTCAAAGCCCGCCGCCCACTGCGACTCGCCCTCGGCATCGCCGGCAGCCTGGTGGTGGAGGGGCCGATCGCGCACTGGGTCGCCACCCACCGGTGCCATCACGCATTCAGCGACAAGGAGGGTGACCCTCATTCACCGTGGCGATACGGCGTCACCGTGGGGGCGGTTTGCAAGGGATTGCTCCATGCCCATGTCGGCTGGATGTTCGGTGCAGGAAAGGTATCGGGGGAGAGATACGCCCCCGATATTTTGGCCGACCGGTACATCATGCGGATTTCTCGACTGTTCCCAGTATGGGCCGCCTTGTCGCTGGCCCTGCCGGCCGTAGCGGGCGGCTTCTGGTCGATGTCCTGGGCGGCGGCTCTCTCCGCGTTCTTCTGGGGTGGCTTGGTGCGGGTATGCGTGCTGCACCACCTCACCTGGTCAATCAATTCGGTCAGCCACGTGATGGGTGCCCGGCCGTTCAGGACCCGGGACCGCGCAACGAACATCTGGCCGCTGGCGGTGCTCGCCATGGGCGAGTTCCACAACACCCATCACGCTCATCCGACCCTGGCCCGCGCCGGCGTCGATCGTGGGCAGCTGGACTCGAGCGCGCGACTGATTCAACTTTTCGAATCGCTCGGGTGGGCCTACGACGTTCATTGGCCGCGCCAGGACCGCCTGGACGCTCGACGTCGCATGAGTACTCAAGCCCTACCGTCAGGCACCTATGCAAGAGATGAATATGACGCTTCGTCACCGTCGGCGCCTCTGCAGGAAGGATATCGACGTGACAACTGACAGCGTGGTGAAGGCGCGAATACGCGCGGAACTCCCCGCTCGCACGTTTGCCCGGCGGCCACTGCGCGGCTTGTTCATCATCCCGATGCTGACCGCCAATGTTGGTATCAGCGTCCTGGTGCTGTTCATCCCGATGCCCTGGTACATCGCCCTCGGCGCCGCCGCGGTCATCGGTGGCATCTACGGCAGCATGATGTTCTTGGCACATGAGGTAGGGCACGGCGCCGTTGTGCGTTCCCGCCACTTGCAGCTAATCATTATGTATCCAGGTTGTGCGGCTTTCCTTCTATCTCCCCACCTGTGGACTATCTGGCACAACCAGTCGCATCACGGCCACACCAACAAGGGTGATGATGATCCCGACAGCTTCGGCAGTATAGAGCAGTTTCGAGTCAGCTCAAAATGGTCGCAGGAGTTTCTGAAATTTGCGCCTGGATCCAAATACTTGCGTAGCTCGATATACCTGTTCGCCTTTTTCACACTGCAGGCGCAGGCGGTGTTGTGGTGTAAGTCGAAGGTGCTTCCCGGCTACCAGAACCTCAATCGAAAAAAGGCGATCAGCGAAAGTGCGATCATGGCCGCTGCATGGGGGGCGGCTGCGATCCTCATGGGCCCGAGCGGAGCCCTGTTCGTCATCGTGGTGCCCATGCTCGTTGCGAACTTCGTCGTCCTCTCATATGTGGTCACGAATCATATGATTCGGCCGTTGAGCACGGGAGCGGACATATTGTCGACGACAATGAGTGTCACAACGCACCCGATCCTGGACCGGATCCACTTCCACTTCAGTCATCACGTCGAGCACCACCTGTTCCCAGCCATGCCTTCTTCCATGGCTCCCCGCGTTCGCTCGGTTCTGAGGGTGCATTTCGCCGATGCGTATCTGGCGCCATCACACTTGCGTGCGCTTCTGGCGATATTTCACAGTCCCAGAATCTATGCGGAACCGCGTGTCCTCATCGATCCGTACCGCGGTTCCCGCGCCGACATCACGCGCCTGGAGACGGATCTACGGGAAGCTGAGAACCACGTCGCCACCGCCGATTGCAGTTAGCGAGGAACTGTAATGGTCAGTCTGCCCAAGCCGTTCGCACTAGACCTGCCCCGGATTCTGGAGAAGGTGGGCAGGCTCCCGTTCGTCCGCAGAGTCGTCAGCACGATCGTGATCGAGGTCCTCGCCAATTCCACCGCGCCGCGCCCGCGCGCGTTGTCGATGGCAGCCGACTACACCAGCTGGAAGAGCCTGACCGACCGTACGTTCAGCGGACGGCACCTCCCGCCCTCATCGGTTCCGCCGGACGAGCTTCCGAGCGAGGAGAGCCTCACGGATCTGTTCCGGCGTCGCAAGGACGCAGAAGGCGACGACGTGGAGATCAGTTCAACGGACACAAGCATCATGTTCATGTTCTTCGCGCAATGGTTCACTGACAGCTTCCTCCGCACCGAAAGAAGCGATTTCCGAAAGAACACGTCCAACCAGGAGATCGATCTCTGTCAGATCTACGGCCTTACCGAGCAACAGACGAACATGTTGCGCGCACATACCGGCGGCCGGTTGAAGAGCCAGCAGATCAACGGCGCGGAGTATCCCGTCTACCTCTTCACCCCGCGCGGACCAGGACAACCGCTGGTTTTCAAGCCGGAGTTCGAAGGGCTTCACGACAAGGAGTTCATCACCGAGGTCATCCTGGGCGGAGTCCCCGACGATCGGAAAGATTCATTCTTCGCCGTCGGACTCGAGCACGGCAACTCGACTATCGGCAACACCATCATGAACACGGTGTTCCTGCGCGAGCACAACCGTATCTCCGGGCTCCTGGAAGAGGCTCATCCGGAATGGCGAGATCACCCGGAGGGCGCCGATCAACGCCTGTTCGAGACGACCCGGAACATCATGATTGTTCTGCTGCTCAAACTCGTGGTAGAGGAGTACATCAGGCATATTTCCCCGCACGACTTCCCGCTGGAGCTGGTCCCCTTCGTCGCGGACGGCAGGCGTTGGAACCGTTCCAACTGGGTGGCCATCGAGTTCAACCTGCTGTATCGCTGGCATTCCCTGGCTCCCAGCTCCATTTCCGACGGCACGGACACACTGCGGTCAGCGGACTTCCTCAACAACAACCCCCTGGTCCTCGCCGAGGGAATCGAGCCACTTATCTCTAGATTCTCCCGAGCACGGGCCGGAAAGATCGGCCTGATGAACACGCCCTACTACCTGGTGGACCGCGACCCGTCCCGACCCGACCGTCCTTCAGTGGAGGAACGCACCATAAGCTTGATGCGCAAGGCCCGACTGGCCACCTACAACGACTACCGTGAGAACTTCGGACTGGACAGAATCAAGAGCTTCAAGCAGCTGACCAGGGATCCCGAACTCCGAGAGCGCCTGGCCAAGCTCTACGGCGACGTCGACAAACTCGAGTGGTACGTAGGCATCTTCGCCGAAGGCTACTCTTCCAGCGCCATGATGGGCGACCTGATGACCGTCATGGTCGCCTATGACGCCTTCACCCAAGCTCTGACCAATCCCTTGCTCGCCCGGAACGTTTTCAACGAAAAAACCTTCACCAGCACAGGAATGACCGTCATCAAGCAGACGAAGTCTCTCCAAGAGATTGTTCTCCGGAATTCTTCCGGTCCAGTCCTTTGCAGCTTCCGGTGCTGACCACCTTCAGGACACCACTCGTACGGCGCCCTCCCCGCTCGCGGCTGCCCTGGAGGCTGTCCCGTGGTGATCAAGAGGTGCTAGTCGGAAGCGCGGCCGTCAGCGTTTGGGGTTTGTGCTGGTTCAGCCGGTCATGGCCAGGTTGCGCATGAGGGCACGGTTGGCGCTCCCCGACCCATCAACGGCATCCCCCGCGGGTGAGGGAGCCTGTTTAGTGGCCTTGAAGGACTGAGTGGTTGATCGTTTCCCGGCTGGGGCAGAGCCCTAGCGGTTGTCGGCCTGGTGGATTGCGTCGTCCAGATCCTAGAGGCGCAAGCTGATGGGGGCTCGACCGGCCACATCGATACCAATCAGGCGTGCGCCAGCGAAACCGTCCGCTTGTGACCGACTACAACTCGAATCGAGTCTCCCCGTCGCCGGATGCGGCCGTCTGCTATGCAGTGGATGGAGCACTGGTCACTATTTGAGTGTGCTCACCCTGGAATCCATGCTCGTGGCGTCTCCCGCGTCCGACGACGTGCGTCAGTGGATACAGGCCGTGGGGACGGCCCTGGTCGGCTTGATCGGGCTGTGGTTCGCCAACAACTACCGCCGGCAACTGCGGGTCAGGCTCTCCGACCGTCGGATCCAGGCGTACGCACGGCTGTGGGAGCCCACGGTGATCGCCACTCCGATGCGTTCCGAGAGGCCGCTGACGAAAGCGGACCGCGAACAGCTCTTCGACCTGCTGACCTCGTGGTACTACGGCCACGGCGACGGGATGCTGCTCACCGCCCGTACGCGCGAGCTGTACCTCAAGGTGAAGACCAACCTGATCTGCGACGACGCCGACCTCCAGCCCGCCATGCTCGCGACGCTCGTCCGTAGCGCTCCGGCCGACCGGGTCAACGCCCAACGCGGCTGCATCAGCGTCAGGCAGCTCTCCTTGCTGCGCACTCAACTCAAGGCAGATCTGGCTGTGTACGGGGTGCCCTTCTACGGCCCGTTGCTGCCGGACGAGCGGGAGCTGCTCCGGTCGTGCCGCATCAGAACCTGGCGACATCGCCTTCGCCCCCGGCTGCGCAGGTCCCCGCGGGGGCGATGCTCATGCGGCCGATGCATGGCGCCCGCTGAACAAACGAGTCGCTCTCCTCAGCAAGGAGATCACCAAATGTTCTGGCCCTGGGGAAACCGTTCGGCCATCCTCGCTGTTCCGGCTCTGCTGATCGTCCTCCTCCCCGCCTTGGCCCTGACACGGTCGACACTCGATTGGCCCAGTGACGACCTTGAAGGGCGCGTGCTCCTGGGGATCGTCATCATCGCCCTGCTTCCCCTGATCCTCCTGCTGGTGGGAAGCCTCACGACGGGAGGCTCGCTCGAGACACTCGGGGTCCGCATTGAATTTCCCGAAGCGGAACAGACCAGATCGGAATTCAAGGTCTCACCCCAGATGGGCCTCCAGCCCGGAACGCCGATCAGCGACAGCAGCACCGTGCAGATCCTCCAGACCTTGCGTGATGCCGCAGGCAACGAGGTCGCCGTCATAGACATCGGCGATGGGACTTCCTGGTGGGAAACCCGCCTGCTGGTCCTGTGCGCCGGCGCCGTACGGCTAGGGCGTCCCCGCGCGGTGGTCTTCCTTGCCAGGGACGCGGAAATCGGCAACGGCGCATTCCGGGGCTGGGCCCCTCCCGACGAGCTCGCGGATGCCCTGCTCGGTGCCCGCGCCGACCTCCAGGCCGTCCACGACGAGGCCAAAGCCATCAGCCGACAGTGGGCCCTGGCCCTTCCCCTCGCCCCCGACGGCCCGGCGGAGCTGCCCTTCCCCTCCCAGCGGGGAGGCCAGTACCGGCACGTCATCTTCTCCGGCGCGGGCACCCGGCGCGCGCGCTTCGCCCCGGAACAAGTGCTCGCCGCGGAACTCGGCCGCCCCGAGACGACGGACCGGCATGGGCTGCTCACCAGCACCCGGCTCAATGAGATCTTCGACCCCGTCCTGCGGCGGAGATCCATCGACCTCGACACCGAAACCGGTTCCGCGAACCAGTGGGCACGGACAGTGCTCTCCAGCACGGCCCCCCTTCGTCGCGCTCACCCGAAGTGGCCGTTACGAGGGGCTTCTGTCTCGGGAACAAGTGACCAACAACATCCTCCGCGGCGTGGTCGACCCGCTCATCAGTGACTAGTCACGGTCGACCGTCGCACCTCCTGAGGTCCACCCTCTGGAAGCCCGGCCACAACGTGACTGAAGTCCCTTCAAGGGAAGCTCGAGCAGCGGGAAACTCGGACAAAGAGCCGATGGAGCCTCGGCTCTGAAGCCCGCAGAGGCTGCCATGGACACACCACGGGCCCATGGGCTCGTCGGCAGCGCAGGAACGGCGGCTGCTCGATGGACTGGTCGCGGCGGCGGCCGTTCAAGCCGCCAGCCTCGTAATGCTCGGAGAACCGGGCATCGGCAAGACCGCACTGCTCGACTATGTCGCCGTGACGGCCGATGTCCGGGCGCTTCGCGCTCGGGGGATCGAGTCGGAGGCGGTCCTCCCCTTCGCCACGCTAGGCAACCTGGTGCTCCCAATCAGGAAGCACATGTGCGTACTTCCCGGAGGCCAGCGGAGAGCATTGGAGATCTCGCTGGCGATCGCCGACGGGGAGGCGGCCAACCCGTACGCGCCGTGCATCGGAACGTTGAACCTCATCGCCGCCGCCACGGAGGATCGGCCGATCATCATCCTGGTCGATGATCTGCAATGGGTCGATCCGGCGTCGCAGCAAGTGCTGATGTTCGTCGCGCGGCGGGTGCTGTTCGAGCGTGTGGTGTTCCTGTTCGCCGCCGGGCCCCGGCCCCCTCCCGGCGCGCGGGACACGGTGACCTGGGCCGGGCTGCCCTCCGTCGAGATCGACCGCCGCCGCTCTCTTGGTGATGACCACACCCGGATGATCGCCCAGCTGCTGCTGGAGCTCATCCCCGGCGGGGCCAAGAAGAACCTCTCCGCTGCCCAAGCCAAGGCCTTGCTCGCCAACGTGCGACCTCGCGACGCCGCCGGCAAGGTACGACGCCGGGTCGCCGCGGAACTGATCAGCGACCTCGAACGCATCTACCGGCGCTCCAACAACGCCGACAGAAGCTCAAGGAACTGGTCGCCGCCACCGGTACCACCCTGATGGACCTGCACGGCATCGGCCCCTCTGGCGCCGCCCGCCTGCTGGTCGAGGTCGGCGACATCACCCGATTCCCCAAACCGCACTTCGCCTCCTGGAACGGCACCGCTCCCATCGATGCCTCCTCCGGCGACCAGGTCCGGCACCCGGCTGTCACGAGCAGGAAACCGGCAGATCAACCGGGTGTTGCACATCATGGCCACCGTCCAGTGACGCAGCCCCACCCAGGGGCATGCCTACTTCGACCGGAAGAAGGCCTCTGGCAAAACGTCGATGGAAGCGATGCGGTCGCTCAAACGCTGGCTCTCCGACATTGTCTTCCGGCACATGCTCGACGACGCCCTCACCCACACGACAGACCCGCCAGGTACCGGGGAGCGACTACAGGCTCCAGCGCGGCCGACTCACATCCCGATGTCGGCACTTCGGACAAGTCACTTCCCGGACCCGCCATCACCCAGCCTACGACCGCCCACTGTACGGCCCCTTGACACAGAGGGGAGCCATGTCAGTGCTTTGGGGCAGATGGGCTATGGGGCCAACGCTACGCACCGTAGCCGATCTCGAACGGCCATCGAGCTACATGAGCACCCTCGAAGACGGAGCCCGTTCATGGCTTGCCAATTACTTCGGAGGCGAGTTCGGAAGCTTGATCCACCACCATCTTGAAACGCAGGGCCATCACCCAAGCCTGATGCCCCCGTTTGGCCATGATGTTCCGAAACCGGAGCCGACACACTTGCCGCCGGTCGGCAGTGCGAGGAGGAACGCGGGCGAGGGAGGCGTCCACCGTCTGATGGCCGTCAGAGGTCAGTCGCGCGTGTGCCCGAGGTGTGCCCGAGCGTCCCGGTACCCCGAGGGATTGGGCGGGAGGAGCCGGGACGCTGGCTCACGGATACCGGTATGAACCGGGATGAAGGGGGAGAGTGGGTGGCCTGCTGGCACGGGTTTGTCGCGGCTTGTAAACAGAAGGTTAGCTTGCTGTTTGAGCTGCCTGCCTGAAGCGGTCCCACGGGCAGCCGTGTGGCCCGGCTGGGGTCTTGGCAGTGCTGCTGGCGATCTCCGCCGGTTCCGGCTGCTGTTGCTTGTGTGCGGTCGCGACTGCGCGCCGTGAACTGGGCGGCCCAGCGGTCTCGCCGCGTACGGCGAGACCTGACCGGAGCGCCAAGCCGACCTGATCGGTACTGGTGGCGCCGCTCCATCAGTCGTCATCAGCCTTCAACACTCGCCACAACATCGGGCGGTCGCGAATCCACCGACGAGTTCGCTAACGGGTGATCTTGAAGTTCTTTTGGACAGAGGTAGAGGCCGGTGCCGTGTTCGGGGCGTTCGTTGGCGATGGCGTGCAGGTCGCGTTCGCGCATGACCAGGTAGTTCTCGCCCTGGATCTCGACCTCGTACTGGTCGGCGGGGGAGGAGGACGCGGTCGCCGGACCTTGACGGTGCGGGCGTGCGTGCCGACGCCGCAGACCTGCCGCTCCACGCTTCGCTGAGCCCGCAGGCCAGGCACCCTGCGGCCGGATGAGTTCGTTCATCTCCATCCGGCTCTCCCGGGCGCGCGTGGCGCGAACCAGAGGCGCACCCTGCGGCCTACCAGAGTCCGCCCGAGATCGACCGTCATCATCTCTGCGCTCACGCCCGGCACTCCCGGAGTTGCACCGAGTACCCCGACGGTTTGTCCTCCGCGCTTGATCGGGAATGGGCGACACCTCACACGCCGCCAACACCCAGCCCGCAGGGCGATTGTCAGGCCCCTGACAGCCGAAGGGAGTTGTGGGTGGGGGCCGCAGCCGCGTTATGCGGTGCTCTGTAGGCGGTTCGCGAGCTCCGGCAGATGTGCTTGCGGCATGGATGAACTACGCGTGTACACGCCCAGTGAGGCAGCGCGTGTGTTGAAGGTTCCTGAGTCGTGGCTTCGGAAGAAGGCCGCGTCCCGTGCGATCCCCTGCACGTTCATCGGCAAGCACCTGCGCTTCAGCGAGCACGACCTCACGCAGATCGTGCGGCAGGGCGGCAGAGCACCGGTCAGGCCAATGCCGCCTACGCCCCAGTGAGTCGTCTTCGTGCAGTCCAACCGGATCAGGAAGGAGGAGAAGTTGGCATATGCCGAGCGCTTGGGCAAGAAATGGCGGGCCCGCTATAAGAGGCCTGATGGCACCTATGGCTCGGAGCCTGGGTTCGAGACCAAGACGGCGGCCGAGCAGTGGGGGGAAGAGCAGGAGGCGATGATCCGGCGGCGCACGTGGATCGATCCCGATGAGGGCGAGACGCGTTTTGCTGAGTTCGCTGAGCACTGGCTGTCGGTGAGCCGCCTGGTGATCAACACAGAAGCCAACTACCGCTCGCAGCTGCGTAACCACATCCTGCCGCAGTGGGAGGACTGGCCACTCATCCTGATCGCCAACAACCATCTGGAGGTGCAGGGGTGGGTCAACGAGTTGCACGACAGCCTTGCCGAGTCCACCGTGGCCTCGGTCTTCTCCCTGTTCTCAACCATCATGAACGCGGCCGTCCGGGCCAGAAAGATCCCCGCCAGCCCCTGTTAGGGGATCCGGGTCACCTTGGGTGGTGACGAGGTGGAGCGGTTGGTGGCCACGCCCGTTCAGGTGCTCAGAGCTGCACTGCGGATGGCCGATCTCGCGGGCTTCCCCGGGTTTGTTCTGACATTGATGGATGCCTATACCGGTGCGCCCTGGTCAGAGCTGATCTCCCAGCGGCCCGGGCTGTATGACCGGACCAACAAGCAGATCCCGGTGCGCCGACCACTGCGAGAAGCCGGCGGGCAGGTAGAAGAGGCACCGCGGCCCAAGAGCCCCCGCGGCCAAGCGCTGGATTCAACTGCCGCCGTTCCTGGCGACCTTCTATGAGGCCTTGATCGATGAGTGTCCGTACCGCCGCGTGTTCACCGGCGCGCGAGGCGGTGCGCTGCGCCGTAGCAACTTCAGCCGTCGATTCTGGCGGCCCGCTTGGGACGGTGACCCCGACAATCCTGATCCGGAGGCCCGGACGCCTGCGGTCTTGGCCGGTTTCACCTTCCACGAGGGCCGCCACACCCAGCGCACCTGGCTGGCGGATGATCTCATCCCTGATGTCGCCCGGGCGGCCCGGCTTGGCCACAAGCTGCCGGGCATGGCTGACGTCTACGAGCACGTCACTCCTGAGATGCAACAGCGCGTTCTGGATGCGTTGCAAGCTCGCTGGGAGAGCTCTGTCGCTCAGCTGACAGCTGACGAACGGCGCCATCTCGTCCGGGTCGTCCCACCCGACCTTGCAGCCACGATTACCGAGGGTGCCCGAGCTGAGGGAGTGTGAGCCCGGCACGGTAGCGCTCACCGGCGGATGATCTCCAGTTTTTCTCCAGGAGACGGCGAAAGCCCCGTCCCGGTCTTGTGGGACGAGGCTTTGACCTCGGGAGAGAGTGGTGGGCGATACTGGGATTGAACCAGTGACCTCTACCGTGTCAAGGTAGCGCTCTCCCACTGAGCTAATCGCCCTTGCCGCGACATGCGCGTCGAGGTGGAGACGGGATTTGAACCCGTGTACACGGCTTTGCAGGCCGTTGCCTCGCCTCTCGGCCACTCCACCGAGCGAGGCCTTGCGCTGCAATGCCTCTCAGAGCGGAAGACGGGATTCGAACCCGCGACCCTCACCTTGGCAAGGTGATGCTCTACCAACTGAGCCACTTCCGCATGGCGTCCGGGGATCACTCCCTGGCGCGCTCTGGGGTTAACTTTAGCGGAATCCCGGAGTACTTGCGTACTCGGCGCGGCTGGAGAGGGTGCTCTCAGCGTGCATGGAGTCCCAGAAGGCGAGCTCCTCGTCCTCCTTGAGGTGGGCGATGCGGCCCCAGAACTCGCGGTCCTCGGCCTCGTGGGCGGCGGCCATGGAGAGGGCGGGCATGATCGTCGTGGCGGTCTCGGCGGCCTCGAGGTCGGCGGGGGTGACCTCGGCGGGCAGCTGGACCGGGGTGGCGGGGCGGTGGTGCTTGCCGCGCTTGCGGACGCGGACCGGGGGAGAGGTCGGGGCCATCGCGGCCGCGGCCTTGCCGGCGGCGAGGGCGACGGTGCCGCAGAGGACGAGCGCGAGGAAGCTGCCGAGGACCACTTCCTGGGAGGGGAGCGGGGACTCGGGGGCCGGCTCCTGCTTGTGGAGGTTGGCCGTCGCCGAGGTGTCGGGGGCCAGGGTCTCGACTGCGGGTGCCGGGGCGGCGTGCTTGGGGGTGTACTTGGCGGTGGTCTTGACCTTGCCGGGGAGGCCGTAGCCGACGACCTGGTCGACGGAGCGCTCCTTGCGCATGAGCTTGTAGCCCTCGGCGTTGGCCTCGATCGTGTGGATGGCGTCGCCCTCGACGCGTTCGACGATGCCCACGTGGTCGATCTGGTCGACGTCGCCGGATCCGGACCAGTCGAAGAAGACGATGGCGCCGGGCTCGGGCTTCTTGCCCCAGGCGTCCTGCTTCTTGAACCACTTGGCGTGGTCGACGGTGGCGGCGAACTGGCCTGCGGACTCGGTCACACCGGCCTTGTCGGCGGCCCAGGCGAGGAACATGTCGCACCACGGCGCCGTCTTGAAGTACGGGTTGTGGTCGTCGTCAACGTTCTTGGCGTACCAGTCGCCGAACTTGGTGTAACCATCGCCTTTCTCGGTGTAACCGAGCTGGTCCTTGGCGATGTCGAGCAGCTTTTTGCCGACCGGGTCCATTTCGCTCCTTGCCACCCCTGGGTCGGAGCGGCCCTATCAGGTCACGCTCCGATCTCGGTGGAATGTAGCCGAGGTAAAGAGCAAGGGGCAAGTCGTTCCGGATGAAACGGTCGATCTGGACTACAGGGGTCGTAGTCGGGCGTGACTATGTCAGGAATAGCCCCTCGGGAGGACGGTGACCGGGCAGGGCGCCGCGCGGAGCACCTTGAGGGCCACCTCGCCGAGGAAGACCCGGTGCGCGCCGGCGTCCTCGCTGCTGGCGCAGACGAGCAGCTCTCCCTCGGGCCAGTCGACGTCGTCCAGGGCGTCCGCCACGTCGTCTCCCTCGGCGAGCTCGGCGGTCACGGCTTCGGCGGGCAGGCCGGACGAGTCGCGGGCGAGCCTGATCGCCAGGGCCAGATCGTCCCGCAGGGGATCGGGGCGCGCGTCGTCGACGTTGAGGGTGAGCAGACGCAGCGGTACGTCGAGAGCGAGGGCGGCCAGGGCGGCCCGGATGACGGCTTCGTCACATTGTGGGCGGCGTACGTAGGCCACGGTGATGCGGCTGAGCTCCTCCGGTGGCGTGTAGCCCGCGGGCGGCAGCATGACGGCTTCGGTGGACGCGTGGAGAAGATGGTCGGCGGTGCTGCCCACGTTGATCCGGCCCCGGGCGCCGCCGCTCGTGGAGCCGACCACGATGATGTCGGCGCCGATCCTGCTGGCCAGGACGGACAGGCCTCGGCCGACGCTCCGGCTCTCGTGCACGGCGGCTTCGGCTGGGGCGTCGTCGAGGAGGTCCAGCGCCTGGTCGAGGAGCGTATGGGCTTCGCCTGCGGCGGCCGGGCGGTCCGGCGGGTACACGGAGGCCACGGTCAGCTTGCCGTCCGTCAGGCCGGCGATGGCCCGGGCCAGCTCCAGCGCCTCCCGCCCGCCGGCGTCCCGGGCGTATCCGACGAGGACGTGTTCCCCGATCATGCGGATGGTCATTCCCAGAAGCGAAGGGATGTCACTTCGTGAGTCGTGTCAGTTCGCGGGCAAGGCCTCCCGGGCGACGGGTCCGTGGAGGGGCCTCTCACTCGCCGATCACGCCGTCCATGATCTCGCGCGTCACGTCGAGGTGGCCGGCGTGACGCGCGTACTCCTGCAGTAGATGGAACAAGATCCACGCCAGCGACGGAACGGGCTGCGATCCGTCGAAGCGCCCGCCCGTCGAGGCGATGTCGTCGAGGCGCGCCGCCGCCACGATCTTCCGTGATCGGTCGCACGCCGCACGGAAGGCCCCCTTCACGTCCTCGGCCGACAGGCCGTCCGGCACGCGCCACCGTCCGTCCGGCCCGTGATCGCCCCACGGCTCGTCGATGGGCTCCGCCGCGAACCCCCACCTCAGCCACCGTGTCTCCACGTAGGTCAGGTGGTGGACCAGCTCTAGCGGCGTCCAACCCGACGGAAGCGCGCTGGAGCGGAGCTGCTCCTCCGAAAGGCCGTCGAGCTTGCGCAGCATCGCGTCGCGGTAGAAATCGAGGTATCCCAGGAGAAGCTCACGCGGATCGGTGAGGGACTCCGGTGGCTCGGGCGGGGACTCTACGGGCGTCACCATGCCGCGACGCTAACACCATGGTCAGGAGGCGCCTTTGAACGCGGTGTGCTCCAGCCAGTGGTCGAGGAGCGGGCGTTCGCCGACGACCTCGACACGCAGATCATCCGGTGGAAGGCGCCGGGTGATCACGAGCAGGAGATCCGTCACACCGGCCGACACGACGACGTTCGCCGCGCCGTTCACCCGTTCCCACGTCACTCCGGCCGGCGTACGCCTGATCAGCCAGCCGTCGATGTCCGGCTCGGCAGGCTGGAGGGCGAGGGCCTCGCCGTCGCCGCGGAGCGCCTTGAATCCGGGGTTGAGCGTCTCGGCCAGCGGACTGGAGATCATGTCGAGGCCTTCGCAGATCGCGTCGGCGGCCAGATCCGGTGCCAGCTCGTAGGGCCGGTCGAGGGCCAGGGCGGCATCCGCGTGGTGAACGGACGTGTCGTGGAGCATCCGGCGCAGCCAGAACGCGGCGTCCTGCGGCCCCAAGAACGTCCATACCTCCGCGTCGCACTCCTGGACGGCCGCCGTGAGCCGTTCGGCCCCTGCGCGGAGCCACTCCGGCCAGTCTTCCGCATCCAGGGAGACGACGGGCTCAAGCGGCAGGGGCTCGGTGGCACGCTGCTCCAACAGCGCCGACGCCCAGCGTTGTGCCTGGCCGACGTGCTCGACCAGATCGCGCAGAGACCATTCGGGGCAGGTGGGGATCCACGTGCCCGGGTGCGTGCCCGTCACGGTGCCGGCGAGACCGGCCGTCTGCAGCTGCAGGCCCTCGGCGAGCCGCCGCACGTCAGGTGCCCTCATGCACTCCTCCTCAAGTCGTGCTCGTACCGTAAGAGCTCCACCCGGGTGGAGGTTCAAGTGTCTGTGGCGCACGACATACTCGGCAGATGGTCCGATCCCAGATGGTTCGTGGGCAGGTGGCGTGATGGCCGGTGGTGAAGAGCGGGCGGGCGTTCCGCTGACCAATCTCGATCAGCCGCTGTTCGACGGGGCCGACGCGACCAAGCGGGACCTGGTGGACTACCTCGACACCGTCGCGGACCAGATCATCCCGGAACTGGCCGGCCGGCCGCTGTCGGTGATCCGCGTGCACCGGGGCGGGGAGCCGTTCATGCAGAAGAACGTCCCGAAGTACACGCCGCCGTGGGTCCGCACGGTGACGCTATGGGCGGAGTCCTCCAAACGCAAGGTGTCCTACGCGCTCTGTGATGACCGGCGAACGCTCGTCTGGTTCGCCAACCAGCGTGCGATCGAATACCACCCGACCCTGATGCGCGCTGAGGATCCGGGCCACCCCACTTATCTGGTGCTTGACCTCGACCCGCCCTCCGGAGACACGTTCGAGATGGCCGTGCGCGCCGCGCATCTGGTGCGGCAGGCCCTGGCTGACTCCGGCCTGGAGGGGGCGGTCAAGACCAGCGGAGCCAAGGGCGTGCACGTGTTCGTGCCGATCGAGGGAGTGGGGGCCGAGGACGCGGCAGCCGCGACACGGGCGATCGCCGCGCGCGCCGAACGCCTCGACCCGTCCTTCGCCACGACCGCGTTCATCCGGGAGGACCGCGAGGGCAAGGTGTTCCTCGACTCCACCAGGGCGGGCGGGGCGACCGTGGTGGCCGCCTACAGTCCGCGGACACGGCCTGGCACACCCGTGTCGTTCCCCGTGGCCTGGGACCAGCTCGACGACGTCAGCCCGCGGGACTTCACGTTGCGCACGGCGGCGAGGCTGATCGCGGAAGGCGATCCGTGGGCCCGGCTGATGCCCGCGCCGCAAGGGCTGCGCGCCGATTTGATCGAGGAGGGGCACGGCATCCCGATCGCTCGCGTACAGGCGATGCACGAGGGCAAGCGCCGGGCACGCGCACGCCGCAGCCAGGCTTCGGAGTCCGAAACCCCGCCGGGTCCTTAACCCTGCTGGGTGAACGTGGCGCGGTAGGCCGTGGGGGTCAGGCCGACCTGACGGACGAGATGGGCGCGGAGAGAGTCGGCGCTGCCGAGCCCGCTGGCATGGGCCACGTCGTCGATCGGCAGCGCGGTGGTCTCCAGCAGCTCTCGCGCGCGGTCGATCCGCTGGCGGAGCAGCCACTGGAGCGGGCTGAGCCCCGTCTCCGCTCGGAACCGCCGGGTGAGCGTGCGGCTGCTCATCCGTGCCTGCTTGGCGAGGCCGTCGATCGTGAGGCGATGGTCGAGGCGTTCCAGGGCCCATGCCTGCGTGCAGGCGAGGCTGTCCCCGTTCGCGCGCTCGGGACGCGGCGCGGTGATGAACTGGGCCTGGCCGCCGGAACGCACGGGAGCCACGACCACGCGGCGGGCGGCGGCGTTGGCGGCGGCAGCGCCGTAGTCGTTGCGGATGATGTGCAGGCAGAGGTCGATGCCCGCGGCGAGACCCGCCGACGTCAGGATCTGCCCGTCGTCCACGTACAGCACGCTCGGATCCAGGTCCACGGCTGGGAAGAGCGCCGCGAACGTGTCCGCCCGGCGCCAGTACGTGGTCGCGCGGCGCCCGTCGAGCAGCCCGGCCGCCGCCAGCACGAAGGTGCCCGTGCAGATGGAGACGATGCGGCGTCCGTCGGCGGCGGCCCGGCGCAGGACGTCGAGGACGGCGGGGTCGATCCCCTCACGGGTGTGCGTGCCCGGAACGATGATCGTCTCGGCCGTCTCCAGGATCTCCAGGCCATTCGAGATCTCCAGGCCGTAGTCGGCGGAGGTCTTGATCACTCCTGGCGCGAGGGTGCACGCCCGCACCTCGTACAGCCGCCGCCCCTCGTGTACCGAGCCGCCGAGCACGAGGTCGGGGATGGAGACGTCGAAGGGCACGACGGGCGGTACGGCAAGGACGGCGACCCGGTGCGGCTGGCTCATGGCCGGATCCTCCGGAACATTGGCATTCCAGCCAGTGTCGCATACCGGGGCAGGCCAGGCACAGTGTCCAGGTGCTGAACACTCCGCAGAGCCGCCCCTCGGAGAGCCGTCCGGCAGCGCCCCGCCGGAGGTTTCCGATCCACCGGGCCTGGCCGGTGGCCGCCGTGGCCTTCGTCGCACTGATCGGCGCGGCCGGATTCCGGGCGACCCCGGGCGTCATGATGGTGCCCCTCCAGGACGAGTTCGGCTGGTCGCGCGCGACGACGTCGCTCGCGGTCTCGGTCAACCTCGTCCTGTTCGGGCTGACCGCCCCGTTCGCCGCCGCGCTGATGGAACGGTTCGGCATCCGGCGCGTGACCTCGGCCGCGCTGATGCTGGTGGCGGCGGGCAGCGGGCTCACCGTCTTCATGAACGCCAGCTGGCAGCTCGTACTCTGCTGGGGCGTGCTCGTGGGAATGGGCACCGGGTCGATGGCGATGGTCTTCGCGGCCACCGTCGCCAACCGGTGGTTCACCCGCCACCGGGGGCTCGTCATCGGCGTGCTCACGGCCGGGGGAGCCACCGGCCAGCTGGTCTTCCTGCCGCTGCTGGCATGGCTGGTCGAGCAGCACGGCTGGCGTTCGGCGTCCGTCACCGTCGCGGTCGCCGCGCTGGCCGTCGTGCCGCTGGTGATCCTCGTGCTGCGGGAACGTCCCGCCGACGTGGGGCTGCTCCCGTACGGGGCGACGGTCGCGGAGCCCGAGCCCGAGGTGAAGGGCGACGCCGCACGCGTCGCCCTGCGCGCGCTCCGGGACGCCTCGCGCACCAAGGAATTCTGGCTGCTGGCCGGCGGCTTCTTCATCTGCGGGGCTTCGACCAACGGCCTGGTCGGCACCCACTTCATCCCGGCGGCCCACGATCACGGCATGGCCGAGACCACCGCCGCCGGGCTGCTCGCCTTGGTGGGCATCTTCGACATCGTGGGCACCGTCGCGTCAGGCTGGCTCACCGACCGCGTTGACAGCCGGGTCCTGCTCGGCTGGTACTACGCGCTCCGCGGCCTGTCGCTGCTGGCGCTGCCGGTGCTGTTCGGGTCGTCGATCCATCCCAGCATGGTGGTGTTCATCGTCTTCTACGGACTTGACTGGGTCGCGACCGTGCCGCCGACCATCGCGCTCACCCGGGAGGTCTTCGGCCCCGCACGAGGCACCATCGTGTTCGGGTGGATCTTCGCATCGCACCAGCTGGGCGCCGCCGTGGCCGCAGCCGCCGCGGGCGCGCTGCGCACCTCGTTCGGCACGTACACGATGGCCTGGTGGGGCGCCGGCGTCATCTGCCTCGTCGCGGCCGGTATGTCCCTTTCCATCTCCCGTGCGGACCGGTCGCTTACCGTCGCTTAGGGGTGTTTGGGGTCGCTTAGGGGTGCTTAGGGTCGCTTAAGCTCGGGGCGTGAGTGAACCAGTATCAGTGGGGCTGGTCGGGGCAGGGCCCTGGGCCGGCATGGTGCACGCGCCCGCGCTGGACGCGGGCCCGGACACACGTCTTGCGGGGATCTGGGCGCGGCGCCCGGAGGCCTCATCGGAGCTGGCCGCCAAGTACGGCGTGCCCGCCTTCACCCGCATCGAGGAGCTCTTCGATGCCTGCGAGGCGGTCGCGTTCTCCGTCCCGCCCGACGTGCAGGCCGATCTCGCTGCCAAGGCCGCCCGGGCGGGCAAGGCCGTCCTGCTGGAAAAGCCGCTGGCCATGGACCTGACGGGTGCGCGGCGGGTGGCCGACACCATCGGCGAGGCCGGTGTCGCCTCCCAGATGGTCTTCACGATCCGATACTCGGAGGCCGCCCGGACCTATCTCCGCAAAGTGCGCGAGCTGGATGTGTTCGGCGGGCACGGCTCGTTCGTCTCCACCGTCCTCAGCGGCGGGCCGTTCGCCACGCCATGGCGGCTTGAACGCGGCGCGCTGCTGGACCTCGGCCCGCACATCGTCGACCTGCTCGACGCCTCGCTCGGCCGCGTGACCGGGGTCCGCGCGCACGGCGAACCGCTCCGCTGGATCGGCCTGTTCCTTGAGCACGAGGGCGGCGCGGTCAGCGAGGCCTCGGTCTCCATGGGGAGCGTGGTCGAGCCTCCGCCGGCGCGCGTCGAGGTGTACGGGCGGCGGGGCAACGCGCAGCTCGACTGGTCGCATGTCAGCCAGGAAACGTTCACCACCATGATCGCCGAATTCGCCGCGACGGTGCGGAACGGCGGCGGCCACCCGCTCGACGCCCAGCACGGCCTGCGGATCCAGGAGATCCTCGCCAAGGCGGAGGCCCAGTTGGGATGATCCCAGATCGGTCGCTCGGCATCGGTGAGCTGTCCCGGCTCACCGGCGTGCCCGTGCGCACGATCCGGTTCTACTGCGACGAGGGCGTTCTGACCGTCCGCCGCAGCTCGGGCGGGCACCGGCGGTTCGATCCGGACGCCGTCGAGCGGCTGCGCCTCGTCCGCCGGCTGCGCGGGCTGGGCCTCGGCCTCTCCGCGATCGCGAACGTGTTGACGGGGGAACGTTCGCTCGACGAGGCGATCTCCGCCGAACGTGCCGCGCTCGACGTCGAGCTCGCCTCCCTGGCCTGGCGCCGCGCCTCCCTGCGCGCGGTGGAGGAGGCGAGCCCCACCGAACGCGCGGCACGTCTGGAGCTTCTCGCCCACGCACAGGGCCCGGCGGCCCGGGACGTCATCGTCGACTTCTGGGTGCGCATGGTCCGCGCGTACGTGAATCCGGAGATCATGGAGGGCCTCGTGCAGCTGGCCGTCCCCGGCACGCCGGCCGACCCGACTCCGGAGCAGGTCGTCGCGTTCGCCGAAATGGTCGTCATCGCCCACAGCCACCCGTTCGGAAACGCACGCCGCGTCCGTGAACGCATCAACCAGGCGGAGATCTCCGACGAAGGCACGCTCATGCTGGGTGTCGGGGAGGCCTACAACCTCACCGTTCCCGCGCTGTTGGCCGGGGAACAGCCCCAGCCAGGCCCCGCGCTCGACCGCTTCGTCGAGGCTCACGCACATGTAAGGGGCGACCGGAAGGACACCCTGGAGTTCCGGCACTACTTGCACCGGGAGCTACTCCTCGACCATGACCCGCGCATCGACCGTTACTGGGAGCTCTTCACCGAGGTGACCGGCACGTTCGCCACGTTCGGCCGAAGCCACCGCTGGCTGCTGGACGCCCTGGGGCACAATGCTCGGGGTCACAGTGGAGCGGAAGACGGGATTTGAACCCGCGACCCTCACCTTGGCAAGGTGATGCTCTACCACTGAGCCACTTCCGCTTGCGCTGCGGCAGGCCTCCCAGCCGTTCGCGGCGACAGGGAAACTTTATCGCGTTCTCGCCGTGGATCGGGCACGACAACACGAGTCCCGGGAAATTCGGTGGACGGGGTTCGGGGGGTCTGTCACCATGGCGGGCATGATCAATGAAAGGGGCGTGGAAGCCCTCCTCCGGTGAGCGATCCGGTGCAGCGGGAAGCTGCTGAAATCCGCACAGAATGGCTGGGCCACGCGCTGTCGACGCAGCCCGCCGACCGTCCGGCCGCCGAAGCGGCCATCTCCGGGCTCTACCGCTTGATCGGGCTCGATCCACCGCGTTTCCACTGGGCCTCCTCTCCGGTCACCGCGCTCGCGACGGTGCCGCTGGGCGCCCGCCGGTGGGAGACCATCGAGCTCCTCGCCGAATGGCCGCTGCCACATCGGTTCGCCGCGCTGAAGGACGCCCTGTGCAGGCAGCTCGACGAACAGGTACGGGAATGTGAGCGGCCGGCGGAACAGCAGGTCCGCATCGAGGTGCGCGGCCCGCTGGTGAGTTCCTCCTGGAGGGTGCTGGATGCGTCTCTCCGCGCGGCGTACGACCCGGGTTCCTCAGCTCCAGGCGTCTGGTCCAGTACACAGAGCTTCGCCTGGGTGGGCCAATATGACGCGATCCATCGGGCGGCCGGAGTGACCTTCACGCCTGAGCAACTGCGTCAATTCGAGCTCTGGGCGACCGTGGCGCGGACTTGTGGCTGGTGGTGGCCTCGCGAGAGCGTGTGTGTCGTCTCCGAGCGGCCTGCCGTGTTGCGCACCGAGGTCTGGGGTGACAACGGCGAGGTCCGGCTGCACTGTGCTGACGGGCCCGCGGTGCGGTACGCGGACGGCTGGGACGTCTTCGCCTGGCATGGCGCCCACGTGCCCGGGTGGGTCGTGACCGATCCATGCGTCAGCCGTATCGAACGGGAAGCCAACGTCGAGGTGCGCCGGTGCGCGATCGAGAACATCGGCTGGGGCTCGTACATCGACCAAGCCGGGCTCAGGCTGGTCGCGGCGGCGCCGGATCCCGGCAATCCCGGCTCCGAACTGCGGCTCTATGACCTGCGGCAGGAGACCAGGGTGCTCCTTGCGGTCAACGGATCCGTCGAACGGGACGGGAAACGCCGCCGGTACGGGCTGACCGTGCCGGGCTTCCTGGACGACCCGATCGCCGCAGCCGGCTGGACCTACGGGTTGTCCGCCGATCAGTACTCCCTTCTGTCCCGCCGAACCTGAGGTGACTTCCATGACAGTGCCCCTTTCAAAGACACAGACCCTTGCCTCCCTCTCCCAGCAGACCGGGCTCGCCGTGCTCGACCATCTCGAACAGTCGGTGAGCATCCCCGTCGTCGACGGCCTCCAAGCCCAGGGTGACCTGATCGTCGTGCCGCATTCCCTCATCGCGTCCGCCGTGACGTTCTGGGCACGTGCGGTTTGGACGCAGGTGCCGCCAGAAGGGATCGAGCTGCTCCGCGGCGAGGCGGGCGGCAACCCGCACACACTGGTGGCGGAGCCGGGAACCGTCCGCTGGACGACCCAGGTGTTCGACTCCGACCTCCTGGCCATCGGCATCTTCGAAGCCTCAGCTGTCGCCTACCTGCTGCATCCCGAGCACGGCGCGTCAGGCTGCGCACCGGGCACGTACGTAGTGCGTCGTCAGCGTGAGCACGAGGGGCGCCGGGCTCGGCTCGTCGCCGACTGATCCCCTGACTAGGGTGAGCCGGATGGGGCGGCGCAAGGTGCGTACCGGGGAGTTGCGCGGCGAGCTGGTGTCCGTGGCGACGGGCCTGCTGGCGGACGGCGGGACCACGGCGGTGACCACCCGTGCCGTCGCGTCCGGGGCGGGATCGTCGCTGGCGGCGGTGAACGAGCTGTTCGGCGGCAAGGCCGGGCTGGTCCGGGCGATCTTCGCTGAGGGGTTCGCCCGGCTGGCCGCAGACCTGTCGGCGCTGGACGTCACTGATGATCCGGCGTCTGACGTGATCGAGCTCGCGCTCTCCGTGCGAGCGTTCGCCCGCCGCCATCCGCACCTGTACGAGGTGATGTTCTCGCGTCCGTTCGCGGAGTTCAGGCCCGATGACGACGACGCCGCGGCGGCCGAGGCGATCTACCGGATCGTGGTCGGCCGGGTGGCGGCGGTCCTCGGGCCTGAACGCGCCCGGGACGCCGCCATCGGGCTCTTCGCCGCCGTGCAGGGGCTGGTGAGCCTTGAGTCGTCCGGTCTGCTCGGCGATCCTGAGACGGCCGAGCGGCGATTCCGGATGACTGTCGCAGCCACCCTCCGCGGTTTCGCCTGATCAGGCCTGCCTGGAGAGCTCGCGCCAGTGGCGGTCGGCCGCGGGACGCCAGTCGTTGTGGCGGTTCTGGAACGCCATGACCGCGCGGGTGCCGCTCCACCCGGCGGGGAGCAGGTCGGGCGGGAGGCCGGGGTCGAGGAACGGGAACCGCCGCCACTCCTGGACGAGCCGCACCTGCGCGGTGAACGTCGCGCGGTCGTCGCTCGGGTGGAGGGCGCCCACCTCGGAGAGGAAGTCCTCGTAGGCGAGCTCGATCTCAGTGAGGTCCCAGGCCTGGCCCGCGACCCGGCGGGCCTCCTCGATGCCGCCCAGGCGGCCGATGAAGATCGTGGCGGTGGTGGTGACGCCCGCCTCGTCCAGGACCTCGCGGACCTCGGCCTCGCGTTCGGGGTGCGGGGTGACCCAGACGCCGGGGGAGAGGTTGCCGAGGCCACCCCAGGCCAAGCGGGTGCGCAGGAGGTGGCGCAGCTTGCGGTTGGCCTCGGGGACGCTGGCCAGGACGACGAGCCACTGCCCATCCCAGGCCGTCATCGGGGCGCCGAAGCCGTAGATCCGCTCGGCGCCTTCGGTGAGCAGGCGGCGGCCGGACGGAGTGAGGCGCCAGGCCGTGCGGCGCCCGTGCCGTTCGGCCTCCAGCCAGCCCTCGGTGGCGCTGCGCGCCAGGGCCTGCCGGACCGTCTTCTCCTCGACGTTCAGCGGGGCGAGGGCGTCCAGGAACGCGGCGGTCCAGACGGGCTCGCCGGAGGGGAGGACGAATTCGCCGAGGACGGTCAGCAGCAGCGAGCGGGCACTCGCGGCGCCGATCTCCCGGCGTCGCTGGAAGGCGGGTTCGGAGGTCACGCAGGACAGTATCCGGCCGTTCGAAATATTCCACAAACATATTGACTGACGTCTGTAATTTGTAGAGCATTGCGGCATGGTCGACTTCGACACCCCAACGGCCTTCAACGCCGGCACCTACCTCCTCGACGCGCGGCTCGACGAGGGCAAGGGGCAGCACGTGGCCCTCACCGGGCCGCTCGGCACCCTCACCTACGGCGAGCTGGCCGACCGTGTGCGCGGTCTGGCCGCCGGGTTGCGCGCCCATGACGTGCGGCCCGAGGAACGCGTCGTGCTCTTCATGCCGGACGGGCCCGCACTGGCCGCGATGATCCTGGCCGTGATGCGGATGGGCGCCGTGGCGGTGCCCGTGTCGACCATGCAGACGGGCAAGGAACTCGGCTCGGTCCTGCGGGACGCGCGTGCCCGCGTGCTCCTCACGGGCGCCCCCTTCCTTCTCGCCGCTGAGCAGGCCGCCGCGGAGGCCCCCGAGCTGCGCCACGCCGTCATCGACGGCGACGACGACTTCACCGCCCCCGCCCAAGTCGCGCTCCACCGGCTCGACATCCTCGCCCAGGAGGGGAACGACGGCGACCCGTACGAGACGTGGGAGGACTCCTCCGCCCTTTGGCTCTACACCTCAGGCACCACCGGCATCCCCAAGGGCGCCGTTCACCGGCACGCCAACATCCGCCACGTAACCGAGACGTACGCCCGCGAGGTTCTCGGCATCACAGCTGACGACCGCTGCTTCTCGATTCCCAAGCTCTTCTTCGCCTACGGCATCGGCAACTCGCTGTTCTTCCCGCTGTCCGTGGGCGCGACCACGATCCTCGACCCGGCCAGGCCGACCCCGGCTTCGGTCGCCCAGCGGCTAGGCGAGGACCGTCCGACGCTCTTCTTCGCGGTGCCGACCTTCTACGCGGCGCTGCTCGCCGCCGAGCTGCCCGCCGACACGTTCTCCTCCGTCCGGCTGGCCGTCTCGGCGGGGGAGCCGCTGCCGCCCGAGCTGTACCGGCGTTTCACCGAACGGTTCGGCGTCGAGCTGGTCGACGGGATCGGCACCACCGAGGCGCTCCACATCTTCCTGTCCAACCGGCCGGGCGAGGTCCGTCCCGGCACCACGGGCAGGCCGGTGTCCGGTTATGACGTGCGGGTCGTGGACTTGGACGGGAACGACGTGGCGCCCGGAACGCCCGGATCGCTGCTCGTCCGGGGTGAATCCCTGGCCACGGGCTACTGGTGCCGTACGGACACCACAAGGCGGGTCTTCGAGGGGGAGTGGCTGCGCACTGGAGACACCTACGTCGCGGACGGCGACGGCTACTACACCTGCCTCGGCCGAACGAACGACATGCTCAAGGCAGGCGGCATCTGGGTGTCGCCAACGGAGGTCGAAGCCCGCCTGCTCGAACACCCGGCCGTCACGCTCGCCGCAGTCGTGGGGCTCCCGGACGCCGACGGCCTGGACAAGCCCGTCGCCTGCGTCGTGTTGAAGGAGGGCACGGCCGCAACGCCGGACGAGCTCATCGCCTTCTGCCGGGCAGGGCTCGCCTCCTTCAAACGTCCCCGTGAGGTGCTGATCGTCGACAAGCTGCCCACCACCGCCACCGGCAAGCTCCAGCGCTTCGCCGTCCGTGACTTCGCCGCGTCGCTGCTGGCGGCCCGATGATCAACGGCCATCCGCTCGTGGACGCGCACGTCCACGCCGCGCGCCTGCCCACGCTCCGCCCGGCCTGGCGCGACTGGGCAGAGCAGCTCGGCTCCAGTCACCCCTGGCAGGACCTGTACGACGCGGACGGGACGATCGTGCCCGAACGCATCGACGCCGCCTTCGAGGCCGAGGGCGTGGACGTGGCGCTCCTGCTGGCCGAGTACAGCCCCAAGGCGACCGGCCTGCAGCCCATCGAGGACCTGCTGCCCCTCGTCAAGCACAACCCGCGCCGGTTCAAGCCGATCGCCAACATCAACCCGCACCTGCACTACCCCGTGGACGCCGAGCTTGAGCGGCAGCTGGCGTTCGGCGCGGTGGCGCTCAAGCTTCACCCCGTCCACGGCGGCTTCTCAGCGGCGGACCCCGCCCTCTATCCGGCCTACCAGGTGTGCCGGTCGGCCGGGATACCCGTCGTCGTCCACTGCGGCACGAGCTCGTTCCCGGGATCGTCCAGCAAGTACGCCGATCCGACACCGCTGGACGACGTCCTGCGTGACTTCCCCGACCTGACCATCGTGCTCGCGCACGGCGGCCGCGGCTGGTGGTACGACGCGGCCGCCTTCCTCGCGCTTTCCCGTGACAACGTCTGGATCGAACTGTCGGGGCTGCCTCCTCGCCGCCTGCCGGACTACTACGCGCGCCATGATCTGACCAGGCTCGCCCGCAAGTTCATTTTCGGCACCGACTGGCCCGGGGTCCCGGGCATCGCCCGCAACGCCCACGCGGTCGCCGCCGCCCTCAACCTGGACGACGAGACCGCCGCCCTCGTTCACGGCGGCAACGCCCTCAAGGTCTATCCGGGCCTCGCCGACGGTTGATCAGGGGCCGGTCGCCTAAGATCCGCGCATGGGCGGTCTCTACGCGATCAGCGACCTGCACGTGGGGTTCGAAGACAACCGGGCGTTCGTGGCCGGTCTGCGACCTGTGGCCGACGACGACTGGCTCATCGTGGCGGGCGATGTCGCCGAGCAGGTCGGCGACATCGAGTGGGCGCTGCGCACACTGCGAGAACGGTTCGCCAAGGTGATCTGGGCACCGGGCAACCACGAGCTGTGGACGACCAAGGACGATCCCGTCCAACTGCGGGGAGACGCCCGTTACCGGCATCTGGTCGAGATCTGCCGGGGCATGGACGTGGTGACGCCCGAAGACGCCTACCCCGTTTGGGAGGGGCCGGACGGGCCGGTGACGGTCGTTCCGCTGTTCCTGCTGTACGACTACACGTTCCGGCCGGAGGGCGCGTCCAACAAGAAGGAGGCGCTGGAGATCGCGTACGCGGCGGGCGTCGTGTGCACGGACGAGAAGTTCCTCCACCCAGACCCGTATCCCACCCGTGACGCCTGGTGCGACGCCCGCATCGCCGAGACCGAACGCCGCCTGGCCGCCCTCCCGGAGGGCACCCGCACCGTCCTGGTCAACCATTTCCCGATGACCCGCGAGCCCACCGAAGTCCTCTGGTACCCCGAGTTCGCCCAGTGGTGCGGCACCGTGCGCACCGCCGACTGGCACGTGCGGTACGGCGCGGTGGCGGTCGTGTACGGCCATCTCCACATCCCGCGGACGATCTGGAGCGACGGCGTTCCCTTCGAGGAAGTGTCGGTCGGCTATCCCAGGGAATGGCGTCGGCGCGGCAAGACCCCGAAGGGACCGCGCCGAATTCTGCCCGCCGAGCTGTGACTCCCGCCCTAGAACGAAGGGCATATGGCGGCTGTGCGCGGCGCCTCAGGCGCGTACAAAAGGAGATGAACGCGCAAGCCGGCGGCGGCTCCTATTTCCACACCTGGTCCTGAGGGGCGTCCAGGTAGCCCGAGGCCTGCAGCCCGAACAACCGGGCATACAGGCCGCCGTGGCCGAGGAGCGCGGCGTGCGAGCCCTCCTCGGCCACGGTGCCGCGGGACAGCACGACGATCGAGTCCGCGTCCCGGACCGTGCTGAGCCGGTGTGAGATCAGCAGGCTGGTGCGGCCGTCGCGGTGCTCGCGCAGCCGCTGGTGCACCTCGTGCTCGGCCTCCGCGTCGAGCCCGGAGTTCGGCTCGTCCAGAATGAGCAGGTCGGCGTCGTCGCGGAGCAGCGCCCTGGCGAGCGCGACCCGTTGCCACTGGCCGCCCGAGAGCAGCACCCCGCTGGCGGGGTCGTCGTGGTTGATCGGGTCGAACGTCCGCGACAACATCGTCTCGTAGCCGCGGGGCAGGGCGGCCAGGGTCTCATGGCAGCCTGCCCGGCGCGCAGCGGCGACCACCCGTGCCCGGTCGTCGAGGGCGTCGAGGTCACCGACGCCGATGTTCTCGGTCGCGCTGAGCTCGTACGCCATGAAGTCCTGGAAGACGCTGCCGATGCGGCGCCGCAGCTCGGCCACCGGGAGCTCCCGCAGATCGACGCCGTCCCACAGCACGGCGCCGCGCGTCGGGTCGTAGAACCGGCACAGCAGCTTGACCAGCGTGCTCTTGCCCCCGCCGTTCGGGCCGACCAGCGCCGTCGCCCTCCCCGCGGGGATCGTCAGGTTCACGCCGCGCAGTGCCCACGGCAGTTCGTCGCCGTAGCGGAACCACACGTCGCGCAACTCGATGCCCTTCGTGAGCGGCCGGACGGACGGTCGCGACCCGTTCACGCGCACCGGCTCGGGAAGATCCGGCCCGGCGCCGACCACGAAGCGGTAGTGGCCGAACAACAACATCGCCTCGTGCATCCGCCCCACGCTGTGAATCACGATCGTGAGCCCGTTCTGCACACCCGCGATCGCCAGGATGAACATCGACACGTCGCCGATCGTCAGCCGCCCGGCACGGGTCGCGGTCACGGCCCAGACCAGCCCGGCGCCCGCCACGGCCGCGGCGAGGATCCCGTGCACACCCTGGACCAGCAGCTCGCGGCGGCCCAACGTGCGATGACCGGCGTTGATCCGCCGCAGCTCGGCCAGCATGCGGGCACCGAAGAGCCCTCCCAGGCCGTACAGGCGCACCTCCTTGGCGGCGCTGACGCTGGTCAGCAACTGCGCGAAGAAGAACTCGCGGCGCGACGCCTGGCCCAGTCTCGCGATCGTCTCGGCCCGGAACCCGCTCAGCCGCAGCTGGCCGTGCAGCGCGATCGCCCCGGCGAGCACGACCGGCACCAGCATCCAGGGATTGAGCACGGCGAGCGTCGCGACGAAGCCGGTCAGCGTGAGGAGCCCCTGCGTGCCGCCGAGGGCGCCGCCGACGACGTCCGCCGGCCCGGTCGGCCCGGCCTGCGTCGCGAGCGCGATCCGGTCGTGGAACTGCGGATCCTCGAAGCGGCGCAGTCCCGGCATCCCGGCGATCGCCGCGTAGAGCCGCCCGCGGGCGATGAGGCCGATCGCCCGCTCCAGCTCGCCCTCCAGGTACTGCGTCACCTCGGGGATGAACGCGACGGCGACGCCGGCGAGCGCGAGCAGCAGAACGGGGAACGTCAGCGATGTCCCCGGCGTGGCCAGCCGGTCCAGGACCACCTTCGTCAGCCAGGCGACCACCACGGGCACGGCGCTGACGATCAGGGCGAGCGCGACGCGGAGGAGCAGCCTGCCGCGCCCGGACGACCAGGCTATCTCCGTCGCCGCCGCCAGCGATGACGCGGTCGCCCGGATCATGCTGGTGCGACGTCCGGGATCTGCTCGGGTTCGGTGTGGCTGGAGACCATCCTGCCGTCCGACAGCAGTGCGAACGCGGGAAGCCCGATGACCCCGAACGCCTGCACGAGCGGGCCGGCCTCCACCTCCTCGGTCAGCACGCGGGCCACCGGCGCGAGCTTCTCGCGCAGCTCCATGCCGAGCTTCGGGGTGCCCATGATGACGACCAGCACGTGGTCGCGGCCACCGGGGGCCTGCTCTGCACGTTCCAGGAACGAGGGCACGGCGAAGTCGCACGCCTGGCATCCGGGCGCGAGGAACGCCACGAGCGTCGGCCCGGTGAGGTCGGTGTGCGACACCGCCCCGCCGTCCACGGAGGTGACCTCGAACGGGCCCACCTTGGCCCCGGGCGCCAGCGTCATCGGCCGCGCGTCCCCGCCCGAGCCGCCGGGCGCCCCGATGCCGGCCGCCGGGCGCTGGAGGTCGCCGAGCCGCCGGACGATGCCGAGAGTCAGCGCGATGTTGATCAGGCTGAGCACGCCGATCAGCGTCACGGCGGCCGCCGAGTAGGACATGGGGACTCCTTACGGGCGATTCAAGGGTGGTTCACGGCGGTCACGGGTTGTCACGGGTGGTTCGCGGGCGGTAGAGGGCGACGATCTCTTCCAGATTGATCAGCAGCAGCGCGGCCGTGCCGCCCGCGACGGCGGCGAGCAGCGCGGCCCCCTCCCCGCCGTTCGCAAGCACCGTCGGCGGCGGGCCGGCGCCGGCGGAGTCTGCGAACAGCGGGGAGGCCAGCACGCCGCCCGCCGCCGCGACGGCGAACAGCGCCCCGTTGCGGAGCAGGTGCAGGACGCCGGGCGGGCGCCGGCCCTTGCCGAAGCACCGGCACGGCACCCCGACCCGGCGCCGCATCATCGAGCGCACACCCGCCGAGAAGACGGCGAGAAGCAGGGCGGCCAGCACGAACCCCGCCGGGGCCAGCACGGGAACGAGCACGGCCACGGCGGTCGCGGCCTCCAGCGCCACCATCACGGCCGCCACCGGCGCCGCGGCGTGCGCCGGGACCCCCGCGGCCGACGAGAGCCAGCCGCGGAAGTCTGCGAACGCCGCCCGCCCGGCGACCTTGGTCGTCGCGGAGTAGGCGAAGGTGACCGCGACGATCGCCTGACAACCGAACGCCACCTGGTCAGTAGCCGATTTGGGTCACCTCTCCCCGGCTGAACGGGCCGCCCTTCATGAGCAGTTCCGCGAAGTGGTCGCCCAAGGCGAGGCCCATGTCATGCTGCATCCACATGAACTGCCCCATCGGGTTGACCTCGAGGAAGATGTACTCGCCGGACGGCGTGACGATGAAGTCCACGGCGGCGTAGACCGCGCCGAGCTCGGCCAGCAACGCCTGGGTCTTCTTGACGATCTCTTCGGGCAGGGGGTGGTACGGGCCGTAGGGCATGTCGGTGGTCTCGCCCCGCCAGTCCACCCGCGTGTTGTCCCGTTCCTGGGAACTGATGGTGACCGGGAAGTAGGTGTTGCCCATGACCGTCAGCCGCACCTCGTAGGCCTTCTCGATGTACTCCTGGAACATGCACATCGTGTGGCCGACCCGGTCGAGGTTCTCCCGGATCTCGTCCCCGACCACGGTGGTCAGCAGCCCGGCCGGGAAGGCGCCGGGGTAGTGGATGACGCCTCCGGTGAACGCCTTGTAGACGATGGGACCATCGGAGGCGTCGAGGAGGTCGACGACCTCCTGCGGATCGTTGGTGATCAAGGTGCGCGGCACGCGCAGCCCCAGCCGCTTGGCCAGCTCCAGCTGGAACGGCTTGAGCTCCCCGACGGCGTCGACGTCGGGACGGTTGACCCACAGGCAATTGGTCGCCCGCAGGATGCCGCCCACGCCCTGCATGGCCTCGCGGCGCGCGAACTCGCCCTCCGCCTTGCCCATGTCGGGACCGAAGTCGAACGCGGTCGGGCGGCGGTACCAGACGGCCGTCAGCTCGCCGAGATCGACCTCGCGGCCGGCCTCGGTGTCGCGCAGCAGCCGTCGCGGCGTGGCGCCGAGGTCCGAGGTGGTCAGCTGCATCCGGCGCGGGAAGTAGCTGAGGTCGACGCGCACGACCCGGGCCCCACGCTCCGACAGCGCGGTGATCACGGGATCGACGGTCAGATCGAATTCCTGGGTCAGGATCAGGACACAGGGGCCCGGGTTCGTGGTCATCGTTTACGCGCAGCTGTCGTCGTAGCAGGAGTCGGTGTTGTAGCAGTACGTCCTGGTGTAGGTGACGGTGCCGGCGGTGGGCATGCCGGGCGGGGAGACCCAGGTCTGGGTGTCGTCGTCGAAGTAGCCGAAGTCGGCGGCCGCGGGGACGCCGTCCCACTTGGAGTAGAGGTAGGCCAGCGGCTGGTTGCTCTGGTCGGCCGGCGGACGGAAGTCCGGGTCGAGGACGTGGCCGTCGGTGAACGACCGCGCCATCAGCAGCGGATCACGGGTGAGAGTGTCGGACATGTGAACCCTCCTTCTTCGCCGGTCACTCCGGCGAAAGCGGTTCGGTGATCCCAGAGATTCCGGTCAGCTCGCCGGAGAAGGACCACACAAGGTTGAGCTCGTCGAAATGGCCGGCGGTGAAGCTGACGTCGCGCTCCGGCATGCCGTCGGGCACGTGTTCGTAGAGGTAGGCGAGGGGGACGCCGGCATCGGTCCGCCTGCTCTCCCGGAGTTCCCCGGGGACCGCCCGCACGACGAGCGAGCCGTCGTGCAACTCGGGTGGATCGAAGCGGATGAACGGCGGCGATGCGATCACGAGCTGAATCCTGGCTGAGCACCGCTTTCAGGACGCTCTCAGTTCGCTCTCAGCCGCGCACGCCCCTCGCTCTCAGCCGCACACGGCCCGCCGGGCACGTTCCAAGGCGTAGATCCGCACGAGATCGGCGAGCGCGTAGCGCACCTCTCCGTCCGGCTCGTCGCCGATGGCGTCGACGAGCCCGGCGTCGGCGAGCGCCTCCAGATGTGCCGTCGCCGACTCAGCCGAGATTCCCAGCAAGGCCCCGGCGGACCGGGCCGGGAAACCGGTCGCGGGAAGGGTCCCGAGCTGCCGGAACGTCTCCCGGTGAGCGACGGCGAGATCCCGGTAGGCCGAATCCAGGGTCGCCCGCATGGACAGGCCGTGCACGGCGAGCTCGTCCAGCCGCCGATCCGGGTCGCGCAGCCGCCCGGCGAGGCTCGCCGCGCTCAGGCCGGGCCGCATCGCGAGCCGCGCCCCAGCGATGCGCACGGCTAGGGGCACACGATCGCACAGCCGCACGATCCCGGCCGCCGCGGGATCCGCCGCCAGTCCCGGCCGTCCCGAGACGCTGCAGAGCAGCCGGACGGCCTCGTCCTCATCCGGTTCGCCCAGCTTCAGCAGGCGCGCCCCGGCCAGGCCTGCGAGCCAGGTGCGGCTGGTGACGAGCACGGCGCATCCGGCGGCGCCGGGCACGAGCGGGCGGACCTGCGCCTCATCGGCCGCGTCGTCGAGCAGGACCAGCACCCTCCGGCCAGCCGTACGGGAGCGGTACAGCGCCATGCGTTCGTCGAGCGAGCAGGGCAGGGTCTGCTCGTTCACTCCCAGGGCGTTCAGGAACCTCCCGAGCACGACGTACGGATCGGCTCCGCGCAGGTCAGCGTGCAGTTGCCCGTTGGGGTAGAGCGCGGCCATCCGGTGCGCGACGTGGACGGCGAGCGCGGTCTTGCCGAGCCCCGGACCTCCGTTGACCGCGAAGACGAGCGGTCCGCGCCCGGCGAGCATCGGATCGCAGATGGCCTCGATCTCGTGGTGGCGCCCGGTGAAGTCGGGCACGTCCGGGGGCAGTTGCATGGGGATGGGAACGAACCGGCTGTCCTCCTGCAGCGCCGCCGCGTGGGCACTCCGCATCTCCTCGGACGGGCCGATTCCGAGATCGTCGTCGAGCCGCTCACGGACCCGCTCGACCTGGCGTAACGCCTCCGCGTGACGGCCGGACGCCGACAGCAGCCGGACGAGCCGCGCCTGTAATGGTTCGTCGTAGGGCGCGGCGGCGGCGACCTCCGCCACCAGGGACACCACGTCCGCCGACCGCCCCAGCCGGAGCGCCAGGTCGGCGAGCGTCGCCGCGGTGTCCACGCGGGACTGCTCCACCGCGCGGACGACCGGATCGTCGGCCAGCCACTCGGGCCGCCCGCCCAGCACCGGGCCCCGCCATTCGCCGAGGGCGGCGGACAGCACCGCGAGCCGGCGGTCGGGATCGCCGGAGGCGCCGGCCCGCACCCCGGCCTTGAACCTGGCGAGATCAACGGCCTCGGCGGGCACCACGAGCCGGTACCCCGATCCCGAGTGCTCCAGGCGGCACGGCTGGCCGGCGAGTCCGCGCAACCAGCTCCTCAGGCGGTGGACGGCGCACTGTAATGCCCTGCGGGTGCCGCGTTCGCCCCATGCCAGTTCGAGCAGCCGGGCTTCCCCCACGATGTCGCCGGGCGAGAGGAGCAGGGCGCCGAGCAGGCCACGAACGCTCGGCCCGGGAAGCTCCACGTTCCTGCCGTCGGAGCGGATGATCATCTCGCCCAGGATGAGCAACTCGGGGCCCGCCGGCCTCCTGGACGGCTCCTCGGCCAGGGTTTCCCTCACCACGAGCCGTCCGCCCGCCATGTACTGGCGGTAGAGGGTCGGGTACGGCACCCGCAGCGACGAGGCGGTGTCCCGCCAGGTCATTCCGAACCGCTCCCGTGTTGCGGGCATGTTGCCGCCGCCGTCGCCCATCGGCTGCCTCCCCCGGTCAGAACCTGATCAGAAAGTAAGGTCCTTTCGGGATCGGAACAAGCCCCGGGTGACCCGGGCCGATCGTCGACCCTGGGTTGTCGGGGGCACCTGCGAGGATGGCAGCATGACCGACCGGCCCCGCCTGCTGCTCCTCGACGGCCACTCGCTGGCCTACCGGGCCTTCTACGCGCTGCCCGTGGAAAACTTCACCACCACGGCGGGCCAGCCGACCAACGTGGTCTACGGGTTCGCCAACATGATGGCCAACGTGCTCCGGGACGAGCAGCCCACACACGTCGGGGTCGCGTTCGACGTCTCCCGGCAGACCTTCCGCACCGAGGCCTTCCCCGATTACAAGGCCAACCGGTCACGGTCGCCGGACGAGTTCCACACCCAGATGAAGGTCCTCGGAGATCTGCTCGCGGCGATGAACGTGACCACGCTCCGCGTGCCCGGCTACGAGGCCGACGACGTCATCGCGACGCTGGCCACGGAGGCGGAGGCGGCGGGCTTCCAGGTGCTGATCGTCACGGGTGACCGGGACGTGCTCCAGCTGGTCAGCGACGATGTCACGGCGCTCTACTTCTACCGGACCGCGGCCGAGATGATCCGCTACACCCCGGAGGCGGTCGAGGCGAAGTACGGCCTGACCCCGCGCCAGTACCCCGACTTCGCGGCGCTGCGCGGCGACCCGTCGGACAACCTGCCGAGCATCCCCGGCATCGGGGAGAAGACCGCCGCCAAGTGGATCCGTGAGTTCGGCTCGCTGGCGGAGCTGGTGGAGCGCGCCGGCGAGGTCAAGGGCAAGGCCGGTGACAAGCTCCGGGACGCGATAGAGACCATCCGGCTCAACAGGCGCCTCACCGAGCTCGTCCGCGACGTCGACCTGCCGGTGGGGCTCGACGATCTGCTGCGCCGGCCGTACGACCTCCCGGCCTTCACAAGGCTGCTGGACGAGCTGGAGTTCCGCAACGCCAGTCTGCGGCAGCGGCTCTTCGCTGCAGACCCGGGCGACGGCAAGGCGCACGAGGGCGCGGGCGAGACGGACGACTCCGGCGGTCCGGCTTCGGACACGGCTCCGATCAAGGGACGCGAGCTCGGCCCGGGCGAGCTCGCCGAGTGGCTCCAGACGCGGGCAGGAGCCGGGGCGCCGGAAGAGCAGGCCGCGCCGGTCGGCCTCGCCGCGGAGACCACGTGGGTACGGGGCGCAGGCGACGTCCTGCGGATCGCGCTCGCCACCGGTGACGGCTTCGCGGCCGCCTTCGAGCCGTCGCGGCTCACCGAGGCCGACGAACGGGCCTTCACGGGCTGGCTGGCCGACCCAGACCGGCCCAAAGCGCTGCACGACGTGAAGTCCCTGCTGCGTTGTTTCGCCGAGCGTGGGTGGCGTCTGGAGGGCATCGCCACCGACACCGCCATGGCGGCCTACCTCCTGTTGCCCGGTCTCGCCGCGTACGGCATCGCCGACCTCGCCGCCCGCCACCTCGGCTACCGGCCGCCCGCCGAGGGCGCCGCCGGGCTGATGGTCGAGGCGCGCGCCGTCCTCGACCTGGCCGGCCGGTTCACCGACGAGCTCCGCTCGACGGGCATGGCCGAGATCCTGAGCGACGTCGAGCTTCCCCTGTCGGCCCTGCTGGCCCGGGTCGAACGGGCCGGGGTGTACGTCGACGACGCGTTGCTCCGCGAGCTGGAAAAGCAGTTCGCCGACGCGATGGAACGCGCCGCCGAGGAGGCCGCCGACATCGCGGGACACCCGTTCAACCCCGGCTCGACCAAGCAGCTCCAGGAGGTGCTCTTCGGCGAGCTCGGGCTGCCCAAGACCAAAAAGATCAAGTCGGGCCACTCGACCGACGTTGACGCGCTGACCTGGCTGGCCACCCAGACCGACAACGGGCTCCCGGAGATCCTGCTGCACCACCGCGACCAGGCACGGCTGCGCATGACGGTGGCCGGGCTGATCCGGGAGATCGGCGCCGACGGCCGCATCCACACCACGTTCCAGCAGACCGTCGCCGCCACCGGACGGCTCACCTCCATCGAGCCCAATCTCCAGGTCATCCCGATCCGCACGGAGGAGGGCCGCCGCATCCGGCAGGCGTTCCTGCCCGGCGAGGGCTACGAGGCCCTGCTGACCGCCGACTACGGCCAGCTGGAGCTGCGGATCATGGCGCATCTCTCACAGGACCCGACGCTGCTCTCCGCATTCGAGTCCGGCGAGGACCTGCACACCACCATGGCCGCCCAGGTCTTCCGGGTCGCGCCGGAGGCGGTCACCGCCGACATGCGCCGCAAGATCAAGGCCATGTCGTACGGTCTGGCCTACGGCCTGTCGGCGTTCGGCCTGGCCCGGCAGCTGGGCATCGCGGTGTCCGAGGCCAAGCCGCTGATGGACGCCTATTTCGAGCGGCTCGGCGGCGTGCGCGACTACCTCGACCACGTGGTGGAGGAGGCCCGCCATACCGGCTACACCCAGACGATCCTCGGCCGCCGCCGCTATCTCCCCCACCTGGGCAGCGACAACCGGCAGCGCCGTGAGACCGCGGAGCGGATGGCGCTCAACGCCCCCATCCAGGGATCGGCCGCCGACCTCGTCAAGATCGCGATGCTCCGGGTGGACGACGCCCTCACCGCCGCCGGGCTGTGCAGCCGGCTCCTCCTCCAGGTCCACGACGAGGTCGTCATCGAAGTGGCCCCTGGGGAGCGCGTGCGGGTCGAGGAGCTCGTCCACACCCAGATGACCACGGCCTACCCGCTCACGGTGGGCCTAGAGGTCGCCCTCGGCACCGGCCGCGATTGGGACGCCGCAGCCCACTAGGGCAGCTGACTTTGAGACGCGCCCTAGTGGCCGGGCTTGCGGATCATCCGGTACTGGAGCACCAGGAACGGGATGCCGAAGACCGAGAACGCGTGCTCGGCCTGGAGTTCGCCGTCCCGGACGTAGACGTCGAGCCGTTCGGCGAAGCCGTGCACCGCCAGCGTCGTCAGCTCCCGGGTCTCGGCGTCGATGTAGGTCAGGTAGTGACCGGGCTGATCGAGATCGCTCTGGCTGGTGAGGACCAGGCCGCCGCCCGGGCGGGCCTGAGGCACGAGCGTGGCGGTGAAGCTCGCCTGCGGCAGTGGGAAGCCGACGCTGACATATCCGCGGTCGCCGTGCCGGTAGGTCGTGTAGATGCCGACGTAAATGGGCTCGTCGGTGTCGGCGAAGGAACGGATCCAGCCGCGGACGGTCACCACGTCGCTCTGGTCGGGGATGATCGTGTCGATGCGGCTGCGCATCCCGCGCTGGACGTCCCGCTGGTTCATGGGCACGTTGGCCTGGCCGAGCGGGCGTGCGAGGAACGTTCGGTAGAGCAGATACCCCGGCCGCACCCACAGCCGCCATTCCGGCACGATGTCCAGGGTGAACCGCGAGGTGTGCTCGTAGAACTCCCGTACCCGCGGATCGACCCCGGCCGGGTCGAAATCGGGCCCGGCCAGCTCGTCGAGCGAGGCCACGATGCCGACATCCGGGGTGTCCGGTGTGTACGCGCCGCCCATCACCTTGGCCAGCTCACGCACATAGGACGTGCCCACGTACCGCGACCGTGCCTCCAGTGGCACCACGAACGGCAGGTCCTTCACCCGTTCGGCCACCAGGCTGACCTGCGCGTCGCGGAACAACAGCGCCGACAGAACACGGAACGAGACGACCGCGGTGGCCGCCGCGGCCGCGCCGGAGGCGGCCGCTGCACCGGTGCCGCGTGTCCCGGTGTCGCGTTCACCGGTGTTACGTGTCCTGGTGCCGCGGAGCCGCGTCGCATACGCTCCGCCGGCCGCCGCGCCGACCACCGGGCCGAGCGCGACCTTCTGCGGCCGGACGCCCAGCGCGCCCGCGATCATGCCCGCCGCCGTGCCGACCGGGAGCGGCCCTGCACCGAGCCGCCCGGCCGCCCAGCCGAGCGGCGCGCTCATGGCACCGCTCATCGCGATCCGCTGCCAGAGCGCGGGGATCTCGCCGGGCCGCTGCCGGGACCGGGCGACGGCCTCCGCCACGCCCAGCCCGATCGCCCCGGCGGCCGCGCCGGCCAGGACCGCCCGCCTTCCGCGATGCCCCATCAGGGCTGCGCCCGCGAGACCGCCGATGGCGCCGGCGATCGCGGCCGACGTCGCCAGATCATCGCCACCGCTTGATTGATCGTTTGCCACAACCGCAATTTACTCCTCGCCCCCCTGAGATAGCGCCAGGTCGGAGGCGCAGTAGGGTGTCGTGTCTCATTTATGCGTCTGTGAGGTCGGTGACCAGGGGTGGCGAACGAATCCCCGCAGCCGGCGACCGGTTCGGCCGCGCGGCGATGGCTGCTGCAGGGCCTGCACCGCCCTGGCCGCGGTAAGAAGGGGCTCGGACCGCACCACGAGGAGACACCGCACAAGCAGCACCGGTGGTGGCAGGTCATGTGCCTCACCGGGGTCGACTACTTCTCGACCCTCGGTTACCAGCCGGGGATCGCGGCCCTGGCGGCCGGCGCGCTCAGCCCGATCGCCACGCTGCTGCTGGTGGCGCTGACCCTGTTCGGCGCGCTGCCCGTCTACCGGTCGGTGGCGGGGCAGAGCCCGCACGGGCTGGGTTCGCTGTCGATGCTGGAACGGCTACTGCCCGGATGGCGCGGCAAGCTGCTGGTGTTGTTTCTGCTGGGCTTCGTCGCGACCGCGTTCATCGTGACGATCACGTTGTCGGCGGCGGACGCCACGGCGCACCTGCTGCACAACCCGTTCGTCCCGGAGGCCGTGGGGGGCTGGCAGGTCCCGGTGACGCTCGTCCTGATCGCCGCTCTGGGCGCGGTCTTCCTGGTCGGGTTCAGTGAGGCGATCTCGATCGCGGTGGTGCTCGTGATCGTCTACCTGTCGCTGAACGTCGTGGTCGTGGGCAACGCCATCGCCAAGGTCATCGGCGACCCCGGCCTGGTCACCGACTGGCGGCACGTACTGGAGGCCGACTACTCCAGCCCCGTCGCGATGATCGCCGTCTCGCTGTTCGTGATGCCCAAGCTGGCGCTGGGCCTGTCCGGTTTCGAGACGGGTGTGGCCGTCATGCCGCTGGTCAAGGGCACGGTGGCGGAACGGATCGCGGGCGCGCGCAAGCTGCTCACCACGGCGGCGCTCATCATGAGCGTCTTCCTGATCACCTCCAGTTTCGCGACGACGGTGCTGATCCCCGAGAAGGAGTTCGAAGAGGGCGGCAAGGCGAACGGGCGCGCCCTCGCCTACCTGGCCCACGAACATCTCGGCGACTGGTTCGGCACCGCGTACGACATCAGCACCGTCGCGATCCTGTGGTTCGCCGGGGCCTCGGCGATGGCCGGTCTGCTCAATATCGTGCCGCGCTACCTGCCGCGCTACGGCATGGCCCCGGACTGGTCGCGTGCCACCCGCCCGATGGTGCTGGTCTTCACCGTCGTCTCGTTCGGCATCACCCTGCTGTTCGGCGCGGAGGTCGAGGCCCAGGGCGGCGCGTACGCGACCGGTGTGCTGGCGCTCATCCTTTCCGCCGCCGTCGCGGTCACGCTGGCGGCCTGGAAGCAGGGCCGCCGCGTCCCGATGCTCGCGTTCGGCCTGATCTCACTGATCTTCACCTACGCCACCGTCGCCAACATCATCGAGCGGCCGGACGGCCTGGTGATCGCGCTGTTGTTCTGCGTGGCGATCGTGGTCACGTCGCTGGTCTCCCGCGCGACCCGGTCCACCGAGTTGCGCGCCACCGAGGTCACCTTCGACGACACCGCCCGCCGCTACCTCGCCGAGTGCGGCGAGATCCGGTTCATCGCGAACGAGCCGGACGAACGCGACCAGCGGGAGTACGCGGACAAGGCGCGGGAGGCCTGGGAGCTGCATCGGCTGCGCACGGACGAGGGGCTCCTCTTCCTGGAGATCACGGTCTCCGACGCCTCGGAGTTCGAGAGCGCGCTCCACGTCACCGGTGAGGAGCTCCACGGATACCGCATCCTGCGCCTGGAGAGCCCGAGCATCTCCAACGGCATCGCCGCGGTCCTGCTGCACGCCCGGGACGAGACCGGCCGGATGCCGCACGTCTACTTCCATTGGGTCGAGGGCAATCCCATCGGCGCGCTGCTGCGCTACCTGGTCTTCGGCGGGGGCGACGTCCCGCCGCTCACCCGGGAGATCCTGCGCCAGGCCGAGCCCGAGATCGAACGCAGGCCCCTGGTCCACGTCGGCTGACCCGTCACGCGCCCTCGGCGTCGCCGTCGAGGAGCGAGGCGACCCGCTCGCGGTCCACGGCGCCGGCCGGAACCTGCAGGACCATGAGCAGGCCGGGATGTTCCACCGGGCGGAACTGGAAGAGTTCAAGCCGGATGAGGCCCGCCTCCGGATGGTCGACGCCGATCGTCGCGGGGACGAACGGCCGGATGGTGTATTCGGTCCACCACTCCCGGAACTTCGGGCTCGTCTCGCTCAGCTCCGCCACGATGTGTGCCAGCCTCGGGTCGTCCGGCCGCCGCCCGACCGCCGCACGGAACTGGGCGACCACGGCCCGGGCCGCGGGCTCCCACCGGACCAGGCGGCCCGCGATCTCGGTGTCCGTGAACATCATCCACACCAGGTTGCGCCGATCGCGGGGGAACAGGCCGGGGTCCTGCCGGACGTGGGCGTACGGCCCGTTCCAGACCAGGAAGTCGAAGCACGGGTCATAGACGCAGGCGAGGTTCGGCGCGGCCGCGTCGACCAGCCTGCGCAGCCGTGGCAGCACGTCCTCGCCGGCCGTCTCGCTGGAGGGGGTGGCCAGCCCGGCGAGGTCGCGGAGGTGGCGGTGGCTGTGCGGGTCGAGCAGCAGGGCGCGTGCCAGTGCGTCGATCACCTGGGATGACGCGGAGATGTCGCGTCCCTGTTCCAGCCAGGTGTACCAGGTGAGGCCGACCCCTGACAGCTCGGCGACCTCTTCGCGGCGCAGCCCGGGAGTCCGGCGCCGTCCGGGGGACACGTCCTGCGGCAGCCCCACGTCGGCGGGCCGCAGCCGTGCCCGCCGCGCGCGCAGGAAAGCGGCGAGCTCGGCGCGCCTGGCGGACTTCCCGTCATGGTCCATGAGCGATCGGCTTTCGGTGTCAGGAGGGTGCGTGTCAGGAGGGTGCGTGTCAGGAGGGTGGTAGCAGCGGCACCAGGACGGGCCATGCGCTTCTCATTAACGTGGCCGATGTCGTGTCATGCTCGCGGCCTCGTTCCGGGCAGCTTTATGTCCGTGCCGCCCGGATGCCCCCACGCGTTCTTCAACCCGGGCACCGAACCCGCGAAGATGCTCTTCCTCGTCACTCCGCCCGGCCATGAGGACTACCTGCAGGAGATCGCAGACCATATCGCCGCCAATTTCCCTCCAGACCCAGCGGAGATCGCGGCGATCAGGAGCCGGCATGACATCCGGCAGCTCACCCCGCTCATCAACCGCCCCCGTTCTCAGCCCAGCGGAACACCCCGGCCCGCCTATGACTGATCTTGCCAGTGACCACTGGTCGGTAGGGCGATATCGGGCAGCGGCTCCGCGCTTTCTCTAGGCGCGTCTTCTTTAGGCGTCTTCGGCGTGGCCGTCCAGACGGCGCTGTAGCTCGTCGCGTTCGCGGGTGAGGCGGGCCAGTTCGTGCTCCAGTTCGATGATCCGGCGGATGGCGGTCAGGGTCATGCCCTCGTCCATCATCGTCACGACCTGCTGGACCTGCCGGATCTCGTGCCGGCTGTAGCGGCGCTGGCCACCGGCCGAGCGTCGTGGTGACACGACCCGGTGGTCGTCGATCCTGCGGAGGAAGGCCTGCCGCACGTCGAGCATGTCGGCGACCTGTCCTACGGTGAACATCGGCGCGTGCTCGTCGTCGAGCGGTGCGGGTCCTCTCACTCCACGTCCTTTCCTGCGAACGACCGGTGGGCGAGTCCGGTCGCCTCGCCCACCGGCCTCGTCGCCGGGAAGGGTGGCGGTGCCGGGGCGGCCCGTCAGGCCTTGATCGCCTTCTTCTCGCTGTGCTTGATCTCGACCTTGCGAGCGCGGGCCTTCTCCAGGACGGGGATCCGCACCGCCAGGACCCCGTTGTCGTAGGCGGCCTCGATCGCCTCGGCGTCGAGGTGCTCGGACAGGTAGATCCGCCGGGTGAACGTGCCCATGACCCGTTCGCGGACGAAGAGGCGCTCGTTCTCCTCGTACTCCTCCTCGCGCTGGGCCGACACGCTCAGCACGCCGCGGTCCACCGTGACCTCGATCGAGCCGGGGTCGATGCCGGGCAGGTCGAACCGCAGCACCACGTCGTCGTCGCGGCGCAGGCCGTCCATCGGCATGACCGCGCCGTTGCCCTGCCCCGTGGCCTGCCCGAACGCCTGCCGGGCCATCCGGTCGAACTGCCGCTCGAACTCCTGGACGAAGGGATCGATCGACGTCAGCAGCATCGTGCAACACCTCCGAAGAAACTCTGTGGACTCCGACCGGTTCCTTCTTGGGTTGGAAGGAACCTCTAAGCAGAATTGTAGGTCTGTATCCGCCGATGTCAAAGCCCCAGAACGATCCCTGAGCTACCTCAACCTTCTGCTTCCGGCCGTTTCTGGTCATCTGCCGCTATAGCCACCCACGTCCCCCAGGTGCTTGCCTCAACGTCGTCGCGTGATCACGCGACCGAGTCCGAGACCGGGCCCACCAGGCCCGTTCCCGCTGGAGGTTCCAAGTGCCCACGACGAGGTGGATTCGCGGGGTCGCGCTGGCGACCACGGGACTACTCCTATCGGCCGCCGCGGTCGGGACGGCGCAGGGGGAGACCCGTGCCGCCCAGCCGAAGCCCCCTGACATCCAGGCTGAACACACCATGAAGCCCGACAAGGACATCCGCGCCGGGCGGATCGCCCCGACCGCGGCACAGCAGGGAGCGACCGAAGGTGCGGTCGTGCGCTGGAACCGGCTCGGCACCCCCGCCACGGTCACCCGGGCGGGCGCACCACTGGACGCCGGGCTGCCGAACGGTGCCGAACGTGCCGCGCGCGCCTACCTGACCGAGCACCGCAGCCTGTTCGGCCTGTCCGAGCAGAGCGTGGCGGCGCTGGAACGGGTGGCGGTCAACCCGATCGGCAGCGGTGCGGCGGTATTGCTGCGCCAGCGCTTCGGCAACCTCGAGGCCGGGTACGACGGGCAGGTCGCGGTCGGCGTCGCCGGCGGCAAGGTCGTGTCCGTCTCCTCGACTCTCGCACGCGACTCGGCGGCGCCCGCGCCCGCGACGCTCAGCCAGGACAAGGCCGTCGAGTCCGCGGCCCGCGACGCCGACATGGCGGTCTCCGAAGCGGAGACGAAGCGGACCCGGCTGGTGGCGGTGCCGACTCCGACCGGTGTACGCAGCGCATACCAGGTCACGCTGATCGACTCCGGCGGCTCGCACGGCCACGCCGGTGACGCGCACGGCGAGCCCGCCGCGGTCAACTCCTACGTGGACGCCCGGAGCGGAGAGGTCCTGATCCGGGAAAACCTCGTCGACCACGCCGAGGATCCGCGCTGGGAAGCGTTCCCGGCGGCGCCCGGCTACTCCTCCCGGGACACGCGCGACACATGGTGCTTCACTCCGGCCCGGGGTTGCGACTTCGTGGTCGGCGGCGACCCGGCGACCGGCAAGGCGTGGGACATCGACCACGCGACCGGCGCGCCGACCAACACGAGCCTGGGCAACGCGGCGCGCACGTTCGAGAACCGTGCCAGCAGCGACCCGTTCACCGTCGGCACCCGCACCAACGCGCCCAAGGCCGACCGGCGCTACGACTACCCCTGGACCAACCAGTGGCTGCGTGAGAAGTGCAACCCGGCGACGCTCGACAGCCCGCAGGAAGCCGACCTCGAAGCGGCGATGTCGAACCTGTTCTCGATGCACAACAGAATGCACGACTGGTCGTACCGGCTCGGTTTCACCGAGACCGCGTGGAACATGCAGTCCGACAACGGCGACCGGGGCGGCAAGGGCGGCGACCCCGAACAGGGCAACGCCCAGGCCGGGGCCCGGATCGCCAGCGTCCGCGACAACGCCAACCAGATCACGCCGCCGGACGGCGTGCCCGCGATCACCAACATGTACATGTGGCAGCCGGTGGCGGGGGCGTTCTATTCACCCTGCGTGGACGGCGACTACGACATGAGCGTCATCGCCCACGAGTACACGCACGCCATCTCCGGGCGGATGATCGCCGGGCCGGACGCCGGCTGGAGCGGGCCGCAGGCCGGGGCGATGAACGAGAGCACCTCCGACCTGTTCGCGATGGCGTACCTGAACGAGTACGGATTCCGGCCGCCGGGCGACACCCCCTATGTCACCGGCGCGTACGTGACCGGAGACCAGAAGGCGGGCATCCGCAACTACGACATGAGCCGCAGCCCTCTCAACTACAGCGACATCGCCTACGACCTGGTCGGGCAGCAGGTGCACGCCGACGGCGAGATCTGGTCCGCGACGCAGTTCGATGTGCGCCAGGCGTTCGTCGACCGCTACGGCAAGGGCAGCAAGTCGCGCAACCGCGCGTGCGCCGACGGGAAGATCCCGGTCGGGGAGTGCCCGGGCGGGCGGCGCTGGGCGCAGCTGTCGTTCGACGCGCTGCTGCTCATGGCCAGTGGCGCGGTCAGCTACGTCGATCACCGTGACGCGCTGCTGGCCGCGGACACCATCCGCTTCGGCGGCGCCAACCAGACCCTGATCTGGAACGCGTTCGCGCAGCACGGACTCGGTGAGGGCGCGTCCAGCAACGGACCGGCCGACGCCGACCCGGTGCCGAGCTTCGCCTCGCCGCGGGCCAAGAACGCGACCGTGAAGCTGCGGCCGTCCGGAGACGCGAAGGGCGCCCCGGTCCGGCTGTACGTGGGCGACTACGAGGGCCGCGCGATGCCGGTGGCCGACACCGACCCGGCGACGCCGCTGGGCGACACGTTCAAGATCGTCCCAGGCAGCTACAGCTTCGTCGCGGTGGGCGCCGGGTTCGGGCACAAGCGTCTCAGCGCCACGATCAAGCCGTCGACCGAGAACCTCTGGGCTTCGATGAAGCGCAACCAGGCCGCAGCGGCCAACGGCGCGACCGCCGCCGGCGACGGGGTCGGTCACGCCGGGCTCGTCGACGAGACCGAGGCCACCAACTGGCAGTCGCTGACCGCGCCCGTGGCGGGCCGGCAGGTGACCGTCGACCTGGCCGGGGACTCGGCCGTCCGGATCGGGCGGGTGCAGGTGAGCGCGATGTTGCGGCCGACCCAGCCGGGCGACCCCGAGCACACGCCGGGCGGGTCGCAGAACCGCTTCTCCGCCCTCCAGCAGTTCGAGGTGCTGGCCTGTGACGCGGCGAAGGCGGACTGCTCGCAGGACGCCTCGTTCTCCCGCGTCTACACCAGTCCGGCGAACGCGTTCCCGGCCCGGCGCCCGCGTCCGCGAGCGCCGGAACTCATCATGCGCTCGTTCGACATGCGCGACACCACCGCGACGCACCTGCGGCTGCGCGTGGTGTCGAGCCAGTGCACCGGCAACCCGGGCTTCGCGGGTGAGCAGGACGACGACCCGCGCTCGACCACCGACTGCACGGCGGGCAGCGCGCGTGCGTCCCTGGTGAGAGCGGCCGAGTTCCAAGCGTTCACCCGATAACGAACGTTTCCGGCAAGGCATCCGCCCCATATTTTTGACTCAGTCAAAGATGTGGGGCGGATGGCTAGGTCACCTCGGCGTCACGTCGGTCAGGCTGGTGGTCTCCGCCAGGGCGCGCCGGACGGCGTCCCGGTAGCGGGGGACGATGTGCGGCTCGATCCCCTCGCCGCCCATCGAGACCACGTAGGAGAAGATCACCCACTGGACCAGCAGCTGCACGGCCTGGGCTTCGGTGTCGTACGCGCGGCCGGAGAAGATGCCCCGCTGCAACGACCCCAACGTCCAGTGGCCGTCGCGGTGAACCAGCTGCGGCAGTTCCTCGGCGGAGTAGGCCGATCCCGGGGGATTGGCGTCCTGGACGCCATAAGCGGGATCGGGGATCCCGGCGGCACGGAGCATCTCCACGGCTTGAAATCTGTCTCGGAGCAGATCCCAACCCGGACACAGCAACAGGGCGGCGGTGCGCAGCATGCTGCCCTTGCGCACCCTTGCCTGGATGTCGGCCCTGCTCATGTGCCGGCCGTGCATGTTGTGCCGGGCGTGCGTGCGCGGCTGAAGGTGCTGCGATAGGCCCGGGGCGGCATACCGCGGCGCTTGATGAACTGTTCACGCAGGACGGTGGTGTTGCGGTAGCCCGTCTCGTTGGCGATCTCCTGGATGCTCAGGTCCGTTGTCTCAAGGAGCTCCTCGACCCGGTTGAGGCGCTGGTTGAGCAGCCAGGCGTGGGGAGTGGTGCCCGTTGCGGTCTTGAAGCGCCGGGCGAAGGTGCGGGGACTCATGTGCGCCCGTACCGCGAGTTCGTTCACGGACAAGGGCTGCCGCAGGTTCTCCGAGGCCCAGGCGAGCACCGCGGGGATGCGCTCGTCCTCGAGGACGGGGGAACTGGCGTACTGCGCCTGACCGCCGAAGCGCTGAGGTGAGGCCACGGTGTCGCGGGCGATCATGTTGGCCACCGAGGACCCGTGCTCGCGCCGCAGCAGGTGCAGGAACATGTCCAGGCCGGCGGCGGCGCCCGCGCACGTCACGATCTGCCCCTCGTCCACGTACACGGCGTCGGAGACGGCCCTGACCTTGGGAAAGCGGGCGGTGAGGGCGGAGGCCATGCGCCAGGGCGTGGTGGCGCGCAGGCCGTCGAGAAGCCCGGTGCCCGCCAGCAGGTAGGCACCGCTGCAGTAGGCGGCGATGATCGCGCCGCGCTCGTGCGCGTCCCGCAGCGCCGCCGTCGCGGCGGGCGTCGGGACGGGAAAGTCCTCGCCGGGGAGGAGCAGGATCAGATCGGCCTGCGCGAGCCGGTCGAGGCCGTGCTCCACCTGCTGGACCAGGCCGAGGTCCGTGCGTACCGGCCCTGGCGTGTCGGTCGCGACGACGAAGTCGAAGCACGAGACTCCGAGCTGGTAACGATCGGAAAAGACCTTGACGGCCAGGCCGAGGCCCAGCGTGCTCATGTTCTCCGGCGCGTACGCCACGATGGAACGGAAACCCATGGTCACGAAGGTCTCCCCGCGGCGGTCGGCCGGTCGCGTCGCCCGGGCGCCGGATCACGGTCCATGTCGATATCAAGGTCCATGTCGATGAGGTCGCGGCGGGTCGCGGGGATCGTTCCAATCGTGCGGTGTTTCATGGCGAGCTCCTCAGGCTGGCGTTGACGATCGCTTCGACGTGGAGGGCGTGGTGTCCAGGAGCGGGAGCGCGGGGATGTGTTCGGGGCCGACGAGCTGTGTGATCTCGGTGCATCCTAAAACGACGGTGTTCAGTAAAGTGTTACGACGGTCAATATACTGAACGAAGGGGAGGTGTGGCATGCCGGACTGCGTCGCGGTGGTGGCGGCCAATCTGCGTCGGCTCCGAGAGGAGCGGGCGCTCACTCTGGGCGGCCTCGCCGAGCGCTCCGGTGTCGCGAAGGGGACGATCAGTGCGCTGGAACGCGGCCACGGGAACCCCACCATCGAGACCCTCTTCGCGCTGGCCTACGTCCTTGACGTGACCCTTGCCGACCTTGTGGAGGAGCCGGAGGTGCCGGAGACGGCGGTGGTCCGGGCGGCGGGCCGGGCGATGATCCCCGGCTCGCCCCTCGACGGACGCCTGCTGCGGAGGTCGCGGCATCCGGAGACGACGGTCGAGGTCTACGAGCTTCTCCTGCATCCCGGTGCCGACCACCGCGCGAAGGCGCATCGGCCCGGTACGCGCGAGTGCATGTACGTGATCGAGGGGGAGGTCGAGACGGGCGTGCACGACGAGCCCGTGCGGCTCGGCCCCGGTGACTTCGCGAGCTTCCCGGCCGACGCGCCGCACGACTACCGCAGCAGCGGCGCCGCCCGCGCGCTGCTCATCATGACGGTCCCCAAACGATCTCCTGCTCAATGACGGCCCCTCCCGGGTCCAGTCTGCGGCCGATCAGGTTCGGGACCTGGGAGGTTGGCAGTGATTCGGGGAAGTTTGGCAGCTTTACTGCGGCTTCCGTCCGTTCGCAGCTGTAAGGATCTTTACCTCCTGCCTGGTCACGGCCCTGAAAGGAATCACCATGCGCAGATGGCCGGCCGCCGTTCAGCTGCCACTGCTGGCCTGTGTCCTGGCGGCCTGCGGCTCTGGCATGAACAAGGCAGAAGCCGCCGCCGAGACGGAACGTGTCATGAACCAGACCGTCGAGGCCCTGCACCCCGACTACCGCGCGTTGCCGAAGGGGCCGCAGCCGCAGACCCAGGAGGGCGAGGCCTGCTACAACGCGCTGACGAGGGACGGCTCGAAGATCAAGGTCGAGCACCGGTACGTCGTGCGAGGACTGAACACGCAGCAGATCACCGACCTGGCCCGTCGCGTCGAGAAGTTCTGGGACGACGATCTCGGGGCCTACACCAAGGAGTCCCAGGGCTTCGAGTCCGGCAATCCCTGGATCACGATGGAGTACAAGGACCTCAACCTGCTGCTCCGTGTGTCCATTTACGTCCCGAAGGAGGTCTCCATCACGGTGGTCTCCGACTGCATCAAGCCGAACGGTGACTGATCCTGGTCAGGGGATGCGGGGGAGAGGACGCCCGGTCAGGAACGCGGTGATGGCGGCGCGGTAGAGCGCCGGCTGCTCCGCCTCGATGACGTGACCGGCGTTCGGGATCTGCAGCAGGGTCGCGCCAGAGAGGGTGTCGCGGTAGTCGGCGGCGATCTCCGGGCGCTTGTAGTCGCACTGCCCGCGCAGGATCAGGCCGGGGGTCCGGTTGGCCCGCAGCGCCGGGCGCGGGTCGGGGACCTTGAGGGCGTCGTCGGAGGTCAGCTGGTTGGCGTAGAAGCCGGCGCGTGAGGACGGCTCGTGGAGGGGGCGGCCGGGGTTGCAGGTGGCCGCGGAGCCGACGGTCGACAGGAGCTCGTCGAAGAGCGGGTCGATCTCCCGGTCAGGAACGAGGGCATGGGCGGCGCGGGGGCTGACGCCCATGAGAACAGACCAGGCGATGAGGCGCGGGCTGGCCTCCAGTTCGTCCATGCGGCTGCGCTGCTGGGGAGTGAGCCTGTCCCAGATGTCGCCCTCTCCCTTCTTCTCCCATGCGGGTGACCACAGTGCGCCGGGGGAGGTGAACACCACCTTGGCGACGTTCGCCGGGTGGGACGCCATGTAGTGGGCGGCGAGGGTGGCGCCCCACGAACTGCCCACCAGGATCAGCCGTTCCGCGTTGATGCGCCGGCGGATGGCCTCCAGATCGGCGACCTGCCGGGCGACGGTGTATCCGGTGGGATCGGCGAGCCGCTGGGAACGGCCCGCGCCGAGCTGGTCGTAGGTGTAGACGTCGAAGCCGCGCCCGGCCAGCTCGCGGTCGAGGTCGTCAGGCCCGGCACCGGGCGTTCCGGGCCCGCCGTGCAGGCGCACGATGGGTGTGGCGCTGCGGCGTCCCGTTCCCGGGGTCATGGTGTACGCGATGCGTGAGCCGGTCGGCAGGTCCCAGTAGCGGGTCGCCTGCGGTGGGAGCGGGACCGGGGCGACGCCGAGCGGGCGGAAGATCGTCAGGGCGGAGGCGAGCGCGACGGTGCCGGCCATGCCGCAGGTGACGAGCAGGGTCACCAAGCGGCGGCGGCGGAAGGACAGGCGAGCCCCAAGGCCAGCCAAAGCCGCGCAGCAGACCACCGTGGCGGCCAGGCCGCACACCATGGCGAGCGGGATGGGTGCGCCGATGGCGGCGGCGAGGAGGAACGAGAGGACCGCAGCCGGGAGGCCGAGGAGCACAGCGGCGGTGACGAGCGTCCATCCGGCGATGCGGCGGCGCAGTGATTTCTTGGGCAGTGCTTTCTTGGGAGGTGAGTTCTTGGCCGGTGAGTTCTGAGGCATGCCCAGACGGTAGGAACGCGGCGGCCGCGTGATCGTCCCCCGGCGGGCACGCACTTCGTACCCCCGCAGGGGTACGCGGGGCCCTTCCAGCGGGCGATTCCGGTGATCGGCAGCGGTCCGTACGCTGATCGTCGTGGACCTTGATCGATGGCGGCCGGACCGGGCGGCCGACCGCAGGTGGCGCTGGCTCGCCGTGGACGTCGTCGTCGCCTACGTGTCGGCGGTCATCCCCATCGGGCCGTCCGACGTCACCGCGTCGGTGCTGCACGGCCCAGCCGTCGTCCGGATCGCCGCGGTCGTGTGGTTCGTGGCGATCGCGGGCCGCAGGTTCGCTCCGGCGACCGCGCTGTTCGCTGCTGCCGTAGCCACAGTGGCGGTGGCTGCGGCGGACTACCCGCTCACCAACCTGTCTGCGGCGACCGCGCTGAGCCTGACGATGGTGGCGCAGACCCGGCCGCGGGCCGTGTCCTTCCAGCTGATGGCGTTGCCGGTGGTGGCTGCGCTGGTGGCATTGGCGTCCGAGAGCGTTCAGGCGCTGGTGCTGGGCGCGGTCCTGCACGGTGGCGCGTGGCTCGCCGGTGACTCGGGGCGGTCCCGCTGGGAGGCGGCGCGGGCGCTGCGCGAGCACGAGGCGGAACGGGCCCGGGCCGACCGGCTGCGGGTGTTGTCGGAGGAACGTGCCCGGCTGGCGCGCGAGCTCCACGACGCGGTGGGGCACGCGGTGACCGTCATGGTGACCCACGCCGGGGCGGCGCGGCTCGCTCTCGGCGACGAGCGCGCGGAGATCCGGGCCTCGCTCGGGCAGATCGAGGAGGTCGGCCGCACCGCGATGGCCGACCTCGACCAGGTCCTCGGCCTGCTGGAAGAGGATCAGCCCCTCGACCTCGCCGTCTCCGTGCGCCGCCTCGTCGCCGGGCTCCCCGGGCATCTGCGCGGGGAACTGACCGTGGACGGTGACCTCCGGGACGTCACCGACCCGGTCGGCCGGACCGTCCACCGGGTCGTCCAGGAGTCGCTGACGAACGTCGTCCGGCACGCGTCCGCCACGACCGTGCGCGTACACCTGTCCCGTACGGAGGAGGGCATCGTGATCGAGATCGCCGATGACGGGAACGTCACCGAGCCGCCCGCCCCCGGGCGCGGCCTGAACGGGATGCGCGAACGCGTGCAGCGCCTCGGCGGCACGTGCCAGGCGGGTCCCGGGCCGTCCGGCGGCTGGCGGGTGGACGCCCGGATCCCGGGGCGGCTCGCGTGATCCGGGTGCTGCTCGCCGACGACGAGGAGCTCATGCGCGGCGGCCTGCGCATGATGCTGGGGACGCAGCCCGACATCACCGTCGTCGGTGAGGCCGCCGACGGCGCGGAGGCCGTCCGGCTCGCCCGCCGGCTGGAACCCGATGTCGTCCTGATGGACGTGCGGATGCCCGTGATGGACGGCGTGACCGCGACCGGCGAGATCACCGCGCTGGAGACGCCCTCACGTGTGCTCGTGCTGACCACGTTCGAGCTGGACGAATATGTCTTCGCCGCGGTCCGCGCCGGGGCCAGCGGATTCCTGCTCAAGCGCACACCGCCGGAGACCCTGATCGAGGGTGTCCGCACGATCGCCGCGGGAGAGGGCCTGCTGGGCGCCTCGGTGACCCGGCGGCTCCTGGCCGAGTTCGCCCGCACCTCGCCCCCGCCGCCGGGCCCGAGGGTCCGGCGGCGGCTCGACCGGCTCACCGACCGCGAACACCAGGTGTTGCTGCACCTGGCCCGGGGCCTGTCGAACGCGGAGATCGCCCGGGAGATCCACGTCGCCGAGGCCACCGCCAAGACGCACGTCAAGCGCATCCTGGCAAAGCTGGAGCTGCGCGACCGGATCCAGGCGGTGGTCTTCGCCTACGACCACGGCCTCGTCCGTCCTACCCCTCGGGAATCGGAGTGATCAGCCTGCCCTCACTCAGGAAGCTCTGCAGGTTGCGGAGGGCCAGGTCGCCCATCGCCTCGCGCGTCTCGTGCGTCGCGCTCGCGATGTGCGGCAGGAGCAGTACCGAATCCAGGCCGAGCAGGGCGGGCGGCACGTTCGGCTCGTCGGCGAACACATCGAGCGCCGCGCCCGCGAGCCGCCCGCCGGTCAGCGCGGCGACCAGTGCGGGCTCGTCCACGACACTGCCGCGCGCGACGTTCACCAGGTACCCGGCCGGGCCCAGCGCCTCCAGGACCGCCGCCGACACCAGCCCGCGCGTCTCCGCGCCGCCCGAGGTCGCGACGATCAGCGCGTCGCTCCAGGCCGCCAGCTTCTCCGGCGACTCGGCATAGGCGTACGGGACGCCCTCGACCGGCCGGCGCGAGTGATAGGAGATCTCGGCGTCGAAGCCCGCCAGGCGGCGCGCGATGGCCTGGCCGATCCGGCCGAGGCCGAGGATGCCGATGCGCTTGCCGGTGACCTTGGTCGCCAGGGGGTACGTGCCGCGTGTCCAGTCGCCGCGCCGCACGAACCGGTCGGCCGCCGAGAACCGGCGCATCACGTCGATCAGCCCGCCCATGGCGGTGTCGGCGACGCAGTCGGTGAGCACATCCGGGGTGTTGCTCACCGCGATCCCGCGTTCGGCCGCGGCGGTCACGTCGGTGGTGTCGTACCCGACGCCGAAGTTCACGATCACCTGGAGCCGGGGGAGCCGGTCCATGAGCGCCCTGTCCACCCCGATCCTGGCGGTGGTGACCACGGCCACGAACTCGGAGCCGTGCTCGTCGAGATAGCGGTCCGGCTGGTCGTCGAGCAGCACGGTGTCGTAGTGCTCGTGCAGATTCTGGTGGAGGGACGGCAGCAGCGGTCCGACCTGCAGCACACGATCCAAGGGTCTTCTCTTTCCTCTGTTCAGTCGCGCCTCTGTTCAGTCGCGGTCGAGAGCCGGCCTGCGGGGATCGAACGTCCAGCCCGGCATGAGGTACCGCATGGCCGCCGCGTCGTCCCGCCCGCCCAGGCCTTCGGCCAGATACAGCCGATGCGCCTCGTCGAGCCGCTCATGGTCCACTTCTACCCCGAGGCCCGGCCGGTCGGGCACGGTGAGGTGGCCGTCGGCGATCTCGAACGGGGCAGTGGTCAGCCGCTGCCCGTCCTGCCAGATCCAGTGGGTGTCGACCGCGGTGATGTCCCCGGGCGCCGCCGCGGCGACGTGGGTGAACATCGCCAGCGAGATGTCGAAGTGGTTGTTGGAGTGCGAGCCCCAGGTCAGGCCCCAGGCGTCACAGAGCTGCGCCACCCGTACCGAGCCGTCCATCGTCCAGAAGTGCGGGTCGGCGAGCGGGATGTCCACCGCGCCCGCGGTGATCGCGTGGCCCAGCTCGCGCCAGTCCGTCGCGATCATGTTGGTGGCGGTGCGCAGGCCGGTCGCGCGCTTGAACTCGGCCATCACCTCCCGCGCCGAGTACCCGCCCTCCGCGCCGCACGGGTCCTCGGCGTAGGCGAGCACGTCGCGCAGCCCGGCGTCGCGGGCCAGCCTGATCGCCTCGGCCAGCGACCAGGCCCCATTCGGATCGAGGGTGATCCGGGCGCCGGGGAAACGTTCGGCGAGCGCGGTGACGGCGGCGGCCTCGTCCGGTCCGGGCAGGACGCCGCCCTTCAGCTTGAAGTCGGCGAAGCCGTACCGGGCCTGGGCCGCCTCGGCGAGCGCGACGATCGCGCCGGGCGTCAGCGCCTCTTCGTTCCGCAGCCGGAACCAGTCGTCGCCATCCTCCCGATTCCGGTAGTCCAGGTCGGTGCGATGCCGGTCGCCAATGAAGAAGAGGTAGCCGAGCACCGGGACGCGGTCGCGCCGACGCCCCCCGCCGAGCAGGTCCGCGACCGGGACCTCCAGGTACTGCCCGAGGAGGTCGAGCAGTGCCGACTCGAAAGCGGTCACGGCGTGCACGGTGGTGCGCAGGTCGAAGGTCTGCGCGCCGCGCCCGGCGGTGTCGCGGTGGGCGAAGCGCCGCCGCACCGACTCCAGCGTCCCGTTGTACGCGGCGACCGGGCGGCCGACGACCAGGTCCCGCGACTCCTCCAGGGTGCGGGTGATCGCCTCGCCGCCCGGCACCTCGCCGACGCCGACCCGGCCGTCGGTGTCGGTGAGCAGGACGATGTTGCGGGTGAAGAACGGAGCGTGCGCGCCGCTCAGATTGAGCAGCATGCTGTCGCGGCCGGCGACGGGCACGACGCGCAGTTCGGCGACACGAGGGGATCCGCCGCCCATGTCAGCCCTCCCGGCCAGGGACGCCGTCGATCTGCGGCCGGATGCCGAGCGGGTCGCCGTCGCGCAGCTCCTCTGGCAATAGGTCGCCGGGGACGTTCTGGTAGGCGACCGGGCGCAGGAAACGCTCGATCGCCCGCGTGCCGACCGAGGTGGTGGCGGGTGCGGACGTGGCGGGGTACGGCCCGCCGTGCACGACCGCGTGGCCGACCTCGACGCCGGTGGGCCAGCCGTTGACCAGCACCCACCCGGCGAGCAGTTCGAGCTCCGGAAGGAGGTCCGCGGCCAGCGCGTGGTCGCCGGGGTCGCCCGGCGAGAGGTGGAGGGTCGCGGTCAGCTGGCCTTCGAGCGACTGCACGATCGTGTCGAGCCGCCCCCGGTCGCGGACCCGTACGATCAGCGACGCCGCGCCGAAGACCTCCTCCTGGAGGAACGGCTCGGCGAGGAACGTCGCGTCGTCGGTGAGGAAGAGCCGGGGCTGGCCGGCGACGGCGATCGCGGGGTCTTCGGGACCTTGGGCGAGCGTGGTGACGCCTTGTGTGCTCGCCATCCGCACGGTCCCGGCGTCGTAGGCCGCCCGGATGCCGGGGGTCAGCATCGGCGCGGCCGGGGCGGCGGCGACGGCGGCGGCCGCCGCGTCCACGAAGGCGTCGAGGCCGTCGCTGTCGCCGTCTCCGTCGAGGGCGAAGAGGAGGCCGGGGCTGGTGCAGAGCTGACCGGCGCCCGTGGTGAGGGAGGCGGCGAAGGCGCGGCCCAGCTCGGCCCCCGAGTCGCGGAGGGCGCCGGGCAGCACGAACACGGGGTTGACGCTGGACATCTCCGCGTACACCGGGATCGGTACGGGACGGGCCGCAGCGGCCGCGACGAGCGACAGCCCACCGCCACGCGACCCGGTGAAGCCGACGGCCTTGATACGCGGATCGGTGACCAGCCGCGTCCCGAGATCGTGGCCGTGGCCGAGCAGGACGGTGAAGGTCCCCTCAGGGAGCCCATGCTCCTGGACGGCTTCGCGGACGGCACGGCCGACCATCTCGCTCGTTCCCGGATGCGCGGGATGGGCCTTCACCACGACCGGGGCTCCGGCGGCGAGCGCGGAGGCGGTGTCGCCGCCCGCGACCGAGAAGGCCAGCGGGAAGTTGCTCGCGGCGAACACGGCGACGGGACCGAGCGGGATGCGCCGCTGGCGCAGGTCCGGACGCGGCAGCGGAGTGCGGTCGGGCAGCGCGGGGTCGATCCGGGCGCCGAGCCAGCCGCCGTCCCGGACGACGGATGCGAACAGGCGCAGTTGCCCGGTGGTCCGGGCGCGTTCGCCCTCGACACGGGCCCGGGGAAGCCCGGTCTCGGCCATGACGCGGTCGACGAGGGTGTCGCCGAGTGCTTCGATCCGGTCCGCGATGGTGTCGATGAACGCTGCGCGCGCCTTCAGGCCGGTCGCGCGGAATGCGGCGAAGGCCTCCCAGGCCAGTGCGCAGGCGCGGTCGATCTCATCCGGGCCCGCGACGGGGTAGCCGGGTTCGAGCCGCTCTCCGGTCCGCGGGTCGATGCCGTGCAGTTCGGCCGCGGTCACCGGCTCACCTTCTTGATGAGCTCGGTGAGGTCGGCCAGCTCGCCCTCGGTGAGGTCGGTGAGGGGCGGCCGGACCGGACCGGCGGGACGGCCGATCGCGGTCATGCCCGCCTTGACGATCGACACGGCGTACCCGGCGCACCGGTTCCGGATGTCGAGGTAGGGGAGCACGAACTCGGCGAGCCTTCCGTACACTCCGGCGCGGTCCCGCTCCTGTACCGCCTGGAAGAAGTCGAGCGCGAAGTCCGGGATGAAGTTGAACATCGCCGAGGAGTAGGTGGTGACGCCGAGCTCCAGGTAGGGCAGCGCGTAGGTCTCGGCGGTGGGCAGCCCGCCGACGTACAGCAGCGAGTCGCCGAGGGTGGCGTAGAGACGGGACATCAGCTCGATGTCGCCGACGCCGTCCTTGAAGCCGATCAGGTTCGGGCAGTCCTCGGCGAGCCGGGCCACGGTGTCCACGGTGTACGCGGCGTTGGCGCGGTGGTAGACGATCACGCCCAGCGAGGTCGCGGCGCAGACCGCGCGGACATGCGCGGCCAGCCCGTCCTGGCTCGCCTCGGTGAGGTAGGGCGGCAGCAGGAGCAGCGCGTCGGCGCCGGCGGCCTCGGCGTCCCTGGCCAGCTCGCAGGCCAGGGCGGTGCCGTACCCGGCGGGCGCGATGATCGGCATCCCGGCGGGGGCCGCGCCGACGGCCGCGCGGACGACCTGTCCCACCTCGGCGGGCGTGAGGGAGAAGAACTCCCCGGTGCCGCCCGCCGCGAACAGCCCGGCGGCGGGGCGGTCCGCGAGCCAGCCGATGTGGTCGCGGTACGCCCGCTCGTCGAAGGCGAGGTCGGCGGTCATGTGGGTCACCGGGAACGACAGCAGCCCGGCGCCGAGCACTGACCTCAGCTCGTCGTGGGTGAATCGCGTCATCTGCTCTGACTCCAGGGTCGGGGAAGGCTCGGTGGTACGCGGTCGGTACGCAGGTGGTACGAGGTGGTACGAGGGTGGTACGCCGTCAGGCTAAGGAGCGGGCATCATGCCTGTCCAAGTTGTATTTGGCATGCGCTGATACCTTTCGTGCATGTACACGCTGGACCAGCTGCGCGGCTTCGTCGCCATCGCCGAAGAGGGGCATTTCGGACGCGCTGCGGAGCGGCTCCGGATGACCCAGCCGCCGCTCAGCCGCCAGATCCAGAAGCTCGAACGGGCCGTGGGCGTCACGCTGCTGGAGCGCAGCGCGCACGGTGCGACGCCGACGCCGGCGGGCCGCGCCTTCCTCGCTGAGGCGCGGCGGCTGCTCAGCCAGGCGGACGCGGCGGTGCTGGTGGCGCGGCGCAGCGCCCAGGGCACGAGCGGCACGGTGCGGATCGCGTTCACGGCGGTGTCGGCGCTGGCCGTGCTGGGACAGTGGATCGCCGCCGCCCGCGAGCACCTGCCGGACGTCGACCTGGTGTTGACCGAGATGGTCACCCGAGCCCAGGTGGACGCGCTGCTCGCAGGCGAGATCGATGTGGGGCTGGCGCGCGGAGTACCCCGTTCGGACGTGCTGAGCGCACGCCTCGTGTACGCCGAGCCGCTGGTGCTGGCGGTGCCGCGCGGGCATCCGCTCGCCGCGCTCGGCCGCAGGCCCCGGCTGGCCGACATCGCCGCGCACGACCTGGTCACGTACGCGCCGATCGAGGCCCGGTACCTGTACGAGCTGGTCATCACCGTCTTCCGCGACGCGGGCGTGATGCCGCGTTACGTCCAGCAGATGGGGCAGGTGCACAGCCTCCTGGCGCTGGTGGACGCGGGCGTCGGGGCGGCGCTGGTGCCGCATTCGGCGTCGGTTCTGCGCCTGCCGAATCTGGAGTTCGTCGACGTGGACGGGCTCGCGCCCGATCTGGTGGAGGTGCACAGCGTCTGGCGCACCGGCAACGACGCACCCGCCCTCCACGCCCTCCTCGGCCTGGTCGGCCGCTGATCGGCGTACGGAGCATTCGCCGCTGTAAGCGACTCTTGACGACGAAAGATCGACCACTCTAAGGTCCGTCTACCCATAGAGATGACTTTCCTACTCGTAGACGACCGTCCGTGGACCGCCCGCTCGTTCGCGGCCGCCCCCCGCACGTCTCGCGCCCTCGACATGCCCTGTCTGGAGAGGCCATGCCCGCATTCCCACCCCGTTCCTCACAGCGCAAGGCGGCTCTGGCCCTGGTCCTCCTTGCCGGCCTGGTCGCCGGCAGCGGCTGTACCGTCGCCAACAGCGACTCGCTCACCGGCGGCGCCGACGGCGCGCTGCAGATCGCGCTGCAGCAGGAGCCGCCCACCCTCGAACCGTGCGAATCCTCGCTGACCTCGACCGGCATCGTGGTGCGCTCCAACATCACCGAGCCGCTGGTCGAGCGCGATCCGACCTCGGGGGCGCTGAAGCCGCTGCTGGCGACCGGGTGGAAGGCCACCGACGACCACACCTGGACGTTCACGATCCGCGACGGCGTGCGCTTCCATGACGGCACGCCGTTCGACGCCGAGGACGCCGCGTTCTCCATCACGCGCGCGGTCGGCTCCAAGCTCGGCTGCAACGTCGACGGCTATGTCTTCGCCGACAGCAAGCTGGAGGTGTCGGCGCCCGACGCCAGGACGCTCACCGTCAAGACCAAGGATCCAGACCCGATCCTGCCGCTGCGGCTCTCGTTCCTGGAGATCGTCCCCACCGGGACCAACACCAAGTCCAAGGTCCGCGAGCCCGTCGGCACCGGCCCGTACAAGGTCGCCGACTGGGACAGCGGGATCAGCCTCCGGCTCGACCGGGTCGACGGCTACTGGGGCACCAAGCCCGACTACCCGGCCGTCCGGTACGTCTGGCGCACCGAGAACAGCATCCGCGCCGCCATGGTCGCCAGCGGCGAGGCCGGGATCGCTGTCGGGCTCGGCCCCGAGGACGGGGCCGGGGACCTCGGCGTCGCCTTCCCCAACAACGAGACCACCGCGTTGCGCATGGACGTCAACGTCACTCCGCTCAACGACATCCGGGTCCGCCGCGCAGTCAACTACGCGATCGACAAGAACGGCATTGTCGAGTCGCTGTTTCTCAAGCTCGGCGAGCCCGCCGGGCAGCTGGTCGCGGCCGGCGTCGTCGGCCACGATCCGGCGATCAAGGCCTGGCCGTACGACCCGGCCAAGGCCAAGGCGCTGGTCGCCGAGGCCGCGGCCGCCGGGGTGCCGGTGCGTACCCCGATCACCCTGATCGCCCGGACCGCGCAGTTCCCCAAGGTGGCCGAGACCGCCGAGGTGATGCAGGAGGCGCTCAGCCAGGCGGGGCTGAACGTCAAGATCAAGATGCTGGACACCGCCGCGCACCTGGAGTACCAGCTGCGCCCGTTCGTCCGCGACGCCGGCCCCACGCTGCTGCTGATCATGCACGGCAACCAGGCCGGCGACGCCGCCTTCACCACCAGCCAGTACCTCAAGAGCGACGGCCCGCAGAGCCAGTACGGCACGGCCGCGCTGGACGAGATGATCGCCCAGGCCGGCGAGAAGACCGGGCGCGAACGGGCTCAGGCCTTCGGGAAGGTGCTGGCCTACCAGAACGAGAACGTCGTGCAGTACGCGCACATCGCGCATATGCGAGGCCTGATCGGCATCGCGAGCAACGTGCGGTACAAGCCGAACTCCGCGTCCACCGACGAGCTGCGGCTCGCTGAAATCCACCCGGCCGAATGAGGGAGCGCCTGATGAAGCAGCCCCGTGAGGGAGCAGGGACGCCGAAGGAGCGGCGATGCTGACCTTCGTCCGCAGGCGCATCGTCTCCAGCGCCGTGCCACTGGTCGTCGTGATCCTGGGCGTGTTCTGCCTCGCCCGGCTCACCGGCGACCCCGCCAAGCTCTACCTGCCGCTCAGCGCGACGCCGCAGATGCGGGAGGACTTCCTGGCCCGCAACGGGTTCGACAAGCCGCTGATCGAGCAGCTGTGGGACTACCTCGAAGGGTTGTTCACCCTCGACTTCGGCGAGTCGCTCCGCACCGGGCAGGACGCCGCCGGGATGGCGCTGCGCGCGTTCCCCGCCACGCTCCAACTGGCCGGGGCGACGATGTTGCTGGCCATCGTCGGGGCTGTCCTCATCGGAAGCTGGGCCGCCTACAAGCCCAATTCGCTCGCCGACCGGCTCTCCGGTCTCCTGTCGATGGCCGCGGCCAGCATGCCTGACTTCTGGTTCGCGATCATGGGTGTGCTGGTGTTCGCGGTGACGCTGGGCTGGCTGCCCACCTCCGGTGTCGTCGGAGGCCCCGAGGTGTGGGTGCTGCCGCTGCTCACGTTGCTGATCCGCCCGTTCGGCGTCCTGGTGCAGGTGGTGCGCGGCGCGATGGTGTCGGCGCTGTCGGCGCCGTACGTGAAGGTCGCGCGCAGTAAGGGCGCGAGCGAGCCGCGGGTGGTCTTCGGGCACGCGCTGCGCAACGCCGCGCCGCCCGTCCTGACCGTCGCCGGCGACCTGACCGTCGGCTTGGTGAACGGTGCCGTCGTGGTCGAGACGATCTTCGGCTGGCCGGGCATCGGCAAGCTGATGATCGACTCGATCCTGCAGCGCGACTTCGCCGTCCTGCAGGCCGCCGTACTGATCACCGCGGTGACGATCTTCGCGCTCAACATCCTCGTCGACCTGTGCCACGCCCTGCTCGACTCCCGCGTCCGGCAGGCGGTGACGGCATGACGGGTTCACAAGAGAAGGGCGGAGACTCCATGACGGCGACGCTCGACACCGCGGCCCAGCCGGAGGACGCGCGCTCCCAGGCCGGGCGCACCCGCTGGTGGACGCTGCTGCTGCGCGACCGGGTGGCGACCGCCGCCGTCGTCGTCCTGCTGCTGGTGGTGCTGGCCACCACCCTCGGGCAGCTCCTCATCGGCGACCTCGACACCAAGCAGAATCTGCGCGCCACCAACACCCCGCCCGGCTTCGGCCACGGCTGGGAGTTCGTGCTCGGCAGCGACGCCCTCGGGCGCAGCGTCCTGGCCCGCCTGATGGTCGCGGGCGGCACCAGCCTCTCGGTGGCCGTCCCGGCCGTGCTGATCTCGCTGATCGTCGGCGGCGCGTGGGGCATGTGGGCCGGCTACCACCGGGGCTGGCGGGAGAACGTGTCGATGCGCGTCGCCGACATCATCCTCAGCTTCCCGTCGCTGCTGCTCGCCGTCGTCGTGCTCTACATCTTCTCGCCCAGCGCAGCCAACATCATCGCCGTGCTGGCCATCGCCCGCATCCCGGTCTACCTGCGCACCGCCCGCGCCGAGTCGGCGGAGCTGCGCGGCCGGCTGTTCGTGGACGCGGCGCGCACGTTCGGCACCCGGTCCGGGGCGGTGATCGTCCGGCATGTCGCGCCGGTCGTCGCACCGACCCTGCTGACCGTGGCGACGGTCGACTTCTGCTTCGTGATGCTGGCCGAGTCGTCGCTGAGCTTCCTCGGCATCGGCATCCAGCCGCCTGACGTCAGCTGGGGCCTCATGGTCGCGCAGGGCCGCCAGTACCTGCAGACCGCCTGGTGGACCGCCGTCTTCCCGGGTCTCGCCATCGTCATCACGACGGTCTCCGCCACGCTGCTGGCCTCGTGGTTCCGGCTGGCCACCGACCCCGCCCAGCGGTGGCGGCTGGCGCTGCCGCGCGGCCGGCGCGGCCGCCGTTCCGCGCCCGCCCTTCCGGAGGTGACCCAGTGAGTTCCCCGAGTTCCTCGAACGCGCCCGCCCTGGAGGTCGACGGCCTGTCGGTCGACCTGCGCACCCAGCACGGGGAAGTGCGCGCCGTGGACGGCGTCGGCTTCGCCGTGCGGTCCGGCGAGACTCTCGCGCTGCTCGGCGAGTCCGGCTGCGGCAAGAGCATGACCGCGCAGGCGATCGTCGGGTTGCTCGACCCGGTAGCGAGCGTGACCGGCGGTTCGGTACGGCTCGCGGGCACCGACGTGCTGACCCTGGACCGCACCGCCCGCCGCAAGCTCGCCGGGCCGAAGCTGTCCATCGTCTTCCAGGACGCGCTGACCGCGCTCAATCCCGTGCAGACTGTCGGCGCCCAGCTCGCCGAGCCGTTCCGGATCCACCGCAAGATGTCGCGCAAGGACGCCCTCGCCAAGGCCGCCGAGCTCATGGAACGCGTCGGCATCCCTGACCCGAAGGCGCGGCTGTCGGCCTACCCGCACCAGTTCTCCGGCGGCATGCGGCAGCGGCTCCTGATCGCGATGGCCGTCGCCCTCGACCCCGACGTGCTGCTGGCCGACGAGCCGACCACCGCGCTGGACGTGACCGTCCAGGCCCAGATCATGGAGCTGCTGCGGGAGCTGCGCACCGAGCGCGACATGGCCGTCGTCCTCATCACCCACGACCTGGCCGTGGTGGCCGAGCATGCCGACCACGTCGCGGTGATGTACGCCGGCCGGGTCGTGGAGACCGGCCCGGTCAAGGAGGTCTTCGCCGACCCGCGCCATCCCTACACCCGCGGGCTGCTCGAGTCGGTCCCGGCGAAGGTCGGCCGCGGCGAGGAGCTGCATTCGATCAAGGGTGGCCCGCCCGAGCTGCACGCCATCCCCGTGGGGTGCGCGTTCCAGGCCCGTTGCCCGATGGTTGCGGACGTCTGCCGCACCGACCGCCCGGACCTCGCCGAGACCGCGCCCGGCCGCGCCGCCGCCTGCCACTTCGCGACCAAGGAGCCGGCCCATGTCTGACCCGACGACCAACGTGATCGAGGCGCGTGGTCTGGCCAAGACCTTCCATGTGCCGAAGAACAAGGACGGCAAGAACCGGCTGCGCGCCCTCGACGGCATCGACCTGACGCTCGGCCGCGGCGAGACGCTCGGCTTGGTCGGCGAGTCCGGCTGCGGCAAGTCCACGCTGGCACGCCTGCTGCTCATGCTGGAACGCCCGGACGAGGGCACGCTGCGCTTCGACGGCGTCGACCCGTTCACGCTCAAGGGCAAGGAGCTGCTGGCCTGGCGGCGCCGTGTCCAGATGGTGTTCCAGGATCCGTTCGCCTCTCTCAACCCGAGGATGACAGCCGCGGACATCATCGCCGAGCCGTGGCGGACGCACCGCGACGTCGTGCCCTCCCGCGAGGCCCGGCGCAAGCGGGTCCTGGAACTGCTCGACCTGGTCGGGCTGCGCGCCGGGGACGCCGGCCGGTATCCGCAGGAGTTCTCCGGCGGGCAGCGCCAGCGCATCGGCATCGCCCGTGCGCTCGCGCTCGACCCCGAGGTGATCGTCTGCGACGAGCCGGTATCGGCGCTGGACCTGTCGGTGCAGGCCCAGGTCCTCAACCTGCTGGACGAGCTGCAGCGCGAGCTCAAGGTGTCGTACGTGTTCATCTCGCACGACCTGTCAGTCGTCCGGCACGTCGCCGACCGGGTGGCCGTGATGTACCTCGGACGGATCGTCGAGACGGGCACCGCCGAGGAACTCTTCGAGGCGCCACGCCACCCGTACACCGCCGCACTGCTGTCAGCAGCGCCCGAACTGGACGTCTCGGGTGCCCGGCGGGAACGGATCCTGCTGGAGGGCGAGGTGCCGTCGCCGCTCGACCCGCCGTCCGGCTGCCGGTTCCGTACCCGCTGCTGGAAAGCCGAAGACAAATGCGCGACGACCGTGCCGGAGGGCCAGCCGGGCGCCGCCCATCAGGCCGCCTGCCACTTCCCGCTGGAGCCGGCCGTCAGCGGATGAGGTTGCGGAGCGGACGGTCCTCCGCGAGGGCCGCGATGTTCGCGGCGATGTCGCGGGCGCGGCTCTCGAACGTCTCGACCGTGTGACCGGAGTTGTGCGGCGTCAGCACGACGTTGTCGAGCTTCTCGAACGGCATCGTGCTGCCGCCGCGCCCCGCGCCCCGTTCGCCGGGCCACCACACGTCGATCCCCGCACCGCCGATCTGGCCGGCGGCGAGCGCCTCGTACAGGGCCTGCTCGTCGACGACCGGACCGCGCGCGACGTTGATCAGGAAGGCCGTGCGCCGCATCCGGTCCAGCTCGGCGGCGCCGATCAGGCCCCGGGTGTGCTCGTTCAGCGGGACGGTCACCACGACGACGTCCGAGGAGGCGAGCAGCTCGTTCAGCTCGCCCGGCGGTAGCACGCGGTCGAGACGCAGGCCGTTCTCCAGGGGCACGGTGGGGTCGCGCCGGATCGCCTGTACGCGCATGCCGAACGTCGCTGCGAGCCGCGCAACCTCCCGGCCCGTCTCGCCGAGCCCGAGCAACCCGAGTGTCCGGCCCGCCAGCGTGTCGCCGAGCGGCAGCCCGGGGTCGACGCCGACGGACTCCCAGACGCCCTCCCGTACGAGCCGGTCCTTCCGCAGCACCTGCCGCGACAGCATGAGCATGACCATCACGACGTGCTCGGCGATGGAAGGCCCGTGATGGAAGGTGTTGCACACGGCCGTGCGGGGCGGGAGCGCGTCGATCGCAATGCGCTCGTACCCGGCCCCCGTGCATTGCACCAGCCGCAGTTCCGGTGCGGCACGCGCCATCGCCTCGGTCATCCGCGAGCAGATGAGCACGTCGGTGCCGGGCAGGGCTGCGACGATCTCTTTGTCTGGGAGGCCGGCGGCGAGCACGAGATCATGCTGGCTTGGTGGCGCCAGGATCGAGGCGAAGCGGCCGATGATCGGGTCGGTGACCAGGATCTTCAACCGCGCGGTCACCAGCGGGGCTGCTTCAGCTCGTACGACGGGTCGATCCGCTTCATGTAGCCGGTGTCGTCGCGGTCGCGCAGCCCGCACCGAAGGTACTGCTCGTGCAGGCGGGCGAGCTTGTCGCGATCGAGCGTGACACCGAGTCCGGGCCCCGCTGGGACGGCCAGGGCTCCTTCGCTGAACGTGAGTGCCCCATCGGCGATCACGTCCTCGCCGGGGTCCTTCCAGGGCCAGTGGGTGTCGCAAGCGTAGGAGAGGCTCGGCGACGAGGCTGCCAGGTGCGTCATCGCAGCCAGGCTGATGCCGAGATGGGAGTTGGAGTGCATCGACATGCCCAGCCCGAAGGTCTCGCAGATCCCCGCCAGCAGCCGCGACCGCGTGAGGCCACCCCAGAAGTGGTGGTCGGACAGCACGACCCCGACCGCGTTCTGCTTCACAGCCGGCTCGAGGTCGGCGAAGCCCACCACGCACATGTTGGTGGCCAGCGGCATCGGGACCTTCCGCGCGACCTCCGCCATCCCCGCCACGCCCGCGGTCGGGTCCTCCAGGTACTCCAGGACGCCGTCCAGCTCCTGCCCGACCCGGATCGAGGTCTCGACCGTCCACGCGCCGTTCGGGTCGATCCGCAGCGGATGGCCGGGGAACGCCCGGCGCAGCGCCCGGATCGCTTCGATCTCCTCCTCGGGCGGGAACACCCCGCCCTTGAGCTTGATGGCGGAGAAGCCGTAGGCGTCGATCATCCGCCGGGCCTGCGCGACGATCCCGTCCGGGTCGAGTGCGGCGCCCCAGGCGTCGGGTTCCTGCTCAGGGTGCGCCGCCCACTTGTAGAACAGGTAAGCCGAATAGTCGACACGGTCGCGGACGGCGCCACCGAGCAGCGCGCTGACCGGCAGGCCGGTCGCCTGCCCCTGGATGTCGAGGCAGGCCACCTCGAAGGGGGACAGGACGGCGTCGGCGGTGCTGCTGTTGGTGACCATCCCGGCCATCCCGTGCCCGCCCGTCCCGGTGTCCCCGGCCAGGCTCGTCCGCACGCGGAGGGCCAGCTCGTTCAGGTCCCAGACACCGGTCCCGGTGATCTCGTCGGCGGCACGCCGCAGCCGCGCCAGATGCGCGGTGTCGGCGTAGGTCTCGCCAAGGCCGGTCAGGCCCTCGCCGGTGCGGACCTCGACGATCGCGCGGATGGCGTACGGCTCGTGCAGGCCGACGGTGTTGAGCAGCGGAAGGTCCCGGAACGCGACCGGAGTGATCGTGACCTCGGCGATCCGCTGGTGTGACCGGTGGCCGGGTGTCTCCGTGAGGGAGGGATTCGGGGGTGGCTTCGGCATGGGGGCGGCACCTCACAACACGATGGGCTCCAGTGATCAGCTACGTTAGCAGACGGTGTTTTCATATGTAGATGCAGCCCGTGCGGGTCACATCCCCCAGGAGTCCTCCGTGAAGGGCGGCGCGGCGTGCTCGATCCGCTCGCGTGCCTCCCGCATCGCCGCCACGATCTCGTTCCCCCGGTCCGGGGTGAGCCGCGCCACCGGCACCGAGCAGCTGATCGCGTCCCTGGGCGGCCGGCCCTCCGGCGCGTAGCGCAGCGCGAAGCCGAAGCAGTGCAGGCCGAGGCTGTTCTCCTCGACGTCGATCGCGTGGCCGCGCTGCCGGGTCCGCTCCAGGTCCGCCTCCAGCGCGTCCCGGTCGGTGAGGGTGTGCGGGGTCGACGCGGTCAGCTCCTCGGGAACGTGCAGGTCGAGCTCGTCGCCTCCACGTTCGGCGAGCAGGGCCTTGCCCAGGGCGGTGCAGTACGCGGGCATCCTGCGCCCGACCCTGCTGTAGGGACGCAGGTACTGGCCCGATTCCCGGGTGGCCAGGTAAACCACGTCGAAGCCGTCCAGCCGCCCGAAGTGGAAGGTCTCGTCGAGCTTCTCGCCCAGCTCGTCCAGGACCGGCTTCACGATCCGCAGATGCGGATCGGTGTCCAGGTAGCTGGTGCCGACGAGCAGGGCCCGTATACCGATCCCGTACATCGTCCCGGAGGCGTCGGTGCGCACCCAGCCGTGCTTGGTCAGCGTGCGCAGCAGGGCGTAGAGGCTGCTGCGAGGCACGTCCAGCGCCTCGGTCAGCTCGCGGAGGCGGGCCGGGCGGTTCTGCCGGGAGGCCAGCAGCTCCAGTAGCTCCAGCGTCCGCGCCGCCGACTTGACCTCGCGGACTCCGGAGGTCTTGTCGTCGATGGCCGGTGACTCGTCGGACGAAGCGGCCATGTGGGCCTCCAGAGATCCTTGAAACGGACGCGTGGTACGGATGCGTGGTGCGGGAGCTGGGGTCGCGCCAGCCTAATAGATAGGGAGTCAGTGTCTACACACGGAGAAGGGACGCTTCTAGGCGACCTGCTGGGCGGCGGCCCTTCCGGCGGCCCGGCCGGAGAAGAGGCAGCCGCCGAGGAAGGTGCCTTCGAGGGCGTTGTAGCCGTGGACCCCGCCACCGCCGAAGCCGGCGACCTCGCCTGCGGCGTAAAGGCCCTCGATGGGCTCCCCGTCGGCGCCGAGCGCGCGGGAGTCCAGGTCGGTCTGGATACCGCCGAGGGTCTTGCGGGTCAGGACGTGGAGCTTGACGCCGATCAGCGGCCCGGCGGCGGGGTCGAGGATGCGGTGCGGCGCGACGGCGCGGGTGAGGCGGTCGCCCAGGTAGCGGCGGGCGTTGCGGATGCCATGGATCTGAGAGTCCTTGCTGAACGGGTTGTCGACCTGCAGGTCACGGGCCTGGATCTGGCGGCGCAGGGACGCGGCGTCCAGCAGCGGCTTGTCGGTGAGGGCGTTCATCTTGTCGACGAGCCGGTCGAGATCGGTGGCGACGACGAAATCGGCGCCGTGGCGCTTGAACGCCTCGACCGGGGCGGGCGCTCCCTTGGCGAGGCGCTCGCGGAGGACGGCCTTGCGGTCGCCGCTGGTGAGGTCGGGGTTCTGCTCCGAGCCGGAGAGGGCGAACTCCTTCTCGATGATCCGCTGGGTGAGGACGAACCAGGAGTGGTCGTACTCGGCGATGTCGGGGGTCGTACGCAGGTACTTGAGCGTGGCGAGCGTGTCGTAGCCGGGCAGGCACGGGTCGGGGAGCCGCCGACCGAGGGCGTCGAACCACATCGAGGACGGCCCCGGCAGGATGCGGATGCCATGGCCGGGCCAGACGGGGTCCCAGTTCTGCACGCCCTCGGTGTAGTGCCACATCCGGTCGCGGTTGACCAGGCGTGCGCCCGCGCCCGCGCTGATGTCGAGCATGCGGCCGTCGACGTACGCGGGCACGCCGGTGACCATGCTGGCCGGGGCGGTCCCCAGGCGCTGGGGCCAGTGGCGGCGGACGATGTCGTGGTCTCCGCCGATGCCTCCGGACGTGATGATCACCGCTTGGGCGGACAGCGTGAATTCGCCGGCGGCGTCACGGTTCGAGGGTGCGCCGCGAGGGGCGTCATCGGGCGCGAGGACGGTGCCGCGCACGCCGGTGACGGTGCCGTTGTCGCGGACGAGTTCGTCGACCCGGTGGCGGTGGTGGAACGTCAGGCGCCCCGCCTCGGCGGCCTTGTGGGCGCTCTTGACGAACGGGGCGACCACGCCGGTGCCCGTGCCCCAGGCCACGTGGAAGCGCGGCACCGAGTTGCCGTGACCGTCCGCGCGCAGGGCGCCTCGTTCGGCCCAGCCGACGATGGGCGTGAGCGAGATGCCATGGCCGGCCAGCCAGGAACGTTTCTCACCGGCGGCGAACTCGACGTAGGCGCGGGCCCAGCGCACGGCCCAGGCGTCCTCGTCGTCCAGGCGGTCGAACCCCGCGCTGGCCTGCCAGTCGTTCCAGGCCAGCTCGAAGGAGTCCTTCACGCGCAGGCGGCGCTGCTCGGGCGTGCCGACCAGGAAGAGGCCGCCGAACGACCAGAACGCCTGCCCGCCGAGGTTCGCGGCGTTCTCCTGGTCGACGAGCGCGACCGTGCGGCCGCGCGAGGTGAGTTCGTGCGCGGCCACCAGCCCGGCCAGGCCCGCCCCCACGATGATCACATCGGCGTCCATGGTGTCCTCCTCGGCTCAGCCGCCGTGCGGCCGCTCGGTGTCGTTCCATCCCAGCACGATGATCCAGGTAATCAGGCCTTCGGGGGAGGGGCGACGTGCAGGCGGTCGAGCAGGATCTGCAGGAGCTCGTCGATGATCTGGTCGAGGGTGGCGTCGACCCAGCCGACGGCCCAGTCGTGCATGAGGCCGTTGATGGCCCCGATGAACGCGGCGGCCGTGACGCGGTAGTCGCGGGACGGGATCTCGCCGCGCTCGGCGGCCTGCCGGGCCTGCTCGCCGAGGAAGTCGATCCAGCGGGCCCGGCGGTCGAGGCGCTGGCGGTCCAGGCGGGGGCTGACGCCGATGATCTCGACGAAGGCGATGCGGGTGTGCCGGGGATCGGCGGTGGCCCCGGCGGCGTACGCGCGGAACAGCCGGGTGTAACGGTCGGCAGGGGACAGGTCGTCGAGCTCGGGGAGCACGGTCAGGACGGACTGCTCGGCGATGTCGTTGACGTAGAGGTGCAGCTCGGCCAGCAGGTCTTCGAGGGTGCGGTACTCCTCGTAGAACTGGCGGGTGGACAGCCCGGCGGCCTTGCAGACATCGGTGATCCTGGTGGCGCGGTAGCCGGGCCCGGCGCCGAAGAGATCCAGGCCCGCCTCCTGGAAGCGCCGGCGGCGCTCGGCCTGCCGTTCGCCCGCCGACCTGCCCCCGTACCGGCCCGCTGCCGGTGTGATCCTTCCTGTCACCCGCGTCCTCCGCTCCTATCGCCTTGATTTTCCCCGATCGGGCCTTGTGGTGGGCGTCACGTCTGCCTACTATCCAGTAACCAAGTCTGAATATGGCGATATTCAGACTAGGCGGGGACGTGCACGGCCCACGCCTTCCTCCCCTCCCCCCACCCCAGGAGGAACCCAGATGCTCTCCTCGGTCACGGCACGCCGGTGCAAACTCCTGCTGGCAGGCGCCGCGGCGGCGGTCATGGCGGCCGGCGCGGTGGTCTCCGCCGGCCCTGCGAACGCGGCGCCCCTGCAGGAAGTGATGCTGGTCGGCAACAACTGGGAAGGCACCGCCGACGTCATCAAGTCCCGAGGCGACTTCGCCAAGATCGGCCGTATCAACCTCATCCCCGACAAGGACGACCGGCTCCGCGAGATCTACCTCAACCCCATCCGGCTGGCCTTCTTCCTCGGTATCCGGGAGACGGTCGGTGAGGGTCACGACCAGTTCGTCGACGACATGTACTCCACGCCGGACGGATCGGCGATTGTGGTCTCGCGGCCGAGCTTCGCCGACGTGGCCTCGATCGACACGGCCACCGGCCGGCTCAAGTGGCGGTTCCCCGTCTCGGGTTACCGCTCGGACCACATGGCGGTCTCGCCCGACGGCTCGCGGGTGGCGGTGTCGGCCTCCACCGGCAACACCGTCCATGTGCTGAACATCCAGACCGGCCAGCAGGTCGGCTCGTTCAAGACCGGTGACAAGCCGCACGAGAACGTGTTCACCCGTGACGGCAAGATCTGGAACATGTCGATCGGCGAGGTCAACAACGACTTCGACGCGCCCTGGCAGGACTTCCTGAAGGGCGACCGCAAGATCACCGTCGTCAACGCCGCCACGTTCCAGCAGGTCAAGGTCATCGACATGCGGCAGCGGCTGGACGCCTTCGGCCGCAAGGACTTCTCCGACGCGGTACGCCCGGTCGCGTTCACCCCCGACGAGTCCAAGCTGTACTTCCAGGTGTCGTTCTTCAACGGCTTCTTCGAGTACGACGTCGCCACCGACAAGATCACCCGCGAGAAGGTGCTCCCGAAGAACACCGGCACCAGCGACGACCGCACCACCTTCGTCAACGACTCCCGGCACCACGGCATGTCCATGAACCCCCAGGGCACGAAGCTGTGCATCGCCGGAACCATGGACGACTACGCCACCGTCGTCGACCGTTCCACCTTGCGGGAGGGCCCGCTGGTGCGGGCCTCCAAGCCGTACTGGGCCACCATCAGCGGCGACGGCAGGGCCTGCGTCATCTCCGAGAGCGGCGCCGACCAGGTCACCGCGATCGACTTCGCCACCGGGCAGAAGATCACCTCGATCCCGGTCGGCGACCACCCGCAGCGTGTCCGCGTCGCCCAGCTCCCGGCCGGCTGGACCGGCCCGGGCGGCTGATCCAAGGACCCACCCCAGCCCCGGCCCGTACCCCCTCGGGCCGGGGCACCTTGGTTTGCATGGGCGTGGGTTCTGCAGGGGCGGGACGGTTACCTGGGCCACGTCACCCTGGCGCGCAGCCGCCTGCTGGCACTCACCGATCCGAGCCGGACACGCCTGTGCCGCCTCATCGCCCGGCAGGCGATGACGACCGCCGACCTGGCCGAGCGCCTGTCGATGACCCGGCCCCAGGTGTCCCGCCATCTCCGCGTTCTGCGCGAACTGGGCCTGGTCCGCGTGGAGCGCAACGGCCGTTACGTGCACTATGGCCTCGACTTGGCAGCGGTCGAACGCATCGGCCGCGACGTGCGACCGCCTTGCAGCACTAAGGATGGATCGTTCCGGTCATTCCCGGATACTGGCGAGTATCCGGAGAGGGTCTCCCGGGCCTGGTGGGTGGGATCTGAATTTTTGTGGCATCTGACCGGTGCTCGCTTAGAATCTGATACGACCGTGGTCGTCGCCCTCGCAACCAGTGCAGGTGATCAATAGGGCCATGAACATCTCAGGTGAGGATCGCGCGCGACGTTACGCCCCGCTTATCAGGCTGCTTGCCCACAATCGCCTTATCGCAAATAAACCCTCTTATGCCACCATTGAGCGGACATCCCTTCGCCTGAAGGATTCCAACGCGGTGGTCTGCGGCGTGCCCGTTCAGGTGGTGCCCAGTTCCAGTGCGAATGATCTCCTCAGGCAGGAGCGTGGACGCCGTCCGTTGAAGTGGGGCCTGGTGGCGTCACTTTGGGCGGTGCTGTACTCCATTGCGCGAGACGATCAGTTGGACGTCAGTGCCATGCATTCTCTGGAGGAGCTCCGCCGGCTTTTCGATGAAGCCGCAGAGCGGCCCGGCGCCACGTCCCAAGGGGCGAGCCGGCCCACCCGGACGGCATCGCGTGGCGCCGCTGAGCCCGTCGGCAATGGGAGCGCCACCCGGCTGGCCTTCACCGAGCCGGCACTTTCGCCCGGGTTGGCGCAGATGACTTCTGCCACCACTCGCCATCAACATCAACAGGCCACCGAGCGGCTGCTGGACGAGACGTACCGGCGGCGTTCGAGCGCTTGGTGGAATGACTACGACGACATCGTGCCGGAATCGTGGGGCCCCTACCTGAGCCTGGAGCAGGAGCTCAGCGACATCCGCACCTATGCTCCACGGCGGTTCCCGGCACTGCTGCAGACCGCCGATTACGCTCGGCACGCCATCAGAGGGGACATGCCCGGCATTGACCACATCGACCTGGAGAGGCTCGTCGAGCTGCGCATGCGACGTCAGCTACTGCTGCGCCGCTCCGATCCACCCAGCTATTGGGCCATCGTCAACCAGAGGGTTCTCCAGGACACCAGCACACCCCTGAACGTCATGCGGTCCCAGCTGAAGCATCTGATCACCTTGGCGAGCTTCCACCACATAAGGGTGCAATTCGTTGCCGATGACGCTGCCGACCTCATCATTCCCGCGATCCCGACGACGATCATGCGATTCGCCGAACCCGTCTTCTCGGACATGGTGTACACGGAACACGAGGGGCAGGGCTTGTATCACTGGAAGCGCAGCGACGTCTCTCATTTCCGTATATGTCACAGCCACCTTGTGGTCAACGCGCTCGAGCCCGAGGAAACCGTCGGCATGCTCCTTGACGTTCTCGATCGGCTCCAGCCGGGAAATCGATGACTCGTGCGTCTGCGGCGGTTGTCTGATGTGATGGGGAAACAGCACACCCCCGGTGTCGGCACGGAGGTTGATGATGACCGGCGGCAGCAGCCATGGAGCTCCGGACGATCGCGCAAACCATCGCAATGACGAAATCGATGCCAGCGTCCCGCACTCGGCACGGATCTGGAACTACTGGCTGGGTGGCAAGGACAACTTCCCCGTCGACCAGGACGCCGGCGACAAATACGCCGAAACCTTTCCCGGTATCTTCGACATGGCCCGTGCCTCCCGGGAGTTCATCGGCCGCGCCGTCACCCATCTGGCCGCTGAACGAGGCATCCGGCAGTTCTTGGACATCGGCACCGGCCTGCCCACGGAGAACAACACCCACCAGGTCGCCCAGCGGGCCGCACCCGAATCCCGGATCGTCTACGTCGACAACGACCCGCTGGTCCTGGCCCACGCCCGAGCGCTGCTGACCAGCAAGCCCGAGGGCGCCACCGACTACATCGACGCCGACCTCACTGACCCCGACGACATCCTCGCCCGGGCAGGCGCACTCCTGGACTTCTCCCAGCCGATCGCGCTCATGCTGATGGGGATCTTGGGCCACATCAGTGACTACGACAAGGTCGTCTCGATCGTCAAACGGCTCCTGCAACCCCTCGCCTCAGGCAGCTACCTGGCTGTTTACGACGGCACCGCCACCGACCCCGACCTGCTCAAGGCCCAGCAGGGTTACGACGACACCGGCGCCGTGCCCTACCGGCTACGAAGCCCAGAACAAGTCCGCGCACTGTTCGACGGGCTGGACCTGGTCGACCCCGGCGTCGTGCCCATCCCACGCTGGCGCCCCGACCCCAGCCCGATCCAGCCAGTCGACGTCGACGTGTACGGCGGAGTCGCCCGCAAACCCTGAAGCGAACGGCGCCGGCTCCTCAAGAGATCAGGCGCTCAAGGTCTCTCGCAGCCGGACCACGGCGGGGCGTGACTCCAGATGGAGGCGCGCGATGTCGAGACCCTCGTCGCCCAGGATGACCAGCAGTGCGGAATCGGCGATCGCATAGACGATGATGTGGCCGCTCTGGCATCGGGTGACCACTTCGCGCAGTTCCCCCATGCCGACTTCCTTGCCAGTGCTCTTGCCCAGGCCCAGCGCGGCGGCGGCGAGCGCGGAGAGAACGTCGGGGCGGATCTCATCGGTGTCGGATGCGATCAGCATTCCGTCGACGGAGGCGACGGCACTGTCGGTCAAGCCGGTCACCTTGTCGCGTAGCGCGTGAAGCTCTGCGAGCACAGTTTGTGTGCTCGTCGTATCAGGCATCGTCTCGGCCCCCGGATATGTGACGGCGCGTACGATCGGCCCCTGCCGCTGCCCGAACCATGAGAGCGGCCACAGGGGCGATCGAAGCGAGATGGCGCGGAGATCCAGACTCGGCGTGTCCGCGAGCCTGGTTGCTCTGGAGGCTTGCTTTAGAGGCTCAGAGCGTTGTCGATGTTGCGGAGATTGTGGCGCGCGAGGGCCAGGTTGGCCCTGGAGCGGTCCAGCGCCAGGTACAGGAACAGCCGGGTGCCGCCGCGCTCGAGCACTCGGATCAGGTGGTACTGCTTGTTCAGCGTGATGAGGATGTCCTCGATGGAGTCGTTGATCTTCAGCGCCTCCAGCGTGCGGACCTTGGCCCTGACGACCTCGGTGTTGCCCGCCGAGGCGACCTCCAGGTCGAGGTCGTTGCCTCCTCCGGCCGATCCGAGCGACATGCCGCTCTCGTAGTCGACGAGGGCCGCGCCGATGGCGCCGTCCGTGGCCATGGCTTCCTTGAGCGCGGATTCGATGTTCACTCGTGTCCCCTTCGTCTGGACCCGACCACCTGGGTTCGATCGCCCCCGGGCCTGGTGACGGATGCGTCGGCGCCCACCCCGAGCGACCGTGTGCTCCGCTTGACCTTCGGCAATATACCTGGACAACTTAGAGCAAGTGGGCCATTTCGCCCATCGATGCGAGCGTTCTCGTCCGGGCACCAGACCGGGCAAAAGTTGGCAAAATGCCCACAGCATGATGCGACACCATCGACTCATGGGGGACCGACACTGTGACCGCGGCATCAACTCCTGCCGGCCCCTCCGCTTCGCCGGAGCCGACGGGGATCCTCAACTCGGCCCTCAAACGCCGAGCCCAGGACCGCTTCTCCGGAACGCTGCGCATCGACGGTGGACAGGACGGAACGGTGACCATGTCGGACGGCCTCGTCATCGCCGCGGCCACACCCGCGTCGCCCGGGCCTGAGTCGCTCCTGTTGCGTTCAGGGCGGATCTCAGATGACGAGTGGACCGAGGCGTTCGCCGCAGCCGCGCCCGCAGGCCGGATGCCCGCCGAGCTGGTCGACCGTGAGCTCCTCGGCTCCGCGGGCCTGCAAGTGCTGACACAGGTGGCGGTCATGGACGCGGTCTTCGCCATGGCGCTGAGCGGGATACAGACCTGTACGGCGATGCCTGCCGGGGAAGACGACCTGGCACCGCTCCTGCCGTCCGACCCGGGCATCGAGGTCGACCGGCTCCTGCGCGAGACGGCCCGCCGGCTCATCACGGCCGTGGAGTGGCGGCCGCTCGGATTGCACATACACAGCAGGCCACAGCGAGCTCACGAGCTTGCGGACCCACCCGTCAATGCCTCGCGTGCTGACGTCCTGGCCAAGGTCAACGGACGCCGCACCGTCCGCGACATCGCCTTCGTCCTCGGCCGCGGCATCTTCTCGGTGATGAACGACCTGGCCGTCCTTGCGCAAAACGGGCACGTGACCTTCCAGGCCCTCCGTGCCGAGTCAAAGCCGAAACCTGACCCGACCCGCCGCCCAGACCAGGCCTCAGCCCGCACATGACAGCCCAGAACAAACCCACGACCTGCTGGGCACTCGTCGCAGACGCGCTTGTCAGCAGTGGGGAGCAGGTCCGCCGCGGGTCGCACATGGTTCGCCTGTGGCGTCGAGCGAATCGATTCGACTTGGTCTCAGCGGCGGGGGGCGGGGCCCGTGCTGGAACGCAGGGAGATGGTCGGGGTCAGCAGGAGGTGCCGGGGCGGGGTGTCGGGCCGGGCGATCTTTTCGATCAGCAGCTCGACGGCGCGGGCGCCCATGTCGGTGGCGAGGACGTCGGCGGCGGTCAGCGGGGGGCGGAAGTTCTCGGCCCAGTGCTGGGCGGCGACGCCGGTGACCGAGAAGTCGCGCGGCACGGCCAGGTCGGCCTGCTCCAGGGCGCGCTGGATGCCGGGCAGGGCGGCTTCGTTGATGGTGGCCACGGCGGTGACTTCCGGTTTCGTTTCCAGGATTTGGCGCATGCAGGACTCGCCGGAGACGATGTCGTCGCCGCAGCACACGTCGTCGCCGTCGATTCCGCGTTCCGTGATGGCCTCGGTGAAGCCGGTCAGGGCCCGATGGGCCGGGCCGTAGCCGGCCGCGGCGAGCTCGGTGGATCTGTTGACCAATGCGATGTGGTGGTGGCCGAGGTCGGCGAGATGGTGCACGCAGCGGGCGATGAGGCCGGCGTAGTCGACGTCGACCCAGGTCATGTCGTCGGGGTCGGCGGTACGGCCGATTCCCACGAACGGCACCGCGGCCTGCTGGAGCCGGGTGACCCGGGCGTCCTCGAGGCGGATCTCCATGAGGATCACCCCGTCGACGCGCCGTCCGCTGACGACCCGTTCGAACGAGCGGTCGTGGTCGCCGCCGGAGGGTGAGAGCAGCACGTCCAGGTCGGCGCGGGCCGCCGCGTCGACGACGCTGGCGACGAAGTCGAGCTGCATGTCGGTGAGCCGCCGTCCCGCCGGCGGAATGACGAGCCCGATGGTGCGGGTCCGGCCCTCCTTCAGCGCGCGCGCTGCGGCGTTGGGCCGGTAGTCCAGCTCGTCGATGACCTCCTGGATGCGGCGGCGCGTCGCCTCCGATACGGTTCGTTTCCCGCTCAGCGCGTAGGAGACGGTGCTGCGCGAGACCCCCGCCCTACGGGCGATCTCCCCGATGTTCAAACGCTTCCTCCCGTAGTCGCGGTCTCGTCATCGAATCGATTCGATCAGGCTAGACCCGCCATTTGTGCCTGTCAATGTCGCAGCTGGTGGACCTGGGGGAATCTCATCTCGAAGTATTGACTTGGATCACATTGCCATCTTACGTTCTGTCGAACCGATTCGCTGCGACGGTTCGCAACACAACGGAAGCGGCCCGGAAACACGATCCGGGCCGGGCCGACGTGCGGGAGCGGCTCGGATCTGAGGAGGCAACCATGAACCCTAGGATCGCCCGGCGCCGGGCGCTGTGCGCTGGTTTCGCCGCATTCGTCCTGGCAGGCGGGCTCGTCGCCTGTGGCGGCGGTGGGAGCGGAGCCGGCGACGCCGGATCGAGCACCTACACCATGTGGGATCCGTACCCGCAGTTCGATGACAGTTCGGCCTGGGTGAAGCTGCTGAAGGACTGTGGCACCAAGGCCGGGGTCACGGTGAAGCGCACCGGTTTCGACACCAGCGACCTGACCAACAAGGCGATGTTGGCGGCGCAGCAGGGCAACGCCCCCGACGTCCTCATCGTCGACAACCCGGTCGTGTCCTCGCTGGCCGAGGCCGGCGTGCTCACCACGACCGAGGAAACGAAGATCGACACCTCCGCGTTCGATGCCAACCTGCTCGGCGCGGGCCAGGGGGACGGCAAGACCTACGGCGTCCCCATCGGCGCGAACACCCTGGCCCTCTACTACAACAAGGAGGTCCTGAAGAAGGCCGGCGTGGACATCGCGTCGGTCAAGGACTGGGCCTCCCTGAACGCGGCGCTGGCCAAGGTGAAGACGGCGGGCAAGAAGGGGATCACCTTCTCGGCGGTCGGCACCGAAGAGGGCAGCTTCCAGTTCCTCCCCTGGTTCTGGGGCTCGGGCGCCGCACTGACCAAGCTGGACTCCCCGCAGGCCGTCTCGGCGGTGTCGCTGTGGGCCGACTGGCTGAAGAAGGGGTACGCGCCCAACTCGGTCATCAACAACACCCAGACCACGAGCTGGCAGGAGTTCGTCACGGGGGACTACGCGTTCGCCGAGAACGGCACCTGGCAACTGGCCAACGCGAAGAAGGCCGGCTTCGACTACGGCATCATCCCGATCCCGGGCGTCAACGGCGGCACCGCGCCCGCACCGACCGGCGGCGAGTTCGTGACCGTCCCCGTTCAGAAGCAGACCGCTCGCTACGCCACCTCCCTGAAGTTGCTGCAGTGCCTGACCAGCACCGACAACCTGTTCACGACGGACAACACGCTGTCCTACGTCGCCCCGACGGCAGCGGTGCAGGCCAAGCAGGTGGCAGCCGACCCCGATCTGAAGGTGTGGGTGGACGCCGTCAAGGCGGCCAAGGGCCGGACCGGCGACGACCTGGGCACCAAGTACCCGAAGATCTCTGAGCAGATGTGGACCGCCGTCCAGTCGGCGCTCAGCGGCAAGGCATCGCCGCAGGACGCGATGGCCAAGGCGCAGACCGCGGCTGCGAACGCCGGCTAGTGGCCTTGGACGGGACTTCGATTCGATGAACCACTCGACACAGACGCCGCTGCGACCGTCTGTGCGCGGTCTGGACGGGGAGGACGCGTCCTCTCCGTCCAGGCGCGGCAGCGGTCGGCGCAGGTGGCTGAGCCGCAGGCGGGTGGCCCGCTCGCGGCGGCCGCGTTCCACGACCTGGGCCGCCTGGGCCTTCCTGGCCCCGGTGACCATCTACCTGCTTTTCTTCTTCGCCTACCCCCTCTACCGCAACCTCGACCTGAGTCTGCGCGACTACAACGTCCGTTCGTTCGTGCAAGGCGGCGCGGAGTTCGCCGGCCTGGAGAACTACCGGACCGTGCTGGAGGATCCGGCCTTCTTCCCCGCGCTGGCGCACACGGCCCTGTTCACGGTCGTGTGCCTGGTCTTCCAGTTCACGATCGGACTGGCGCTGGCGGTGTTCTTCAGCCGCTCGTTCCGCCTGTCGGTGACGCTGCGCGGGCTGTTCCTGGTGCCCTGGCTGCTGCCGCTGATCGTGTCGGCGTCCACGTGGGCGTGGATGCTCAACAGCGAGTCGGGCGTGGTCAACTCCGCGCTGGGCCTGGCCGGGATCGACCCGGTCAACTGGCTCACCTCGCCGGACTGGTCCCTGGCCTCTGTGATCATCGCCAACATCTGGATCGGGATCCCGTTCAACCTGGTCATGCTCTACAGCGGGCTGCAGAACATCCCGGCCCAGCTCTACGAGGCCGCCGCCCTCGACGGAGCCGGGGGCTGGCGGCAGTTCTGGAGCATCACGCTGCCACTGCTGCGCCCGGTCACGGCGATCACGCTGCTGCTGGGGCTGGTCTACACCGTGAAGGTCTTCGACATCATCTGGATCATGACCAAGGGCGGCCCGGCCGGCTCCTCGGGCACCCTCGCGACCTGGTCGTACCAGCTCGGCTTCGGCAACACGCTGCCCGCCTTCGGCCCCGGCGCGGCGGTCGGCAACCTGCTCATCGTGATCACCCTGATCGCGGGGCTGGTCTACCTGCGCGTCGAGCGACGGAGGTACGCGTCATGACTGCGACGACCAGGAGCTGGAGGACGACCAGGAGCTGGAGGGCGACCAGGAGCTGGAGGACGACCAGGACCTGGTGGAGGACGCTGGCCGGGCTGGCGCTGACCGCGATCATGTTGTTCCCGGTCTACTGGATGATCAACGTGTCGTTCACCAAGGACCGGAACATGCGCAAGAGCCCGCCGGACCTCTTCCCGGTGGACGGCACACTCGACGGCTATCGGGCGGTCCTCGACCAGCAGCTGCCCTATCTCGGCACGAGCCTGCTCATCGGAGTGGGCACGGTGGCGCTGACGGTGGCACTCGCCGCTCCCGCCGGGTACGCGTTGGCCAAGCTGCGCCCTGCGGGCGGCGGGCTGCTCGGATTCGTGCTGCTGATCGCGCAGATGATCCCCGCGATCATCATGGCGATGGGCTTCTACGCCGTCTATCTGAGACTGGGCGTGCTCAACACCGTCGGCGGCCTGGTCATCGCGGACTCCACCATCGCCGTCCCGTTCGCCGTGCTGGTCTACACCGCGTTCATGTCCGGGATCCCGGACGAGCTCATCCAGGCCGCCAAGATCGACGGAGCGGGCGTGCTGCGCACGTTCTGGTCGGTCGTCATGCCGGTCAGCCGCAACGCCACCATCACCGTGTCGCTGTTCGCCTTCCTGTGGGCGTGGTCGGACTTCGTCTTCGCCTCCACCCTCGACGGGAGCGGGACGCTGCGCCCCATCACGCTCGGGATCTACCGCTACATCGGCAACAACAACCAGGAGTGGAACGCGATCATGGCCACCGCGGTCGTCGCGTCGGTTCCGGCCACGGTGCTGCTGGTCATCGCGCAGCGCTACGTCTCCGCCGGAGTGACCTCGGGGGCCGTCAAGGACTGAGCATCACCGGCCCGCATACGGCCACCCGCCGAACGCCGCCGCGCCGTCCCCTCGAATGCCGCCGCGCCGTCTCCCCGAATGCCGCCGCGCCGTCCCCCGAATGCCGCCGCGCACCAACGTCACGGCGCGGCCGGTTCGGTGCCGCATGTCCGTGAACGTCACGCGCACACCAGAACAGCCGCGCGTCGCCGCAGAAGTGAGAGTTCCCGATGACCGCCGTCCCTTCGTTCTCCGTCGCCGAGATCCCGTTCAGCCATCACGGCTCCTGGTTCGACATCTCTCCCGTGATCGCCGAAAAGACCTACGCCGACGACCTGCACCTGGTCTCCCACCAGACCGGACTGCACCCGGTGCTCGGTCTCGTCCCCACCGACGGCGACCAGCGGGTCGACTCCGCGGTCACGGCGACCCCTGCCCTGCTCACCTGGATCCACGGGACGGGACGCGTCGAACTGGCCTACGAGGACGCCGACACCATCCGGGTCCGCGGCCGGGCGCTGGGCATGCGGATCGTCGCGGCGAACCCGGCCCTCACCCCGTTCAGCGGTCCCTACTTCTACCGCGACCCCGTCGACGGCGCGTACGTCTACACCCTTTACGAGACCGGACGCCGCTACCGGATCACCCCGGTCAGCGGGCTTCCCGCCGCGGCGCCGGGGACGCAGGAACTGGGCACGGCCGAACGCGGCCTGGTCTTCCCCGCCGACCAGGAATGGGAGGTGGCGATCGAGGAGTACGAGACCGCCCGCCCGCCCTACACCGCACGGGCGCCGTTCGAGGAGGTCGTGCGTGCCGCCCACGACCGGTTCACCACGTTCGTGGACACGATCGCCCCATGGCGCAGTTCCGCCACGCCCGCCGCGGATCTGGCCGCTTATGTTCTCTGGTCGGCGACGGTGCGCCCTGCCGGATTCCTGGCCCGCCCAGGCGTGCTGATGTCCAAGCACTGGATGGACAAGGTCTGGAGCTGGGACCACTGCTTCAACGCCCTCGCCCTCGCCGAAGGAGCGCCCGGCCTGGCCGTCGACCAGTTCCAGCTTCCCTTCGACCACCAGGACGCCGCCGGAGCGCTGCCCGACTCGGTCACACATTCGGAGATCCTCTACAACTTCGTCAAGCCGCCGATTCACGGCTGGGCCCTGCGTCACCTGCGTGAACGGCTTCCCGAGGCGCTCGACCGGGACACCCTGACACAGGTCTACCAGCGGCTCAGGGCGTGGACCGATTTCTGGCTGACCGCCCGGCGCGCTCCAGGGCAGTCGCTGCCGCACTACCAGCACGGCAACGACAGCGGCTGGGACAACGCGACCACCTTCGACCCGGAACGGGTCATCCAGTCTGCCGACCTGGCCGCCTTCCTGGTCCTGCAACTGCGCTATCTCGCCGTTCTGGCCACTGAACTCGGCGAAGACGAGGACGACGCGACCTGGACCATGGCCGCGGACAGGCTGCGTGGCGACCTGATCGACCAGCTGTGGGACGGAGACATGTTCACCGCCCGCGGCGTCGACAGCGGGGGTACATGGGCGACCTCCAGCCTCCTGGACCTGATGCCGATCGTGCTGGGCGAGGAGCTGCCGCGCGGGATCGCCGCCGTCCTGGCCGGGCGGATCAAGGCGCATCTCACCGACTACGGGCTGGCGACGGAACTGCCGGCCTCGCCGCACTACGAGCCGGACGGCTACTGGCGCGGCCCGATCTGGGCCCCTGCCACCGTTCTCATCGAGGACGGTCTGCGCCGCGCGGGCTTCACCGAGCTCGCCGACGACGTCAGCACCCGGTTCCGCGCCCTGTGCGAGAAGTCGGGATTCGCCGAGAACTTCGACGCGCTCACCGGCGCGGGCCTGCGCGACCGCGCCTACACCTGGACCGCCAGCGCCTACCTGATCCTCGCTGCTGCCCACGAACGCCGCAGCGCGGGATGACCCGCCCCCAAGGTGCCCTGAGGAGAACACGCACATGTCCAGAGGAAGACCCAGAGGATGGCGCTCCGCCGCCTTGCTCGCCGCAGCCGTGCTGGTAACCGGCGGCATCGCCGCCCCGGCCGACGCGGAGCCGTCGGTGGTCGCCCCCGGCGACCTCACCATCGACCTTGGCGCCGCCACGGGCCGCTTCCACGGCGGGGCCTCCGGCACGCTTTACGGCCTGTACGGAGACGGCCTCCCGTCACGCAACCTCATCGACGGCATGAACCTGCGGACGGTCTCCACGAAGGCGCAGGACGGGCCGCAGCACCCGGGCGCGGACGCGCTCGAGGTCGTCAAGCCGCTCGCCGACAGCACCAACGGCGACGTGTACATCTACATGACCGACATCTACCGGGGCTTCCCGTACCAGTGGCCGGGCAGCACTCCGGAGGCCAGACTCGCCGACTTCAAGAAGAAGATCGCCGACCAGGTCGACCAGGTGCTCAAGCTGGACACCCAGTATCGGGACAACATCGTCTTCGTGCCGTTCAACGAGCCCGAGGGCAACATGTTCGGCACCGGCCAATGGAGCTACAACAGGATCAGCTGGCTGAGCGACCCGCAGTACTACTTCAAGGCGTGGGACGAGGTGCACGCCTTGATCAAGGGGAAGATGCCCGGCGCGCGCATCGCGGGCCCGAACACCAGCGTGCTCTACAACCAGGTCCAGGGTTTCATGCAGCACGCCGTCAAGGCGGACACCGTCCCGGACGTCATCACCTGGCATGAGCTGAGCGACCCCGCGAAGATCCGCACCAACGTCGCCAGGTACCGCGGCTGGGAGACCCAGGTCTTCAAGGACACGCGGTACGAGGGCAAGCAGCTGCCGATCAACCTCAACGAGTACGCGTTCAACTACCACACCTCGGTCCCCGGCCAGATGATCCAGTGGGTCTCCGCGATCGAGGACTCCAAGGTGGACGCGGACATCGCGTACTGGAACATCGACGGCAATCTGTCTGACTCCGCCGTCCAGTCCAACCGCGGCAACGGGCAGTGGTGGCTGCTCAACGCCTACGGGAAGATGAGCGGCGACACCGTCAAGGTCACCCCGCCGTTCCCGAACAAGAGCTACTCCCTCCAGGCCGTGGCCGCGTACGACAAGTCCAAGGCCCAGGCTCGCGCGCTGCTCGGCGGCGCGTCCGGGGGTGGCCGCGTCCAGTTCCACAACGTCGACCCCAAGGTGTTCGGCGACTCCGTGCACGCGCTGATCACCGAGATCCCCTGGACCGGCCAGATCGGCGACTCCGCCCAGCCAGAGGTCGTCGCGGAACTGGACCAGAAGGTGGTCGACGGGGGAGTCGCGTTCGACTTCGGCTCGGCCGGCCTGCCCGCGCTCAAGGAGGCGTCGGCCTACCAGGTCATCCTCACTCCGGGAGGCGACACGACGTCTCCCGCTGCTGCGCCCAAGCTGTGGAACGGAACCTACGAGGCGGAGAACGCCGAACACACCGGTTCGCCCTACTTCAGGAACGGCCCGGAGGGCACGCCGTCGAACGTGTCGAAGTTCTACACCTCCGGCACCTACAACGTGGGCGGCCTGCGCAGCGGCTCGAACCTCGAGCTCGACTTCAAGGTCTCCGTTCCGCAGGACGGCACCTATGACCTGAGCGTGTTCGCGAACTCGCTCAACACCTTCGACGCGGTCAAGGAGCAGGGCCCGACCAACGTCTTCCTCCGCGTCGATGGGAAGGAGGAGCAAGAACTCCACATGCCGCTCGGCTACAAGTGGGTGGTGTGGGACCACTCCGACACCAAGGTCAAGCTGTCCAAGGGCGACCACGTGATCACCTTGGCGGCGCGCAACCTGGACGGAAGCAAGACCACCAAGGGCGACGCGATCGTCGACAAGATCGACCTGTCCCTGCCCAACCCGGCGGCGACGCAGTCGATCTACGAGGCCGAGTACGCCGACCTCAAGGGCGCGAGCCTGGACTACACCGTCAAGAAGGCGTCATCCTCCGGTGTCGCCGATCTCGACAAGGGCGAGACTGCCACGTTCTGGGTCTACTCCTCCCGCGACGGCGAATCCACGCTGAACGTCGACACCTTCGGCGGCGGCGTGGCCCAGCTCGCGGTCAACGGCCGGAAGATCCGGAACGTGACCGCCTCGTCCAAGGCCAAGGTGTTCCTGTCCGGCGGCGTCAACAAGATCACCGTGACCGGGCAGTATGGGCGCCTGCGTCTCGACAGGCTCCGCGTTCAGCACACCGCCGGCGCACTGAGGACCACCTGGTACGAGGCCGAGAACGCCCAGCGCGCCGGAACCGCGCAGGTCATGGCCTCGTCGCTGGCCAGCGGCGGCAAGGCCGTCACCGACATCGGCGGTGCGCGTGGCAACGGGAACACGCTGGCGTTCAACGTCACCGCCCCGGGCGCCGGACGGTACGCGTTGACGGTCCGCTACTCCAATCCGGAGCAGTCGCCCGCCACGCACTACAACCCCGACCCGCTGGCCAGGCACGCCGACATCTCCGTCAATGGCCAGATGCGGCGGGTGCTGTTCCCCCACACCTTCCACGCCAACAACCACTGGGAGCAGACCATCCAGGTGGACCTCAAGGCCGGAGCGAACACCATCTCGTTCGCCTCCGAGGAACTCCCCAACTTCGACGGAAAGACATACATCTCCGACACCTTCCCGGACGTCCTGCTCCGTTCGAGGTACGCGCCGATCATCGACCGGATCGGTATCACCCCGTTCACTGACCAGAACTGACCGACCCTGATTCAGCCCGGCGCCCCACGACCCCACCGGTCGTGGGGCGCCGCGGGGAGCACGTGACGCCAGTCCTTCGTGACCGTGTGGAAAGCTGCCTAAGGTGTTGGCTGGCTTCGAGGACTTCGCAGAGTTCGACGTCCCCACGTCCGGTACGACGATTCACGGAGTGCGTGGCGGGACGGGGCCGCCGGTCCTGCTGCTGCACGGCATCCCGGAGACGCACGTGATGTGGCATCGGGTGGCGCCGCGGCTTGCCGAGCGCTTCACGGTGATCGCGACCGACCTGCGAGGCTTCGGTGCCAGCGGCACACCGCCGAGCACGCCCGACCATGCGCCGTACTGCATGCGCGCGATCGCACTCGACCAGGCGGAGGTCATGCGTGCGCTGGGGTATGAACGGTTCGCCGTGGTCGGGCATGATCGTGGCGCGCGCTGCGCGTACCGGATGGCGCTGGATCATCCGCAGGCCGTTGCCCGCCTGGCCGTGCTCGACATCGTCCCCACCGGAGATGCCTTCGACCGCGCTGACAGGGACTTCGCCCTCGGCTACTGGGTGTGGTCCTTCCTGGCGGCTCCCGAGCCGGTGCCCGAACGGCTGATCGCGGCGGCGCCCTCGGTCCTGGTGGACCACATGCTGAACGCCTGGTCGCAGGCGCCGGATGCCTTCCCTCCCGAGGTGCGGGCCGCCTACGGCGCGCAGTTCGCCGATCCCGACACCGTGCATGCCGTCTGTGAGGAGTACCGCGCCGCCGCGACCCTCGACTACGAGCACGACCGAACCGACCGCGGCAGGCGGCGCATCACCTGCCCGACCCTCGTCTTGTGGAGCGCGGCCGGACCGGTCGCGGAGTGGTACGAGCCGCTGGAGCTCTGGCGAACCTGGGCCGACGACGTACGCGGCGCCGCCATCGACTCCGGTCACTTCCTGCCCGAAGAAGCACCCGACGAGACCACCCGGCACCTCTTCGACTTCCTCACCGCGACGGCGACCACGCCATTGCTGTGAAAAGGGCCGACGGCCGACCCTTTGTGAGGGTCGGCCGTCGGCGTTCACGGGGTTCGGGTTTGCTATTTGAAGGCGGCCTATTTGAAGGCGGCCGAGAACTGGTTGACGGTCTTGGCGCGTTTCCAGCCGGCGGGCAGTTCGGCGGCCTCGACGCCGACGCCGAACATCTGGGTGTCGCTCCGGCCTTGGAGCCACAGGCCGTCGGTGTACGGCGCGTACAGAGGTGCACCTGCCGGGATGTTCGCCGGTCGCACCACGGTCTCGGCGGGGGAGGGGCTCCAGCCGGTGAGGTCGTCGAGAACCGCCACGACCTTGGCCTGCGGGTTGAGCGCCGCGAGCTTGGCGGGCGAGGTGCTCCCGTCGGTGTAGACCGAGACGTAGACCTTCCCGCCCACCACCCGGCGCGCGTCCCCGTCCAGCACCTTGTGGACGTTGACGACAAAGGTGACGTAGGTGTCCTCGGATCCTGCCTGGGCCGGGTTTGCCGCGGCCAGCCGGATTCCGTTCTCGACCTTGGTCAGCGTCCCCTCGACGATGAGGTCGGCCTTCTTCTTGGCGTCCGCCGGGGACGTCAACGGGTCGTAGTCGGTGTGGACGTTCTGGCCGGCCAGTTCGGTCAGTTCGCGCACCGAGCCCGAGTCGCTCGTGCCGCTGACGGCGGTGGTCCTGCCGCCGGAGTCGGCGCCGGAGCAGGCGGTGGCCGTGAACGCGAGGGCGAGCGCGGCGGCGGACATGACGACGATGTTCGTCTTCATCTTGGGGTCTCCCGCTCGGCTCAGTAGGACGAGTTGATGTGGCTGCGGTCGTGGGCGGTGAAGCTGCGCCAGACGATCGAGCGGCTGGGGACCTCACCCTCGTACATGGCGCACTTATGCGACCCCGAAGCGTGGTGACCGAAGCCGATGGTGTGCCCGATCTCATGCACGGCCGTCTTGCGGTAGTCGTACCAGTCGTCGGTCCCCTTGGCGAGTTGGGGGAAGTCCATCCAGATGGTGGCGCTGTCGCACTTGGGACCGAGGAGCCTGGTGCACTTGGTCCGCCCGCGCACGGCCGCTTCCAGATTCTTGGTACGCCAGACGACGTCGCTCTGGATCGAGCAGCTTTCGTATTTCGCGGACATATCCGTGGTGCCGGCCAGGCGGTTCATGCCCCAGACGGCGGATGTCCTGCGTGCGGACGTCCAGCCGCCTCCGGTGATGCAGTACGTGTGGGTGGCGTTGTCGGCCATCCGCTTCTCGGGCCACGGAGTCGCCTGTGCCGGGGCTTGCACGGCCAAAAGGGCACCAGAGGCGACGGCCGCGACCGTGAGAATCCGGAGTGCGCTGTTCACGCCATGAGCCCGGCGTCTCGGGTTTTCGAGGGGAGGGGAATTTGTCATTTCACCATCTCGTTCGCTTGGGGGGTAAAGGCGCGCCGAGGTTCTTGAGAGGAGCTAAGCCCTTCACAAGTGGTGAAGAAAGATGCCATGGCACTATGTGGACCTAGTGCCGTGGGCCCATGCGCACGGGCAAGCCCGAACTACTGAAAAACCGAACTACTGAAAAGGGAGAGCGGCGTTAGGCGAAGGTGATGCGCCCCGTTCCGTGGACGGTGCCCAGGCCTTGGTTGTGGCAGCGGAGCAGGTCTCCTCTGGGGATGATGCCGCCGCGGGCGTCATGGCCTTTGAGTGGCCCAGAGGTTACGCGGCTGGCGAGCAGCGCGTCGGCTAGGGACGATCGCACTTGGGTCCCGGGCTGAGAGGCGAGCCGGGAGGTCCCTGCATGGCGGCCGTGCTGGTCGCGCCATGTGATGGCGGCGGTGCCGCGCAGATCGCGGGCGCCGGTGCAACCTGCCAGAGCCGCACCGCGTACCCGCAAGGTGCCCGAGCGAAGGTGGCGCTGTCGTCCGTTGGGTGACCGGCAGTCGCGCAGGGCGAGTGTCGCGGTGATGGCGGTGGGGCGACGTTGGAGTCGCAGGGGCGGGTTGAAGGACACTCCGCGCGAGGCTGTGCTGATCGAGCAGGTCAGGGTGTTGGAATGGCCCTTCGTGGGTGCGACGGCCGCCGGGGGAGTGCTGGCGACCGCCACCGGGGCAGTGCTGGCGACGGCCGCAGAGGTGGTGAGAACGGCGACTGCGAGCAGGCGGCGGGTCGACACGGCGGATCTCCACGTTGAGTGAACAAATGCTTCCTCTCAGTAGTATGACGTACGGATGATCTTTAGGGCCGTATCCAGGTCTCGTGTCGCGGGGGGAAATTTCATGGTCATGACTCAGGACGGCCAATCGGCGCCCCCCGCACGCCGACCGCAGCACGGGGGAGTGCTGCGGAGGATCGGGCACCGCATAGTGCGACACCGGGTCAAGGTGATCGTGATGTGGTGTGTGGCGGTGACCGGTTCGTTGATGCTCCTGCCCTCACTGGCAGGTGATCTGGACGCTCCATCGTTGCGGGTGGCCGGGTCCCCGGCTGATGTCGCGGCGGGGACGCTGGAGCGGGGCTTTCCTGAGCTGGGCACCGAGCAGATGGTGCTGGCGTTCTCCGCCGACCACCTCGCCGCCGATGACACGGAGTATCTGGCGGCCGTCCAGGCGGGGCTGGAGGCGTTGACGGCTGGGCCTGGTATCGGCGCGGTGCAGTTTCTGCCTCCCGCCGTTGGTCAGGATCAACGGCACCTGTACGTGCTTGCGGGCTTGCAGGGCGGCGAGAAGCAGTGGCAGGCGCGCCTGCCGGCGCGCCGTGCCGCACTGCAGCGGGCGGTGGCGCGGACGTCGGAGGGGCGCGTGCGGGTCTCGCTCGCCAGCCAGACCGCGATGCTCGGCGAGGTCAAGCGCGCCGACCAGGACGATTTCAAGCGCGCGGAACTGGTGGCGGTGCCGCTGGCATTGGTGGTGCTGATCGCAGGGCTGGGTTCACTGGGCGCGGGACTGGTGCCTTTGTTGATGGCCGGTGTGACGGTTGCGGTGACCAGCGGTGTCCTGGCGTTGTCGGCGCTGGCGTTCGGTTTGCACGTGGACACGTTGATGTTGACGGTCGCCGCCACGATCGGACTGGGGCTAGGCCTGGACTATGGGCTGCTGTTGTTGTTGCGGTATCGGCGGCACCAGGACGTATCGGTCGTTAGGCGAGCCGGCGAGGTGCTGGAGGCGGCGGGCCGCACGGTCGTGTGGTGCGCGTGCGCGGTGTTCGTGGCCGCTGGCACGCTGCTGATGGTGGAGGCCGACATCATCAGGGCGCTGGCCATCTCGGTGATGGTCGCGGCCGTGCTCGCGCCGCTGGTCACGCTGACGCTGTTGCCCGCCCTGCTGGGCGCCTTTCCCCGGCTCGCTGCACCACCTCGCCGGAAGGGCGAAGGCACGGAGGAAGGGGGATGGGAACGGTGGGCCCGCCACCTGATGCGGCGGCCTGTCCGGTACACGGTCCTGGCGGGCGGTCTGCTCGTGCTGGCGGTGGTGCCGGTGGCGGGACTGCGGTTGGGGCTGGACTTTGACCGGAACTCGTTGCGAGGCACCGATCCGGGCCGGGCGATCGCACAGATGGAGTCTGATCGGATCGCCGGGATCACGGTGCTGGCGCTGCCGCACCGGGGGCGGCTGACGGAGGTGTCCGGGCAGGTGGAGCGGCTGCGGGCCGATCCGCGTGTGTCGGTCGTGGTCCCGGTGGACAACGGCCGTGACCTGACGGCCGTGCTCATCGCGACGCGCAGCGCATCCGACCACCCGGCCATGGCGGCGCTGGTGGAGGACTTGCGGCCCATGGGGCAGGTCGCCGGCGCCGCCGCGGTCCTGGTGGATCTGAAGCAGGAGTGCTCCAAGCGGTTGTGGCAGGTCGCCGCCCTCGTGCTGGGCTGTTCACTTGTGTTCCTCATGGCGGCGCTGCGCAGCGTGCTGCTCCCGGTCAAGGCCGTGGTGATGAACGTGCTGGCGACCGGTGCGGCCTTCGGTCTGCTGGCGCTGGTCACCGATCAACAGGTCAATGTGCTGCTGCCGTTGCTGACGTTCACCTTGGTGTTCGGCCTGTCGATGGATTACGAGGTGTTCCTGGTGCACCGCATCGCCGAGCACTACCGCACAGGTGGCGACAACACCGATTCCGTTGCGCTGGGCCTGCGCGACACCGCCCGCCCGATCACACTGGCCGCGGCCGTGCTCATCGTCACGTTCGCAGCGCTGCTCACCGCCGACCGACAGGAACTGCGGCAGCTGGGGTTCCTGGTGGCGGTCGCGGTGACACTGGATGTCACGCTGATCCGGCTGGTGCTGGTCCCGGCGCTGATGCGGTTGCTGGGGCGCTGGAACTGGTGGCTGCCACTGCGTGCTGAGTGTCTTGCGGAGAGGCACCCAGTCGCAGCAGGAGCGCCGCGGTGATGTCGTTGATCGCACCGCCACCGCTCAGCAGCTCCATCGGCGGTATCTCGATCCCGGTGCGGCTGTGCAGCTTGACCAGCAATTCGGCGGCCATCAACGAGTCCAGACCGTACTCGTCCAGCCGGCGGGCGGGATCGAGGTGCTCGGGGTCGAGTTGGAGCACACACGCCAGCATGCCGGTCAGCTCCGCGGTGAGGATCTGCCGTTTCTCCTCCTCATTCGCCTTGGCCAACAGCTGCAGCAGATCCTCGCGGGACTCCACGTTCTGCTCGTCGCCCTCGCTGTCCAGCAACGAGAACCGGGGCGTGCTCAGCAGGGAGAGTGTTCCTTTGACCCTGCCCCAGTGGTAGCGGCCGATGCCGGTGACATCGGCACCGGCCTCCAGCGGTATTGCCAAAGAGTTCAAGGCATCGGCGGCGGTGACGGGAGCAAATCCCAGCCTGCCGAACGTCGTCGATATCCCTTGCCGGGCCACGTAGCCGCGGTCGGCGATGTGTCCCCAGGCGACGGCGAGCCCCGAGCCGCGGCGGCGGACCAGCGCCTCCATGAACAGGTTGCCCGCCGCGTAAGGAGCTTGGGCATAGTTGCCGATGGTCGCGGTGTAGGAGGAATACAGCAGGAAGACGTCCAGGTCGCGGCTGCGGGTCAGGGTGTCCAGGACGGCGGCCCCGGCCATCTTGGGCGCCAGGACGGCACGCAGGCGCTCGGGCGTCAGGTCGGTCAGGACGTCGTCGTCGAGCACCATCGCCGCATGCACCACGCCCTTGAGCGGATGGCGTCCGGTGTCGATGGCGCCGATGACCTCGGCCATTGCCACCGGGTCGGTGACATCTGCTGCGTACGGGTGCACGGTGATCCCGCGGCCGGTCAGCTCGGCCAGCATCGCCGGGGCTTCGGGACTGGCGACGCCACGACGGCCGACCAGGGCGAGGTGCCGGGCCCCATGGTCGGCCAGCCAGGCGGCGGTGGCGGCTCCGAAACCGCTCAGCCCGCCGGTGATCAGGTAGGTGCCGTCGGAGTCGAAGCGGGGCGGCATGGCGGCCTGTTCGACCGGTGGAGGGTCGGAGGGATCCAGGCAGATCACGACCTTGCCGATGTGCCGGGAGCGTTGCATCAGGGCGAACGCCTCGGCGACGCGTGCGGCGGGATAGGCGCTGTGCGGCAGCGGCCGGTACCGACCGGTTCGAACACCAGCGGTGACCTCGTCGAACATTGCCTTATTGAGGTCGGATTGAAATTCTAGTTTGCTGAGGTCTACACCGAAGAAGGCGATGTGGTTGTTGAAGGGCCGCAGCGGCAACGGCCTGTTGCCGAGGATGTCGCGTTTGCCCAGCTCGATGAAGCGGCCGCCGACGCACAGCAGCTCCAGACTGCGGTCGATGGCCTCGCTGGCCAGCGAGTTGACGACGACGTCCACACCACGGCCACCGGTCAACTGCATGACCTGTGGCGCGAACTCCAGCGACCGCGAATCGAGCGCGTGCTCAACACCCAGGGCTCGCAGGTAGTCGCGCTTGGCCGGGCTGCCCGCGGTGGCGATGACGACGGCGCCGACGCTCTGTGCGTATTGGACGGCGGCCAGGCCGACACCACCGGCGGCTCCGTGCACCAGCACGGTCTCCCCGGCCGTCAGCCGAGCGCAGTGCTCCAGCGCGTAGTGCGCCGTCAAGAACGCCACCGGCAACGTGGCCGCCTCGGTGAACGTCATGCCGTCTGGAATCAGGCAGACGGAACCCTGTTCGGTAACGGCGTGGTCGGCGAACGCTACGGGAACGAGGCCGTAGACCCGGTCACCTGCACGTAGACCATCGACGCCATCACCGATGGCGGTGACGACACCTGCGCATTCCATACCGAACCCGTGGCGGTTTGAGCTGTGTTCAATGGCCTCGGCGGGCAGAAGCCCGGTCGCCCGCATGATGTCGCGATAGTTGAGCGCAGCCGCCCGTACCTGGATCTTGACTTGACCAGGGCCAGGTGCGGGCTCACCAGGACCCGGTCCGGACGAGCCCGAACTGGATTCGGCGGGACGACGCGCATCCAAGCACGATTCGGTGGGACGGTGCGCATCCCAGTACGGCTCGGCGGGGCGGCGCGCGGCCCAGTACGGCTCGAACGACAAGCCCGGCCGACGGACCCGCAGCACAAACGATTCGCGGGGCGAAACGTGGGCCAGCGGGTATTCAACCTCGCGCGGGACATAGCGGCCTTGGGCAGTCAGCACGATCTCGTCCTCACCCTGGCGCGGGGTGGTGAGTTCCCTGGCCAGCCGAGTGGCAGGGTCACCAGGTCCACCGGGTCCACCGGGTCCATCGGCACGGGGCAGGACGAGCCGGACGACGTTCAGGTTCGGGTATTCGTTGGCCAGTGTGCGAGCCGCGCCCCAGACTGCTGCGTCCTCAGGACACTCGGCCCGCTCCGGTGAGGGCAGGGCGCCACTAGGACGGGTCACCACCCACAGTTCCGCTTTGGGGCGGCCGGCACACGCCGCAGCGGCGGCATGCAGCAGGCCGATGCGGCTGACGGCATCATCCACGACTGTGGCAGCAGCAACGCCCCCACCACCACCTTGGCCTTCATCGCGGTCCGCATCTCGGCTCTCGTCTTGGTCTCCGCCGAGAAGCAGAACCACCACAGGATCGTCCGAGTCGCCCAGCAGCGTGTTCCAGGCCGCCGGTGAGGCGCCGATATGACATCCCTCGCCCAGCAGCGCGGAGGTTTCTTGAGCAAGCGGCGCCTCCGCGGGCGTCTCGGTGATCAACAGCGTCGTTCGGCCGAGTGCAGGCAACGCAGCGGGAGATGGCTCGTTGGACGGCTCGGGACGTGGCTCGGCACTTGACCAGGGTCGAACCGGGTTAGCCGCCAGCAACACCGAGAACAGGTCGCGGGTGCCGGGCTGATCGTCTCCGGTCTGGACGATGTCGGTGTAGCCGTACTCATCCAGCACCACGGGCCAGCGGTCGCGGGCCATCAGCATCGAGTCCGGGCGCAGGTCGTGGTCGTCGTAGTCCCAGAAACCGTCCAGGGGCCCGAAGATCGGCGCCATTATCTCGGCGCTGTGGGACTCGGCGGCCAGCAAACGGCCGCCCGGAGCCAGCAGCCTGCGCAAGCCGCCCAGCGCGGCACGCAGGTCCCGCGCGGTGTGCAGAGCGTTGGCGGCGACGATCACGTCGTAGCCGCCGGCGGTGTACCCCTGCTCGACTGGATCGGTGTTCAGGTCCATTGCCCGGTAGTCCACGAAGTCGTACGCGGCGAAGCGGTGCTGGGCGCGGGTGAAGAACACCGGGGACAGGTCGGTGAAGTCATAGCGGGTGCGCTCGCGCGGCAGTAGCGGCAACAGTGCGGCGGTCAGTCCTCCGGTTCCCGCTCCCACTTCCAAGATCCGCAACGGCCGTCCCGTTGGCCAGGCGTGGACGATCTGGCGCATCAACGCCGCTGCGATCTGGTTATGGAATCCGCAGATAGGCCCGATGTCGTACAACTGCTCGAACAGCTCCTGCGCGCCACCGGTCACCAGGGTCTCCAGCGGATCATGCAGTCCGCGCAGTATCGCGGCCAGCTTCCCAAGCTGGCGCTGCGCCAAAGCCAGCTCTGCGACATGCGACGGCCAGTCCGCCAAGAGCCGGGTCATCGTGGCGGCGGCGTGTTCACCTGTCAACTGCCAGCGGCCGTCAGGCAGGGTCTGCAGCAGCCCGTGCCGCGCCGCCACCGTGGTCATCAACTGGACGAGGCGAGCGTACTTGGGAGCCACACCGGCGCCTATGAGCGTCGCAAGGTCGAAGGGAGCTTGCGGGGAACGCAACAGATCATGCAGCGCGGCAGCGGCTGCGTGCGCGTATGCCAGATTCTGCTGACGCACGAAGTCCGGAACGGAAACCTCGCGCCAAGGGGATCGCAGTTCATCGATCCGCGTCGCACAATCATCGAGCAGAACACGGTTGCCGGGCAGCGGTGAGGGCGCAGAGGGAAGACCAGGATGCGGAGCGGCACGCAGCTCGGTGACCTGCCGGCGTGGCGCGGTGTCGGATCCGTTCGACAAGCGACGCAGCCGAACGCCGCTCAACTCCACGGTGACCTGGCCGTCGGAGCCGGTCACGGTGATGTCCCAGCACAACTCGGAGTCCACCAGGGTGCGGTCACGCACCCACACCAGTCCCTCCGGCGTGGGAGTGCGCCACACTCTCACTGCCTCGATCGCTGCGGGCAGGTAGGTCTCTCCCGCCGCGACCTGCCCGGTGATCAGAGGGGCACCCGTCTGCAAGAAACCGTCCATCAACGCCGGATGAGCAATGTAATGGCCGGCATCCGCGGCGCCGCCGGCGTCATGCCGGTAAGTGGCCAGCACCTCCCCGTCGCCATGCCACAGGGCGGTCAGTGTCTGGAAGTGCGGCCCGTACTGCAACCCGGCCGCGTGCAAGGCCGCGTATTGGTCGGCTGCGTCCACGGCATGCGGACAGCGGGCACGGATCTCCTCCACCTCCACTGACGCCGGAGGCCGGCCCAGCAGCGGACGGATCTGGCAGCGGGCGTGCGGGCGGGGCTCGCTGGTGTGAGCGTCGGTACTGGTGATCGTGACCAGGCCGGTCTCGGGCGACATCGAGGTCTGGACACGGACCTTCTCGGCCTGATCCCAGGGGATCATCAGCGGGCGGGTCACCTCCAGCCAGGTCAGCTCGGCCGGAGCGCCCAGTACCCGCCGACCGGCCGCCAGTGCCATCTCCACATGTCCGGTGGCGGGGAACACCACCGATCCGGCGATCTTGTGGTCGGCCAGCCAGGGTGCCAGGCCCGGCTCGATCGGCCCCTGCCAGGCTGGATCGGCCGCCGGTAGCCGCTCGCCCAGCAGTGGATGGTCCAACCGTCCATCACCGCTGCTCTTGATCCAGGCATGCGGGTGACCGTTCCAGTGGCGTTCGCGCTGCCAGGGGTAGGCGGGAAGCCCCGTCACCCGCCCGGGGCGCGGGAAGAACCGCTGCCAGCCCAGCTCGGCGCCTGCGGCGATCAACTCCGCGACCGTCCTGCGCAGTGCCGCTGCGCCGTCCCCGTCACGGCGCAGCGTGCTGATCACTTTGACCTGATCCCTCCCGTACCGGGCGGCGATCCGCTGCAGGTAGGTGCGCAGCACCAGCTGCGGCCCGACCTCCACCAGCACGTCGACACCGGTTTCCAAGGCGTGTTCGACGGCGGGCGCGAACAGCACGGGATCGCGCATGTTCCGCCACCAGTGCCCGGCGTTCAGCCCGGCAGCCGCCATCGGCCGGCCGGTGACGGTCGAGACCAGTTCGGTGCCGGCTCCCGTCCCGGTCGGTGCCAATCCCTCCAGCGCCGTCGCCAGTGGCACGCGGGCCACCTCCATCGCCGCCGAATGGAAGGCATAGTCCAGATCCAGCAGCCGGAACAGCACTCCGCGTGCCGCCAGCTCATCACCCAGCGGCTTGAGCTGCGCCTCTGGACCAGACACGGTCACGTCCCGGGGACTGTTGACCGCCGCGACCTGCACGTCGGGATATCGCGCCAGCACCTGCTCTGCCTCTCGCGGCGACAACCCCACCGCCGCCATCCGCCCAGATCCAGTCGTGGGGGCCTGGGCGCGGCTGCGCTCGGCCACCACCAGAGCCGCCTCCTCCAAGCTCAGCGCCCCGGCGGTGTAGGCGGCGGCGACCTCCCCGATGCTGTGCCCCAACACCATCGCCGGCGCCACTCCATGACTGCGCAGCACCGCAACGATCCCAGCCTGCACCGCGAACAGCAGCGGCTGGGCGATCTCAGTCTCCGACAACCGCCAAGCCGTGGCCGGAACCCGCAACTCCTCCAGCACCGACCAGCCCAATCGCGGTGCCAGTGCCTCATCCACCGCCTCCACCTCGGCGCGGAACACCGCATCGGTGTCCAGCAGGTCAGCACCCATGCCCGGCCACTGCGACCCGTTGCCGCAGAAGACCAGACCGACCCGGCCGTGCACGGCAGCCTCACCGATCACCGGGTCATCGGCCAATCGCCGGGCGGCCTCCGCCGCACCCTCCCGCGTATTGGTGGCAAGCACCACGGCACGGTGTCGGTGCAGACCACGCCGCCGGGCCGCGGTGTAGGCGACATCACCGACATGCGCCCCGGCAGCCAGTACGCCGGCCAACCGGGCAGCCGCCTCCCGCGCCGCCGGCACCGTCCGGCCCGAGGCCACCAATGGCACCACGCCCGCAGCCGGTTCAACACTGGCCCGCTCAGCCGGTGGCGCCGGGGCAGCGAGGACCACGTGCGCGTTGGCGCCGCCGAACCCAAAGGAGCTCACTCCCACTACCGGCCGTGCACTGGTCAACACGTACTCGCGGTCTGGCCCAGCCAGATTCCAGCCCGTCCAGTCGATGGCGGGATTCAGCGGCAGATCGTGGGGTGCAGCGGGGACGCGCCGATACCGCAGCACCAGAAGCGCCTTGAGTAGCCCCGCCAGGCCCGACGCCGGCTCCAAGTGCCCCACGTTGGCTTTCACTGAGCCCACCGGCAGCGTGCCGGCAGTCCGAGCGGCACCCAGGGCGGCGCTGATCGCCTCACACTCGATCGGGTCTCCCACCGAGGTACCTGTGCCGTGTGCCTCCAGATAGGAAACTCTGTCAGGCTCCAGCCCGGCGTCCCGGTAGACCTGACGCAGCAGATCGGCTTGTGCGGTCGCCGACGGCAGCGCGATGCCTGCGGTGCGCCCGTCGGTGTTGGTGCCACTGCCCACGATGACCCCGTGCACACGGTCGCCGTCGGCCACCGCGTCATCGAGCCGTTTGAGCACCAGCGACACCGCGCCCTCGGCCCGTACGAAGCCATCGGCATCCGCACAGAACGGCAAGCTCCGGCCGCTGCGTGACAACATCGACGCCTGCGAGAACCCCGCAAAATGCAGTGGCGACAGCAGCACGTTGACGCCACACGCCAATGCCACACGGCTGTCGTGGTCTTCCAGCAGCGCCCGGCAGGCCCGATCGAGCGCCACCAGCGACGACGAGCACGCGGTGTCCACCGCCATGCTCGGGCCCCGCAGGTCAAAGAAGTGCGACAACCGGTTGGCTGCGATTGAGTTAGCCGCACCGGACATCGTGTAGGGATTCACCGTCCCTGCCATGAACTGCAACGACCCGTACGAGGCGTCACTGACGCCCACGAACACCGGCGTTGCCGAGCCAGCCAGTGCGGCAGGGTCGATCGCGGCGTCGTCGAACGCTTCCACCGCGGTCTCCAGCAGCAACCGGTGCTGCGGATCCATCTGCCCGGCCTCCTTGGGGGAGATCCCGAAGTACCCGGCATCGAACCCGGCGACATCGTCCAGGAACCCACCCACCGCCGTGTAACTCTTGCCCGACCGGATCATCGAGGCGTCCACCCACCGCCCGGCCTCGAACCGGTCCGCCGGCGCCTGCCCGATCACAACGCGGCGGCCCTGCAGCACTTCCCACAACCCCGCCAGATCTGCCACCCCGCCCGGAAGGCGGCACCCGACCCCGACGACAGCGACCTCTTCCACGCCATGCCCCCTATGCGTCACTCACCGTGATCAGAAGCACCTTCCGGGAACGGAGCGGCGTCGTCAAAGATCCACGCCGCCCCTTGCAACGTCGCTCATTCAGTCCTTACCAACAGCGACCCGTTGCCGACGGAGGCCGTACCTGATCCTGCCGGGTGCGCGCTCGGGGATCAGCTGCGAGTGCGGGTCGATCTACTGAGGGTGATCTAGGCCCATTCCGGGCAAGCTGTGGGCGAAGGCGCCCGGTGGCGCAGAATGCCCGATATGACCCCAGGCCGTCGATGGTGTCTCGGGTCCGGCCAGTGCAGGGGCCACAGTCCAACGGTATGTCTCTGACCTGCGGTGAGGGGGAAGGGCCAGGGGCTTTGATCCATCAGCCCGGCCTCTTGGCGCAGGTGCGATCTGTGGTGCTTCCGGCCGATGCCGCGGGGAGGTGCATCGTAGGTGAACACCATCGGGGAACAGGTCAGGGCGCGCCTGCCGTTCCACAGGCGCAACTCCGCCTCCCTGGCCTTGCTCGTCTTCGCGATGGCGCTGACGCTTTCGGCCTTCGCAGAGGTCGGCCTGGCGCGCGACGGGCGGCTCCCGCTCGGCCTGCCGGTCTACGGCGGCGGTCTGGTCGTGCTCGCCCTGATCGCGTACGTTGCGCAGGCCAAGTTCGCGCCGTACGCCGATCCGCTGCTGTTGCCGCTGGCGGTGGCGCTGAACGGCATCGGCCTGGCGATGATCTACCGGCTGGACCTGGACACCAGCAAGGACAAGCAGGCTGCGCTCAGCACCGGCGAGGCGGCCAAGGACGCCGCCGATGCGCCGGGCCAGCTGATGTGGACGTTCGTCGGGATCGCGCTCTTCGTGGCCGCCGTGCTCATCATGCGGGACACCAACAAGACTGATGCCCCGCTGTCGTTCACCCCCAAGACCGCGCAGCGCTACAGCTACATGATGGGCCTCGGTGCGATCATCCTGCTGGTGCTGCCGATCGCGCCGGTCATCGGCACTTCGATCAACGGCGCCCGGGTATGGATCCGGATCGGCGGTTTCTCGGTGCAGCCGGGCGAGTTCGCCAAGATCATGTTGGTCGTCTTCTTCGCCGGCTACCTGGTCAACAAGCGGCAGGCGATGTCGCTGATCGGCAAGAAGATCGGGCCGCTGAGCCTGCCGCGCGGCCGCGACCTGGGCCCCATCGTGGTGATGTGGCTCTTCTGCCTGGGCGTGCTGTTCGTGCAGACAGATCTGGGCACCGCGTTCCTGTTCTTCGGCCTTTTCATCTCAATGCTCTACATCGCCACCCAGCGGATCTCCTGGGTGATGCTCGGTGTCGGGCTGCTCGCGGCCGGGGTCTTCATCGCCACGCTGTTGCCGTTCATGGCTCACGTGGACCAGCGGATCGACATCTGGCTCAAGCCCGGTCCGTACTTCGACGGCGGTTGCGTGGTCGAGGACAAGGTCATCCCGGTCAACCCCGACACCGACCTCTACAAGCAGGAGGCCGCCCGCTCCGGTCAGGCGCTCGGGGCGGGCCTGCGGGCCTGCAATCAACTGAAGGGCAAGTACGCCGATAGCGCACAGTTGCTCAAGGGCCTGTACTCGCTGGGCGAGGGCGGGGTCCTGGGCACGGGCCTCGGCCAGGGTGAGCCCTGGCGCACCCCCCTGTCCTTCAGCGACTTCATTTTCGACTCACTCGGTGAGGAACTCGGGCTCACAGGGTTGATGGCGTTGCTCCTGATTTACGCATTAATCATGCAACGCGGAATGAAGACCGCCATCGCCGCCCGCGACCCGTTCCTGAAGCTATTCGCGGGTGGAGTCTCATTCGTACTGGCATTGCAGGTATTCGTCATCGTCGGCGGCGTCACCAGGCTCATCCCGCTGACGGGTCTGACGACACCGTTCCTGTCGCAGGGGGGATCCTCGCTGATGGCGAACTGGATCCTGATCGCGATCCTGGTCCGGATGAGCCACGACGCCCGCAAGCCCGCCCCGCAGGCGATCCAGGACGAGGGCATGACCCAGATCGTGAGCACGAGGTCAGACGACCGCACATGAGCACGGGGAGCACGCCCTATGAGGCTCCCAGCCGGGCGAGCATCCGCTTGGCGTCATCGTCGAAGCCGTCGAAGCCGCTTCCGAGTGCGCGTTTCATCATCTCGACGGCACGGTCTCGCTCGCCCGTCTCGGCGAGGTGTTCACCCAGACGGTAGGCGGCCTCGGCGATGTACTCGGGGTCGTCGCTCAGCTCCAGGGTCCGCTCGTAGTAACGGCCCGCCTCGGCCTTGTCGTCCACCCAGTAGTACAGCTCCGCCAAGTGCGCCACGGCCGTGGGGATGTGCTTGTCGTCGCCGGAGTCGATGACCTTCTCAAACCATGGGAGCGCCTTGTCGAGATCGTGCTGGTCCTTGGCGTTGAGGGCCATCCTCAACGCGGCGATCACCGCGATCTCCTTCTCCTCCGCTCCGTCGGGCTTGGCGAACCTCTTCAGAAGCGCGCGCAGGATCGATTCGGAGGCCTCGAAGTCGCCATGGAAGCCCTGCATCTGCGCTAGGTAGAGCAGGGACCACCGCGCGTCGAACGGATACTTCTCGTTCCACCGCTCGCGCCAGGCGTCGACGGCGGCCTGGTAGGCGTCGCGTGCCTCGGCCCAATCTCCCATGTCGCGCAGCTTGTCACCGAGCCGTTCGGCGGTGCGCGCCCGCCCGTACGCCGGGTCACCGGCCGCCACGGCACGATCGTGGGCGTCACGGGCGGCCTCGACCGCGCCTGACTTGTCGCCTAGCTTGGTCAGAACGGTGGACAAGTTGAACGCGGCATTGGTCGCGCGAGAACCGTCCGCCTGACGGCGGGCCCGCCGGAGGGCTTCGGCGGCCTCCTCCAGCCTGCCGTCGATGGAGAGGATGAGCCCGAGCCCGAGGGACGCACGACCGGCGGCGAGCGGATCGTCGCCCTCGACCGCCATCGTGTAGGCGACGCGCGCCTTCTCGTGTTCCTCGTCTTTGTAAAGCGCGTCGGCGATTTCAACGATCAGGCGATCCTCGCGGCCGTGGCGCAGAGCGTGCCGTGCGCCATCTTCCCCGTGCCGTGCGCCCTCCTCGTCGTTCCGGACGTTCAGGAGGACGGCCTGGCAGGTGCCCGCCCATCGCGCGTACGGCAGGACGCCGGTGTCCGCGGCGGCGGCCCAGTTTCGCAACGCGTCGTCCCACTTCTTTCGGGAGCCGCTTTCCCGCGCGGCCAGGAACAGACCGTACGCGACGGACTCGGGGGCGCCCTCAAGCTCGCACAGCATTTGGTTGAGAGGGTGGTCGGCGGGCTTGTCGGACGCCTCTACGATCCGCGCCCCCAGCAAGGTGGCGAGGCGGCAGCCGTGGGCGTGGCTTTCACCCTTCCACGCGTCCAGCCATTCGAGGGCGCCCTGGACGGCGTGCGGGTTGCCGTCGAGGGAGCCCAGTCCGACGGCGGCGAGGGCCGGGTCGGCGATCTCCATCAGCGGCTGGGCGAGAACGAACGCTTCGCGGATCTCCTCGTCCGCGGCGTTCCGTTCGACTAGCAGTTCGCCGAGCCGGACGGCGATCCACGGCAGGAGGCCGTACGGGCTCTCGCGTGTCGCCTGGGCCGTCTCGCAGGCGCGGCTCAGGACCTCGCGTGCCTCACCATGCTCACCGGAGGCGATCAGCAGCCCGCCGAGCAGGTAGCCGGCGTAGGACGCGGCGAGCGGGCCGTCCGCCCGCTGGGCCCGGGCGAGGATTTCGCGGTCACCGAGCAGGCGTCCGAGCAGCACCGTGGCCAGTTCGCCGCCCGACTCGTAGATCGCACGGGCGGTCACGGTGTCCCCGAGGTGCTCGGCGGCCATCGCGCGCTGCAGCGACTCGTCGTCGAGCGTGCTCAGGGCCACGGACGCCAGCGGCCCGGCCTCCGGGTCCTCTCCCGCCGCGACCCGGCGCAGGCACTCGACGGCGACGCCGCTGGACGGGGCCAGCGAGGCCAACGTCAGGTCGGCGCGCATTCCGGCCGCGGTGCGCCCACCTCCCTGGTGGGCGCCCAACAGCTCGCGCGCGGAGTCGACATCACCCGAACGGGCAGCCTCGACGCCGCGTTCGACCTCATCGCCGGCGCGGGTGCCCGCCGTCCTGGCCGGCAGGTGGCCGATCACCTCGAAGCCTTGCGCCGGATGCGGGTCCGAAGCCAGATGCGGGGACTCCTGGACGGGAATGACCCGCACCTCGCTCGGGCGCCCGCCCGGGTGGTGCAGGTCGACGGCGAGAAGCCGTCCGTCCGGCGACCAGGCGATCGCCCCGGCGCGGCGGCGGAACCGGGCCTGGACGACGAGCTCCCCGCCCTCGTCGACCTGCCGGATCGTGGGTTCGGTGAACGTGTCGCTCACCTCCTCGGTGACGGCGAGGTACGTGCCGTCCGGGCTCGCCGCGAAGCCGGTCACGTCCCCGGTGGTATCGACGACGCCCAGGTGCCGTCCGTCCTCCGGGTCGAGCACGGAGAACCGCATCCGGTCGCCCCTGCCGTCGAGGGCGAACATCCGGGACTCGTCGGCGGAGAAGGCGACCGCCCAGGCGTCGGGCGGGAACTCGGCCGCGTCGGCCTCCGGGTCGATTCCCAGCAGGACGGTGCGATCGGTGGTGTAACGAGCGCTCATGAACTCGACCCCGGGCCCTTCGCCGAACTCGACGCGGTAGCGGCCCGTGAGAGAGCGGACATAGCCCGCCTCCAGGGGCACGTCAGCCTCGGCGCCCGCGTCGACGTCCCATGCCGCCTGTGGCTCGTAGCGAACGCCCGGTCGCGCGGTGATCACATGGCGTCCCGGTACCCACATCAGGTCCACACCCACACCGTTGCGCGGGGCCGAGAACCGGGCCCGCTCGGTCCAGCCGCCGGTGTCGTACACGACCACCTCACCGTGCCCTCCGGCGACGGCGAGCAGGGCGCCGTCGTCGGAGAAGGCCAGGGCACCCGCGTCCGGGTCGCCGCTCTTGCGGCTCGGGAACGGGTAGAGGGTGGCCACGGGCTTGGTGAAGCGCGGCTTGCCGGGCACGGCGCCGCCTCCGAACCCGCGGTCTCTGAACTCGGGGTCTGCGAACTCGGGGCTCGGGTACCAGGTGGTGGCCCAGCTGTAGCCCGGCTCTACGCCGGTGAGCCAGCGTGGGTCGGTCACGCGCACCACGTAGTCGGCCTGAACGAGCCGGTGCTCGTCCGACCAACCCCCGTGCCGCTCGTAGTAGAAGTCGTGGATGTGCTCCCAGGCTTCGGAATCCGGCTCGGCGTTGCGTTCAGCGACGCGCTGGACGCTTCGCACGTAGGCGCTCGTGTTCTCCGCCAGCCAGGCATCGTCCATCAGCACCGTGTAGTCGAACTCCGCCAGTGTCCCGTCGGGGGAGTGCCCTCGCCTCGTTCGCCGGTCGGCGCAGTCCCAGAGCAGGCGCAGGAAGAACACGGGATCGCGGGGGAGGTCGAGGGCCTGCTTGATCGCGGCCTCGTAGTAGACGACGAAGACCCGTATCCGCACACTCAGCCGGTCGGGCGTGACCGCCAGGACTCGTGCGCCGTACAGATCGGTGGACATGAGGGAGCTCCGAACATGATCAACAACTGGGAAGGCCCCAGCATGCCAGCGCTCACCGACAGTCCGCAGCGCAATCAGCCTGTCTCAGTTACTCCGAAAGTGGCTATGGTTCGCGCATGAGGGCAGCGGTGCATAGCCGGTACGGACCACCAGACGTCGTGGCGATCGCCGAGGTGGACAAACCTTCGATCGGAGACCAGGACGTTCTTGTGCGAGTGCACGCGACGACGGTCAACCGGACTGACTGTGCCTACCGGGCGGCCAGGCCCTTCTTCATGCGTGTGCTCACCGGACTTGTCCGGCCGCGGCGTCGCGTGCTGGGGACCGAGTACGCGGGAGTGGTGGAAGCGGTCGGCAGCGGCGTCACTTCCTTCGCGGTCGGTGACCGGGTATTCGGTTACAACGAGGGTGCGTTCGGAACTCATGCCGAATATCTGTCGGTTCCGCAGGACGGCGCGATCGCGACCATGCCGGCGGGTATGACCTTCGAGGAGGCCGCTCCCGGCACCGAGGGCTCGCACTACGCGTTGTCGACCGTCAGGTCGGCGGACGTGCAGGCCGGGCAGGACGTTCTGGTCTACGGCGCGACCGGTGCCATCGGCTCGGCGGCGGTGCAGTTGCTCAAGGACCGTGGGGCCAGGGTGACGGCGGTGTGTGGCACGGCGCATATGGAGCTGGTCAAGGGCCTGGGGGCGGACCGGGTCGTCGACTACACGGCTGAGGATTTCACTAGGGACGAGCAGAGTTATGACGTGGTGTTCGACTCGGTCGGCAAGAGCACGTTCGGCCGCTGCAGGCGGCTGTTGAAACCCGGCGGGCTGTATTTCTCGTCGGAGCTGGGCCCCTGGGGGCAGAATGTGTTCCTTCCACTCGTCACGCCCTTGTTCCGCGGCAGGAGGGTGAAGTTCGCCTTCCCCATCGAGGGCCAGCAGATGGTGCAGGACTTGCGGGACCTGATCGAGACAGGACGGTTCAGGCCGGTCATCGATCGCCGTTACCCGTTGGAGCAGATCGTCGACGCGTACCGCTATGTCGAGACCGGCCAGAAGGTGGGCAACGTCGTCATCACCGTCGTACCACCGACCTGACCCCATCCGAGCGTCCCCTTTGGCGGCCAGCGCGTCAGGGGACGACCGGTGGCGGGTATCAGCTCAGATGCCGGGTGAAGAAGCGCACGGCGTTGTCGACCTCGAAGGCCGGCACGTCCCCGTGCTTGCCGGGGTTGGCATGCAGGGTCTTGTCAGTCGAGGCCAGGGCGTCGAACAGTGCCAGAGCCTCCTTGCGTGGCACCCGCTCGTCGTCCCACTGCATCAGGAACTGCACGGGGACGGTGACCCCGGCGGCGGCCTCGGCCGAGGCCAATGACGTCCCGTTCAGCCCCAGCACCGCAGCGCGGATCCGCGGCTCGGCGGCGACCAACGGAATGCCCAGAGCGCAGCCCAGCGACAGGCCCCAGTAACCCACTGGGCCCAGGTCCCCGAGCGCGTCCAGGATCGAGCGCCATTCCGGGGTGGTCTGGGCGGCCAGCAGCGTGTGGAGCTCGGCCAGCAGCGGGGTCGGGTCGCCCGCGTCGGCCATGCAGGTTCGCATCTCGGTGATGATCCGGTCGTGTTCGGCGGTCTTGGGCCGGTCGCCGTGGGCCGGGGCGTCGATGGCCGTCGCCGCGAAACCGAACTCGGCCGCCAGCTGCAGGGCGCGGCTAACGACGCCAGGAGCCTGCTTGTGCTGCCCGCCGCCGTGCCCGATGAGGATCAGGGCACGGGGTTCCGTGCTTTGCGGCGTCCACAGCACGCCGGGGATTTCTTCAAGGGTGAAGGATCGTTCGGTGACGCCGTCGGCCGACGTCTGTGAGGTGAAGCGCATGCGCGTTTCAAGCCTTTCGGGATGCCTTGTGCGGGCGCTCCCCAGGCGATACGCGGGAGGGAGCCCCGACCTGTCACAACGTTGATCGGTCTCACCTCCTCCAGGTCGATGCACTGCGACGAGGAACGTATCACAACGGGGTTCACACACTCCCGCCGCGTCAGCGATGTCGAGGTTCCGCAGTGCTGCAGACCGAGGCTCAGTCCCTGTGGCGCCAATGGCGCCCGAACTCGGCCTCGATCTCCGGGGTGGTGTGACCGCCCTGCGCGGTCCGGATGCGACCGGGGAGGTGGCCGCCGATGGGCGTGCCGGCCAGCCAGCGGCACCACCCTGACCTGGGGGGCGCTGCCCTGGGCGCTCCGCGCGGCGTCGGCGGCACATGCCGGTACGGGACGGGGCCGGGCAGCGTGCGGGGTCCATTCCACCTCGGTGGTCGAGGGCCCATGCGCGGGGTCGAAGAGGCAAGGCGGGGTCTTGTCCGACGTGGGCCGTTCGGCAACGGCCGCCTGGACTGCCACCAGTTCCCGGGCGGCCTTGGCCAGTGCTTCGGTGCAACCCGACACCTCTTGCCAGTAGGTCGTCCCGTCCGCGGCCTTCGCCCGATCCGCACAAGCGGCCGCCAGCCGATGGCAGTCACGGGCCTGGGCGATCGCCGGCCCACCAAGCTCGGCAGCCTCCATCCTGGCCGCGAAGTCGCGCAGGTCCTGGCCCAGGACGCCGTTGATGGCCTCCTGGATTTCGGCGAAGTCCCGCCTGGCTTTGGCCAGGAACGACTGCGGGCCCTTCATCACGTACAGCATCGCCGGCAGTGTCACGACGACGACGATGATGGCTATGCCGACAGAGATATAGATTGTCACGGCGCCTGCCGCCTCTCCGGTTGCCCCCGCCCGACCTGCGCTCATGATCGAGGCGCGTCCGGCAAGTGTCAACGCACGCTGAACTTGCGTTGGTGGCGCCATGCCGAGTAGTGCTCGATGAGCGTCTCCTCGAAGGGGCGATAGGTCAGGCCAAGTTCGGTGGTGCTTCTGTGGTTGTCAACGGTGAACCTGATGCCGAGGTGCTTGCGGATGTAGTCCGGGCTCAGCCCGAAAGCGGGACCGAGTATGCGGACCGTCCAATGCGGCAGGCTGTGCGCGGGCAGCCGCGGATTCCGTGGGAAGTGCTTTTTGAGGATCCTGGACATCTGCAGGAACGAGACCATTTGCGGGGCGGCGAGGATGTAGCGGCCGGAGGCGTCGGGCTTCTCGGCGGCCGCGATGTGGGCTGCCGCGACGTCCCTGACGTCGACGACGGTGAACGAGAAGTCGGGAGCGCCGTAGAAGAAGTAGCCCTTGAACAGCTCGTCGAGGAGGAAGAGACTGCCCGATTCCGAGGCCGGGGTCAGTGACGGGCCGAGGATCAGGCCCGGGTTGACGGCGACCATGTGCCAGCGGTCCTGGGCGTTCGCGGCGTCCCATGCGGCGCGTTCGGCGACGGTCTTGGCGTAGTGGTAGGGATTGTTTTCGACGGTGCTGGTGGTGTTGAAGTACTTCTCGGTCAGGACGCCGTTCTCCATGTCCCGGACGTCAATGTAGTCACCGAAAATGGCTCCGACGGTCGAGGTGAACACCAGCTTTTCGACAGTCGGCGTCCGCTCGATGCCGGCCACGACGTTCCGCGTCCCGGCCAGAGCCGGCTCCACGATCTGTGTGGGACCGTCCTTGATTTTCTCTGGCATGAGGAATGGCGAGGCTACGTGGAAGACGACCTGGCATCCCTGCATCGCCTGGTCGAAGGCCCCGTCGTTCAACAGGTCCGCCTCGAAGAGCTCCAGCCGTCCGGGGAATCGCTCCTGCATGGCATGCAGTGGTCCCACCTTCGCGGCGTGCCCCAGGGACCGCACCGTGGTGTGAACCCGGTACCCGCGCTCCAGCAACTGCTGCACCAGATGGCTGCCGACGAACCCGCTCCCACCGGTGACCAGTACGACCTGACCGCTCTCGCCCACCCGCTCCTCCTCCTGCCGCCTGCCCGACAGCACTACCTTGACGGAGGAATCTACGCCCGCCCCTCTCACGTGGCGCGCCCGAATCACAGTGGCCACGAGCGGCCTAGCGTGGATCGAATTCGAGACCTTCACTGACGAGGGATGTCACGCAGGACCAGCAGAGTCCAGCGGTCTCCGGCAGGTGGACTTTGTCTTGCCAGTGGTGAAAGTTCGCATCCTCTTGCCGTAAGTCTTCTCAGGCCCGGCAAAAGTATGTACGTTTGCGGCGTGAGATCCCCGAAGGGGAAGCGTGTGATGCGATGAGGGCTCGTCCCCAGAACCAGCACCGGTCACGTCTGTTGCGTGTGTTGGGTGACAACGAACCGCTATCACGCGCCGAACGCGCCGAAATCGGCGAACTCGCGGACCTCGGCGAACTCATGCGACTGCCTGGCTCCGAGCCAGAACAGAAGCTCGGCCCACTCATCTGCGCCAGTGGCGAACCGGTCTGCTTCGGCCATGCCGCGCTGGCCCGTGCCGCGCTGGCCCGTGCCGCGCTGGCCCGTGCCGCGCTGGCCCGTGCCGCGCTGGCCCGTGACGCGCTGGCCCGTGACGCGCTCGCGGTGGCTGCCGCACGGGACGCGACTGCCGTCAGGGACGCGACTGCCGTCGGGGACACGGCCGGGTCCACGGGGGCGACCCGGCCCATCAGCGATCACGTGTTCGCCGCCGCCTGACTCCCTTGGCCCGCCAGGGGCGTCAGGCACCGAGGAGGCCCTATGGATGCGTTCGAGCCATCCAGGGCGGGCAAGTTCGCCGCCGCCCGCACCAGCACGAACCGCGGCAGATGGACACCGGTGGAGCCCGGATAGGCCCCGGACCCCACCCGGCCCCCGGCGCTCATGTGGGCGCCGCACTCGCCGAAAGGAGTGATCAACGTCATCGACTAATCCGGCCGCATGCCGACTCGACCGATCCGTGACCCCCCAACGGTGAGGAGTACACAGCATCATGTTCGACTACGTAGGGTCAACCCTGCGGCGGCTTCGCCCTCTCGCCGCGGCCCTGGTGGCCCTGATGATCGCTTCGGTGGGCCTGGTCGCCATCACCGTCCGCGTATCGTCCGCCCAAGCGCCCCCTGAGCACTTCTACCCCTATGCCCTTGCGCAAGGACCAGCTGAAGTAGGCGAGCCGATCTCTTTCGACCCGCTGCCCAATGGCTCAGTTCTGCACACCTCGCGCGACGGGGTGCTCCGGCTGACCGACTACAACGGCCGTACGAGCATCGCAGCCCAGCTACACGTCTATACCCATGACGAGGACGGCTTGCAGGGGGTGGCCGTCGACCCCGGCTTCACCGAGAACCGGTGGGTCTACCTCTACTACGCTCCCCGGCTCTCCACCCCCTTGACCGATGCGCCCACCGACGGTGACGAGGCGGCGTTCGCGCCGTACAAGGGCTACAACCAGCTGTCCCGATTCAAGCTCAGCGCCGGCGGCGAACTCGACATGGCCAGCGAGCAGAAGATCCTGCAGGTCCCGTCGGACCGGGGCATCTGCTGTCACGTCGGCGGTGACATCGAGTTCGACGCCGCCGGAAACCTGCTGCTGGCGACCGGTGACGACTCCAACCCGTTCCAATCCGCAGGCAACACCCCGATCGACGAACGACCGACACGCAACCCCGCCTTCGACGCGCAACGGACTTCGGCCAACTCCAACGACCTGCGCGGCAAGCTGCTGCGGATCAAGGTCGCTGATGACGGCGGCTACTCCGTGCCCGAAGGCAACATGTTCCCCGCCGGTACCGCCGCCACCAAGCCAGAGATCTACGCGATGGGCTTCCGCAACCCGTTCAAGATCTCCGTGGACAAGCGCAGCGGCGCGGTCTACGTCGGGGACTACGGACCCGACAAGAGCGACAACAGCACCCCGGAACGCGGCCCGCTCGGCCAAGTCGAGTTCGCCCGGGTCACCGGTCCCGGTTTCTTCGGCTGGCCGTACTGCACCGGCAACAACACTCCTGAGGACACCTACGGCGACTACGACTTCGCCACCGGAACCGTGGGGCCCAAGTTCGACTGCCAGAACGGCCCGGCCAACGATTCGCCCAACAACACCGGTATCACCCAGTTGCCCAAGCCGGTGCCAGCCTGGATCCGCTACAGCGGCTGCGACAACCCCGACATGAACCCGCCGACCGGATGCTCGCAGTCCGAGTCTCCGATGATGGGGCCGATCTACCAGTACGACGCCGCATCGACCTCACAGGTGAAGTTCCCCGCCGAGTACGACGGGCTGGCGTTCCTCGGAGAGTTCGAAAGGCGCTGGATCAAGACGGCCGCAGTCGACGCGGACGGCTCGCCGGGCACCGTCTCCAGCTTCCCCTGGCCGCTGAACTACAAGATCATGGACCTGGAGTTCGGCCCGGACGGTGCGCTGTATGTGCTCACCTACGGCGAGCAGTACTTCCAGAGCGACGACCACGCCGGGCTGTTCCGTATGGAGCACATCGGCACCACCGGACGCCGCCCCGAGGTCAAAGTCTCCGCAGACCGAACGTCCGGACGTAAGCCACTGAGGGTGCGCTTCTCCTCCGCAGGCACCTTCGACCCCGAAGGCACAGCGCTTACCTACAAGTGGGACTTCGGCGACGGAACGACCTCCACCACGCCGAACCCCCGGCACACCTACACCAAACGAGGGCAGTACACACCCACGCTCACGGTGACCGACGCGAGCGGCAAGACCGCGACCGACAGCCTGGTCATCACCGTCGGCAACACCGCCCCCCAGGTGACCCTCAAGCTTCCGCGTGACGGGCAGCTCGTCAACTTCGGCGACGCCGTTTCCTACCGGATCGTCGTGCGAGACGCCGAAGACAGTCCCGTCGACTGTTCGAAGGTCAAGCTGACCTACCTGCTGGGCCATGCCACCCACCAGCACGCCCTCGCCGAGCAGCCGGGGTGTTCCGGGGTCCTGCAGACGCCGGGCGACGGCGACCATGGCGCCGGGGAGAACATCTACGGCGTCTGGGCCGCCGAATACACCGACAACGGCGGGCGTAAGGGAGTCGTGCCGCTGCAAGGGACCGACTCGCACATCACCCAGCCCAAGCACCGGCAGGCCGAGCACTACAAGGCCCAGACCGGGATCACCACGGCCAACCGGACGGGGGCGCACGGTCAGGTCGTGACCAGTATCGAGGCCGGCGACTGGATCATGTTCGAGCCGTACTGGCTCGGCGACGTCTCGTCGTTCACGGCGAGAGTGGCCACCGGAGGGACCGCCGGTGTCGGCGGGACGCTGGAACTGCGCGCAGGAGCTCCGGACGGTCCGCTGCTCGGCTCGGCTGCCGTACCCGGCGGCGGAACGGGCTTCTTCGACGTGACCGGCACCGTCTCAGGCGCGCCGAGGGAGGGCGGCAAGCTCTACCTCGTCTTCAAGGGCGGCACCGGGACGTTGTTCGAGTTCGACGACTTCACCTTCACGACGACCGGCTCCTGAAAGGGGAGACTCGATGAGCGAAATCAACCGGCGCACCCTGCTGGGCGGGGTGGCGGCGACGGCGGTCGGGCTCGGCACAGCCGCGCTGCCGGGCTCCGCCGCCGCGAGTACGACGGCTTCCCAGGCCTCCCATTCCCGCGGACGGGTGCCGCGCGGTGCCGTCAGCATCCAGCTCTACACCCTCCGTTCGCTGCTCGCGGCCGACCTGGAGGGAACGCTTGCCGCCCTGGCCCGGATCGGCTACCGGAAGGTGGAGCTGGCCGGTCTGCACGGCCGTACCGCCGCCGAGTTCCGCGCCATTCTGGACCGGAACGGGCTGAGCGCCACCTCCAGCCACGTCGGCATCGACGGCGACTGGCAGCAGACGCTGGCCGACGCCCGGACGCTCGGCAACCGCTTCGTCGTCGCGCCGTTCGCCCAGTTCGCCACCGCCGACGAGTGGCGTGACTACGCCAGCCGGCTCAACGCAGCCGGGAAGGCCGCACGCGCCGCAGGGCTGCGGTTCGGCTATCACAACCACGCCCACGAGTTCCAGGCGTTGCCGACCGGTGAGCGCCCCTGGGACATCATCACCGCCACCGATCGCAGGCTCGTCCATCTGGAGGTGGATCTCTACTGGGCGGTGACCGGCGGGCAGGACCCGGTTGATCTCATCCGCCGCAACCGCGGCCGCATCCTGCAGTTCCATTGCAAGGACCGGGCGGCGGACGGCTCGTTCGCCGACCTAGGCACCGGCACCATCGACTTCCGGAGGATCTTCGCTCATTCCCGGGAAGCGGGGGTGCTGGAGTACATCGTCGAGAGGGATTCCCAACCCGACCCGCTCAAGACGGCGCAGGTGGGCTTCGACTACCTGCGCACAGTGCGCTTCGGCTGCCGGTAGGCGCAACAGCCATCGAGCGGACAACAACCATCGGGAGAGCAACAACCATCGGGCGGGCAACAACCATCCGATCGCCCTGCCCTGATCCGGGGCAGGGTCTGTAGCCGGCCTCTGTAGCCGGCCTGATCGCGGACGCGATCAGGCCGGCTACAGGGCTACAGGGCCGCCGGGCGATGGCCGGAATCTGCCGATATCGATCTTTTTGGCTCTGACATGGCGTTGTGGCTGGCATAGTCCGCTGCGAATCGGCCCACCCCGTAGACACGCCACCTCAGAGAGGACCTCGGGACGACATGAGCCAGGTGGAGTTTCGGGTCCTGGGGCCGCTGGAAGCCGTCGTGCAGGGCGGGCCGGTGCCGCTGGGAGGACGGCGCGCCCGGCTGGTCCTGGCGGCGCTGCTCCTGGACGCCGGCCGGGTGACGACGGTGGACCGCCTGGCGGAGGTGGTCTGGCAGGGATCCCCTCCGGCCTCGGTGCGGACGCAGGTCGCCATCTGCGTGTCGAACCTGCGGCGGGCGCTCGGTGTGGCGGGGCATGTGATCGAGACCGTCGGACGCGGTTACCGGGTGCGCGCGGACGCCGTACGGCTCGACTCGTGCGTGGCTGAAGACCACATCGGCCGCGCGCGCAAGGCGACCTCCGAGGGACGTCCGGAGGAGGCGGTGGCACTGCTGCGCGCGGCGGTGGCTCTGTGGCGGGGTCCGGTGCTGGACGGGCTGGACAGCGCCGTCCTCGCCGATCAGGCGCTCCGCTGGGAGGAACTGCGCCTGACCGCCGCAGAAGAACGCGCCGAGGCGGAACTGGCCCTCGGCGCTCACCCGGGGCTGGTCGCCGACCTCACTGCGCTCGTCGCCGCGCACCCGTTCCGGGAACGCCTGCGGGCCCTGTTGATGGCGGCGCTGGCACGTTCGGGCCGGCAGGCGGACGCCCTGGCCGTTTACGAGGACGGCCGGCGGGTCCTCGCCGAGGATCTCGGCTTGGATCCTGGGCGGCATCTGCGCACCCTCCACGCGGCGATACTGCGTGACGACTCGTCGGTGTACGGCTCGCCGTGCGCCGTGGAGCCGTTCACGGGGACGCGGCCTGCGCAGCTCCCCGCGGCCGTCTCGGTCTTCACCGGCCGCCGGACGGAACTCAGAGTCCTGGACGACCTGCTGGACGGGCGCCGGGAGTCCGATCGGCATCCGCCGATCTGCGTGATCAGTGGTGTCGCCGGCGTCGGCAAGACCGGGCTCGCCCTGCACTGGGCGCACCGTGTCGCCGGCCGTTTCGGGGACGGGCAGCTGTTCGCCGACTTGCGCGGATACGACGTCCAGGCCCGGCCGGTGGCCGCCGAGGTCGTGCTCGAACGGTTCCTGCGCGCGCTGGGCGTACCGGGCGAACTGATCCCGCGCACTGTCGAGGAGCGCGCGGCCCTGTACCGCAGCACGCTGGAGGGGCGGCGGGTGCTGATCGTCCTCGACAACGCGGCCTCGGCGGCGCAGGTGCGGCCACTGCTGCCGGGCTCGGCGGGGTGCTGTGTCGTCGTCACCGCCCGGCGGCGGCTGGAGGCGCTGGTGGCGGTCGACGGGGCCCGCGCCCTGGCGCTGGACGTGCTCAGCAGCGATGAGGCGTCGGAACTGTTGTCACGGGTGGCCGGAATGGCGCCTGGCACCGTCGATCCGGACGCTGCCCGCAGGCTTGGCGACCTGTGCGATCGGCTGCCGCTGGCCCTGCGCATCGCCGCCGCCGAGCTCGCCACGCGTGCCGGAGGGACGATGACCGATCTCGCCGACCGGCTCGCCGACGAACGCGTGCGCCTCGACGAGCTGAGCCAGGACGAGCTGGAGGTGCGCGCCGGTTTCGCGCTGAGCTATCGCGACCTGCCGCCCGACGCGCGGTCGGCGTTCCGGCGGCTGTCGCTCCTGGACGCCCCGGCCGGGTACGCGCCATGGATGACGGCCGCCCTACTGGACGTGCCCATGAGGACGGCGGAGAGGCTGACCGGGCAGCTGGCCGACGCGCAACTGCTGCAGCCTCTGGGCAGGGACGCCGTCGGCCAAGCGCGCTACACCTGCCACGACCTGATCCGTCTGTTCGCTCTGGAACGCGTCCGCGCTGAGGAGTCGCCTCAGGAACACGCGGATGCCCGCACTCGCGCGTTCGGCGCGATGCTGGCTCTGGCCGAACGGGCACGCCGCACGAGCGAGTCCCCACGGGACGACTGCCTGTGGGTCCGCGGAGACGCGGCCCGCTGGTACCTGGAGGGCTCCGTCGTCGAACGACTGCTCGCCGACCCGGCGCGCTGGCTGGAGGCCGAAAGGTCGAACCTGGTCGCGGCGGTCGCCCGAACGGCCCGGCTGGAGTCCGCCGTCCTGTGCTGGGAACTGGCGGCGGCTTCGGCCTACTTGTTCTTCACCCGCGGGTATTTCGACGACTGGCGCAACGTTACAGAGGAGGCCCTCACGGTCTGCCGCCGAACCAATGACGCACGCGGGCAGACCGCGATTCTGTTCGCAAGGGTCGCTTTCGGCGCGTCGTCCAGGCCACCGTATGGGCGCCCAGTCGAGAAGACGCAGCCCGTCGACTCCTGGAAGCGGGTTATGGGATGAGAAGGAGACGTCCTAGCACCGTGCGTTGTTCCATTAGGCGGTGGGCTTGGACGACTTCGTTCAGCGGGAGCTTGGTCTCGGTGACTACGCGAAGGGCGTCTGCCTGGACCAGGGCGGTCATCTCGGCGATGTCCGCGCGGGCTTGCTCGGAATCGGCGGCGCGCCAGGCCATGAGCGAGAATCCGGTCAGGGTCTTCAGCGCGAAGAGGCTGGTGATCGGCACGCTGGTCAGATCTCCGGCGGAGGCGCCGAAGGCGACTGCGCGGCCGAACGGGGCCAGCAGGCCGATGCTCGTGTGCAGCATCTCGCCGCCCACCGCGTCCAGGGCCAGGTCGACGCCGTCCGGAGCGGCTTGCCGTACCTGAGCGGCCCAGTCGGGTTCGGTGTGATCGATGGCGACGTCGGCGCCCAGTTCCTTGAGGAAGGCGACCTTGGCGGGGGAGCCGGCCGTGGCGATGACCGTCCGGGCTCCCTTGTGCTTGGCCAGTTGCACGGCCAGGTGACCGATCGTCCCGGCAGCGGCGGTGACCAGAACGATGTCGTCCGGTTGCAGGCGGCCCATCCGCAGCGCCCCGAGCGCCACCGGCCCGGCGAGGGACAGCACGCTCGCGGTGCCTGCGTCCAGTCTCGGGGGCACGTTGACGAGCCAGTCGGCGTCGACGACCACGTACTCGGCGTAGGCGTCCTCGGACAGCGCGGCCACACGCGTCCCGACCAGGGCGGGATCGGTGTCCGGTCCGGCCTCCTGGATGGTGCCGACCACGTCGCCGGTCAGGGTGGCGGGCAACGGACGGAAGTAGAGGGAGTCCGGGGAGGTCTCCCTGCGCAGCTGAACGTCGACGTAGTTGAGGCCGATCGCCTCGGCCCGGATCAGGACCTGGCCGGGACCGGGCCGGGGGATGTCGGCCTCCTCGATGGTCAAGACCTCGGGGCCGCCGTGGGCGTGGTAACGCACGCGTCGCATGACTGTTCTCCTGGGTAGCATTTGGACCAGCGGTCAACTTGGTCGAACGTACTGGACCGGCGGTCAACTTGTCCAGGGAGGCATCACTCGATGAGCGAAGGACGGCGTGAGCGCGCCGACGCGGCCCGCAACCGGCGTGCGATCCTGGCCGCCACCGAGGAACTGCTGGCCGTTCACCGGCCTCAGGACATCTCGATGGAGCAGGTCGCGGCCGCGGCGGGGGTCGGCAAAGGCACGATCTTCCACCGCTTCGGCAACCGGACGGGACTGATGCGCGCGCTCATGGTGGAGCGCGCCCACGCACTCCAGGAGACCGTGACCAGCGGGCCGCCTCCCCTGGGAAAGGGAGCCCCCGACCGGGACCGGCTCCTGGCCTTCCTGGACGCGATCGTCGAGGTCGTCGGCCGCAACAAGAGCCTGATGGCCGAGCTCGCCCACTCCGGCCAGGCGCCCGCGGAACACTCGGGTGATCACCCCGTCTACGGCTTCTGGCACGGTCACATCAGTGCGCTCATCAACGCCGAGCGACCCGACCTCGATGCCGACCTGATCGCCCACCTGCTGCTCGGCGCCCTCGGCAGCGGGCCGATCCTGAACCAGCTCACCACAGACGGGCCCGAACGGCTCACCGCGACGATGCGCTCTGTGGCCCGCGCACTCCTCGACGCCCCACCAGAGGGCATCTGAACGTGGTCAGGAGGGGGAGGGGCGGTCGGTGCCCAGCCTGCGGGTGCCCGGCAGGTTCCGTGCGCCCCAGTCGGCGAGTGCGTCGACCACCGGACCGAGTTGCCGGCCGCGCTCGGTGAGCCGGTAGCTGTATCTGAGCGGTCGCTCGTTGTAGGGCACGCGCTCGATGATGCCCGCCTCGGCGAGCCTGCGGAGCCGGTCGGCCAGCGTGTTGGTAGGGATCGCCTCAGCGGAGTCGGCGAGCTCGGCGTTGCGCAACTCGCCGCCCAGCAGCAAGTCGCGCACCAGGAGCAGGGACCACCTGTCGCCCAGGATGTCCAGTGCGCCCGCGACCGCGCAATCTGAGCGGCGCGTGTTCGATTTGGCGACCATAAACCCATCCTACGTGCTCCCTTGCAGTTCGCAAGTGTCGACTCTAGAGTCACTTGCGAACTGCAAGTGACTCAACCGGAGGTCATCATGTCTCTCCCTGTCCCGGCCGTCGGCCGGATGACGTCATGGCTCTGGTGGGTCACGGCGGCATGGGCTGTGGCGATCACACTGGCCGGCGCTATGGGGGTTTTCGACGCCGCCGACGGCAACCCGCCGATCGCACTCGGCCTTGCGGTCGCCATGCCGCCGCTACTGGTGATCGGGCTGCTGATGTGGTCAACGCCATTCCGGGCATGGGCTCGCGCGGCTGATCTGCAGGCACTGACGATGTTGCAGATGTGGCGCGTCGTGGGCTTCGGCTTCGTCGCGGTGTGGGCTGTCGGCGAACTCCCCGGCGCGTTCGCCTTGCCGGCCGGAATAGGCGACATCGTGGTCGGCGTCACCGCACCCGCCGTCACGGCCCGCCTGGCGCGCCGGACTGGGCCGACCATGAAGATCTTCTACGGATGGACCGCGTTCGGCATCATCGATCTCATCGTCGCGGTCGTGCTGGGGGTGCTGCACTCGCCGACGAAGCTGGGGGTACTGGCCACGGCCGACGACACCACGGTGATGTCCGAGCTCCCGATGATTCTGATACCTGCCTTCGTCGTGCCGGCGATGCTGGCGCTGCACGCCATCTCGCTGTTCAACGTGCGCTCGCTGCCAGGCTCACGGTGAGGGAGGTGGCCACCGGGAAGGTCACGCAGGCGGTGACCCGCCCACCGGGCATCTCCATGTTCGAGGGGGCTGGGCGCGGCGGATGTGTCAGGCGCGTCCGCCCAGGGGTGTACGGTGCGCGCGGATCTTCCGGTGGCTGATCCGCCAGCCGTGTGGGGTGCGCAGGACGGTGTCCTCGTAGGTCAGGCTTGCGGTGGTGCCGTCGGCGTTGACGCCGAGCCCCTTGGATCGCGCTTGCACCCGGCTGTCGCCGACCTCGGTGAGGACGACATTGGTGACGTGATGGCCTACCGGGTTGAGCTGGCCCAGCGCACGCCCTGCGGCGATGCAGGCCGCGACGCCCAGCAAGGGCTCTTGCCCGAAATCGGAGATGTCGTAGACGACGTCCGGAGTCAAAACCTCGTCCAGCCGGTCCAGTTCCCCGCTGTCGCACACGTGGCCGTGCATGGAGATCAGCTCGGTGATCGCGGTGCGGTCGTCGGCGGTGAAGGTCATCGTTCCTCCTGGGGTTCCGCGGGCGTCCAGCCCGGTGGAGAACTAAACGGGGAGTTCCCCGGTTAGGGCTGCGCTAAGCTAAGCGGGGAAATCCCCGTTTAGCAACCAGGGAGCCTGTGATGACCGCCACATCCGGACGTGCGCGCCGTGCGGACGCCGCGCGCAATGCCCGGCTGCTGCTCGCGGCGGCCAGGGCGCTGTTCGATGAGCACGGCCCGGACGTCGCCTTGGACGAGGTGGCGCGGCGGGCGGGCGTCGGCAACGCGACCCTGTACCGGCACTACCCGACCCGCGGTGACCTGCTCGTGGCGGTCTACGCCGACGAGGTCGCCGCGCTCTGCGACCAAGGCGCCGCTCTCCTGCACGCACCGGCACCTGGCGAGGTGTTCTACACCTGGCTGGAAGCCTTCGCCGTCCATGTGGCGACCAGGAGGACACTGGCCTTTGCCGGCACGGACCACGATGGAGAACGGCGCACAGCCCTGTTCGACCGCTGGCACACCTCGATGACCTCGACCGCGGACAAACTGCTCTCCAGAGCCCAGGAAGCCGGTGAGGTCCGTACGGACCTCACCGTGACCGAGGTCCTCATGCTCACGAACGCGATCGCCGTCTCAGATACCGACGCCACCCGGGTGCGGCGCCTGCTCGCGATCCTTCGTCACGGATTCAGCGGACAGGCTGCGGCCGACTGAGCCACTGCACGGCGTTTGGGCGAGTCAGCCCATCGCGAAAGTCCATGAAGCCGTCATCCCCGCAGCCCCCCTCGATGAGGTAGGCGGCATTCCACAGTGGATGCCGGTACGCGTAGTCGGTCACCCCGGTCGCCAACCGCGGTGCGCGCCCGCTCGATGAGGCCCCACCAGTCATCGATCTGCATGGCCAGGGAGCCTGGAGCAGGGGGGTGACAGAGGCCCCGGTGGAACGCGATTCAGCGATGATCCGCCAGCTCGACTGAGGTTGCGCTCTCTCTAGTCTTGTCCTCCAGAGACCGATGGAGGGACGAGTGGAGTTCAGGGAGATCGAGATCTTTCTGACGCTGGCCGACCGCGCGCTGGTGGTGCGGGCCGGGCGACCACTGGCCGAACGCGGCTTTGCCACCGTGGAGGACCTCGGCGACCACCACGTGGTCGACGCCGAGGGGATGGTACCGGCCGAGACGCTGGAGACTCTCTATCCGCCGCTGACTCCCGCCGGACGCCCCATCGTCCGCCGCCACAGGGAGGGCCGGATGATCGAAGTACTGTCGCTGGTGGCCCGGGGGGAGATCGTTCACCCGACGGTGGCCTCGTTCGCCGACTACTACACCCATCCCGGGGTGTCGGTGATCCCGTTGCGCGGAATGCCGCCGCTGGAGAGCGCGCTGGTTTGGGCGGCCGAGCGGGAGACGGCGGCGATCCGCGCGTTCGCCGAGGCCGCCACGCGACTCAGCGGCGTCTCCAACGCCTGGCCGGCCACGGGCTCACCCAGTTGAAGGACCAGCCAGATCCGCCTGCGATCCCGCAACACCGTCGGCTCGGCCAGTGGGTCTCCGTCCACCACGACCAGGTCCGCGATCTTGCCGGGCTGGACGGTGCCGAGGTGCTCGTCCAGGCCTAGGGCACGGGCTGCGGTGGCCGTCGCCGCGACCAGTGTCTCGGCGGGACTCATCCCGTGCCGGATCATGCGCACGAGTTCGGCGGCGGCATCGGAGAACGGCTGCCAGTCGTGCCCGAGGGCGATCGGCACGCCGGCCGCACGTGCCGCCGCCAATGTGCGGTCGGCCTCGGCCAGGTTGTGCTTGGCGAGGTCCACCAGCGCCGGCGTCCACCCGGACTCCTCGCCGAGAGCCTCGACGTCCTCGCCGATGCCCGCGACGCCGTAGTAGCACGACAGGGTCGGCACCAGGATCTGCCCGGCCTCGGCCATGTGGTCCAGGAGGTCGGGACGTTGGTTGAGATACATGCCGTGTTCGACGGTGTCCACGCCCAGCGTGATGGACAGCTCCGTGCCGGCCAAGCCCTCCGCGTGCGCCGCGACCAGGTAGCCGAGCCGGTGCGCCTCGTCGATCAGCGCGGCCATCTCTGCTTCGGTCAGTTGCGCGGGGTGGGGGTCCTCCAGCTCGACCGAACGCGCCCCGGTGGACATGACCTTGATGAAGTCGGCCCCCCGCCGCACCTGTTCGCGCACCGCCTTGCGCACGTCGTCCGGTCCGTCCGCCTCCCGGTACATCCCGTCGAAGAACCGGCCGCCGGGTGCGGTGGCGGATACGATCCGGCCGCAGGTCAGCAGCCGGGGGCCGGAGAACGCCCCGTACCGCATCGCCTGCCTGGCCGACACCACCGCGTCGCCGTAGGAGCCGACGTCGCGCAACGTCGTGAACCCCATCCGCAACGTCTCCTGCAACTGCGCAGCCAGGAAATGCGCGGTCACGTCCGGCCACAGCGGCTCGGCACCCTCCGCAGGCGCGGGCGGGGTCGTGAACACGTGCGCGTGGGCGTCGATCAAACCGGGGATGACGGTACGGCCCTCCACATCGACGACGTCCGCTCCGTTCGGCACACCGTCGCCGGCTCGCCCAACCCTTTTGACCACTCCATCCTCAATGAGGATTCCCGCGCCCGCCCTGACCGGCCCACCGGTCCCGTCGAACAGGCGGACGTTCGTCAGCCAGAGAAGACCAGGACGACCAGGAAGATCAGTGAGTCTCATGCCTTCATCGTTCACGGACGTCCGTCCTGGAACAACGACGGATCACTCACCGCAATGATGAGCCAGGCTCATAGCTGTCATGCGGAGATGGCCGTCGTTCCAGTTACCGCGCCCACAGTCACGATGACCTGGATGTAGGCGTCCGCGAACGATCTTCTCAGGCGCTCGGTCAGGTCCTTCGGGGCATGTGGACAGTCGGCGGGGAGCCTGTCTAGACTCATTGTCTAGATTTAGAAGATGAATGCAGCTGAGTGTTCCGGGGGAGCCTTGTGGCACGCGTCGTTGATGGGGCCGAGCTGGATGGGCGCAAGGGCGTCGTTGCTGCGGCCTCGGCTGAGGCGGACGAGCACCTCATCCGTGAGGCCGAAAAGATCGCTGTTGCGCTGGGCCGCATGTTCCCGGGCCTGTGTGAGGTCGTTCTGCATGACCTGCGGACTCCGGAGCACGCGATCCGGGTGATCGAGAACAACCTCTCTGGCCGCGAGGTCGGGGACTCCGTCACGGAGCTGGGCTTGGCCCGCATCGAGGACCCCGGCTACCCCAGTGTCATTCAGAACTACCCCAACCAGTTCCCCGACGGCCGCCCGGCCAAGAGCACGTCCATCGGAATCAAGAACGCCGCCGGTGAGTACATCGCGGCCCTCTGCCTCAACCTCGACGTGTCGGTGCTGTCGCCGATGACGCTCGCCCTGTCCAACCTCGTGGCCACGGACACCGAGCACCGCGAGCAGTCCCTGGAAACCCTGCGAGACCGCAACGCGCGCGCGCTGCGCCAGGCCGTGGAGGAACTGGCCGCCGAGCGCGGCGCGACTCCCCGTTCATTGAGCCGGGAGGACAAGAAGGCACTGGTGCGGCAGCTGCACCAGGACGGCTACTTCGACTCGCGCGATGCCGCACAGGCCATCGCGGACCTGCTCGGCGTGTCCCGGGCGACCGTCTACAACTACGCCAAGTGAGGGGCATTTCGTGACCGCAGGATCGGCCACCCAGCCCGTTTCTTCTTCCGGCGCCGGACGACCATCGGCTGCGCCCCGTCTGCTGCACATCACGGAGGAGCAGACCGCCGCGCTCGTGGACGAGGACCTGGCCCTTGAAGCGGCCCGCGCCGCCTTCGCCGCGACGGTGGACGGCACCGTCTTTCCCAGTCTCGCCGTGCATGGGTCCGATCCGAGCAACCGGTTCACCCTCAAGCCGTCCGCGTCCGCGACGCATGCCGGGGTGAAGATCGGTACCTACTTGCCGGGTAACACCGAGCACGGGCTGCCGCGCCATCACTCCACCCTGCTGCTGTTCGACCAGACGATCGGCAGGATCGCGGCCGTCCTGGAAGTCGGCACCGCGAACGCCTACCGGACCGCTGCGGCTGACGCTCTCGCCGTCGATCTGCTCGCCCGTTCCGGCGCCACCACCCTGGCGGTCGTCGGCACCGGCCACCAGGCGGCCTACGAGGTGGCGGCCGTCAGCCGCATCCGGCCCATCAGCGCAGCTCCGGCATCGGCTTGCAGGACCTGTATCTGGGCTTGGCCCTTCTGAGGAAGATGGACATCTCTCTGTGAATATCCCTGCCGACGCCACGAGCCCCCACACCGCGCGGACTCTGGCCGATCCCGATACCCCGTTCGCCGTCGTCGACGTCCACAAGACCCAGCGCAACATCGAACGACTGGCTGCCAGGGCCGACCGGCTCGGGGTCACCCTTCGTCCTCACGTGAAGACGGCCAAGAGCCTCGACGTCGCCGCCCTCCTGCACCACGGCACCCCTTGCCCCATCACCGTCTCCACCCTCGCCGAGGCCGAGGCGTTCGCCGACGGCGGCTACACCGACATCACCTACGCCGTCGGTATCGACCCCCACAAACTCCCGCGCGTCCTCGCGCTGCTGCGCCGTGGCGTCACCCTGCGCGTCTTGCTGGACAGCATCGAGCAGGCGTCGTTCGTCGGCGAAGCCTCCCGCCAGGCCGGCCTTCCCGTCCCCACCCAGATCGAGATCGACTGCGACGGCCACCGTGGCGGCCTCAAACCCGACGCCCCCGCGCTCCCTGAGATCGGCCGCATCCTGCACGACGCGGGCTGTCTGGACGGCGTGCTGACCCATGCGGGCGAGTCCTATTTCGCCTACACCGCCGAGGAACAGCGCCTGGCGGCGAAGAACGAACGCGACTCCGCCGTCGTCGCGGCAGAGCGGCTGCGCGCGGCCGGTCTGCCCGTGGCCACCGTCAGCGTCGGCTCCACCCCGACAGCCCACGCGGCCGAGGACCTCACCGGCGTCACCGAACTGCGCGCAGGCAACTACGTCTTCTTCGACCTGGTGATGGCCGGCATCGGCGTCTGCGACATCGCGGACCTCGCGCTGTCGGTCGTCGTCACCGTCATCGGCCACCGCCCCGAGTACGGATGGATCCTCACCGACGGCGGATGGATGGCCATGTCCCGCGACCGCGGCACCGCCGTCCAGGCGCAGGACCAGGGTTATGGTCTGGTCACCGATCTTGACGGCACCCTCATCCCTGGCCTGGTCATGACGGGTGCAAGCCAGGAACACGGCACCCTCACCGCCCGTGACGGCGCCGGGCTGCCCGACCTGCCCCTCGGCATGCGCCTGCGTATCCTGCCCAACCACGCCTGCGCCACCGCCGCACAGCACCAGGCCTACCACGCCATCGACGGCAGCCGGACCGCGAACACCGCACCGGCGATCCAGGCCTTGTGGAAGCGCGTCACCGGCTGGTGACCAGCTGCCTCGCTCTGTCCTGGCGCACCGTCGCCGAGCGGCTCTGGGTTCACGCGTAATAGCGAAGGTCTGGCCACCCGAATCTCTGGTGGCCAGACCTCAGTGACGCTCGGATCAGGTGTTGTGGTTGCGGCAGTTCATGGAAGTCCAGGCCCCGCCGGTCCTGCGTGCCCGGATGTTGATGATGCCGTCCTCCTGCAGGTTGCCGTCGGTGTAGCGCTGGGGGTTGTTGGTGCAGCCTTGGGTGTGCGAACCGAAGTGACGCCACACGCTCTCCCCGGCGTACTTCCACTCGCCCCTGATGCCACGGCCGTCGTTGCAGTTGAGGTCGTACAGATGGAAGACGTCCCCTTCGGTGTAGAACCTCACCTGCCCGACGGTTCCGGCCCCCGTGTCCGTGATGTTCTTCGTGCAGACGTGATCGGCCTGGGCCTGGCCGCCCGTAATGAGGACGGCGACCGCTGCGCTGCCGAAGACCAGGGCTGCCTTGCGCTTCATGACGTACTCCTTGGGACGATGGGCATTGGCGGTAATCTCGCAGCGCGCGTCATAGCCCGGTCATAATCACGTCCTCACCGCACGTGGCCCGGGTCCCAGCGAGCCGGAGCGGACAGCCGCGATGCGGACCCGCGGAGCCGCGATGCGGACCCGCGTGCCTCGGGAGAACCGATGTCGGTGAACAGCGCGTGGGCCTGGCCCCAGGCGGCACGGGCCGCCTCCTGGTCGCCGCCGGCCGCCTGGACATCCCCGAGGACCTTCAGCGCTCGCGCCCGCCAGAGCGGGATGCCCAGCTCGGCGGTGATCCGCGCCGACTCCCGCACATGGGCGATGGCCTCCTCGGTCCGCCCGCGACGATGATCGACCTCGCCCAGCGGCAGCCGGACCCGTGCCTCCATGAACCGGTCCGCCACCTCCCGGGCGAGCGACAGGGCCTGCCTCAGCAGCGCGGACGCCTCGTCCAACCGGTCGGTCCGGAGCCGCACCAGCCCCAGCCCGTACCGCGCGGCGGACTCGCACCGCGTGTCGCCGAGCTCCTCGGCGATCTCAAGCATGTCCCGGAACACCGATTCGGCGCGGTCCACCTCGCCCGCGCCGAGATGGACGTCGCCGAGGAGCGAGAGCACTTCGGCCCGGGCGCGCCGATCCCCCTCGCCCTCCACGGCCAGTGCCTGCCGCAGGTACGGGCGGGCCTCCTCCGGCCGTCCGATGTCGATCAGCAACTGGCTCATCGAGCGCAGGGCGAGGATCTCCGCGCCCTGGTCTCCCAGGGCACGGAGCACCCCGATCGCCTCCTGATGACGTGCGATCGCCCGCTCGTACAGTCCGCGCATGCCTTCGATGTGCGCGAACAGCAGAAGCGCCAGCAGCAGGCCGTGCTGGTCGCCCACGTCTTCGAACCCCTTGATCGCCTCGTCCAGGGCGGTGGCGGCCTCCGCGTGACGGTGCTGGTAGACCCACAGCATGGCAAGACCCGTGAGCGTCACGGCCGTTCCGCGCAGGTTGCCGGCACGGCGCGTGGCCGCCAGGGCACGGGAGAAGGTGACCTCCCAGTCATCGTCGTGCCCGCGGGTCAGGAAGAGCGAGGCGGCGCTGGCGGCCAGGTCCCAGCACAGCTCGTCGAGCCCGGCCTCCGCGGCCTGCCGGACACCCGCGACGATGCTCGGCCGTTCGGCGTCGTACCAGCTCAACGGGTCGATCTGGACCCCCCCCGGCTCGACCACCCCGCCGGGCTCGACCACGCCTCCCGGTTCGCCGGCCGCCGCGAGCCAGCGCTCCGCTGTACCGTGCAGGACTGCGTAGTCGCCGCCGTACACCGTCCGGTGGGCCGTCTCCGTCAGTGCCAGCAGGCCGCCCAGCACACGGCCGACCGCAGCCGTACGTTCTGCCTGGTCCTCCTCGATCTCCGCCCGTTCCCTCGTGAAGAGGCGCACCAGGTCGTGGAGGCGATACCGGACCTGTCCGGCGGCGTCCCGCCCGGACACGTCAACGAGTTGTGCGTCGACCAGCTGGTCGATCAGCTCGCCGGCCTCGGCGATCGGCGCGTCGAGCAGCGCCGCCCCCGCCCAGGCTGGAAAGTCGGGCGCTTCCAGCAACCCGAGCAAGTGGAACAGTTTGCGCGGCCGCGGCCGCAGATCCCGATAGCTGAGTTCCAGGCTCGTGCGTACTGCCAGACCACCGTGGACGAGCTCGTCCAGCCGCCGGCGCTCGTCGATCAGACGCTCGGCCATTTCGGCCAGCGTCCGGTGTGTTCTGGTCGCGAGCCGGGCGGCCACGATCCGCAATGCGAGCGGCAACCGCCCGCACAGCCCGGCCAGCGTCCGCGCCGCCACCATCTCGGACGCGATCCTGTCGGCGCCGGCGATGCGCGACAGCAGCTCGACGGCCTGGTCCCGTTCCAAGACGTCCAGTTCCACCAGCCGCGCGCCGGGAAGCCCCGCCAGCCGGGACCGGCTCGTGACAAGCACGGCACAGCTGGGCGCACCCGGGAGGAGCGGTTGCACTTGCGCCTCGTCCCTGGCGTTGTCGAGCACCACCATCACCCGCCGGTCCGCCAGCCACTCCCGGTACATCTCCGCCCGCTCGTCGAGGCTTTGCGGGATCGCCGCGCCCTCCACGCCCAGCGCTCGCAGGAACCGCCCCAGGACCTCGGCGGGCTCGGCCTGATGGTGGTCCGCGCCGCGCAGGTTCACGTACAGCTGCCCGTCGGGGTACGCCTCTCGCAGCGCATGCGCGACGTGCACCGCCAAGGTGGTCTTGCCGATCCCCGCCTTGCCCACCAGCACCGAGACCGCCACCGCGTACCCGCCGCGCCCCGCCCGGTACAGGTCCTTGAGCCGTTCAACGGCCTCCTCCCGGCCCACGAAGTCGGCCACGTCAGGCGGCAGCTGGCAGGGCCGGGGCCGTTCCACCGCCTGCACGGCCAGCGTGCGGTCCTCGGTGAGGATGGCCTGCTCCAGGGCCCGCAATTCGGGTCCGGGCTCCAGACCCAGTTCGGCTACGAGCGTCTCGCGCGCCCGGCCGTAGGCCGCCAGCGCCTCTCCCTTGCGACCGCCCCGGTAGAGCGCAGCCAGCAGCATCGCCCACAGTCCCTCACGCAGTGGGTGCTCGCGGACGAGGGCCGCCAGCTCACAGGTCACCTCGTGGTGACGGCCCAACGTGAGCTCCAGCCGCAGGCATTCCTCGAGTACGGCCAGGCGCCGTTCCTCCAGCCGGACCGCCTCATTCCTCAGAGCCTCACAGTCGAATTCGGCCAGGGCGGGTCCCTTCCACAACTCCAGGGCACCCCGCAGTGCCGTCACAGCCTCCGGAAGACGTTTCGCGGCCGCCGCGCGGCGGCCTTCGGCGATGCGGCGCGTGAACGCCAGCACGTCGATCTGCTCCTCATCCGCGCACAGCCGGTACCCACCAGGCAGGGTCGTGATGACATCCGGCGGAACACCTCCCAGCGCCAAGACCCGGCGCAGCCGCCCGACACCGTTCTGCACCTGCCGACGCGCGGTACCCGGCGGCCCCTCAGGCCAGGTCATGTCCACCAGCCGGGTGACGGGCACCAGCCGGTTGGCGTGAAGCAGCAGCATCGCGAGCAGTTCACGCACTCTCCGCCCGGCCACCGGCACGGGCCGGCCCGCCACCGTGACCTCCAGTGGCCCGAGTACCTGGAACCTCATATCCCGTGCGCCTTCACCTGTCGGCCATCTGGCACAGGCATCAGGATGTGGGCAGCCGATCATCTAGTGCATCGGGGGAACCACTTAACAGACCCCGTATTGCACCACCCTCCCCACAAGGGCCCATATGGCCATGCCGGTCAGGGACCATGCCGGTCAGGGACCATGCCGGTCAGGGACAACGCCAGCCAACGTCAGGCGAGGCGCCGTGAGGTGATCTCCTCCGATGCCTCGGCGACCTGCCGGCCGAGCTCGGGCAGCTGGTCGACGTCGAGGCGCGAGTCCGGCATGGAGACGGCCAAGGCGGCCAGCGGTGTGCCGTCCTCGTCCAGGATCGGTGCTGCGACCGCGCAGACCCCCGGCCGGAACTGGTTGATGTTCACCGCGTAGCCCTGCCGCCGGACCTCGCCGAGATCGGCGCGCAGGACGTCCGGGTCGGTGATCGTGGTGTCCCCGAAGCGCTTCAGCCCTCTGGCGATCACCTCATCGACCTCGGCCCGGCTCAGATGGGCGAGCACGGCCCGTCCGGCCGCGGTGGCGTGCAGCGGCGAGGTGTCGCCGATCCGGTGGAACGTGCGCACCGCGTGGTCGCAGTCCACCCGGTCGACGACGACCATGCAGTGCACGCCGTCCAGCACCGTCAGGTGGATCGTCTCGTTCAGGGCCTCGCGGAGCCGCAGCATAGGCTCCCGCGCCGCCGCGAACAGGCTGGCGCCCTGGAGCGCGGCGGGCCGCACGGCCAGCACCCGCGCCCCCACCTCCCAGCGCGTGGTGTCACCCCGGCTCGCGCGCAGCCAGCCCGCCTGGTTCAGGGTGACGAGCGTGCGCTGCACCGTCGACTTGGGCAGCCCGAACATCTTGGTCAGCTCGCCCACGGTCACGGGCTGATGCTGCGCGACAGCCTCCAGAATCTGCAGGCTGCGGATCACGCTCTTCATCTCGGTCATTTGTTTCCCCTGGTTAACCTGCAGATTGCAGTCCGGACCCCTCTTGACGGCCGGATGTTCCACTGTCATTCTGGTGCCAGATTGTAGCACACCGTTCCACAATGTGGCATAGAGGTTGGCCGCCGCCCGGTGGAACCAACAGCCCGAGGCGCGCTGACGCGCCTTCGGATCACCACTGACGCACACCCCCACCCGCCTGGCAACGGCGGGCCTGTCCCCGATCCGAAAGGAAGCTCACGTGGCAGCCAGAAAGCGCGTCGCAGTCGTCGGAGTCGGAACGATGGGCAGCCAGGCCGCCTGGCGGCTGGCGTCGCGCGGAGCCGAGGTGGTCGGCTACGACCGCTTCGCCCCCGGCCATGACCGCAGCGCCGCGGGCGGGGAGACCCGGGTCTTCCGCAGCGCCCACTTCGAGGACTCCCGCTACGTCCCCTTGCTACGGCACGCCGACGCCCTGTGGCAGCGGCTGCAGGAGGAGACAGGCCGCGAGCTGCGCAGGCTGACCGGCTGCCTGCTCATGGGCCCCGCGGAGCATCACCAGATGCGCACGACGCTGGAATCGGTGGCTGAGCACGACCTGGACCACGAGATCCTCGACGCTGACGCGCTCGCCAAGCGGTTCCCTCAGTTCCGCATCGAGGACGGGGACATGGCCGTTTTCGACCACCGTGCGGGTTTCGTACGGCCCGAGCTGACGGTGCTGACCGCCGCGCGCCGCGCCGAGGAGCTGGGCGCCCACATCCACCGCTACACCCCCGTCCGGGAGATCGCGCCGTCGGGCGGCGGCGTGGCGGTCCGCACGGACGCGGGGAGCGAGCGTTTCGACGCGGCCGTGGTCACCGTGGGCCCCTGGGTGAACGACCTGCTGCCCGGCCTGCCCTGGGGTGTCGACATCCGGCGGGTGATCAACGCGTGGTTCGTGCCGGTCAACGACAACTGGTCGGGCCCGGAGAGCCCCGGCTTCATCCGCACCGCCCCCACCCACTGCTACGGCCTTCCGTCGCCGGACGGCGTCTCGGTGAAGCTCGGCCTGTCCCAGGCACTGCACCTGCCGGTGGACGACCCGAACCGCCTCGATCGCACCGTGCGGCCGGAGGAGCTGGAGATCTTCGCCGAGCTGATCGGGCGCTACCTGCCAGATCTGCACCCGCATCCCGTTCGGGTTTCGGTCTTCATGGAGGGCTACACCGACAGCAGCCGCCCGCTGATCGGCCCGCTGCCCGGTGCCGAGAGCGTGATCCTGGCGGCCGGGTTCTCCGGGCACGGGTTCAAGCTGTCCCCCGCCTTCGGCGACATCGCCGCCGATATCGCCTTGGAGAGGTCCAGCCCGCAGCCGATCGACTTCCTGTCCACCGTCGGCCGCACCGACTCCTGACCGACCGCACGGGAGGAAACATGACGACCTCAGAATCGGTTGTGCCCGCCGACCTCACCGTCGGCCCGCTGAGCGCCGCCCCCGGAGCCCGGACGCGCGGCACGGTTCGAGTCGACCTCGGCACGACCACCGTGGACGTCCCCGTCACCCTGGTCAACGGCGCGCGTCCCGGCCAACGCGTGGTGGTCACCGCCGGCGTGCACGGCGGCGAGTTCACCGGAGTGGACGCCGCCGTCCGGCTCGGAGCCCTGCTGGAGCCCGGGGAGGTCCGCGGGCAGGTGGTGATCTGCCCGGTCGCCAACCCTCCGGCCGTCTACCAGGGACGCCTGGGCACCTCCCCGCTGGACGGGGTGAACATCAACCGGATCTTCCCCGGCGACCCGGTCGGCGGTCCCACGGAACGCCTGGCCGCCTGGCTGTTCGAGAACCTGATCGGCGGAGCCGGCGCGTACGTGGATCTGCACAGCGGCGGCATCGACGAGACCCTGTGCGACTTCGTCGGTTACCGGATCTGTGGCGATCCCGAGATCGACGCACGCACCCAGTGGATGGCCCATGCGCTGGGCTTCGATGACGTGATCGTCGGCCTGAACGCCGACGGCGGGAACAGCCACGCGGCCGCGGCCAGGCAGGGCGTCCCGGCCGTGCTGGTGGAGACCGGCCAGCTCGGCGAACGCGACCCGGCCGCGGCCCGCGCGCTGGTCGACGGACTCCACCGCTTGCTGCACAGTCTGGGCGTGCTCGATCGCTCGGCGGGCACCGAAGCCGCGCCGCCGCGGGAGTGGGCATGGGCCGGGGCGGTCGCCGCCGAGGCGATCGGGCTGTGGTACCCGGATTTCACCGCGGGCGACGACGTCACCAGCGGCCAAGTCATCGGACGCGTCATCGATCCGGCCGACGGCCGCGAGCACAAGGTCACTGCGCCCGCGACCGGACGGATCTTCTACGGCATGCGCGGGCTCACCGTCGCCCCCGGGACCGAACTGGCCGCCATCGCCGTGCCTCGAGACCCCGACAGCCTGACTCCGCCACCTGTCCCTGCCAACCCGCACCTCCCTGCCGACCCGCACCTCCCTTCCAACCCCGGACCTTGGAATGAGTGACGACATGACACTGACAGTCGGCCATCTGCAGGCCGAGGCGGGCTGCAAGGCCCGAGGCGCCATCACCGTGGATCTCGGTCTCACGACCGTGGACGTTCCCTTGATCTTGATCAACGGCACCCGTCCAGGCCCCAGGGTCGTCCTCACCGGCGGGGTGCACGGCGGCGAGTTCATCGGCACCGACGCGGCCGCCCGGCTCGGCGCCGTGCTGGAGCCCGGCGAGGTCCGCGGCCAGGTGGTGATCTGCCCGATCGCCAACCCTCCGGCCGTCTACCACGGACGCCTGGGCACCTCCCCGCTGGACGGGGTGAACATCAACCGGATCTTCCCCGGCGACCCGGTCGGCGGTCCCACGGAACGTCTTGCCGCCTGGCTGTTCGAGAACGTGGTCGCCGGCGCCGACGCCTACGTGGATCTGCACAGCGGCCGCATCGACGTGAGCTTGCTCGACTACGTCGGCTACCGCCTCACCGGCGACGACGAGCTCGACGCCAAGGCGCGGGCGATGGCCCACGCCGTCGGCTACGAGCACGTCATCTTCGGCCGCGACGCCGAAGACGGCAACAGCCACGCCGCGGCCGCCCGGCAGGGCATCCCCGCCATTCTCATCGAGACCGGCCAGCTCGGCGACCGGGATACGGCGACCGTGCGCATCCTGCTCGACGGCCTGTACCGGCTACTGCACCACCTCGGTGTCCTCGACATGCCGCCGCACGTGGAACCGGCGCCCGTGACGCCGGTTCCGGAATGGGTCTGGGTCGCGTTCGCCGAGTCCCCGGCCACCGGCCTGTGGTACCCGGAGTTCACCCCCGGCAGTGAGGTCGCCGAAGGCCAGACCATCGGCCGCATCATCGACCCCGCCGACGGCGCCGAGCACAAGATCACCGCCCCCGCCGCGGGACGGGTGGTCTACGGCATGCACGGGCTCACCGTCGTCCCCGGCGCGGAACTCGCGGCCATCGCGGTGCCGCACACCTGATCGGCGTCTCCGCAACCGTCACCCCGACCCCCTCGTTCCCCATCACCCTCAGAGGTTCCTCATGAGAGATCCCATGGTCAGCCGGCGAGCGGTCCTCCGCGGAGTCGGCGGACTCGCCGCCGCCGCGGCCCTGCCGGCCCTTGCCGCCTGCGGCACCGGCACCAGCCGCGCCTCGGGCAACGGCAAGTCACTGACAGTCCGTAACAGCGGCGGAGCCTACGGCGACGCGCTCCAGAAGGCGGTGTACACACCGTTCTCCAAGGAGACCGGCATCGCCGTCAATGTGGCCCATCTGGACGGTGCGCAGCTGATCGCCCAGATCAAGCAGGGGCGGCCCCAGGTCGACCTCATCGACAACTCGATGGCGGACTTCCGCAAGTTCGTCGCGGAGAACACCCTGGAGAAGCTGGACTACGACCGGGTCGGCAGCTTCAAGGGCGCCAAGCTGCCCGACGGCCTGGCCGGCGACCACGCCGTCGGCAAGGCCTACTACGTCACCCTCATGGCGTACCGCACCGACACCTTCGGCGGGAGGAAACCGGCCTCCTGGGACGACTTCTGGGATACCAAGGCCTTCCCGGGCAGCCGCTCGCTGTGCAACCCGGACGCCGACCTGCCGGAGCTGGAGTTCGCGCTGCTGGCCGACGGTGTCCCCATGGACAAGCTGTACCCCCTCGACGTGGACCGTGCCTTCAAGGCCATGGACCGGATCAGGGGAGCCGTCAAGCAGTACTGGGACAGCGGAAACCTCCCCGGCGTGCTGCTCAGCCGCCAGGAAGTGAGCATGTCCACCGTCTGGCACGGCAGGCTCGACTCGCTGATCAAGCAGGGCACCCCGCTCGCCTACCAGCTGGGGGCCGCTCGCCGCCAGACGCAGGCACTCGCCATCGCCAAGGGCACGGCCAACGTCGACGCCGCCTACCGGCTCATCGACTACTCGCTGCGCCCCGAGGTCCAGGCCGGCCTGGCCAAGGTCTTCCCCTCCAACCCCGCCGTCCCGGCGGCCTATAACAGGCTCACCGCCCAGGAGCGCGCCGGCCTCCCCGGCTCGCCCGAGTTCTTCGGCAACGGCTTCGACGTGGACGTCGACTGGTGGATGAAGAACGAGGCGGCCGTCACCAAGCGCTGGCTGGAGTGGGCTCGTGACTGACTCGAGTGTGGACGCACCGTCCGTCGCCGTGGCCGACGGCACGCCGGCCACCACGACCGGCAAGTCGCTGTCGGTGGTGGCCCTGCGCAAGACCTACGGGGACGTCGTCGCCGTGGACGACGCGTCGATGGAGATCGCCGCCGGGGAGTTCGTCACCTTCCTCGGCGCCTCGGGGTCGGGCAAGACCACGACCCTGATGATGATCGCCGGGTTCTGCGAGCCGGACTCCGGCACCATCACCGTCGGCGGCCACGACGTCACGCGGCTGGCCCCGCAGAGACGCAACCTCGGCTTCGTCTTCCAGCAGTACCTGCTCTTCCCGCACATGACCGTCGGGGAGAACGTGGCCTTCCCGCTCCAGCTGCGCGGCGTGCCGAAGGGCGAGATCCGCAGGCGGGCCGGGGAGGCCCTGGAGATCGTGGGACTGTCCGGCTTCGCCGGCCGCCGCCCCCACGAGCTGTCCGGCGGCCAGCAGCAGCGGGTCGCCCTGTGCCGCGCGCTCGTCTACCGGCCGCCGGTGATCCTCATGGACGAGCCGCTCGGGGCGCTGGACAAGAAGCTCCGCGACCAGCTGCAGACCGAGATCAAGGCCATCCAGCGCGAACTGGGCCTGACCGTCATCTATGTGACGCACGACCAGGAGGAGGCGCTCGTCCTCTCCGACCGCATCGCGGTGATGCGCGACGGCGGGATCGAGCAGTTCGACTCCCCGAGGGAGCTCTTCGAGCGGCCCAGGACCCCGTTCGTCGCGGACTTCCTTGGCGCGGCCAACTTCCTGCCTGGTCGCGTCGAACGCGGCGCCGACGAGGACACCCTGGTCCGCCTCGACCAGTGCGGCGGCCTGGTCCGCGCCCGGCCGCAGGCACTGGCCGCGGGCACCCCGGTCACGGTCGCCGTCCAGCCGTGCCGGCTGCGGGCCGGCGCCCCCGACGACGGCTTCTGTGCCGGCAGGGTGGAGACGGTCACGTACGTGGGCAGCCTGGTGCGCGCCGGAGTGCGCGTGGACGGTGGCGAAGCCCCGCTGCTGCGCCTCGAAGTCCCCGCCGGACGCGCCCCTGTCGTCGGCGAGCGGGTCGGTGTCACCGCCGACCCTGAGGACGTCAACCTCTTCCCCGTCGAACAGGGCGGGTGAGCCATGGCCGCCGCCCTCACCCCCGCCACAGCCCGCCCGCGCCGGCTCCTCGGCTCCCGCAGGACCCGGGCCGGCCTGCTCTACGCCGCGCCGGTCGTGGTGTACCTGCTGCTGCTGTTCGTCTTCCCGATCCTCAGCACGCTGCTGCTGAGCTTCAAGAACGAGGACGGCTCGCCGACCCTGCGCTGGTACGCCGACGCGCTCACCGGCGTCAACCTGTCCGTGCTGTTCACCACGCTGAGGATCTCCGCCGAGACGGCCGTCGCCAGCCTCGTCATCGGATTCGTTCTGGCGAGCGCGGTGTCCCGGCTGCGGCCCCTGCTGGCCGGACTGGCCATGCTGATCGTCATCGTTCCGCACTTCATCAGCGCCCTGGTGCGGACGTACGGCTGGATCATCCTGCTCGGCGAAAAGGGAGCGGTGAACCAGGCCCTGACCGACCTGTGGGTGCCGGGGGCGCCGTTCCAGCTGCTCTTCAACGAGATCGGCGTGGTCATCGGCACCACCGGGGTGATGCTGCCCTACACCGTCCTGGTGTTGTACGGCGTGATGCGCGGCGTGGACCGCAGGCTGCTCGCCGCGGCGGCCAGCATGGGGGCGGGCCGGCTGGTCATCTTCCGCCGGATCTACCTCCCGCTCGTCGCGCCAGGCCTGGCCAGCGCCGCACTGCTCAGCTTCATCCTCTCGCTGGGCTACTACATCACCCCTGCGCTGATGGGCGGCCCCAAGCAGACCATGATCGCCTCCCTCATCCGCCAGCACGTGATGAAGGAGAACCAGTGGAACGGCGCCGCCGCCCAGGGCATCGTCCTGCTGCTGATCACCTTCTCCGGGCTGCTGCTGCTGAAACTGGTCGGATCCCTCGGGGCCGGCGCGAAGAAGAGGAGGAGCGGGTCATGATCGCGCTGCGTAGCACCCTGGCCGGACGGATCTCCCTGACCGTCGCCGCCACCGTGATCCTGCTCTTCCTGGCGCTGCCGATCATCGTCATCGTCGTCACCTCGTTCGGCGCCGACGCCTTCGGCTCCTTCCCTCCGGAGTCGTGGACGCTGGGCTGGTACCGGACGCTGTTCGCCGAGGGCAGCAAGTGGCCGGCCGCCCTGACGCTGAGCGCGCTCGTCGCCTCCCTCACCACCGTGTTCTCGCTGATCCTGGGGATCACGGCGGCGACCGCGCTGGTGCGCAGCGAACTGCCGCTGCGCTCGGCGGTCTACGGGCTGGTGCTGGCCCCGCTGATCATCCCGCATGTGGTGATCGCGCTCGGGCTGTTCCTGCTGTTCGAGCCGGCCGCGATGCTGGGCAGCCCGATCGCGCTCGCTCTCGGACACACCGTGCTGGCCACCCCGATCGCGGTCATGATCCTTGTCGCCACACTGAAGGGGATCGACGAGCGGCTGGAGAACGCCGCCGCCAGCATGGGAGCGGGCAGGCTGACCATCGCCCGGCGGATCACCTTCCCGCTCGCCGCGCCGGGCATGATCGCGGCTGCGGTCTTCTCCTTCATCACCAGCTTCGACGAGTTCTTCATCTCCCAGTTCCTGTCGGGGGTGGACACCGCCACCCTGCCCATACAGGTGTTCAACGTCCTGCAGTTCGACGTGGACCCGAGTGTGACCGCCGTCAGCGCCCTGCTCATCGCCGCCGCCGTGCTGGCCATGGCGCTGGTCGGCATCGTGCGCTGGCTCGGCTCGGGCCGCCGGGAGGGACTGCTGCCGGTGGAGACCGCCGCCGCCCTCCCCACCGGAAGGGACACCGCCCCATGACCCGCACCGACGAGTTGTCCTCCGCGGCGGCGCGCCACCTGCTGCTCAACATGACGCCCAACGGCTCGATCGGCGGCGACGGGCAGGACATGCTCATCGTCCAGCGGGGCGAGGGACCGTACCTCGACGACGTGGACGGCACCCGCTACATCGACGGGCTGTCCGGCCTGTACTGCTGCCAGATTGGCTACTCCTACTCCGACGAGATCGCCGAGGCGGCGGGCCACCAGCTGCGCGAGCTGTGCTACAGCCCGCTGTGGTTGGCCTCCGCCCACCCCCCGGCCATCGAACTGGCCGAGCGCCTCGCCGGCCTCGCCCCGGAGGGTGTCGACCGGGTGTTCTTCGCCGGCGGCGGCGCCGAGGCCGTGGAGACCGCGTGGAAGATCGCGCGCAGGTACCACACGCTGCGCGGCGAGCCGGGCCGCGTCAAGGTCATCGCCCGGAGCGGCGCCTACCACGGGCTGACGCTCGGCGCCCTGTCGTTCAACGACGATCCGGCGCTGACCGAGCCGTACGGGCCGCCGGCCGTGGCGACCACGTTCGTGGCCAACACTGACCGCTCGCTGCTTCCCGGGCCGTTGGACGACGCGGCGTTCACCGCGTACCTGCTCGCGGATCTGGAGCAGGCGATTCTGCGGGAGGGCCCGGAGACGATCGGGATGCTGATCGCGGAGCCGGTGCAGAACCGCGGCGGCTGCATCCCCCCACCCGAGGGCTACTGGGCGGGCTTGCGCAGTCTGGCCGACCGGTACGGCTTCTTGCTGGTCGCCGACGAGGTGATCACCGCGTTCGGCCGGCTCGGCACCTGGTTCGGCGGCGACCGTTACGGCGCCCGACCGGACATGATCACCGTGGCCAAGGGCATCACGGCCGGATACGCCCCGATGGGCGCCACACTGGTCGGGGAACGGGTCGCCGAGGTCATCAACCGGCCCGGCGAGATGCTCAACCATGGCTACACCTTCTCGGGGCACCCGCTGACCACGGCGATCGCTCTGCGCACCCTGGACATCATCGAACGGGACCGGATTCTGGAGAACGTCCGGGATCTCGAGGACCACCTCGCCAAGCGGATGGCGGAGCTGGCCCCGCTCCCGATCGTCGGGGGCGTGCGCGGCGCCGGGTTCTTCTACGCCGCCGAGCTGGCCGGAGACCTTCCGGACGGCGGCTTCAGCGACACCGCACGCGCCGCCCTGATCACGGACCTGATCCCGCGGCGGCTGCGCGAGGCCGGGCTGCTCGCCCGCGTCTACGACCGCGCCGCGCCGCTGGTGCAGATCGCCCCGCCGCTGATCAGCGACCGCGATCTGCTCGACCGCATCACCGGCATCCTCACCGAAACCCTCGCCGAGGCGTCCACCCGGCTGGCGGCCCTCGCACGCCCGCACCGACACGAAGGAACGACACCATGACCGCGGCCCCCACCACGGAGCACACCTACATCCTCGGATCGGTCACCTGCGCGCCGGGAGAGCGAGCCGAAGGGCTGATTCCGGTCGGCACCAGCACCTACGGCGTCGAGCTCGGCATCCCCCTGATCATTGTCAACGGCACGGAACCCGGCCCGGTGCTGTGCGTGGACGCCGGCGTGCACGGCGACGAGTACGACGGGCAGGAGGCCGTCCGCCGGGTCCTGGCCACCACCGTCCCGGCCGAGCTGCGCGGCACCCTCGTCGGCATCCCCTGCATGAACACCCCGGCGTTCGAGGCCGCCGCCCGCACGAGCGGCCTGGACCACGCCAACCTCAACCGGATCTTCCCCGGTGACATCGAGGGTTCCTACTCCCTGCGCCTCGCCGCCACCTTCGTCCGGCAGGTCATCCCGGCCATCGACGTCCTGGTCGACCTGCACACCGGCGGCACGTTCGGCGAGATCGCCCCGCTCACCATCGTGCAGGGCGGCTACGAGGACCTCGCCACCGAGATCGGCCTGGCTGCGGGGCACCGGCTCATCTGGAAGGGCGGAAAGTGGGGCGGCACCGTCCGGCACCCGACCCTGGAGGCCGGCAAGCCCGCCATCACCATCGAGGCGGGCGGCGGCACGTACCGGGAGGAGACCGTTGAGATGCACGTGGAGAGCGTGCGCAACATCATGCGGAGTCTCGGCATGGTCGACGGCGAGGCGGTGCTGCGCGACGACTACACCGACGTGACCGGCACCTTCTCCCGTTCCGCGCACGGCGGCTTCTTCCTCGGCCACGCCGGACCCGGCGACGAGGTCAAGACCGGTGATCTGCTCGGCACGATCGTTGACCACTACGGCCACACCCTGGAGGAGGTCCGGGCGCCACAGGACGGCATCGTGCTGTGGCAGCGCCGCATCCGCACCGTCCAACCCGGCGACGAGGTCGTCATCTTCGGCGCCGTGCAAGGAGAGTTCCCGCGATGAACGGCACTGCCACCCAGGACGCCGTCCGGGAACTGCTGATCGACGGCAAGCGCGTCCCGGCCGCCGACGGCCGCACGTTCACCGTCGTCGACCCGGCCTGCGGCGCCCCGATCGCCGAGGTGTCCCAGGCCGGCCCGGCCGACATCGACCAGGCGGTGGCCGCCGCCGGAGCGGCCTTCACCTCGCCGCGGTGGGCGCGGATGCGCTCGGCCGACCGCGGCCGCCTGCTGAACCGCATCGCCGCGCGGATCCGCGAGGAGAGCGACGATCTGGCCCGGCTGGAGAGCCTCGACGTCGGCAAACCGCTCAGCCAGGCGAAGGCCGACGTGGAGGCCGCGGCCCGCTACTTCGAGTTCTACGGGGGAGTGGCCGACAAGCTCGGCGGCACCACCATCCCGCTGGGCCCCGGGCTGCTCGACTACACCGTGCGGGAGCCGATCGGCGTCTCGGGGCAGATCATCCCGTTCAACTACCCCCTGCAGAACACCGCCCGGGGCAGTGCCCCGGCTCTCGCCGCCGGATGCACGGTCGTCCTCAAGCCCTCACCGGAGGCACCGCTCACCCCGCTGGAGATCGGGCGGATCGCGCTGGAGTGCGGGCTGCCTCCGGGTGTGCTGAACGTGGTGCCGGGGGATGGGGCGGCGGGGGCCGCGCTCGCCGCCCATCCCGGGATCGACCAGGTCACCTTCACCGGGTCGGTGGCGACCGGCGTCAAGGTCGCCCAGGCGGCCGCCGCCAACGTGGTGCCGTCGGTGGTGGAGCTGGGCGGCAAATCCCCGGCGATCGTCTTCGCCGACGCGGACTTCGACGCGGCGCTGGCGGCCGTGGCGGGCTCCGCGTTCGGCAACGCCGGCCAGACCTGCTCGGCGGGCACCCGGCTGCTGCTCCAGCGCGGCGCCGAGTCGTTCCTGGACAGGCTGGTCGAACACGCGGCGTCGCTGCGGCTCGGCCCGGGCGCGTCCGACCCGGACGTGGGGCCGCTGGTCGCCGCCCGGCAACGCGACCGCGTCGAGGGCTACCTCGCCTTGGCGCGCGAGGAGGGCGCCACGGCACGGGCCGGCGGCGGCCGACCGGCCGACCCGGCGCTCGCCGACGGGTACTTCATCGAGCCCACCGTGCTGACCGGGCTGACCAACGACGCCCGCACCGCCCGTGAGGAGATCTTCGGCCCGGTCATCACGGTGATCGAGTTCGACGACGTCGCGGACGCGATCGCCATCGCCAACGACAGCTCGTACGGCCTGGCCTCCTATGTGTGGACCCGGGACATCGACAGGGCGATGCGGCTGGCCGAGGGCATCCGGGCCGGGCAGGTGTACGTCAACGCGACCGGCGTCGGCACCGGCGTGGAACTGCCCTTCGGCGGCTACAAGCACAGCGGCTGGGGACGGGAGAAGGGCCTGGAGACCTTGGCCAGTTACACCCAGGTCAAGAACGTCTGCATCGGCTTCGGGCCTCGGGACTGAGGGGAGGACGACCATGCGCTACCGGAATCTGGGCAACGGCGGTCCCCTGGTCTCGGTGGTCGGGGTGGGCGGCAACAACTTCGGCTCCCGTCTCGGCGAGGACGGCACCAAGGCCGTCGTGCACGCCGCACTCGACGCCGGCATCACCCTGTTCGACACCGCCGACATCTACGGTGCCTACGGCGGCGGCCCGCCGGGCGACAGTGAGAGATTCCTTGGCGCGGCGCTGAAGGGCCACCGCGAACAGGTCGTGCTGGCCACCAAGTTCGGCATGAGCAGGGGAGACGACGCCGACCGCCACGGGCCGCGCGGTGCACGCCGGTACATCCGGCACGCGGCGGAAGGCTCGCTCCAGCGGCTGGGCACCGACTACATCGACCTGTACCAGTTCCACGAACCCGATGGCGTCACCCCGATCGAGGAGACTCTAGAAGCCCTCGACGAACTGGTGGCCGAGGGCAAGGTCCGCCACATCGGATGCTCCAATTTCCCCGCCTGGATGCTCGCCGACGCCGCCTGGCAGGCCACCGTCGACCAGCGCACGCCGTTCGTCAGCACCCAGGCCCGCTACCACCTGCTGGACCGCATCCCGGAGACCGAGCTCATACCCGCCTGCCGGCGCTACGGCGTCGGTCTCCTGCCGTACTACCCGCTCGCCAACGGCCTGCTCAGCGGCAAATACCGGCGCGGGGAACGTCCGCCGACCGGCAGCCGCCTGTCCTGGCGGGAAGGCTGGCTGACGGACGCCGCCCTCGACCGCGTCGAGGCGCTCACGCGGTACGGCGCCGAACGCGGCCTGACGCTGCTGCAGGTCGCCGTCGGCGGGCTGGCCGCGCTGCCCGCCGTCGGCTCGGTGATCTGCGGAGCCATGACCTCCGAGCAGGCGACCGCCAACGCGGCGGCCGCCGGCTGGACCCCCGACGCGGCCGACCTGGCCGCACTCGACGAGATCGTGACCCCCGGCGACCGGGTGGTCTGAGTACGAGCACACGCCCGACGACACATTCCGAAGCTCATACGAGGTTGGACACCATGCGCGAGATCGTGACCTTCGACGCCTACGGCACCCTGATCGACTTCCAGCTCGGCCCGACCACCCTGAAGGTCCTGGCCGACCGGCTCGACCTGGACGGGCTCAACGTCGAGGAGTTCCTCGACGACTTCCGCGTCATGCGGTTCCAGGCCGTCCTGGAGGCCTACCGCCCCTACGACGAGGTGCTGCACTCCAGCCTGGAGAAGGCCATGCGGCTGCACGGCCTGCCCTACCGGTCCTCCGATGGCGACGCCCTGGTCGAGGCGGTGCCCACCTTCGGCCCGTTCCCGGAGGTGCCGGGCGCCCTGCGCGCCCTGAAGAGCCGCTACGAGATCGCCATCATCTCGAACACCAACGACGACATGATCAAGCACAACGTCGCCAGCATCGGGGTCGAGTTCGATCACGTCATCACCGCCCAGCAGGCCGGGGCCTACAAGCCGGACCGGCAGACCTTCGAGCACGCCTGCAAGGCCATGGACGTCGCCCCCGCCCAGGTCATCCACACCGCCCAGGGCTGGGAGTACGACCTGATCCCCACCCGCGACCTGGGGCTGAAGCGCCGCGTGTGGATCAATCGCTACGGCCGCCCCGGCAGCACCGACTATCAGCCCTACGACGAGCTGCGCGACCTGTCCGGACTGCCCACCCTGCTGGACTGCTGAGACCGAGGAACCGTGCCATGAAGCAGATCCCTTACTGGCTCGACACCGCCCCGCCCCTGCCCGACCGATCCGGCGAGGCTCTGCCCGATGAGGCGGACGTCGTTGTCATCGGCGGCGGCATCACCGGCCTGTCGACCGCCTACCACTCCGCCCGCAAGGGAGCCCGGGTCGTCCTCGTCGAGAAGGACAAGGTCGGCTCGGGCGCCTCCGGGCGCAACGGCAGCATGTGCACCCAGGGCATCACCATCGGCGTCGGCGAGGCCCGCAAGCGCTACGGCCAGGACCGCGCCCGCGAGCTTTACGGCGCCTTCCGCGAGGCCGTCGACGTCGTCGAGGAGCTTACCGAGCACGAGAAGATCGACTGCGATTTCGTCCGTTCCGGCCGGCTCGGCGTGGCCTTCAAGCCCGAGCACTTCGCGGCGATGAAGGCGACGCAGCGCGACCTGGCCGACAACTTCGACCACGAGACCGTCCTGCTGACCAGGGCAGAGCTCAAGTCCGAGCTGAACTCGGGCTACTACCACGGTGCCCTGCTCGAACCGCTCAGCGCCGGGCTGCACGTGGGCAAGTACGTCCACGGCCTGGCCGACGCCGCCGAACGCGCCGGAGCCCAGATCCACGAACGCAACGCCGCCACCGGCCTGACCCGCACGCCCGACGGCGGGTTCCTGGTGGAGACCCTGCACGGCACGATCCGCGCCGGGCACGTCATGGCCGCCACCGACGCCTACACCGACCGGTCGCTGCCCTGGCTCCGCAAACGGCTGATCAACGTCGGCAGCTTCATCATCGTCACCGAGCCGCTCGGTGAGGACCGCGCCCGCGAGCTCATCCCCAACGCCCGCCTGGTGGTCGATTCCAAGAACATCGGCCACTACTTCCGTCTCACCCCCGACCACCGCCTGGCCTTCGGAGGCCGGGCCCGCTTCGCCCCGTCCAACCCCGCCTCCGACGTCAAGAGCGGACAGGTGCTCAGACGGGAGATGGCCGAGATCTTCCCGCAATTGGGCGACGTCGCCATCGACTACGTGTGGGGCGGCAACGTCGGCTTCTCCTACGACCGCATCCCGCACGCCGGCCAGTCCGACGGCGTGTACTACTCCATGGGCTACTGCGGCCACGGCGTCCAGATGGCCACCTACATGGGCCGGGCGATGGCCGAGGTCATGGACGGCCATCCCGAAGCCAACCCACTGCGCGGCCTAGGCTTCCCCAAGGTCCCCGTGCCGTTCTACAACGGCACCGCCTGGTTCCTGCCCTTCGCCGGCGCCTACTACAAGGCCAAAGACCGGCTGCGCTGATCGCACGCCCGATGCCGCCGTCCGGCATCAACCTCTTCAACCGCATGTCACTGGACGGCTCAAGGCCCCGTCCGTTGGAGACGGGGCCTTGAGCTGGGGAAAGAGTGGTGGGCGATACTGGGATTGAATCCGCCAACCGCGGGCCACAGCCACAACTTAGAGTCTCCATCGAAGCCGGGGCGCTTCATGGTCAAGTGCACTAGAGCTTGAGGTCGGCGACGGCTTTCGGTTTGGTGCCCGCGGGGATGTCGTAGACCAGGACGATGGTCGTTCTCGCGCCTGGGTTGAGGTCGTTGACCTTGCCGCGGCCGACCAGGACGGTCTGACCGAACGTCTGGTCCCATTCGGGTGCGTACTCCGAGGCGTCGGCGGTGTGCAGCGACAGATGCGCCGGCGGATGCGTCGGGTGCTTGGTGATGTTGCGCAGTGCCAGCCGGACCAGCAGGTATCGGCCCTCGGGCTTGGTCGTGCCGTTCTGCGGGTCGGTGAGCGTGGTGGCCCACGACACGCCGAGGACCGAGGCCTTGAAGTCACTGAGCGGGGACTCCAGAGTGCCGTTGTTCTCAACCAGGCTCGGGGACGGGGTCGGCCTGCTGCTCCCGGAAGAGGTCAGAGTCGGAGGGGTCACGTCGGGTCCCGCCGCCTCCGGGGCCGAGCAACCCAGGGCGGTGGCTAGGACAAGGACGGCCGCGGCCATGCGCATCACGCCGAGATTGTCGCATCCGCACTGCATGCCTGCGACCGGCCTCATTTCACCGTCATCCTGATTTGATGCCCGTTGAGGGGACGGGGGGTTGTGGGGCTTTGCGCCGGGCGAGTTCGGACTGGTATCGGCGGCCGATCCGGTCGGCGTTGGCGTGCAGGTAGCCGGTCAACCGGGTGGGGCAGGTGGCTTCGCCCTCGACCATGACGAGCTCGGCCATGAGGCCGTCGATCTCGTCGCGGGTGAGTATCACGTCGCGGGTCAGCAACGACATCCCGCGCAGCAGCACCGACACCGCGGCCGCAGGGAGGTGGACGGGCCGGAACGGTGCTGCGACGGCTTCGGCGATGGCGCCGACCAGGTCCTCGAAGGCGAACGACTCGGGGCCGACCGCGTCGATCACGGTGTCGGTTCGCTGCGATCCGAGCCGTACGCACAGATCGGCGAGGTCGTCGACGTGCACCGGGCGCAGCCGGTAACGGCCCGTCCCGGGAATGGCGAACACGGGGAAGCGGCGCAGCAGCCAGGCGATGTTGTTGATCAGGATGTCGTCGCCGCCGAAGAGCACGCTCGGCCGCACGATGGCGTAGGACATGCCGCTGTCGGTGAGCAGGTCCTCCACGGCGGCCTTGCCCCGGTAGTAGGCGTAAAAGGAGCCGGGATCAGGGTTGGTGATGCTGAGGTGCACGACGCGTTCGACCCCGGCCCGGCGGGCGGCGTCGAACAGCATCGCGGTGTTGGCGACGGCCTGGGAATGCGGGGTGCCGCTGGGGGCGTAGCGGGACCAGTAGGTGTTGTAGAAGGTCGTGACACCGTCGAAGGCCGCCGTCAGGGAGGCCGGATCGCCGAAATCGAGCGGGAACACCTCGATGTCGGCATCGGGGGCGGGGTGGTTGGTCAGCGTCCGGAGCGTGTGGCCGGCCGCCTGCAGGTGGCGCCTGAGATAGGTTCCCGAATAGCCGTACGCGCCGGTGAGGAGGACTTTCTTGGTCATGGCCGCTCTCTTTCGTGGTATCGCCATGCCGCTCGTGGCGGACCTCCACGTACATCATACATTCGTATGAATGAATCACGCGACGCCACCCGTTCCCGGTTGATCGAGGCGACGCTGGAGGTGCTGGCCCGCCGCGGTCTGGCGGGCGCCACCTCGCGTGAGATCACCGCCGCGGCGGGGGTGAACCTACAGGCGATCACCTACCACTTCGGCTCCAAGGACGAACTGGTGGCGCAGGCCCTGGTGCATGCCGTCCGGAGGTGGATCGAGCCGATCCGCACCGCACTGGCCGATGTCGCCGATGACCCGGTCGGTCATCTCCTCGAGGCGGCCCTGACCGTTCAGGAGGCGTTGGAGGAGGCTCGCGAGCACATCCCCGCCTATGTCGAGGCGTTGGCGGCCGCTTCGCGCAACGAGACGATCCGCAGCCAGGTGGCCGGGTTGCTGGCGGAGCTGCGCGAGGTGCTGGCGGCGAGCATCGGTCAGCTCCGCACCGCCGGATACATCGCCCCGTGGGTGGAGCCGGAACCGATGGCCGCGCTGATCATCGCGGCCGGCGACGGATTCGTCCTGCACTCCGCGCTGGAGCCGGGTGGTCATGCCCCCGAGCGCATGCTGCAGCAGGTCGTTCAGTTGCTGCTCGCCGCGAGAAATCCGCCGGCATAGGCGAGCCGGACAAGCCCGCGAACACCACACCGACAAGACCGTGGTCCTTGATCACGATCTAGCGTGATGGTCGGACATCCTCCGCCACCACCGAAAGAGCGAGAGAGCCGTTGATCGTATAGACCCCCGGCCCGATTATGAACGCGATCTTCTTCGCGCTCGTCAGCGGGTCGTCAGCGACAGCGCAGGGGCAGGTGGTCGATGCTCGGCCACAGTGCGGTGTCGATTTCGGGGAAGTCGCGCAGGAGTTGGGTGATGTCGGGTGCGATTGCCCGGCAGAACGCCTCGCGGGTGGCCTGGTTGAGTTCGGGTTTGGGAAACGATGGGCCGACCTGGCGGCGGGCCGCTGGGTCCGGCTGCCAGGCCTCGGGCTCCACTCCCAGGAACTCGAAGGTGCGCCGCGCCTGCCCTTGCGGGTCGGCGACGCACTGTTCGTACTGCAGCACCAGGATCTGCTCTCGGGGAAAGCTGTCCTGCAGTCTGTGCAATTGCTGTCCATACAGCGCGTGGTGGAATTGGTGGTTGATGGCAGTGGCCGGGTGCTGGTGCGGGGACAAGGCCCGGTGGAATCCCAGGGCCGAGGCCAGCCGCTCCAGCGGATCGCGCAGCAATACCAGCAGCTTGGCTTGTGCGGCGACGGCCTTGAGCATCGGCGGTGTCCACCAGTCGTAGATGTATCGCGGCGTCCACTCACCAGCGATCGTGTGGTCTGGGCGAGGGAAGTACCGGTGATAGTCGGCGGGGTCGATGTCTTCGACCGCGCCGAAGTGGTTGAAGAAGTCGATCTCCTTGGGGCGGTAGATCTGCCGTTGCTGTGTACGCGGGTCGTGGGAGCGGGGCTGAGCGGCTGCTTGCGCCTCGCGGGGAGAGACGATGGCGGGGTGTCCGGTCAGCAAGGTCCACCACCAGGTGGTTCCTGACTTCATCGTTCCGACTCCCACGAAGTCAGGTGGCGCGATGCGCCATCCGGGTGGAACGGCCGGCGGTGGTGAGGGCTCTGTGATCCGTTCGAAGACACCCGGCGAGGGCAGTGGCTCATCGGTGTGTTGACGTGGCCGTGTCGCTCCCACGAGTCTCTCCTATGATCATCGCGCTGGGTGTCCGATGCTTCGCTGCGGCCTGGGATATTGGGCGGCGTGAGCTATTCTTCGCCGAAGAGGTACTGATTGATCTCGGCCGGACGAGAGCTTTCCGGGACTGTTTCTGTGTAATAGTTCATCGCGGCAACGATCCGGATGTCGTCATTGTTCTTGAGGAAGCGGACGTAATGAGGATTATCGCTCCCGCGGAAGAAAAGTGCATGCCCGGCGACCGGAATAATGGTTGAGCAGTCCGCATCGATCTCCGCGGCACTTCGGGCTTCTGGGTTGTGCCCGATGACCAGTTCTCCGCCGGCCTGCCGTGAGTGGTCCGTCAAGAACAGCAGACCTTCGACCGGGTTGGAGTCCACGTGGCACTCCAGCCGCATGTCGGTGCCGATGGCCACGTTGAGGACGACGCCGTAGCGTACGTCTTCGGCAGGGGACACCGGCTCACCGGCGAGGTGTTCTGCCATGTCCAGGAAGGTCGTGCGGTAGAGCTCGTCCAACCAGGGAAGTTCATCCCGCACGGCAGCCCCCGGCACCCGGCCGCGCCGCAGTACGCCAACGTCCTCGGATTCTCGGGAGGTCGAAGCCCGGCCCCTGTCCAGGCGCACGACACGCGACCGCGTCACAGACCGTACCTGGTCCTCCCAGCCATCCGGCAGCAGGGTTCGCGCGTCATGGCCATGCCAGAAGAATTTGTCCACGAAACTCAGTCCCTTCAATTTGGTTCTATTTCCGCTTGAGGTATTTGATTCCGCCGTACCTTCAGCGCGATCACCATCGGCCGTACTGCCACCGGCAGATCGTGCAGCCGCCGTACGTACCGGCTATGGCCCCGAGCCGGCATCGTTCCGCACTCGCGGCAGGCCGAGCGGGCGGTCCCGGTCCGTGCAGTAACGCAGACGACGTCACCGCGATCGGTGACGTCGTCGACATGCACCCGCCTGAGGTGCGGAAAGACCGAATGAAGGCGGCAGGCTTCCTCACCCGCCGGGCAGTGCTGCACAAGGCTCCTCACGGCCGTTCGTCATGATCCAGTTCTCGCCCGAACAAGATCATTACCGAACGCCGCGACCCTGCGCAGCCTTTTACAGAATCGCGATCACACCCGCCGACCGGCAGGCTGCCGGCGACATCACCGTCCGTGATCGCTTCACGGACTTCGCGCCAGAGCCGAGGCTGCTTTTGGCTCGGCGCGCGTAGATGGAGGAACGGGGGCCCCAAGCTGGCGGTCACATCGAACCAAGTCCCTGCCGGGGCTGAAGACGGTGCCCCGGCAGGGACTTGGGGTGGTGCAGATCAGCGACTTGGGGTGGTGCAGATCAGCGGGGAGTGCCGTAGAGGACGCCGCGTCCGTTACTCCCCATGTACACCCGGCCGTAGGTGTTGGGATCGCCAGTGATGGCGGAGCCGAGGTAGCCGAACTGGTGACGGGCGTCGGTGATCCTCAGCCAGGTGGTGCCCCCGTCGACGGAGCGGAACGCTCCCGAGACGCGGCCGATGGTGCCGGTGATGTAGATCGCCTGGTAGCGCGCACCGGAGGCGGCTTTGCCGAAGCCGATTCCGCGGGCCGTCGTCACGGTGCCGAGTTTGGAAAAGGTCGCTCCGCCGTTGGTGGAGTGCAGCAGGCCGGAGTTGCCTGCGGCGATCCAGAGGTCTCCCTGTGCGCCGCTCACAGCCTTGAGGCTGCCGTCAGGTAGGGAGGTGGCGCGGGGGGCGAAGGTCGCCCCGGCGTCGGTGCTGAAGTAGAGCGTGCCGCCAGCCAGGGCGTAGAAGACCCCCGGGTTCGCTCGGTCGGCGACCACCTGTGCGTTCGCGGGCAGGCCCTGGCTGGAGTTCCAGGTCGCGCCGCGGTCCCGGGAGTAGTACACGTGATCACCTGAGGGGGTCCACACGAAGGTCGCGGCGTCGGCGGACACGGCGATGCTCCCGGCCTTCGCGGCGGGCTGAGGCGTGCCTCTGAACGGGGTCCAGCGGCGGCCCCCGTCGGTGGAGTATCCGCCCTTCGCTTCGTTGCCGGTGCCGACCCGGGCCACCACTTTCGTGGCCTTCTGCGCGAAGTCGATGCCGGTGGTGTTGGCGAAGGTGGGGTTGGTGAAGTTCGTCGGGGTTACTTTTCGCAGGTTGGTGTGAGTGAACCCGCCGATGTCGCCGAGGGCGCTGATGACCGGTGCGCCGCCGGGGATGGAGATCAGGCCGAGTACGGCGGTCTCCTCCAGGCCCTTGGCGCGCACGCTCCAGTGCGTGGTGGCGCCACGGTCGGCCTTGGTGACGTCGTTACTGCCCCAGATGCCACTGCCCGTGCCGTAGATCACATGACCCGGAGCGAACGGGTCGATGGCCAGGGTGCCGATCCAGTGCCCGATCGACCTGCCCACGTACGGTGCGGCCGAGTTGTCGTACACCGCGCGCGGGCTGATCGCCTTCCATGACGTGCCCTGGTCGGTGCTGCGGTAGATCTCGTCGTGGGGCCACCACTTGTCGAGAGTGGCGACCATGACCGTTCGCGGATGCCGTGGGTCCACGGCCAGCCCGGCGTAGCCATAGCGGTACCCGGAGTTATCCGAAGCAGGGGTGATGTTCCGCCAGCTGCCGGTGCCGGTCGTCAGCCGCCACACCGCGCCGGCGGTGACCCCGTTGGGGCCGGGAGCGTTGCCATAGGAGAGGTACAGCTGCCCGTTGGAGGCCAGCACACCGTGATGCGGCAGCAGCCCGGTCGGCTGTCCGGGCACGGCGGACCAGCTCGCCCCGCCATCCGTACTGCGGTAGAGGCTTTTCCCGCTGTCCGCCACGCCCACGTAGATGGTCTTAGTGGGTCCCTGTCCACGGCCCTTGCCGAAGGTCACGAAACTGACCCCGACGCCGCTGCTGGTGCTGCTGGTGACGGGGAAGGAGGCCACCTTGCGCCAGGTCGATCCGTAGTCGGCCGAGCGCCACAGCCCGTGCTGCCGGGTGCCCAGGTACAGGACGCGGTTGTCGTTCGGGTCGATGGCGAGTCTTTCTCCCATCGACCGGCCGTCCTCATTACCCCCGAGTTTGAACGGCAGGGGAATGGTGGTGAAGTGGGCGCCCTGGTCGGTGGAACGCAGGATGGCCCCGTTACCAGCCCACGAATTGGTGTAGGTTCCGGCGGCGAGATAGAGCCTGTTGGGGTTGACCGGGTCTGTGGCCAGGCTCTCGATACCGAGCAGGTTGCTGTTGCTTTCACCGATCCAGTCGGTCAGTGGGATCCAGAAGCCGGTCTTGGCGTTCCAACGGTATGCGCCACCGATGTCGGTGCGCGCGTACGCCAGGTTCTTTCTCTTGGGGTTGAACACCAGGCCGGTGACGAATCCGCCGCCGTTGATCGGCGCGTTCGCCCACGTGTACCTGGCTGCCTGAGCGTTCGCCTGGCGACGCGCCGGCCTCTCCTGCCCACGGAGCCGCGCTGGGTTCTGGCCATGGAGACGCGCTGGCGCCGCGACCTCGGAGCCGGTTCTCTGCGAGCCGCCCGCGGTGAGCAGGACGGCGGCCGGCACGCCGCCGACGAGTACGGCGGCCGAGCCGATCAGAAGGTATTTACGCGGCGCGCGTCGCGGCGAGGCGGGCGACAGGCGGCCGGAACGCGACGGCTCGCGTCTGCTGAGAGGGCGTTTCACCTGGGATTCTCCTGGTGATCGAGTCCGTGCGCGGGCTCACGGGCGTCCCGCGCGTCTTCCCCCTGTCCGTTCACGGGCGCGAAAGGTTGCCGGGCAATTCCGATGGGATGGTTCTGCTAGATTCCCCGGCGTGCGCGAACCGGAGGGTGCGGCCGAACCCGAACGGTCAGGGGGCGAACGGGCCGCGTTCGACGCGTTCTTCGCCGGTCACTACCGTGAGCTGGCGCGCTTCGCGTACCTGCTCACCGGCGAGCCCGACGCGGCCGACGACATCACGGCCGAGGCGTTGGCCGAGGCATGGAAGCACTGGAACCGGGTCAGTTCCGCCGATCGGCCGCTGGCGTACGTGCGCCGCATCGTGGCCAACCTGGCCGCGGACCGTACGGCGCGCCTGGTCCGTGAACGCCGCAGCTGGCGGCTGTGGGGCCTGGGCCGGAGCGACCGGACCGAGCAGCCCGACACGGCGGGGGCGGTCGACCTTCGAGAGGCCCTGCTTCAGCTTCCCGCCCGCAAACGCGCCTGCATCGTCCTGCGCTATTACTACGGGCTGAGCGAACGGGAGACCGCGTCGACCCTCGGCATCGCGGTGGGCACCGTCAAGAGCCAGAGCTCCCGCGGCCTGGAAGAACTCGCGGCGCGGTTGCGTGGATCACGGTACGCCGCGCCCGGCGAGAGCCGCTCGGCCGCCACCAAAGGAGCGACCCCATGAATCGCCCTCGATCAGGAGAGTCCCGCAACGACGGTGAGCGGGACGGGGGGACGTGGCTGACGGCCGCGCTGCGAGAGCAAGCGGACAAGCACGAACCAGACCTTGGTCGCATCGAAGCCCAGGTCGAGCGGCTCACCGCCGACCACCACGAACCGGCCGCACCGGCCCGGCACAGCCGTCGTCGGGCACGGTTCCGGCTCATCGGCGTTCCGCTCGGCGTCGCCGCGGCGGTGGCCGCGGTGAGCGTCGTCACAGTCGTGACGTTCGATATCGGCGCGGGCCACAACGGCCATCTGTCCAGCCAAACCGCCACACCGTCGATCGGCCGGAGCTCCGCTCCCCAGAGCCACCGGCCGACTTCACAGTCCACATCGATCCCGGCACGTCCGTCACCCCCGGCGACCACCACCACGGGGAGCGACCATTCCAGCCCGACGCCCCCAGCCGGGCCGCTGACGGCGAGTGGCACCGTCGATCCCCACAGCACCCAGTACTGGGCCCAGGAAAACGTGACGGTCATCACCACACGCTCCATGCGAGGACTGCGCGTGAGCGTCACCGTTTCCGGCGGTTCCACGGTGCGGTCCACCGGATCGTGGACGTCGATCGCCCCTGCCGACGTCACCACCACGGTGAACCGCACCAACGGCGGTCTGATCTACGACATCACTCTGAAACCCGGTCAGACTCTCGCAGCCGGCACGTACCGCTTCGGCATCCAGTTCAACCGTCCCGCCACCGGCCACGACTTCACCAAGGACACCTACCGCGTCAGCGCGTTCACCGCCGACAGCCGCAGCACCAAAGCCATGGCCACCGGGAGCTTCAGGGGAGTCTGATCGTGGGCGCCCGCCGGCCGAGGAGTTGACCGGCGCAGATCCCGTGGCCGTCTGGGCACTTGAGTGGCGGGAACCGCGATGTGCATGATCGCGTCCTACGCAGGACACGGGACGACTGGGGCAGAGGAGACCGATGAGTACGCAGCTCACGATCTACAGCGTGGGTATCCAGAGCGTGGCCGGCTGGATTCGGCATCCCGCGCCCGGCACGGTGGAGATGAGCCGCGAGCGTGCCGCGGTCATCGACGCGCGTGGGGAGATGGAGGCGTCTCGGACGGTGGTCGAGGCCGTCGACGACATCTTCGGTGGTCGTCCCAAGGACCCGGGGGCTGGCGACGCCTATGCGCGCGTATGGCAGGACGTGATCGAGTACGGCGAGTCGACCCGCTTCGATTTCGGGCCGCTGCGGCTGGGCGCGCAGTACTTGCAAGAGGCGAGCGAGGAGTTCGAGAGTGTCGGCGTGCCGCGTGAGCTCACGCCAACGGGGTTCATGTACGACAACCCGTTCACCAGCACGCCGCAAGCCAAACACGCGCCGGTCATCGGGCATGTGACGGCCGCGCGGATGCCGCAGATGCGCCAGGTGTACGGTCCGATCGTCGACCGAGTGAGGGCGGCCGAACTGGTCAAGGTCCTGTTGGCCGCGGTGGACGAGACGCTCGACTTCAACACGTTCGCACGCGAGTTCCCTGATGGACCGCTACCACTGCGAGACCTGGTCACCTTCTACGGCTGACCGCGGCAGGGCCCTTCCCGTTGCCCGCGCGGACGGCAGGGGGCTGCGAGATTGCCGCCATTTGACTGGAATGCGGTAATTGGTGGTGGGTGTCGCGGGTAGGTGGAGCTGAATAGCCGAATATGGGCCCTCGGGGGGCCGTTCGTGCGCAGGTCCGTCCCCTGGGCGATGTGAGGCTGAGACGCTTTCAGGGAGCCTGATATGGCAGCGACCGCTCAGACCAAGACGACACGCAGACGTTCCGTTCAGAAGGCGGAGCCCGAAGCCGGGCGCCGGCAAGCACGCACCGAGCGTTCCGAGGATGAGGGACGCGGGACGGCCACGGTTCCGGTCCCGATGATCACGCCGCACGTGACGGTTCACAGGGTTCACGTGCCGAGGCCGCCGTTGACCGGTCACGAGGTCGTCGACGCCGGGAAGAGCGTGACCTCGTTCCTTCCGCCGCCCGACCGGCTGGCCTACTTCGTCGGGCTGGGTGCGATGGCAGTGGCCGGGCTTGTGGAATGGCCGGTGGCCGCGGCGATCGGAGTCGGGGTCGCCGTTGCCAAGCGCGGGGGCCGCTCCGGTGAGCAGCGGCCCGCACCCGAGCGGGAGAAGTCGCAGGGGCAGAAGGGAAAGTAAGACCGGATCCGGTGCGGGGGCGGGCGCCACGGCTGGAACCGGTGCGGTGATCTTCGTTGCGGCGTCGACCACGTCCACGAAGTGGAGCGCCCCCGGAAAAGTGGAGTGCCCCCGGAAGTGGAGTAGGGCCATGCAGTTATCCCGGCTGCTGGGAACCGCCGCGCAGATCGTCAGGGTGCTGCCCGCGCCCGCCACCGTCCGTGACGTGGTGTCCGCGGCGGCGGGTTCGCGTGCGGAACGGGTTGGGCCCGGCCGTGTGCATATCAAGGTGCGAGGCCTGCATACCGCCGAAGCCGTGCCGATGGCACGGGCCCTGGAAACGGTGCTGTCGGGCATCGAGGCGGTGTCCGCCGTCGAGGCGAACGCCGTGCTCGGCCGGCTCGTCGTCACCCACGACCCGGAGGTGGCCGTCGACGAGCTGATCGCCGAGGTGGCCGCCGCCGTGGAGGAAGCCGAACGGCTGCACGGGTTCGACCGCGCTCACTTCGCGCCCGCGATGCCGGGAGAGGCGACCCTGATCGCGAGAGAGGCTGCGTGGATCGGGACGGCCGTGGCCGGGTGCGGTGTGGCCGTGGCTGGCCGGATGGTGCGCGCGGTGCCGCTTCCGCCCGGGGTCCCGGCTCTGCTGGCGTTGGCTGACGTCACCCCCTGGATACGGGCAGGGGTGGAGCGCGGCGTGGGCGCGCCCGCAGCCGATCTGATCTTCAGCGGGGGAGGGGCGCTCACCCAGGCGCTGGCCCAGCAGCCGACGGGGCTGGCCCTCGATGCCGTTCACCGGGTGACCCGCCTGGCCGAATGGCGGGCGCACAGGGAGGCGTGGAGCAGGGCTGAACGCGGCCAGGAAAGGGCAACCGGTGTGCACCGGACCGATCCCTTGGAAAGACCGGCGCGTCCGGTCCCGTTGCCGCCGGGCCCGATCGAACAGCTTCTGCGGTTGAGCCCGGTGTCGCTGGCGGCGTCGCTGGGCGCCTTGGCCATCAGCCGCAACGCGCGCCAGGCGCAGGGGGTGCTGGTCTCGGGGGTGCCCAGGGCGGCGCGGCTGGGGCGCGAGGTGTTCGCCGCCCGATTCGGCAAGGCGGCGGCCGGGCGGGGGGTCGTTGTCTGCGACGCCGGCGCCCTGCGCCGGCTGGACCGTGTCGACGCGGTGGTCATCGACGCCTCCGCGCTGCGGACCGGACGGCTGATGATCGAGGAGGTCGTGCCCGTCTCGGACGCCGTGGTCGCGCAGGAGTGCCATGAGCGTGCTCATGAGCTGGTTGACCTGGCCCGGCCCGGGCGATCGCGTCGGGTGGGGGAATGGATGGTGCTCCCGTTCGGGTCCTGGCGGCCGCGGGTCGGGCGGGTAGTCCGGGAACGGGCCGACGACCTGCACAGGCAGGGGACGACCGTGCTCGCCCTGGCCCGAGGAGGCGAACTGCTGGCGCTGGTGTCGCTGGTGCCCGAACCCCATCCGCTCGGCGAGGCCCTGGTGTCGGCCGCGCACAGGACCGGCCTGGTCGTGGTGGCCGGGGTGGGCGGCCGGGCGGATCTGCGGCTGCCGGTCGATCGGCGGGTGGCCGGCGGACGATGGCTTCAGACGTCGGTGCGCCGCCTCCAGGAGGAGGGGTACGGCGTGGCGCTGATCTCGGCGCGAGGAGCGGCGGCGCTGGCGGCGGCCGACGTGGGCGTCGGGCTGGTAAGCCCCGGGGACCGGCCGCCCTGGGGTGCCCATTTACTGTGCGGGCGGGACCTGGAGGCGGCGTGGATGATCGTCGACGCCATGGCCGTGGCACGGCAGGTGAGCATGCGCAGCGCGCGGATCGCCGCGGTGGGGGCGACGGCAGGCCTGATGCTGGCGGCGGCCAGCACGGCTCCCCAGGCGCCGCGCCGAGCCTTGATGGCGGTCAATGCCGCGTCGCTCTGCGCCCTCGCCACCGGAGCCTACGCCGGGCAGGCGGTAACGCGGCGACCGTCCCCGGTCCCCGCAGACCGCACACCATGGCACGCCTGGCCCGTCCAGGCCGTGCTCGACCACCTGGACTCCTCCCTCTCCGGCATCGACGAGGCCCAAGCCGCCCAACGCCGCACCGGCGACCAACGTGCGGAGGAGACACCCGCGGGCCTGGCCCGGGCCACGCTGGAGGAGCTGGACAACCCGCTCACGCCGCCGCTGGCCGCGGGCGCCGGAATCTCCGCGGTCGTCGGGTCGGTCATGGATGCGGCGCTGATCGCCACGGTGCTCGGCGTGAACGCCTTCATGTCGGGGGCCCAGCGGATCGGCGCGGACCGGGCCGTGCGCGGGCTCGTCCGGCTCAGTTCGGTGCCGATCCGGCTGCGACGCCCCGAGACCGGTGCCGAGACCGGTGCCGAGGCCGGTGGCGAGGTCGAGGTCACCGCGGACGAACTGGTGCCGGGTGACGTCATCGCGCTCGCCGCGGGCGACGCCGTGCCCGCCGACTGCCGGGTACTGTCGGCCGAAGGACTGGAGGTCGATGAGTCCAGCCTGACCGGCGAGTCGCAGCTGGTCGCCAAACAGGCTCGGCCGAGTGTCGCCCGGGCCGTCGCGGACCGGCGTTCCATGCTCTACCAGGGCACGGTCGTCGCCGCCGGGAACGCGGTCGCCGCAGTCGTGGCCACGGGGCAGCGGACCGAGATCGGCCGCACCGCCCGCCTGGTCCTGGAGGAGCGCCGACCGGGCGGTGTGGAGATGCGGCTGATGGCGCTCACCAGGGCGACGCTGCCCGCCTCGCTGGCGGCCGGGGCGGTGCTGATGGGCATGGACCTGCTGGCCGGGCGCACGTTCGGGCAGGCGCTCGGCTCGGCGGTCAGCCTCGCCGTCGCGGCCGTGCCCGAGGGGCTGCCCTTTCGTGGCGACCGCGGCGGAACTGGCCACAGCCCGCCGCCTGTCCCGCCGCCGCGCCCTGGTGCGCAACCCGTCGACGGTCGAGGCGCTCGGCCGGGTCGATGTGCTGTGCTTCGACAAGACCGGCACGCTGACCGAGGGGCGACTGCGGGTGCGCCGGGTCTCCGACGGGACGACGACGCTGCCCATCAAGGACCCGTCCCACTGGCTGCGTGAGGTCATTGCGGCCGCGTGGCGGGCCTGCCCCGACTACGACAGAGGCCGCAGACACCTTCCGCATCCCACCGACCGGGCCATCATGCACGCCGCCGAGCGGCTCGGGATGGACCCCGCCGAGGGGCTCGGCGGGTGGGAACGCGTCGACGAACTTCCCTTCGAGCCCAGCCGCGGCTACCACGCCGTGCTCGGCCGGCACCCGGGAGGGCAGCACCTCAGCGTCAAGGGGGCACCGGAGATCGTCCTGGACCGCTGTGACACCTGGCGCAGGCCGGGGGAGGAGGCCGCGGCCTTCGACGAGGCGGCCCGTGCCGTGGTGGACCAGGAGGTGGAGCGGCTCGCCCGCACCGGACACCGGGTGCTCGCGGTGGCCGAACGGGCCGCCTCCGGACGGGTGGACCTCACCGAGTCGCGCATCCGGAACCTGCGCCTGCTGGGCCTGACCGGCATCGCCGACCCGGTGCGCCGCACCGCCGCCGAGGCCGTAGACCGGCTGCGCGGCGCGGGCATCCAGATCATCATGATCACCGGCGACCACCCCAGCACCGCCGAGGCGATCGCCGCCGAGCTGGGCGTGCTGGACGGCCACGTCATGACCGGGCTCGAGCTCGACGACAGAGACCTGGCCGAACTGGCCGCCGAGCTGCCGCGCGTCGCGGTGTTCGCCCGGGTCAGCCCGGCGCAGAAGGCGCGCGTGGTGCAGGCCCTGCAGGCCGGCGGGCGGGTGGTCGCCGTCACCGGCGACGGCGCCAACGACGCGCCCGCCATCCGGATGGCCGACGTCGGCATCGCGCTGGGCGAGCGGGCCACCCCCGCCGCCCGCGAGACCGCGGACATGGTCGTCACCGACGACCGGATCGAGACCATCACCGACGCCATCGCCGATTGCCGGGCCATGTGGCGGTCCGCCCGCGACGCCCTGGCCGTCCTGCTCGGCGGCAACCTGGGCGAGATCGCCTTCACCCTCGGCGGCGGCCTGACCGGCGGTGGCAGCCCGTTGAACGTCCGCCAGCTGCTGCTGGTCAACCTGCTCACCGACATGCTGCCCGCCCTGGCGCTCGCCGTCCGGCGGCCACCCGGGCTGACCCGCGAGGACCTGCTGCGAGAAGGGCCCGAGACGTCGCTGGGCGACGTGCTGACCCGCGACGTCACCACCCGCGCAGTCACCACGGCGGGCGCGGCCGAGACCGCGTGGCTGCTCGCGCGCCTCAGCGGCACCCGTGGCCAAGCCAACACCACGGGCCTGGTCGCGCTGGTGAGCACGCAGTTGGTGCAGACCATCGCCGCGGGCGGCCGCAGCCCGCTGGTCCTGGGCTCGGGGCTGGCCTCCCTGGCCGCGCTGGCCGCGCTGGCCGCGATCGTGCAGACCCCCGGCCTGAGCCACTTCTTCGGCTCCCGCCCGCTGCTCCCCCACAGCTGGGCCATCGCCTTCGGCGCCGCCCTCATCTTCGCCCTCGCCGCCATCGTGATGACCCGTAGGAAAGCCTGAACCAGACGCGTTCACGCAGGCAGGAGCGTTGCCGGTCACTAATTGTTCATCATCACGCCACGCAGAGCTTTCCCTGGGACGGGACCATGAATGGGATAAATCGGTCACACCCAAAGTCCCCATGAGGAGTGCGCCATGCCCGATCTCCTGTCAACCGTCCTAGCAAAGGCCCTGGTCATGCTGATCGAGGCCGCCGTCACCCGGTTCGTCGCCGCACTGCTGCATACGCCCCGACACGCCGACGCCTGACAGCGGTCGGCCGATCGTCGGTGACCTGGCCGCCATGCGCGATCCTCGTCGTCAAGCCTGGTGTGCTGCAGTGATCGGCCCGGCCGCTCCGCTTGCGGGGCTGTGGGGGTCGGTCGGATTCAACCGGGGTTAACTTCGGGGTTTTACGGTCGGTGGTGCTGTTCATCGATCAAGGTGCCCCGCCATGGAACACGTCACCTTTCTCGTGGTCGTCGTCATCATCACCGCGCTGGTCTTCGACTTCACCAACGGCTTTCATGACACCGCCAACGCGATGGCCACCTCCATCGCCACAGGAGCTCTCAAACCCAAGGTCGCCGTCGCCATCTCCGGCGCGCTCAACCTGGTGGGCGCCTTCCTGTCGGTCGAGGTCGCCAAGACCATCTCCGGCGGGATCGTGGATGACTCGCTGGTCACACCCGCCATGGTGTTCGCCGGGCTGATGGGCGCGATCTTGTGGAACCTGGTCACATGGTTCCTGGGCCTGCCGTCCAGTTCCTCCCATGGGACCAACGACGCGCAGAAGACGATGGGCGTCATCACGTTGACACTCATCTCCGCAGGCGCGCTCTCTTCAGCGTCCGAGCCGCCCTTGTGGGTTGTCGCCTCGGCTGGGCTGGCGATCGCCATCGGAACGTATCTGGGCGGCTGGCGAATCATTCGGACCCTTGGCACAGGGCTGATGGAGATCCAGTCGCCGCAGGGTTTTGCCGCGGAGACCAGCGCGACAACGGTCATCTTGGCCTCGTCCCACATGGGCTTCGCGCTGTCGACCACCCAGGTGGCATCGGGGTCGATCATGGGGGCCGGGCTCGGTCGGCGGCTGTCGCAGGTCAGATGGAGCGTGGCCGGACGGATGGCGTTGGCCTGGCTGCTGACCCTGCCCGCCGCAGCCGCTGTCGGCGGCGTCGCCGCCGCCGTCACCACCACCGGCACCGCCGGAGTCGTCCTAGCCGGACTCGTCGGCCTGGCCTGCGCCATCGGGATCTACGCAGCCTCCCGCCGCGCACCCGTCCACGCCGGAAACGTCAACACCCTCCCCGAACCCGCCCGCGCAGGAGCGTGAACCATGGACGTCAAGTGGATCTCTCTCGCCGAGGTGTTCGCCGTCAGCCTGGGCGCGGCCGTCGCCGTGGTCGTGGTCTTCGCCGTCGGCATCCTCGCCCACTCCGCGCGCCTGACCGCCCAGGAACGCGGCGACACCGGCAGCATCGCACTCGCCGGTGCCGTCCTGTGCTTCACCGCCTGCGCCGCCATGGTGCTATACGGCATCTACCTGATCGTGCCCCAGTTCCACTGACACCCCGGTCGCCGACCTCACGTGATCCGCGCATCACCATGAGCATCCCGTTGACGGCCGGAGCAACATCTCCTCGTACAAGAACTCCCATGACGAGTGGGTGTGGGCGGTCCCCGGCCACGTGAGCTATGTCGGCGACAAGTGGAACGACAACGTCTGGCAGATCAAAGTGTGGCATGAGTAATGCCCTGCGCGCCGTACCAGAGATGAAGAAGAACGAACTAGGGCTTGATCCTCAGTCAAGCTGATCAACACAGAAGACCGCCCCTATTCTCACCACGGATGTCCCGGCCGAACGCAACGCTTCGGCCGGGCTCATTCGAGGATCTGTCCACTAATAGCCGGGCAGGCTCCTGCGATCATTCCCTCACGGCCATGCCCTGCAGTTGCAGGCGGTGCAGCCTAGGCCGCGACCGGCAGCTCAACAACCCCATGTCGAAACCGGCCGAAAGGTCACTCTCGATATCCATCAGTGGATTGAGGCTGAGCGGGCGACTCGAGGATCTGCTTGAGGGTGTCCAGGTTCTTCTTCATGCCTTGTTTGAAGAGTCGGGCGGCGAGGCCGCCGAGGCGGGCGGCGGGGCCGGGTAGGCCGTCCCCGCTGATCTCTCCGTCCAGGGTCAGTCTGCTGCCGCCTGTGATCGGTTCGATCCGGTAGTGGTAGCGGAAGGGGGTCGGGCCGCTGGTGGAGGAGAATGCGATCTCCTCGTCCGGCACGTAGGCGATGATCTCGACGTCGTTGTGCGCGGGGCCGCCGGGCAGAGAGCGCACCATGTGGAACCGCGCGCCCTTTCCGGGGGAGGTCGCCGTCATGGCCTCGACGCGGTCCACCGCCTCGTACCACTGGGGCATGGTGCGGAAGTCTGCGATGAATGCGAACACCTGCGATGGCGGGCGATGGATGTCCAGTGAGATCTGGAAGCTCATGCCGGTCTCCGATCGGTCATGCGGGGAGCCGGATGGTCGTCGAGGGCGGCGGCGAGCCGCTCGCCCGCGCCGGGGTCGTGCGCGGGCAGGATGACCAGCCCGGGAAGCCGGGTGCGAAGTTCGTTGACCCTCCGCGCCGCCGTGCGCATCTGCCGCTTGCTGCCGGCCCCGGGGAGTTTGCCCTGTGCCAGGAGCCGGTCGTCGTAGGTCAGGTCGCCGACCATGAGGAGCGGTGGACGGTCCGGACGGCGGACGAGCATCGACAGCGAGCCGGGTGTGTGGCCGGGGGTGGGCAGGAGTACCAGACTGCCGTCGCCGAACAGGTCGTACCCGTCCTGGAAAGGGGCGAGTGCCGGGTCGGCGAGGCCTTGCATCGCGGCGCGGTTCCACCGCAGGCCTGGCAGGTCGATGTGGTCGGTCAGCAGGCCGCGGGCCGCCGGCAGCGGCCGGCGCAGCGACTCCCACTCCGGCCGGCTGATGACGATCTCTGAGCCGGCCAGCAGCCCGAGGCCGCCGATGTGGTCCTGGTGGAGGTGGGAGATGACGGCGGTGCCGACGTCCCCGGGAGTGTGGCCGAGCCCGCGCAGCCCGGCGGTCAGGGTCTCCTCGGGCGCGATGTCGAACGTGGCGAGCCGCGAGTAGACCAGGCCGCTGGCTCCGCCGGGGAAGTATCCCGGGTCGGTGACCGAGGCGCGGTCTTGTCCGGTGTCGAACAGCACCAGGCCCTCGCGGTGCTCGACGACGTAGACGTTGATCGGCCGCGGGGCCGTCCAGCGGCGGGACGTGGCCAGCCACAGGTAGGTGTTCTTCCAGGTGGGCCCGACGTGCTCGGGCCGGATCGAGACGCTTCCGGTGCTGATGACCGACACCGTCGTGATGGGGTCGGAGGCGTTCATGATGGCTCCCTCCCGCCCGCGAGCAGGGTGGCCTGGTCTGGGGCGTGTTGTACGCGGCACCCGGAGAACCTCACCGGTGAGTGTTCCTGCCGAAGGATCGCGTGATTTCCAGGGCCGCCGGACGAGGCCCGTTACCGCACTGACGTGACCACGCGGTCGGATGTGACCGGCAGGCCCGAAAAGCTTTGGCCCGAAGGGGCCGCTTCGGACGACTTAAGCGTCCACCGGCACTGTGGTTTAGATCAACGTAGACTTCGTGCGCTCATCGATAACCCACGAGTTATCGGGCGGGAAGGGCGTCGGTGGAGCTGCGAGATATCGAGATTTTTCTTGGTGCTGGCCGAGGAACTGCATTTTGGCCAGACCGCCGAACGGCTCCACATCTCCCAGGCACGGGTCAGCCAGGCGATCAAGAAGCAGGAACGCCGCATCGGCACCGCGCTCTTCGACCGCACCAGCCGCACCGTCGCCCTGACCCCGATCGGGCGGCGGCTGCGCGACGACCTCCAACAGGCCTACGACCTGATCCAGAGCGGCCTGGCCCGCGCCACCGCCGCCGCACTGGGTGTCCACGGCACCCTGCGGCTGGGCGTGATGGGCGCGCTGGGACATCAGTCGCGACCCGTCATCGAGGCATTTCGCGCCCGCCACCCGGACTGCGAGGTGGAGATCACCGAGTTCCACTTCAGCGAGCCGTTCGCCCGGCTGCGCTCCGGTGAGGTCGATGTGCAGCTGATGTGGCTGCCGGTCCGGGAACCGGACCTGACCGCCGGACCGGTCGTGCTGACCGAAGGCCGCGTGCTGGGAGTCGCCGAGGGCTCCGACCTCGCGTCATACGAGTCGGTCTCGATGGAGGATCTCGGCGGCCGTACGGTCCTCAATCCCGGAACCCGGACACCGGACTACTGGATCGAGGCCATGCTCCCCAAGCGCACGCCCAGCGGTCGTCTCATCCCGCGCGGCTCGACAGCGCGGACATTTCACGAGCTGCTCGCGCTCATCGCGGCCGGACAGATCGTCAGCCCGCTCAACGCCCACGTCGGCCGCTACTACACCCACCCCGGGGTCACGTACGTGCCCATCCACGACGCCCCGCTCACCGAATGGGCTCTGGTCTGGCCCACCGGGAACCGGTCCGCACCACTTCGCGCCTTCGTCCAAACCGCACGCGACCTCGGCCCCCGCCCCATCAAGAACGACATCACCTGACCGGCGCCGACCGGGGCCGCCGAAGCACTCAACACGCCATCGTGAGCCACACGCGGACGGGGTGTGGATGGCACCTGTCAGCTGCGGGCGTGCGCAACCGTTGTCGGCCCGGCCGGGACGTCGAGCCGGTCGAGGCGCCGGCGGCCTTGCTGGACTGGCTGGGCGATCATGACGTCCCGCTGAGCCCGTGAACCCAGCGCCATCGGCCGACGGCGTCGGCGCCAACACCGACTAAAGTCTGCCCACCCCCAACTCCGGGCGGGGTTGTGGCGACCACCCGGCCGATGCGACATCTGTGCCGCGACGGCGATGCTGCGTGGCATGACGTTCAACCGCAATCGCCCCTCCACCGAAGCCACTGAACCGTCCGATCCATATCCACGTCGCCGACCCGACGCAGGAATCGTGGACCCGAGCGGCGTGACCTGCCCGATCCACGTGCACATCGCCGACCGTGCCTGAACCGATCAGCCAGCCCAGCACGTGGCGGCAAAGAAGGGACAGGCGCCGATGCCCGTCATCGAGGTTGACCAGTTGCACAAACGGTACGGCGCGAAGGTCGCGGTCGAGGAGGTGTCCTTCACCGTGGACGACGGCGAGATCTTCGGCATCGTCGGCCCTAACGGCGCCGGCAAAACCACCACCGTGGAGTGCATCGAAGGCCTCCGCCGGCCCGACCGCGGCCGCATCCGGGTCCTCGGCCTGAACCCCGAGCGTGACCGCGCCCAGCTACGCCAGCGGCTCGGCGTCCAACTGCAAGAAGCCGAGCTGCCCGACAAGCTCACCGTCGCTGAGGCCATCGACCTGTACCGCTCCTTCTACCGCCACCCGGCAGACCACACGGCGCTGCTGGAGGCCCTCGGCCTGGCCGACCAGCGCAAAACCCGCTACCGCAAGCTGTCCGGTGGGCAAAAGCAGCGGCTGTCGATCGCCCTGGCGCTCATCGGACGACCCGAAGTCGCGGTGCTGGACGAACTCACCACCGGGCTTGACCCGCACGCGCGACGCGACACCTGGGCATTGATCCGCGACATCCGCGACCAGGGCGTGACGATCCTGCTGGTCACCCACTTCATGGACGAAGCCGAACGGCTGTGCGACCGCCTGGCCCTGATCCATGCCGGCCGGGTCGCCGCCCTCGACAGCCCAACCGGGCTCACCGACCGGGTCAACACCGAACAACGGCTGCGATTCCGGCCCTCCGCGCCGCTGGCCGACCAGTTGCTGACCACACTGCCCGAAGTCACCCGCCTCACCCGCACCGCCGACGAGGTCATCGTCACAGGCACCACCAACCTGCTCGGCGCCGTGACCGCCGCTCTGGCCCGCGACAACATCGTCGCCGAACAGCTACGGGTGGAACGCACCAGCCTCGAGGACGCCTTCGTCGCGCTCACCGGCCAGCCGTGACAACGGCCTCAACACCAGGAGAACCAGCCGTGCCGCCAGCCCTATCCCCAGCCGTGCCCACCGCCGGCCATTCCGATCCCGCCCGGCCCAGGTCGGCGCTCGGCAAGCTCATCATCACCGAAGCCAAACTCTTGCTGCGTGAACCGATCACCCTGTTCTGGAGCGCCGCATTCCCGGTCATTCTCATGATTGTCATGGGGCTGGCCTCATCCGCCGCGCAGGCCGACCTCGGCGGCCTGCGCCTGATCGACACCTACCAGCCGACCCTGATCGCCTTCGCCGCCACGGGCTTCGCCGTCCAAGGCATGCCCACCGCGCTGGCCACCTACCGCGAGCGGAGAATCCTGCGGCGCCTTGCCATCACCCCCATCGGGCCGGCCCGCGTACTCGCCGCCCAACTGGCCGCCAACCTCGCCCTCATCCTCATCGCGACGGCCGCAATCATCACCACCGGCCATCTGGCCTTCCACGTGCCCCTGCCCGGCAACGGCCTCGCCTTCCTGCTGGCGCTCATGCTGACCGCTACTGCGATGCTCGCCCTCGGCCTGCTGGTCGCCGCACTGGCCCCCAGCGGCCGTGCGGCAGGCGCGATCGGAGCCGTCCTGTTCTTCCCAATGATGTTCTTCGCCGGCCTTTGGATCCCCAAAGCGACCATGCCTCACCTGCTGCAGCAGATCAGCGACTTCACCCCACTGGGCGCCGCCGTCCAGGCCCTCCAAGACAGCACGACCGGCCAGTGGCCAGCCCCCGTCGCGCTGGCGATGCTGACCGCATACGCCATCATCTTCGCCGCAGCCGCGGCCAAATTCTTCCGCTGGCAATAAACACCACCACAAATTCACCGGCGCGATCGCGCAGCACCTGGATCTGATCGTTCCCGCGAGCGGCCGCCCAGCCGGCCGCGACTTCATCCATGCCAGGTCCATCCGGTCCCCACGCAAAAGAGCCGACCAAAGGCCCTTGTCAGTATGATCTTCGGAATTCCGGGGGGTGACGGTGTGAAGTCCCTGTTCCGAATCTTTCGCCGACGGCGTGAGGACGAACTGGCCCTGATCGACGCCGAGATCACAGCCTTCGGCGAGGCGCTCGCGCAGCACGCCCTCGTACCCGAACAGCACACGACGGACCCCGAGATCCTGGCCGACTACGGCCGAGCGCTCGATGCCTACGACCACGCCAAGCGGGCCTTCCTCGGAGACCGCGACCGCGCGGACGCCGCGGACGTGATCCTCGCGCTGGACGAGGGCCGCCACGCGCTCGCCTGCGTCGACGCCCGACTCGCGGACCACCCCACACCCCCTCGCCGCGCCCTGTGCTTCTTCGACCCCCGCCACGGCCCGTCCGCCGATCGCGTCACCTGGACCCCCGAAGGAGGCGTCACCCGAGCCATCGATGTGTGCGCCGCCGACGCGGTGAGGCTCACCGAAGGCATGCCACCAATCGCTACCGGCCACCGCTCGCCCCCACACCCCCGACCGTCTCCACAATCTCGGCGGTCCGTACAAGCCCGGCCACCTGCACAGCCCCGGCCAGCCGCACCCACCCCTCAAGCTCACGCGCCCCAACGCTCTCCCCGCCCGTTCAGAAGCTGCCCACCGGGCGTGCCCAAGGCACAGCGAGCCCAAGGACAAGGCTCCCGAGAGTTCGAACTCCCCCGGGAACCAAGCGTCCCCCTGGTCCTCGTCGTCCGTGTCCACGGCTATAGGCAGAACAGAGTCGACCTCATCGAAGCCGAGGACACACGGCTCCTGCTGCGAATCCAGGACCGAGGCCGCGTCGTAGAGCCCCTGCCTGTGCGCGAGGACAAGCACGTTCGCCTGCACATCACGTCACAAGACCCGTGGGAGGCCTGGCTGCAACCCATCGACACCGTTCCCATCGTCGACGATCGCATCTCCGCACACGGTTCCTTCGTCCTTCACTACGCAGGAGGCCCCGCAGACATCCACATGACACACACCGCTCGAGGCGACTTCTCCGTCACCGAACTCACCCCAGACTTCGAGCAGGGGCGCCACGTCCTGTCAGGCAAGAACTACTCGCCCGCCCAGGGCCACTTGCTTGGCCCGACCTACCTCCACGTCCGCGCCAAACGCGACTGGACGATCACCCTCACCCAGAACTGAGACAAACCAAGCCGCCTCCTGGGCCAGCGGAACAGGCCGAGGACCGCAGTCGGCATCGTGGGCGTGACGCGGTCGGAAATGCAAGATCCCCAGGCCGGATATGGGATCTGACCTGGGGAGAGAGTGGTGGGCGATACTGGGATTGAACCAGTGACCTCTACCGTGTCAAGGTCGTACCGATCAATGGCCGACCTGCGTGTTCTTGAGACGCCGCAGGTCGGAGGCGTCGTTGGCCCCCGTTGACGTCCCTTGAGGACGGTTCGGGAATCCTGCGTGCTCCCGTTGCTTCCCGCTCCGGGCGGGAGCAACGGGAGCACGCATGGGGGAGCGGTGATGGGTGGATTGGTCTTTCAGGCCAGGCGGGGTGCTATGTCGGGCGAATTTCTGAACTCTGTGGATCTGCGTCCGCTGTCTGGGGCCAGTTCTCACGTGTCGTGGGTACCGTCAGTGTCCCGAGCATTGCGCCGGTGAAGCGTCTCGGCCTCAATGGACTGTGGAGAGTCGGCCGTAGGTGGCGCCGGCGTGTGCAGAAGATGGGCAGGCGATCGGCAGGGGCGCCGATTGGTTGATCGCCGATGCAGAGTTAGTTGCGTCCTCCATACGGCACCCGGAATCGTGGCCGTGTTCATGCTTTCGCGCGGAACCGTAGAAGGGAGTGCATGGGATCGATGGAGCGTCCCGACTGGTCGTGCCGGGGGATCGAACAACGGTCGGGACGGTATCCGCTGCAGGTGGAGGGGCCCGTCCTGCGGGTCGCGGAGTTGCTGGTGCCGGGGATCTCCTCGGCGACCCGATATGTCCGCTATTACGCCTTGTATGCGGCACTTGGCGCCCACGCGGGCCGGCGCGGATGATCAACTCATGTCCTGGAGGAACGTGTGTATCAGAGCATCTGGGTAGGGGAAAAACGCCTGTCGTGGGGGCTGGTGAACCAGTTCCGGGACGTTCCCGGATTCGGCCGGCTCCCGGAGCTGCAGGTGTTCGGTGGCGCCATCGTCCAGGGCGCCCGAGCCCGCCTGGTCCGGGCCGGTGCGGTTGTGGTCGAGGATCTGCATGTCGGCGCCGTGATCAGAGAAAAGATCATCGGGTCGCGCCTGGAGTCGGTCGACAAGACGGTCCGCAAATGCGCGGTCGCGACCGGCCATCAGGACTTCCAGTTCGGCGATCACCTCGAGCTCTACCTGCGTGCTGACGACCAGCGCCTGGATCCGGCTCTGGTGCCCGGCTACCAGGACGGACCGGCTGAATACGAGCAGCGGCTGGGGCAGGCGGAGGTACGGGAAGTGAGTGATTCCCTGGCCGGACCGGTCGCCCATGCGGCCGTGACCCAGGGGAGGCTGGCGGTGGGCTCCCGTGTGCGCGTGGTCCGGAACGGGCAGCCGGTCGCCGAGGCTTTGCGGTTGCTATTCATGGGCGACGAGACCGGACGCATGGTGAACGAACTCACCGGCGGTTCGGGCACGGCCCTCTACCTGGCTCATCCGGGCTTGCGTCCCGGTGACACGGTGCAGGCTTACGAGGTCGCACCACCTCCATGGATCGAGGTGCGCATCTCGCGCCTGGAGGTGATCGAGGCGAACCCGGACGGCCCGGGGGCCCGCGCGTGGGTACGCCGGCTTGATTTCGGGTCCTTGAGCGACCCCGAGCCGGCCGTTGGGCAACGCGCTCGTGTGCTCCGTGACGACGTTGTCATCGCGGACGGGCTGACGCTCGGTCACCTTGCCGAAGACGGCCTCGGCGCGCAGATCCTGAGGTCGAGTCTCAAACCGAACCTGCAGGACGCCATCCAGTTGGGCCTGGACTTCCCGCACCTGAACCAGCACGACATCATCGAGCTCTACCAGCTCTTCTCCCGAAACCCCCCGTCATGATCGCGCTCATCCGGTGACGGCGTCGGTCCACAGGAAAGCGCCCTGAACGCCGGCGTATCTCATGCCGACGCAACATCCCGCCCTTTCCTGGCATGTCTGTGCAGGTCGATCACGCGCCCGTGTCGTTGGACGGGTGTTTGCGGCTGCTGCGCCGACGATGCTGTTCCGCTCGTGCCGGGACTCTGACAAATGGTGGTGTCCGGCTGTACAAGAACCCCGGTAACGGTGTGGGTGCCGAATATCGCGGTGAGGGCGAGACGCTTGCGCAAAATTGGGTGCTCCCCGTTCGTTCGCTGTGTTGACGTCCAGAAGCTTCGCGTGGGGAGCCGTACGCGCGGATCGGTGGTCGTTACCCGGTTAGAGGACAGGGCCGCTATGCGTTCCGGTCATTGGCCTGACCTGCGCAGAAGCTATGGAGGGAAGTGGTTCGACAGTCGGACGGGGGATACATCGGGGGAACGATCACGACTCAACGGGATTCTGGGGCCGCGCGATGGACCGATCGCTTCAGCTGCGTGTTGGCCGACTACTTCTGGCGGGGAGCCTGTACTCAATCGACTGGGCCCACCACAGGGCGAGGAGTGTATCCGCCAGGGCGAACCGGCAGGAGCCGTCCGCTCGAGGTCTCGCTCCCACCGGTTTCGGGCTGGGATTCCTCATGGCGGGGTAGGGGTGAGCAGTTCGTCCCGCATTGCGTCGTTGAGAGTGCGGGCAGCGCCGAGCGTCCGGTCGCTGACCCAGACACCTTGCCAGGCTGCGGCGATCTTCTGGTCGGTGATCTCGACATGCTTGGCCGCTGTCCTGGTGACGGTGGACGTGGCTATCAGGAAGATGGCATCGGCAGCCTCTCTCCAGTTCATCTCGCGTTCCAGGGCGTCCTGGACGAGCTGAGGAGCGGCCTCTTCGAGGTGCTTTCTTGGGTTGCTAGGCGGGGTGTCCGTTTGGTGGAGTTCTTTGACTGCGTCACGCAACGCCTTCAACTGGTAGTTGAATCGATTCCACGCGGCCCAATAATGTACGAACGCCTCACGGCGCTCTTGCCGGAGCTGCTGGTGGTGTTCCTGGAGAAGTTGCTGTCTGGAGTTCGTCACTTGCCAACGGTGACTCAAGACCGCGCTGGCGAGGGCAATGCAGCCGGTGATCAGGACTCCGCCAAGAGCACCAGCGAGGGTGAACCATGCGGTCGTCGTGCTGGCGGATTCAGCAGCGCCAGCAGTGATGATCATAGACCCGTCTCCGTCAGGACTATCAGGTTCAGTGCCGATTATGCCCCGAACGCGGATGAGCGGTTGGCCGTAGGGGCTGCCTCACAGCTGGACAGCGTGTGGTGGGGGCTCCGGCATTGATGCCAACGTGCTGATCACGCGTAGAAGTAGAACGAGGAGAGCGGTCTATTACCTGGGCGCCCTTGTTGCCGGACACTCAAGATGGCGATGAACGCGTCATTCGTTGTGGTGATGTAGGAGTGTGAGAAGGCCCTGCCGATCGGTGTCGGCAGAGCGGCCGGACGCGGTAGTCGAGGCGATCCACGGCGGGCGGGTAGCGGCCCGCACGGTGATCTGGTTGAACGAGGCGCAGTTCTACCTGCAACCGGCCCAGGTCGGGGAGCAGGTCGCCGTCGAGCTGCAGGCACTGCTCTCTGATCCCGAGCGCGGCCCTATCCTGGTGCTCGGGTCGATATGGCCGCAGTTCTGGCACCTCCTGTGCGCAACTCCATCCGACCGCGATGGGTCCGAGTCCAGCGATCCACACCAGGCGGCGCGGACGCTGCTCGGCCAGGCGGTCGATGTCACCGCGCCTGTCGGCTTCACCGATGAGCAGCTCGCTGAGCAGGCGGTGACTATTCGCGGCGACCGTCGGCTACAGGTCGCTGCGGAGAGGGCGCGCGGCGGCCGGCTCACCCAGGAGCTGGCCGGGGCGCCCGAGCTGCTGCGGCGCTACGAGCACGCCGCACCGGCGACCAAGACGGTGGTGTGGGCGGCGATGGACGCCCGCCGCCTCGGCCATGGCCTCTACTTGCCCGAACCCTTGCTCCAGCACGCCGCACCCGGCTACCTCGACACCGACGCCTGGGATCAGATCGCCGGGCTCGACTGGTTCAGTGCTGCGCTCAACGACCTCACCGCCACACACCGCCGCCTGCCTGGACCGTTGACCGAACGCCATCCCCGGCCCGGTGAATCCCTTCCGCCGTACCGGCTGTACCGGCTCGCGGACTACCTCGAGCAACACGGCCGCGTCGAACGCGCCCTGATCTGCCCGCCCGCCACCTTTTGGACCGCCGCCACCCGCTACTCGGGCACGTCTTCCGATCAGTTCGTCCTCGCCCACGCAGCCATCGATCGTGGCCGTTACCGACACGGCGACGATCTCTTTCGGTCCGCGGCCGCGAGCAGTACGAAGCCGACGACCCGCAGCGGCCTGCGCAACCCCCGGCTCCAGTCAGAGGAACTGGGAGCGGTCGCCAGGATGGTCAAAGTGCCTGCATCACAAGCTGTGATCAAGCGCTGTGATCATTCCTCGGGTTGTTGTGCGGCGACGGAGCGTAGCCCGGCGATGTGGTTGCGGGGGTTTCCGGCTGTGAGAAGACGGTCCTGGGTGGCCGGAATGCCGAGACCGCGCGGATCCGGGGGTTGACGAGCATCGGAACTGTGATTCTTGATCCAGGTGATCTGTGATTCTTGATCCAGGTGATCCGGCTGGGTTGGGTTGCTGCCAGGCTGTCGCCGGTACTCGGGCATGACCCGCATCGGAACTGGCGCCTACGGGCTGCCTTGTTTTCGAGATGTCTGCCGGGGT
>NZ_JBIRAZ010000029.1:0-114662 GCF_044326415.1 Actinomadura sp. 6N118 | reverse complement strand
CACTCGCAGACGCCGCAGACGGCAGCCGGCGCATGACCGAGCTGGCAGACGGAGTCGTGTACAGCCGCAGCGGCCTGACCTACCAGGTGGCGCTGCTGGAAAAGGCCGGACTCGCCGCTCGCAGCCCGTCCACCGACGACGACCGCGGCGTGACGGTGACCATCACCCAGGCGGGACGGGACGTACTCGCCAGGGTGTTCCCCGGTCACATCGACATCCTGCGGCAGCTGTTCCTCCAACCGCTCACACGCCAGGACATCGACAGCCTCGCCCGTGTCCTCACCCTCGTCCGCGACCACATGCGCTCCATCCCACCCCGATCGGCCAAACCGCGCCGCAAGAGCACCGCACGCCACAGCCCCACCGGCGGAGGAGCCTGATCGCGCACCGGCCCCATCGGTCACAGGGAACCGCCAGGGGCGTTCGGCCCAGGAGGCTCGGGGCGGTCCCTGATCCACCGCAGCAGCCGAAAGACTCGTTCGGCGCGTTTGTCGCTGCCGAACACAACGACCGCGACCGAACCGCCGAGGTAGGTGATGTTGCCCCGGTTTCACGGACTCGTGGGTGAGGAGATCGGGTTCGGCGGGTGGGTGGTGGTTTCGAACTCTAGTGGGGTCATGTAGTCCAGGGCTGAGTGGCGTCGTTGGCGGTTGTAGAACCCTTCGATGTATTCGAAGATCGCGTTGGCGAGTTCGACGCGGGTTCGCCAACGCTGCCGGTCCAGGAGCTCGGTCTGCATGCGTGCCCAGAACGACTCGGCCACGGCGTTGTCGTAGGGATCACCGACGGTGCCCAGGGAGGGCGGCAGCCCGGCCCGCCGCGCGCGTTCGGTGAAGGCCCACGAGGTGAACTGGGTGCCGTGATCGGCGTGGATGATCCCGTCAGAGACCAGGCCGGCGGTGCCGCGCGAATCGATCGCCATGCCGAGCGCGGAGGTGGCCAGGTCGGCTCGCTGCCGCGAATCGAACGCCCAGCCGACCACCCTGCGGGAGTAGGTGTCCAGGACCACACAGCAGTAGAGCTTGCCCTCCCGGGTGGGATGCCAGGCTTTTGGCCCCCGTCCGGGCAGCTGCCGCCCGGCTCGCCCAGCGCGGACCGACGTGATGGCCGGAGGGTGGACACCCTTCGCCAGGATGATGGCGGGCGCGGCTCTGTTGGTCTCGACCATGCAGGAACTAGAGGAACAGTTTCTCGGAGTACGGGTCTGGCGAGACGGCGCCACTGCGTCATGGTGGGCCTTCGTCCTGCAAGGGACGGTGGCCTGGTGGGCCTTCGTCCCGGAAGGGGACGGTGGTCGGCTCGTGGAGGCGCTCAATCCACGGGAATTGCGTGAAGCGATCGCTAACGCGAAGACCTGGCCGTGGCCGCGCTGATACGGCCTAGCCAAACGACCGTGATAACCAGCGTCAATAAAGGGCGGGCTAGGAGGGGCACTCCTGAGGTTAGGCCTGGACAGGGCTTGCCTGGAATGGAGGGGGCGAGGTGCGGGGCGGAGCCCCGCCTTTGGGGTCTGGGGCGGAGCCCCAGGGAGGACTGTCCGAGCGGAGCGAGGGCCTTGCCTTTGGGGTCAGTGGGCTTGGCTTGCGGTGGAACGGCGGAGGCCCCGCCCGGGTCGGGAGGGGCCTCTGGGGATGGAGCCGGCGAGGGGACTTGAACCCCTAACCTTCTGTTTACAAGCCGCGACAAACCCGTGCCAGCAGGTCACCTACTCTCCCCCTTCATCCCGGTTCATACTGGTATCCGTGAGCCAGCGTCCCGGCTCCTCCCGCCCAATCCCTCGGAGTACCGGGACGCTCGGGCACACCTCGGGCACACGCGCCACCGGCCATCTGTCGGCGACGCTGGCCGCCACAGCCTTCGTGGCGGATCAGTATCTACATGTCCGCAGGTATCTAGGTGTGCGCAACTGTCCACCAGAGTGCACCGATGAAACTGCCAACGACGCGCGCAGAATCGTGATTGACCGGTGGGAACGGCTTCGAGCGGCCGGTGCTGCCTGGCCGACCGGCGACCTGCCCCGAACCAGCCTGAGCTCGTTGGCCCCGGAGGGCCGGTGCTGCTGTGGCGCTGGCCTGCGGCCCACCGGACCATGGCGTCGTTGCGATCCTCACCAGCCGCGGAGGGCCGGTGCTGCCCGGTGACGTCGTCACGGCGGTACAGGGCGTTGCGATCCTCGCAGGGGGCGATGAGGGCGGCCTCGTTGACGTCCTCGCCCTCTGCGTCTTGGGCCTCTTTATGCCGCCGAAGCAATGCGATCACAAACGGAGGGAGGCCGATTCGCCGACGCCCCGCACGCGACTTAACGTCTGCCGTGAGGGGATTGGTTCGGATCTTCTGCCGACAGTATCCGGGCTTGCGTCCGCAGACATTCCCGCAGCCGTGGGCATATTTGGCCCTGATCGCCTGGCGCCTGATGCGGAGAATACCTTTGTCCAGATCGAAGTCCTCCCATTTCAGCCCCAGGGCTTCACCCTGACGAAGGCCGAAGGCGAGTGCGAAGATCCAGCGGGCGCTGTTGCGCCTGAGAGCCGCAACCTCCAAGAGATCCTTGATCTCATCGACGTCGTACGGCTCGACCTCTTCCTCGTCGATCACCGGCGCCTTGGCATCCTTAGCCACGTTCTTGGTGATGATCTCGCGGCGGTGGGCTTCGCCGAGTGCGACGCGAATCGTCCGGTGGACATGATGAGCGGTGGCGGGCTTGAGACCGCTCTGCTGCATCTTCGTGTAGAGCCGCTCTAGGTGCGTGAACGTGAGTTTGTCGAGCCAGTGGTTGCCGATTCCAGGTATTAGGTGATGGACCACGTCCACCCTGTAGCCATCGTGGGTCGTCCGACGGACCGTAGGGACGATGGCCACCTCGTTGATCCAGTAGGTAAGCCATGCTTCGACCTTCATGCGCTTCCCGGCCTTGGGCGCGTTGCCCTCATCGCGAAGCTTTTCGAGGCGTTGGACCTCCCTGACGACCTCGTTCTTGTCCCACCGTTCGATGTGCGGCCGGTAGGGCGTCCCGTCGTCCTTAAGGCCCATCGAGACGCGGCCGTGCCATTTGCCGTCCTTGCTCTGATAGATCGTGGAGCGACCGTTGGCGGCGCGTTTAGCTCTTGCCATGATTCGCCCCCTCAGGCCGCTCGGTGATGACCGACGGACGAAAGATAGGAGTCGACAGCCTCTGCGGGGCTGAGCCGGCGTCGCCCGATGTGAACCGAATCGAGTTCCCCTCGCTTGATGAGGTCGTAGACGGTCGTCCGTCCGATCCGCAGACGCTGCCCGGCTTCCACAACTGTGTAGAGCCGCTTCGGCTCTGGCACAGACTCAGCCTGACTTTCAACCTCCTGCGTCGGCTGTTCGGGTTCTACGACGACGTTGAAGGTACGAAGGATCTCCAGGACCTCTTCCAAGGTGAACTGCTGGCCTGGTCGCACACTGCTCAACGGCGTGGGCTTCTTTCGACGTGCCATTCTCAAACGACCTTCGCGCCGTCAGTCGTGCAGGGAGTGCAGACGCCGTAGGTCATGAGAACCGGTCCATGTGCGGCGCAGCCGGCGTGGAGCGTGGCTGTGGTGGCACCGCAGCGGTCGCAGCGGCGGTCTTCCTCCTCGGACGGCTCGATGAGGTCGATGCAGGCGGGGCAGACCAGTTGGTGCGTGGCCCATGCGGCGGTGTGAGCGACCATGGGGAAAGATCCGATGTACGGGCAGCGGCTGCCCTTGCCCGACAGCAGGTTGAGCGCGAACTCGTCGAACTTCGCCTTGATCCATGCGGCGTCGGACGGGCCGACGCTGGAGCCGGTCTTCTGGGCGTGGAGGTTCATGTAGCGGCGAACGTCGGAGACTGCTGCTTGGAACTGGTCGTCGTAGGCGGACTTGGCAACGTTCACAGTGGGGTCCCTTCGAGGGTGTTGAGCGGGTTCAGGGACAGCGCGAGGTGAGGGCTGTCCCCGTCAAGAGCGGTTGTGAGCTGGGGCGGAGACAGCGGAGACAGAGGAGACACAGGTTCTTCGGGCACGTAGTAGTGGCCTGCCGTCGCTGTGGAGCTGGTTGTCGTCGCCCATCCGCTTGACCGTCTTCTTGGTCAGGTCATAAGAGATGCCGGTGGCCTCGCTGATCTGTTTGGGGCCTTGGCCGGGGTGGTGTCTCAGGTGGGCGATGATCGCGAGGCGGGTGTCGGTCATGGCCAGTTCGTCGGCGGGCTGGTCGAGCATTCGCCAGGTACCGGCCTCGGCGTTGAAGGCCATGGCATACTCGGACTCGTCCACATCCCGTCCGGTGACCAGGAGGACGTCGTCCGCTTTGCCTCTCGTCCGCCGGAGGACGAGGATCGCGTCCGCGGCTCCGGCGATGCCGTTCGTCCCGGAGACGTCCGCGAGGAAGTCGTCCGATTCGATCTTGCGGGTGTGGTGGACGACGAGGAAGGTGACGCCGTACCGGTCGGCGATGGCTTTGATCTCGCCGACGGACCGATAGTCGGTGTCGTAGGCCGACATTCCGACCTGTCGGGGACCACGCACCTTGGCGAAGACGTCGATCACGACCAGGCGGGCGTTCGGGTGGGCGTCCAGCCATGCGGTGATGCGGTCGACGCCGCCTTGGCTGAGGGCGGGGCATTCGATCACGCACGTCAGGTCCTTCGGGGGCATGGCCCCGGCAAGGACCGTCCGCAGAAGGGACTGGAGTCGTCGGCCTGTGTCCTCCAACGCCAGATAGAGCGCGGGGCCGGCGTCGACGTCGACCTTGCCCAGAGCCTTGCCCCCTGAGGCCACGGTGACGGCAAGGCCCAGGGCAAGCCATGGCTTGCCGACCTTCGGGGGCCCGGCAAGGACGGTTACGCCCCCCGTTGCGGCTGACGTACTGGCCCGCCCACGCAGGCGATCACGCTCGCCGACCGAATACTACCTCGGCTGGGGTGCAGTCGAGGTCTTCGGCCAGGACGAGATAGAGCGCGTTGTAGACGCAGTTGGCGGGCAGTTCCCAGGCGCACGACGAGCGTGGAAGATCGCTATGGTTATGCTCCAACGGTGCTCGAGGAACTCATGCCGCCCACCGTGACGATAGCGGAAGTGTTCGGCGACGTGGCCGATGTCGAGTTGTTCCCGGAAGAGCAGGCGGTGATCGCCGTGGCGATCGAGGGCCGCCGCCGAGAGTTCACCACCGGACGCCACTGCGCGCATCTGGCGTTGTCACGGTTGGGACTGCCGCGCACGCCACTGTTGCCAGGTCCCAGTCGTGCGCCGATGTGGCCGCCCGGAATCGTCGGCAGCATAACCCACTGCGAGGGCTACCGGGCCGCGGCCGTCGCGCACGCACAGGACATCGGCAGCGTCGGTATCGACGCCGAACCCAACCAGCCTTTGCCCGAGGGCGTCGCAAGGCTCGTGGTCTTCGACGACGACTACACCGTGCCTGCCGGCTACGGTGTGCACGCCGATCGTTTGCTGTTCTGCTGCAAGGAGGCGGTCTACAAGGCCTGGTATCCGCTTACCGGGCGTTGGCTGGGCTTCGAGGACGTGCGCGTCAGGATCGAGGAATTGCGCTTCACCGCCAAGCTGAAAGTTCCCGGGCCGATCCTCGACGGCGTCGAAGTGACCGGCTTCACCGGCCGGTGGATCGCCCGAGACAGGCTGATTCTCGCGGCAGTCGTCGTGGGCTGACCGACACCCATTGGAGCAGAACTCAGCCCGCGGGGACCTCAAACGTTGAACCGGAACGTCGGATACTCTGCTGTGAGCTGCGGAGATGCGGTTTTGCGTGAGCGGATCCAGCACGGTCGGCACCTTGGTTCTCAAGACATCTGATCCAGGCGTCGTATGAGGTCTGTACCGGAAAGATCGACGGCAGCTTGTCGAAGCTTCTCATGTGGGGGGTTTCCGTGTTTGCGCTGCGGCAGCGGCGCGGATTTGGCGCGTAGCATTTTCAGTGAGCGGGCCAGGATGTGGCGGGTTTCGCGGGGGTCGATGATGTCGTCGACCAGCCCGCGCTCGGCCGCATAGTAGGGGTGCATCAGTTCGTCGCGGTATTCGTCGATGCGTCGGGCCCTGGCCAATTCCGGGTTCTTGGACGCGGCGATTTCCTTGCGGAAGATGACGTTGGCCGCGCCCTCGGCGCCCATCACCGCGATCTCGTTGGTCGGCCACGCGTAGGACAGGTCCGCGCCGATGGAGCGGGAGTCCATCACGATGTAGGCGCCGCCGTAGGCCTTGCGCACGATGAGCTGGATGCGCGGCACGGTCGCGTTGCAGTACGCGTACAAGAGTTTCGCGCCGTGGCGGATGATGCCGCCGTGTTCCTGGTCCACGCCGGGCAGGAAACCGGGCACATCGACCAGGGTGATCAGCGGGATGTTGAACGAATCGCAGGTGGAGACGAACTTCGCGGCCTTCTCCGAAGAGGAGATGTCCAGCACGCCTGCCATGTTGTTGGGCTGGTTGGCGATGATGCCCACGACATGGCCGTCGATGCGCGCCAGCGCGGTGATCACCGATCCGGCGAAGCGCTCGTGGACTTCGAGGAACTCGGCGTCATCCACGACCTCGGCGATCAGCGCCCGCATGTCGTAGGGGCGTTGCGGATCGGCGGGCACCAAGTCCAGCAGCGCGTTGTTGGGTCGGTCGATGGTGTCGTCGGTGGCGGCGACCGGGGGCTGCTCGTGGTTGTTGGCCGGCAGCATCGATATCAGGTAACGGACTTCTTCGAGGCAGGACTGTTCGTCGTCGTGGACGAAATGCGCCACACCCGAGATCGCGGCGTGAACGTCGGTGCCGCCCAACTCGTTCTGGGTGACCTTCTCCCCGGTCACCGCCTGGACAACGTCGGGTCCGGTGATGAACATCTGCGAGGTCTCGCGGACCATGAACACGAAAATCGGTCAACGCGGGTGCATAGGCGGCGCCGCCCGCGCACGGGCCGACCATCACCGAAATCTGCGGGATGACACCCGAGGACGCCACGCAGCGGGAGAAGATGCCGCCATAGCCGGCCAGCGCGGTCACACCCTCCTGGATCCGCGCCCCCGCCCCGTCGTTGATCGACACGATCGGGGCGCCCGCCGCCAGCGCCATGTCCTGAATCTCCGGCGATATATTGCCGAGATTGTCGCCAACCTTGATGCCAAAAGCAGATTTCAAGCTGGAGTGATAGTTGGCATGCGTCGGCTCGCAAAGGCTGGACAAACTGGGCCCGATTTCGGCTCGCAGATTGACCTCGATGACTCAAGAGTCACAGATGTCTGAGTATCTCGATGACCCACCCGTTTTGTGCTGGTGTTGAACCACTCGACTTTCGCACCTTCCGGCCGTCGGCGGAAAGTGCCGGATGATCGCGGGTTGACGACACTCCGGGGTTGAGGGGGTGCGTGCGTCGTGGTGGTGCGGGAGGAAGCATCGACCTGTCCTGATCCACTCTGCAGAGAGCAATCCGTCGATGCTTCCGCTGCAGCCGGGGTCGGGTGGGGAGTGAGCCTCCTGTGGTCGGGGGTTGGGGTGATCGCGCCGGTTCGGAGAGGTGCAGGCCTGGGGCAGCCAGACTTACCTGGGCCCACGGACCCCGGGGGGCGTGCCGGAGGTCCGGCGACATGATGATGGATGGGGTGTCCCCCGGCCTGCCGGGGGATGTGACCGCTCAGTCTTTGGAGGCCGCCCACGTCGTTCCTGCTCGGCAGGGTGAGTGGTCCAGACAGCAGCTTGGCAGGAGCCGGTCACATCGGCATCGGTTGAGGGAGGCGGCCCCGGTCAGGCCCGTTCCCGTTCCGGTGGCGACGCGGTCGCCCTGGTCCGATCGGCCTGGCCGGGTGGTCAGGTCCAGATGAGGGCGTCGTCGCCGAGTTCGTTCAGGATGTGGACCGCTTCGCGGACGATGCGGCGGGCTTGGGAGAGCGCTGCACGTTTGCCGTCGATGCGGTCCTTGACCTGGGTGTAGTACTGGTGGCCGGGCGCGCCTGCGCGGGAGTGGTTCTTACCCGCCTAGCCTCATCCGGTCACCGGCACGCGCGTCCCGAAGTTGGATTCGAACACCCCAGACGGCCGACACTGATCAGACAGCACGAAAAATCTGACAGGGCCCCCCGGAGACTCTGATGTGCTGATGTCCTACCCGGCGGGCAGGATGGGCGCGGGAGGTACAGATGAGCGACATCGCGGACGTTCCACCCGCCGTTGTGGGCCGGTTCCGGGTGATCTGCGGGGAACTGCCCGAGGCGTACGAGGAGCCGTCGTGGATCGGCCTGCGGTGGCGGATTCGCCGGCGGACGTTCCTGCACGTCTACACCACCGACGAGAGGGGGTCGGCGTACATCGATATGGACGATCCGGCCATCCTGATGACCTTCCGGGCGCCGCCCGGGGAGTTGGCCGCGCTGGCGCATGCCGGCCCTCCGTTCTTCCGGGCCGACTGGGGTGTGAATGTCGTGGGAATGGTTCTGGACGACGAGACGGACTGGGTCGAGGTTGCCGAGCTGGTGACGGACAGCTATCGCGTGCAGGCGCCCCGCCGCCTCGCGTTCCGGCTGAAGGCAGGTGGATGAACCGCCGGCTAGCTCCCCACGTTGCCGCTTATCCAGGTTCGGTGCTGAGAAACATTCCTATTCACGGTGGGATAGGTCGGGTTGCCGCACTGGCCAGAGATATTTCAGGAGACGATTCCGATGACGACATCACCCAGTGCCGCATGCTCCGGCCGTCTGGCCGGATTTGCGGGTGCAGTTCATTCCGGGCGTGATCGGCTTCACGAACTGGTAGATGCCTTCGCAGGTCCACCGCGGCGTGACATCGAGGAAGACCTCGCGTCGTTCGTTGGGGAAGCCCGCATTGCCGGTCTTTCCGTAGCCGGTCGTGACTACCTCGCCGGTCGGCACCGCGCCCTGGCTGGGCAGTGCGGGTGCGATGAGGGGCTCCGACAGCAAGATGGGCTGGTCAAGCGCAGGATCGCGAGATCGCCGTCCATTGCCGGGACGCGCTTTCACTCGGTTCGGGTATCGGCCTCGAGCACGGTGAGGTCGCGCACCGCGTACCGGTGATGCTCGGCCTCTTCCTTGAGCACGACGCTGAGGCAGCGGCGTACGACGTAGTCCTTGTCCGGATAGAGGTCGGCCGGCTTGCGACCACATACCCGGTCGAGCTCGGCCTCGGACGTGGCCTCACGGGCCAGCACCCGGTTGGGATGCAGCCGATCGAGCTCGGCCTCGACGTAGGCGGTCACGTCGACGTCATTGACAACGACACGCTCGAAGCCGCCACCGAGGGAGACGTTACCCCCATAGCAGTCCACGATCTTCAGGCCGGTGACGTCGCAATCACGAATCTCGAGGCCGGAGAGGTCGCACAGATGGATGCGGGCACCACGGAACTGGTCACCTTGGGTGTACTCAGCAGGCATCTGGGCAGATTCCCGTATCCGTCCCGCCCCCGCAAGTGAATGGCACAACGTGAGGGTTGCGTGTTGCGTCCGGGTGAGGGAGTGCGGGATCGAGCATCATGGCGAGCGCTCGACGATCGATCTTGCCCGCGCGGTTGAGAGGCATCTCGTCCAGCCAGACGTAGACGCGTGGAATCATCGGCGCGGGTAGCCAACTACCCAGTTGGCTCGTGAGCAGCTCGTCGGGTCGCCGTTCGCCGACCAGATAGGCGACGATGGCCGCGCCGCCCGGGGTGTCCTCGCGCAACAGTGCCGCCGCGTCGACCACGCCTCGGCATGCGCGCAGGTTGTGCTCCACCTCGCCGATCTCGACCCGGTACCCACTGATCTTGATCTGGTCGTCGATTCGGCCGGCGTACACGTAGTTCCCGTCCGGCTGAAGCCGAACGTTGTCCCCGGTGGCGTACATGCGCTCGCCGGGCCTCTCGGCGAACGGGTCCGGCAGGAACGAGGCCGCCGTGCGGCCGGGATGGCCGAGATAGCCTCTGGCAAGACCAGCGCCGGCCAGGTACATCTGGCCGGTGTCGCCGGCCGGGACGGGGTTCAGCTCCTCGTCGAGGACATAGGTTCGCACGTTGCGGATCGGGCGCCCGATTGGGACCCACTGCGGCGTCGAGGCGTCGCAGGGATACCACGTCGCGGCCACCGAGGCCTCGGTCGGGCCGTAGCCGTTGTGGACGACCAGCGAGTCGTTGCTGCCCAGGTCCGGCCCGTCGAGTTGGGACCCGCCGGTGATGACCAGGCGCACGCCGGCCGCGGCCAGCCGGGGAAGCAGGGACGTCCCGTACGGCCCGAGCACCGCGGCCGGGACTTCCAGCGCGGTCACGCCGAGCGCGCGGACGGTGCGCAGGATGCGGTTGGCGGGCAGGTCGCCGCCGTCGGCGATGGCGACGCAGGCGCCGAAGCAGAGCGGCATCAGGCAGTCGTGCATGGTGCTGTCCACGGTGAGCGCGGTCGTCCACAGCATCACGTCGTCGGTCCTGATCAGGTCGATGTCCTCGAACGAGGCGATGATCAGGTTCAGGAGGCCTTCGTGCGGCACGCCGACGATCTTGGGCCGCCCGGTCGAGCCCGACGTGGTGAGCGCGTATGCCAGGTCGAGCGGCCTCGGCGAGGGGAGCCCCGTGGCGGCCGGGCTGTCGGGGCCCGTCTGCGGGCTGGTTACGTCAATGAGCTGGGCGTCGGGCAGCCAGTCGACCGGCGCGGTAGCAAGGACACGCGTACAGCCGACGTCGTCGAGCACCCCGCGATTGCGCAGCGGCGGATCGTCGGGGCTCATCGGCAGACACGCCGCGCCGCTTCGCAGGATGGCGACGATGCCGATCAACGCGGCCGGGCAGTGCCCCGCGATGAGACCGACGATCGGTCCGGCGTCGTCGGCCACCAGCCGCCGCGCGAGTCGCGCCGACAGCCGATCGAGCTCGGCATAGGTCCACGAGCGTGCCGAGGTCCGGATGGCCGTGGCCGCCGGCCGGTCGCGAAACCGGCGCTCCAGGAGATCGACCAGGGTCCGTGCACCCGCGGTCCGGGCCGACCGTCGAGAATCCTGCACCGCAAGCACCACCTATCGACTATGGCTGGTCGCCCAGCGACCAGCGGATCGCATCGGGGAGCATCGACTCCCACGCCGCGTAGGTATGGCCGCCTTCCCCGATCGCGCTTCGTACGACGTGTCCGTCGGCCGCGAGCTCGTCGGCTGTGCGTTCGGTCGCTTCCACCAAGCTGAGTCCGTCGTCGAGGATGATGTCCTTCTCCTCCCGGCTCGCGGACAGGAAGAACCGCGACCCGCCTCTCGACCGGTCGGGCCTCGCCGGGCCGAGCCGATGTTCGCTCACCGGGCCGGAGATGGCCACGGCGCCGTGGAAGCGATCCGGCCGGCGCAGCGCGGAGCGGATCGCCGTGACCGCCCCCAGACTCGCGCCCACCGCGACGGCGCGGCCGACCGGCCGGTTCCCGAGCCAGGTGCGCAGGTAGGGGAGCAGCTCGTCGGCGAGCGCGTCGACGATCCCGTCGTCGAGGAGCTCGCTGCGGCGGGTCGACCACTCGCTCGGACTCAGGAATATCGCCGCGGTGGTGGGGATCCGATCCTGGCGGGAGAGCCGGTCCAGAATCGCCGGCAGGCGCATGATCTCCACGAACTCGGAGCCGTCGAGGACGATCAGCAACGGGAGGTCGGCATTCTTCCGGAGCGGGTTCTCGGTGGAGATGAACAGATCCACGCGTCGGCAGCCGGCGAGCTTCTCGCCGCGCCAGGTTCGCTGGACGAGCCGGTCCTCACGCGAGGCCGCGCTGAGGTCGGGCAGGCTCCCGCGCAGGATCGCGGCCGCGTAGCTCGCAGGCGTCCGATATTCCAGCATCAGCTGCAACGGCACCTCGCGGCCGAGTTCGCGGCGGACCGTCGCGGTCGCGCGCGGCACCAGCAGGGAGTGCCCGCCCTGGTCGAAGAAGTCGTCGGAGGCCGACAGCGGTCTGCCGAGCACGGCGGACCACGCCGCGACGACCCGTGCTTCGAGCCCGGTCGCGGGCGGCAGGTCCACTCCGGCGCGCGTGGTGGCGGTGGTGACCGGTGGCAGCGCGGCGCGGTCGAGCTTGTTGTTCGCGGTCAGGGTGAATCGGGGGATCGTGACGAAGTGGTCCGGGCGCATGTACGCGGGCAGTGTTTCGCGGAGCATGTCGCCCAGCGCCCCCACGTCCACCGACCTGGCCGCCACGATGTAGGCGACCAGCGCGGGGCCGGTCGCCAGGGTGGCCCGGACGACCGCCGCCGCGGTGATGTCGGGATGGCGCAGCAGGGCGTGTTCGACCTCGCTGGTCTCGATCCGGAAGCCACGGATCTTGACCTGGTGGTCGGTGCGGCCGAGGAAGTCGATGGCTCCGTTCGGCAGGTAGCGGCCCAGGTCTCCGGTGCGGTACATGCGCGACCCGGGCGGCCCGAACGGATCGGGAACAAACGACGCCGCGGTCAGGCCGGGGCGGGAATGGTACCCCCTGGCCAATCCGTCGCCAGCCAGGAAGAGCTCGCCGCGCATGCCGACCGAGACCGGCTGGAGGTCCTCGTCGAGGATGTAGGCACTCGTGTGTGGGATGGGGCGGCCGATCGGAACTCTGCCCGACCACGGCTCGCCTTCGAACACGGTGGCCAGCACCGTGCACTCGGTCGGACCGTACGACGCCACGACCCGGCAGCCGGGTAGGAGTCCGTCCACCAGGGCGAAGCTCCTCGGGTTGACAACGTCGCCGCCGACGACGAGCTGGCGCAGCCCGGACAGGATATGCGGATCCTGCTCGACGAGGATGTCGAGCTGCGGAGAGACCAGCTTGAGCGTGGTGACCTGGTGTTCGCACAGGACATCCCGCAGACCGTCGAGGAGGGACCCGGTATCGGCGATCACCACCCGGCCGCCGTGGGCCAGCGGTGCCCATTCGAGCACGGCGACATCGAATGTCAGCGGACCGGTCTGGAGAAACACCGATCCCGGGCCTACCTCGAGATAGTGCGGTGCGCCTTCCACCAGTCGGCTCAGGGCTCGATGTGAGATCGCCACCGACTTGGGGTTTCCGGTCGATCCGGATGTCGATATCAGGTAGGCCAGACTGTCCGGAGCCGGGAGAGTCGGAAGATTGTCGGTGGCGTATCCGGTCAGGTCCGGGCTGCCGTCACCGATGGTGACAACCGGCGTCTCCATCGAGGGCAGGCGGGCCAGAAGCGGTGAGCCGACGATCATCAAGACGGCGGCGGCATCCGACATCAGGAGGCGGATCCGATCGGCTGGGAAGTCGGGGTCGACCGGCAGGTACGGTGCGCCACATTTGGCCAGCGCGAGCAGCACCACGAATCGTTCGACGGTGCGTTCCAGGCAGACGCCGACCACCTTCTCCGGTCCGACGCCCAGGGTTAGCAGGTGTCGGGCCAGCCGGTTCGCGCGTTCGTTCAGCTGCCCGTAGGACAGCGGGCCGCCGTCGCCGACGACCGCCGGCGCGTCCGGCGTGCGGGCGACCCGGGTCTGCAGACGTTCGACGACGGTGGTCCCGGACGCCGGAGTCCGATCGTTGCCGCGCCGCAGCAGCGTGCGGTCGGCCCGGGTGAGCAGGTCGAAGTCGCGCATCGGCGCGTCCGGCGTCGCCACGCCCTGTTCGAGCGTGCGGATGTAGCGGTCCGCGAGCGTGGCGATCGTGGCCCGGTTGAACAGCGCGGTCGGGTACACGAAGGTCGCCCGCAGCCGCCCCTCAACGATCCGGGTGGTGAGCGAGAGGTCGAACCTGGCGGTCACCGGCAGGTCGGGTTCCCACCACATCGGCGCGTCTGGATCCTCGGCCAGGTCCTCCCGGTCGCCGGCGTGGTTCACCACGACGTCGAAGATCGGATTCCGGTGCGCCTCCGACCCGGCGTTGAGCGCACCCACGATCTGCTCGAGCCGCGCGTCCTGGTGCGCGTCCGCGGCCATCCAGGCGTCCCGGGTTCGGGTGATCGCCTCGCGAAAGGTCAGCTCCGTCGTGGTCAGATCGACCCGCAGGATCATGGTGTTGATGAAGAACCCGATCAGATCTCGCAGGTCCGGGTGTGTCCGGTCGGACACGATGGCGCCGATGACGACGTCGGACTGGCGGCAGAAGGCCCGGAGCGTCGCGACGAACGCGGCACTGACCACCATCGCCGGGCTCGCGCGCGTACGCCAGGCCAGGGCGGTCATGGCCGCCGTGGCCTCCCTCGGCAGCTCGAGGACAACCATCTCGCCGACCGCGTCGATCGCCGTGGGCCGAGGCAGATCCAGGGGCAGTTCCAACGGTTCGTAGCCGGCCAGCACCTCGGTCCAGTAGTTCAGCTGGGATCGGAGCAGGTCGTCGGTCAGGAAGTCGCGCTGCCACCTGGCGTAGTCGCCGTACTGGACGGGCAGCCTCGGAAGGCGCGGTGTCCTGGCCGTCAAGGCCGCCTCGTACAGCTCGAACAGATCCCTGGCGAAGACGTCCATCGACCACCTGTCGGTGATGATGTGGTGCATCGTCACCAACAGGCCGGGCCCGTCGACCAACTCCGCGGCCACCGCTCGAAACAGCGGGGGCCGCGCCAGGTCGAAGGGCCGCACGGCAGCCTGTTCGACGGCTTCCTGCCAGTCGGGGCCGGCCCAGACGAGCGGGATCTCGACATGGTCGACGATCTCCTGGGTGACCGCCCCGTCCGGCGACATGAGGAACTTCGTCCGCAGGATCTCGTGGCGCCGCACCAGGGCGGCGAGGGCGGCGAGCAATGCCTCGCGGTTCACCTCCGCCGGAAACCGCCAGCCACAGCTGATGTGGTACTGGTCGTGCGACGAGTCCAGTTGGCGCAGCCACCACAGTCGCTCCTGTCCCGCCGACAACGGGAATTCGCTCGCCGTGCTGTCGCGAAACAGTGGGATCGGGTTCCTCGGGCGCGACTCGGGTGTCGGCATTGCTACCCCCAAACTCGTGCCTATTTGCGAGAACTCTCAACCGCCGCGGATATCGTGTTGATGCTGCGGAAGGTCGACTCCTTGAGCGCCTCCTCCGGCAGCTCGATCTCGAACGTGTCCTCGATGGACAACATCAGACCCAGGCAGGTCAAGGATGTCATGCCCAAGCTCCAGAGGTTATCGTCAGGGCGAAGATCCTGGCTGTACCCATTCAGGTTGAGCCGCTGCGTCACGAGGCTGCGAACGGTGTCCGCGACAGATGGTTGATATGCGGGCATTGCTACCGCGTTCCCCCGGTGCCGGTTGTGGCTCCAGTCGGTTGGGCCACGTCGCCATCGCCCTTGAAGGTACGCAGATAGCGCGCGACACGACGTGCACCATGCAGGTTCCCCTGTGCGTACCAGAGAATGTCGGGGCCCAGGGCGTAATCGACGCCGAGTTGCTCATAGGTCTGCACGGCCATGTTCCGGTAGTAGTCGGTGAGCTGCGAGGTCGTCATCTGTGGTGCGGCCTGCGCGCCGGTCTCGAACCAGGCGGCAAGGCTGTGTGTGACATATTCATCGATCGAAGATTCGACAGTCCTGGTCGCCACTGGCTTGCGTATCGGCTGGAAAATCGAGTCGATGATTCCGGACTTTCCTTGCAGTTCATTGGCGACGTGCTCGGCCAGCAGGGGCGCACAGTGGAAGCCGTCACGGTAGGTGCCCGTCATCAGATACAGGCCCGAGAGTGGCATCCAGCCGACCAACGGGAATCCGTCGAGCGTGACGGGGCGGTTGCCGGTGCACCATTGCGTGACCTCGTGGGTGGCTGCCCGCTCGTCGAGCTGTTGCATTGAGTACTGGGCCAAGAAGCGGACGTCGGCCATCCAGGTGACACTGGAGATGGTGTGCACCAAGCGGTTGGTCGCGCCGTAGTACTCCAGCCCGCCGCCTTGCGGCACCACGTGCAGTCCGCAGGCGAAACCGCGATTCGGCGTCCGAACCACGCTGGTGAACGGTTCACCCCCCGTCCGCTTGGCGATCATCGCGAAGCCGAGCCCCGGAAAGGTCGGCATCAGATCGGGCACGTCGAACACGGTTCGCACCAGCGACTCACTGTGGATGCCGGCGGCCACGACGACAGTGCCGGCTTCGATGAGATGGCCGTCGTCCAGCTCGACCGCGGTCACCTCCTCGTCGCTGCCGACCAGCCTCCGTACCGTCTGATCGAGAAGGATCGCTCCGCCATGCCGCAGTCGGCGTTCCAGCGACGCCAGCACCCCGCGAGCATCCACGGCTCCCTCCGTCGGCAGATGAATGGCACGCAATGCGCGCGACTCCGTCCGGGGGTTGTAACCGGGGATGTCGGTCGGGTCGACCTCCTTCCACGGCTTGTCGTACTGGTCGAGGGCGTCGATTATCGCGGCAAAGTTCACCGTATCCAATTCGGCTCCGACGGAGTTCAAGATGATGTGCGATTCCGTCGTTGTCTGCAGCGGCCGGTCGGATGGCGCGAACTCATCGAGCCGCCGCAGCGTCTCGGGCCATTTGTCATGGGCGGATAGGCCGAGCTCGAACCTCGTCCGCGCGGCGTCGGTCCGCAGCGTTTCGGTCGTGGTCTCACCGAAACAGCCGAGCATCGCACCGGCCGCCTGGCTGGCGCCCGTGTCGCGATGGCTCGGACCCACTACCACCACTGATCCGACCTGGCGCTCGATCAACTCGTCAGCAAGAAACAGGCCGAGCGCGCCGTTGCCGATGATCACCACATCAGCCTTGGTCGGCCTCTTGGCACCAGCGGCGAATACGAGATCAGACGACCTCATGGTCGGATTGGACACCCCGGGCTCCTCAGATTTGAATGATGCCACTCAGCGCGTGATCAGAAGTCGAAGATGTAGAGGCCGAAGTTCCGGTCGGAGACCAGGACGTAGTTCTTTTCACCGATCTTGTGGATTTTGACGCCCCAGAAGTCGATGCCGGGCTCGCGGAAGGCGCCGACCTCCCGCAGGCCATCGCTGCCGTAGCTCAGCACCCGGAGGCCACCCGCGAAGAAGGTCGCGTACACCAGCCGGCGATCGGGGTCGATTGCCACGTGCGACGCCGAGAAGTCGCCGAAGCCGGTGCCGTACCTCGGGTCCTGTGACTCGGGGATGGCGTACGTGTCGATCTGGGTGACCGAGCCGGTGCCGCTGCGCGGGATGTCCGTCTTGAACAGCCGGAGGTAGCCCCAGCCGACGAACTCCGACTTGACATCGGTCGCGCAGGCCACTGGATTGGCCGGTGTCGGGGTGGTGCCGGCGGTCTCCTCGGTTACGCCAGGCACACCGAGAAGCCGCAGACCCGTCAGGCGGTTGACGAACATCAGCGGGATCGTTCCCCTGGCCGCCGTGGGGAACTGCTGCATAGCGTCCGGCCCCTGGTGGTTGAAGATGATGCCAGCGCTGTAGCCGGCCGCGGTGATGGCATCCAGCTTCTCCTGGAACGCGCATCCCGGGGCCGACCCGCCGGTCAGGATCGAGGCGTCACGCTCGATGAGCGCGATCCCGCGCCCGGGCGGCACAGTGCCGGGGCAGCCGGAGCCGACAAAGGTGGGCGTACCAGAGATGGGGTGGTCGGCATTGACCGGTGCCGAACCCGAGCTCCAGGCCGCGATGTACTCGGTGCCGGCGTGCGGGCCCGATGTGATCGTGCCGAAAAGGCGATAGGCTTCGATGTTCTCATCGGCGCCCACCAGATACTCGGCGTCGGGCGAGAGGTCGTGATGGTTGGCGTTGCCCTCCGGCCAGATCTGTTGCCCGCGCTTGGCACGCTCCTCGTCGATTTCGGCGTACTCGGTCCGGGCAATCAACGAGACGTTGCCCGGCGTCGGGTCGGTGACGTCGAGCAGCACGTACCCGCCGTCCCAGTAAGTCGCGGTCATGACGTACCGGTCGCCGACCCGGCGTACGTCGACGGCGTGCCCGAACACCGAGATGAGGCCCTTCGAAGGGTCTCCGGTCACATGGAACGGTGCAATCCTCAGGTCAAGGGCGTTGACCATCACCGGGTTACGGGGATCAGTGATCTCCATGATGACGATGTCGGTGGTGGGCTTGTCGGTGACGAAACTGACGTAGGTGCGGCTGGTGGAGCTGTCCGTCCAGGCGCAGGTGTAGTACGCCGCCAGGGCCTGGTCCGCCGGCTCATTGTGCGAATCCGTGTAGTCGCCGGCGTGGGCGGCGAGGAGCTGGGCATTCTCTGGGTCGGAAACGTCCCAGATGTTGATGCCACCCCGCTGGCGCGGCTCGGTCGGATCGGGTGCATCGGCCAGGATGTAGTGTTCGTGGGGGTGGATGAACAGCGCACCACTGAAGTACTCGTTGGCGATCTCGATCACGCACGGACCCTCGCCGACGTAGTTGCCATTCGTGGTCTCGATGAACGCGCTCTCGACCTCGAAGGGCGCTTTCGGGTCGCTGATGTTCATGACGTAGGCGCCTGTCCGCACACACGTCGGATGCCGGTATACCGTGAGGAACGCGTAATCGCCGTAGGCAGCCACGTCCGCGATGTGACGCGCGAGGCCCGCACCCGACGGGTTGGTGACCGTGGCCTTACCCACCAGCGTCACCCCGTACGAGACGGACGGCAGGTGCCCGTCAAGCTCCCGAGCGCGCCAGACGAAGCCCTCGCCCTGGACCACATCCGTGCCGGTCATGTGTGCCTCCCATGTGTGCCTCCCGACCACGCGTGCCGTCCAACCACGCGTGCCGTCCAACGGAAGGATGCCGTCGGCGGCCCCGGGCTGTCCCGTCGCCGGTTCACGTGACTGCGATGCCCCGGGTGGCGCGGCCTACGATCCATCTCAAACAGAGGGCGGATGGGAGCCGGACGCGTGGACATCGGTACGCTCGCGACGCTCGTCCGCGCGATTCTCGTGATCATTGTGGTGGCCCGGCTACTCGGGCTCCTGTGCCGGCGGTTCGGGCAGCCGGAGGTGATCGGCGAGATCGTCGGTGGCATCCTGCTCGGTCCGACCCTGTTCCACGGCGCGATCACCCGTGAGCTGTTCCCGACCGACATCCGCCCGACGCTCGCGATGCTGTCCACCGTCGGGATCTGCGTCTTCATGTTCCTCGTGGGGCTGCACCTGCCCGACGGCGGCCTGCGCGGGCAGGGCCGAATCGCCGTCGCGCTGTCGCTCGGCTCGATGATCGTGCCGTTCGTGCTCGGCACCCTGTTCGCGATCGGCATCGTCGGCGACCGGTCCGGCCGGGCCGCGGTTCTCTTCTGCCTCTTCGTCGGTACGGCGATGTCGGTCACCGCGTTCCCCGTCCTGGCCCGGATCCTGACCGACCGCGACCTGATCGACACTCCCATCGGCGGGTTGGCGCTCGCTACGGCCGCGGTCGGTGACGTCCTCGCCTGGTCGATGCTCACGGTCCTGGTCGCCCTCTCTCACGGAAGCACGCTGCCGTGGCAGGTGCTGCTGGTCCTGCCCTTCGTGGCGATCCTCGTCGGGGTGGTGCGACCGCTGCTGGCCAAGCTGGCGGAGCGCACCCCCCGGACCCGGGTACGGAGCCGGGCGGCCAGGGTGAGCCTCGATGCCGGACTGGCGATCGCGGTCGCCGCAGCCCTGGTGCTGTCGTGCGCGGCGACCTCGTGGATGGGGCTGCACGAGATCTTCGGTGCCTTCCTGCTCGGTGCGGTCATGCCCCCGACGGGCGCGGCCGCCTTGCGCGCGTACGTGCTGCCGTGGATCGAGCGCATCGACCGAGTGGTGTTGCTGCCCCTGTTCTTCGTGGTCGCCGGTTTCGCGGTCAACCTGTCCGGGATGGACTGGCGGGAGGCGGGCCTGCTGCTGTTGATCCTGCTGGTCGCCATCGGCGGCAAGATGGCCGGCGTCTTCGGGACCGCTCGGCTGTACCGGATGTCCGTCCGGCACAGCGCCGGGCTCGCCCTGCTGATCAACACTCGCGGGCTCACGGAGCTGATCGTGCTGGCGGTCGGCCTTCAAATCGGCCTGCTCGACCAGCGGCTGTACTCGCTGATGGTCGTCATGGCGTTGGTCACCACGTTGATGCCGGGCCTGCTGCTGTCCTTCGTCTACCCGAAGCGGGCGACACGGGAGCGCGAGTCCCGGCCAGTCACACCACTGCTGGAAAGGGAGTCGATGCCATGAATCCGTTCGACGACCCGGAGGGCCGATTCCTGGTGCTCGTCAACGACGAGCACCAGGAATCGCTGTGGCCGAGCTGCCGGGCGGTACCCGCCGGCTGGCGGATCGTGTACGGCGAGGACAGCCGGCAGGCGTGTCTGGACTACGTCGAGCAGCACTGGACCGACCTGCGTCCGCTGAGCGTGCGCTGAGCGGACCCCGCGCCGCCCGCAGAGAAGGGACAGCCCATGCTTGCGATTTCCGATCTCCTGGAGGAACTGCGCTTGGCCGGCATCCAGCTGTGGCTGCAGGACGGCAGGCTGCGATACCGGCCGGCCGGCGCACTGGACGGCGAGTGGTTGGCGGTGCTCCGTGAGCGGCGCGACGAGCTGATCTCCGCGATACGCGCCGACCCGGCGCCGGCGGCTCGGCCGGACAGCATTCCGCTGTCCGAGCACCAGCAGGGCATGTGGTTCCTCGATCAGATGGGCCTGCTGGGGCCGGCGTACAACCAGACGTCCCTGCACCGCATCGCTGGTGATCTGGACGTGGCGGCCCTGCGTTCGGCGATCACGGAGATCATGCGGCGACACGAGATCCTGCGGACCGCGTTTCCCGCGCGCGACGGGATCGGGGTACAGGTGGTGGAGCCAGCCGGCGACCCCCGCTTCACCTTCCTGGACGTGTCCGGCCTGTCCGTCGCCGAGCAGGACCGGTGGTTGGACGACCGAAAGCGGATGTACGCGGAGTACCGGTTCGACATCTCCGTGGCACGCAACTTCTGCACCGAGCTGATCCGCTTCGGCCCGGCCGAGCACGTGCTGGTTTTCCGCTCCTATCACCTGGTGATCGACGGGTCTTCGTACGCCCACCTCTTCCACGAGCTGCGCACGCTCTACGCGGCGTACCGGACCGGGATCCCGTCCCCGCTGCCCGAGCTGACCATGCAGTACGCCGACTACGCACTGTGGCAGCATGGCCGGGATGGTGCCGTGGCGAAGCGGCACCTGGACTACTGGAAGGAGCGGCTGGCCGACGCGCCGCACGTCTTCGACCTGCCGACGGACCGGCCCCGGACGGCGGTCGCCGACCTCGCCGGTGGCATGGTCGAGGTGCCAGTGCCCGCCGAGGTGGCCGACGGGCTGCGCCGGCTGGCCGGGCGCGAGGACGCCACGCTGTTCATGGTGCTGCTCGCGGCGTTTCACACGCTGCTGTATCGGTGGAGCGGGCAGACCGACGTCAGCATCGGGATGATCGCCGACGGGCGGGCGCACCCCGACGTCGCCGCCAACATCGGCCACTTCGTCAACCCGGTGGTGCTGCGGGCCGACCTGGCCGGGCAGCCGACCTTCGCCGGGCTGCTCGGCCACCTTCGGCCTCGGCTGGTCGAGGCCCTGGAGCACCGGCACGTGCCGTTCGACCGGCTGGTGGCCGAGCTCCGGCCGCAGCGGGACCTGGCGGTACATCCGCTTTTCCAGGTGCTGTTCACCTACCTGGCGGCAGAGCCGTTCGACCTCCTCGACGGGCTGACCGTCACGCAGATCGAGCCGGGCGAGCCGAAGGCGATGTTCGACCTCACGCTCTCGGTCTCGGAGACCGAGGCGGGGGACATGTACGTCGGCATGGCGTACCGGACCGCGCTGTTCGATCGCTCCACCGTGCAGCGCCTGGCCGGCTACCTGATCAACCTCCTCACCGCGGTCGTCGCCGCACCCGACGTGTCGATCGACGACCTGCCTCTGATGTCCGCCGCGCAGCGGCACGAGGTCCTCGAGGTCTGGACCGACACCGCCAACCGGTTCGACGACGGCAGCTGCCTGCACCAGGTGATCGAGCGGCAGGTCGCCGCCGCGCCGGACGCCACCGCGGTGGTGTTCGAGGGCCGGGCGCTGACCTACCGCGAGTTGGACCAGCGAGCGAACGCCCTGGCCCGGCACCTGCGCGAGCTGGGCGTCGGCCCCGACGAACGGGTCGGCATCGCGCTGCACCGATCGTTGGACATGGTGGTCGCCAACCTGGCGGTGCTCAAGGCCGGCGGAGCCTGTGTGCCGATCGACCCGACCTACCCGATGGCCCGCCAGCAGCTGATCGCCGAGGACGCGGCCCTGCGACTGCTGATCCGCGATCGGGACGGAGCGGACAGGGCCGCCGAGCCGGAGCCGGTGCTGGCGCTCGACGTGTTCGGAACACCATGCCACGCGACCGGACCGCCCAACCTGGCCGACCCGGCCAACATCGCCTGGGTGCTCTACACCTCGGGGTCCACCGGCCGGCCCAAGGGCGTGGCCATGTCACACCGGGCCCTGCACAACCAGGCGCAGTGGCAGCGGCGCCAGGGCCCCGGCGGACGCGGACGCACGCTACAGTGGGCCGCGCTCAGCTTCGACATCTTCTACCAGGAGATGGTGACCACGCTGTCGGTCGGCGACACGCTCGTCCTGGTCAGCGAGGAGGTCCGGCACGACTTCGAACGGCTGCTCGACGTGATCTCCGAGCAGCGGATCGAGCGGATATTCATGCCGTTCGTGGCCCTGCGCGGGCTGGCCGAGCTGGCCGTGCGCCTGGGCCGGATCCCGCGGTCGCTGCGTGCGGTGCTCACGGCGGGCGAGCAGCTCCAGGCCACCCCGGCGATTCGAGCCTTCTTCGAACAGATGCCCGCCTGCACCCTGTACAACCAGTACGGACCAATCGAGGTGCACCTGGCCACCTCCCACCAGCTCGACCCCGATCCGACGACGTGGGCGGAGCTGCCACCCATCGGCCGGCCCTTCGACAACGTGCGAGCGTACGTGCTCGACGCCGAGCTGCGGCCGGTGCCGCCCGGCGTGGCCGGCGAGCTGTTCGTCGGCGGCCTCGCGCTGGCCCGCGGCTACCTCGGTCGCCCGGAGATGACGGCGGAGCGGTTCCTGCCCGACCCGTTCGGCACTGGGGCCCGGATGTACCGCACCGGCGACCGAGTCCGCTGGAACGCCGTCGGCCAACTGGAGTTCATCGGCCGCTTCGACGACCAGGTAAAGATCCGCGGGTTCCGGGTGGAGGTCGCCGAGATCGAGGCGGTCCTCACCGGCTGCCCGGGCGTGCGGGAGTGCGCCGTCTCCGCCCACCGCCACGGCGCCGGCGACGTACGCCTGGTCGCCTATGTCGTGCCGGACTCGGACGCCCCGCCGACCGCCGACGAGCTCCGCGCCTTCCTCGCCGACCGCCTGCCCGACTACATGGTGCCGGCTGCCTACCAGCCGGTGACCGAGCTGCCGCGTACGCCCAGCGGGAAGCTGAGCCGGCGGTCGCTGCCGCAGCTGTACGACGGGCCGGAGTGGGCCGGGGCGGCCCAGTACGAGTCGCCGAGCACGCCGATGGAGGAGCACATCGCCGCGATCTGGGCCGAGGTGCTAGCCGTGCCCCGGGTCGGCCGGCGCGACAACTTCTTCGAACTGGGCGGGCATTCGCTGCTGGCGGTCACCGTCGTCACCCGGCTCAGCGAGGTTGTCGGGCGCACGGTCGCCCTGCGCGCCCTCTTCGAGGCGCCGACGGTGGCCGCCCTCGCCAGCCGCCTGAGCGACGCCGAAGAGCGATGAGCGGCTCGCGCCGGCCATGCCGGGCTTGCCCGGTTCGGCGGTTCCGCGTGGACTCGTTCGACGTCGAGAACCGGCCGAAGTCGTCGACCCGCTTCGACCCGAAGACGGGGTCTCGCACCATTCCGGAGTTGGGCATCCCGGTCTGCGTGCATCCGGACAGGATCGGGTTGCCTCTCGGGGCATACGCGAGCGCCGGCACGCCGCTGCCATATCTGCGGCGGCTCTGGCTGAGGATCCGGCTGGCCGTCTCGAGCGGCACGCGGTCCCGCTGACCGGCTGGGTCCCACCGGACACCGGGCACTGGCGATGGACGTGATCAGCCGTGCTGACCGCTCGCCTGGTCGTCCTCGAGCCCCATGGCGAGCTGGATCCAGGCCGCCGCACAGGCTCTCGCCAGCGCGCCGAGGTTGATCCGGGAGTGCGGCGGGATGTGGCGCAGCGGGAGCGGAATCTCGTCGGTCAGCAGCACCCGCGGACCGAGCCAGCACAGCAGCATCCGGCCGGACTCGGTGTAGCGCAGCGACGGATCGCGCTGCATGGTCTTGAGCAGCGACCGCAGCGCGTCGGAGGGGTCCGCCTCCGGAAGCTTCACGGTCATCTGCCGGTCCTCCGCCCGGTCGGCGCGGTCCGGCCGGGTCCGCCGGTCCAGTACCGGGTCCTCGCCGGCCCGCAGGCGCGCTCGGACGCTCCGCGCGGTCTCCACGGAGATGCCGGCCTCCTTCGCGATCTGGCGCAGGGTCGCGTCCGGGTGGCTGGCGATCAGCTCGGCCGCGACCCTGCGCCCGGCCGCGCCGTTGATCGGCCGGACCCGGCCGTCCCGGCCGATCCGCGCCTGTACCGGCGGGCCGTCGATCTCGCGGCGCAGCGATCCGATGGTCTTCGCCGCCAGACCGGCGGTGAGGGCGATGGCCCGGTCCGACATCCGCGGCTGGGCGCGGATGATCCGGACGGCCGCTGCACGCCGATCGGCCGTCGAGAGGGGCATGCCGTGTGACACGTTGAGCCGGACGGCGAGCAGGAACGCCTCGTTGTCGTCGCCGTCGAACAGCTTCGCGGAGATCTCCCGCTCGCCGCGCAGCCGGGCGGCGGTGAGCCGGTGCGCCCCGTCGATCACCCGCATCGTCCTGCGGTGCACCACGATCGGTGGCAGGTTCGCTTCCGTCTGCGCCAGCGATCTCGCGTGAGCCATGTCCACGCCCGCGGAGCGCGGCGAGTCGGCGTCGCGGACCGCGGAGATCAGCAGCCGTACGACGGCGTTGTCCCGGGCCGGGACCGGCTCGGCGGACCGCTGGCCATCGGTGGACGATCGGGGTTCGACTGGGGATCGAGAGGTGTCGACCGACACTGGAGAGCTCCCGTTCTTTGTCACGGCCACGGCCACGGCCGTCGAGCGAAGACACGGCCTTCATTCATCCTGACCCTGCGGCCGGACATACGGGATTCACCTATTTTGGGGTCAACGACTCACTCGGCGGGCGTGCGCAGGAAGCCCAGGCGGCGTACCTCCTCCACGCCGCCGGCCAGCGGGACCGGATCACCGCCGCGAGACAGGGCGGCGAGGAACTCCCGGCGCGGCACTGGCCCGGCATTGAGCCGCCGGCTCTGCTCGCTGTCCCACTCGACGTCCAGCAGCATCACGCCGGTGCCGGCCAGCCGGCACTCCATGTCGAGCAGCGCCACCTTCGAGGCGTTGGTCTGCCGGTGGAAGCAGGTGTCCAGGGTGAATACCGTGCCGACGCCGATACCGACGGCGCCCCCTACCAGCTCGTCGCCGTCCCAGACCTCGACGCTGTGGGCCCAACCCTGCTTGTGCAGCTCCCCCATGCACTCACACAGCTCGTCGGTGAGCCACTCGGGGGTGCGGTTCGCGCGGCACTCGTCGAGCACCCGGTCGAAGCGCTGGTTCGCGGTGGTGGTCCAGCGCAGCCGGTTGCGCAACAGCTTCATCAGGCTGCGTGGCTTGGTGAGCCGCCCGTACGGGATGACCGGGCGCGGGTCCGGTGACCACCAGGTCAACGCGAACGGATCGGGGAGCGGCGAGTCGAGCACCGCGGTCGTCCCGGCCGCCACCGAATCCTCGTACAGGAAGTGGTTCACCTCGGCCTCGGCCGCGGATACCGCCGGCATCGGGAAGGCGCCGTGCCGGTAGCCGGCAAGGACGGTCGCCGGGTCGAGGCGGCCACCGATCGCGGCCGGCGCGTCGCCCGGGGCACTATCCATCGCAAGACCGTCCCACACGCATCCCTCGCAGCGAAACACATGTCGATTCTGGCCTCCGACCACCGACCGACGGGACCCCTTATGACCGCACCCTCGACAGAGAGCACCTTCGAGGCATCGGCGCGGTGGCTGCGCCGGCCGCGTCCCTGCCACGGCCCGGCGACCCGTCTGGTCTGTCTGCCGCACGCCGGCGGCACCGCCAGCGCGTACGCTTCCTGGGCCGCCCGGCTGCCGGCCCGGATCGAGCTGATCGCCGTGCAGTACCCCGGCCGGCAGGACCGGCTGGCCGAGCCCTGCGCGCGGTCCGTCCAGGAGATCGCCGACGCGCTCGTTGCGGCGCTGGCCGCCTACGCCGACCGGCCGCTGTACCTGTTCGGGCACAGCATGGGCGGTCTGGTCGCCTACGAGGTCGCGGCCCGACTGGAGGCCGGCGCCGGGCCGGGTCCGGCGGGCCTGTTCGTCTCCGGCACGCTCGCCCCGCACCGGTTCCTGCCACCCCGGGAGGTGCTCGACAACGCGATCATCGAGGCGGAGGCCCGGGCGTCCGGCTGGACCGATCCGATGGTGTTCGAGCACCCGGAGCTGCGCGAGCTCGTGCTGCCGGCGCTGCTGGCCGACGTCCGGGCGGTGCTGTCCTACCGCCGCCGCGATCCGGCGCGGCTGCGTTGCCCGATCGTCGCCTACGCGGGCAGCGACGGTCCCGCCGACGTGCCGGCCCAGCTGGCCTCCTGGGGCGAGCTGACCTCCGGCCCGGCCGCCTGGCGGCGCTTCGACGGCGATCACTTCTACCTCCAGCCCCGGGAGGCCGAGCTGGTTGCCGACATCCTGACCCGGATGTCTAACTGGGGAAACGCCTCAGTTGGACACCTATGAGCGAAGGAGGAAGGACCGTGGCCGATTCGGATCTCGCCGAGCGGTACCGCTTCGCGCCGGACATCCTCGCCGCGGTCCGGGCGGTGTCCCGACCGGACAGCTGGCACGGCCCGCTGGAGGCCGTCGAGCATTGGACCTGGATCGCCGTCTGGTGCGCAGCGTCGGTGCTGGCGTGGCGGCACACCCCCTGGTGGCTGGGGGTGCCGGTGTACATCGTGGCGATATTCTTCATCGGCGGCCGGCAGCGGGGCATCGCCGGCATGCTGCACATGGCCACGCACCGGGCGTTCATGGCCAACCATCGGGTCGGCAGCGTGATCGGGGCGGTCCTCGGCGGATACCCCGTGCTGCAGAGCTACACCGGCTACCGGGCCTCACATCTCGGCGAGCACCACGGCCGACTGGGTGACCCGGAGCGGGACCCGGACTACCGTCAGTACCGGGACAACGGGCTGTGCGGGGACGACCTGAGCCGCCGGGCGCTGCGCCGGTACCTGTGGCGCGTCATAACGCCTCGGGCGACCGCCTCGTACGTGCTCTACCTGCTGCGGCACCGCATCATGACAGCCGGCGAGCGCCCGGCCGAGCGGGTGCTCCGGGTGACCCTGCTGGCGGCGGTGCTCGCCTGGGCCGTCCTGGGCGGCTGGTGGCCCTGGTTGCTGCTGCTCTGGTTCGTGCCGCTCGTCACCACGCAGGTGTGGATCGGCGCGTTGGCGGAGCTGATGGAGCACTTTCCGCTCATCGAGACGTCCCCCCGGATCGACATCTACATGTCCTGGAACCGGGTCTACGGACTGGGCACCCGGTTCCTGCTGGGTGAGAAGGACGGCGAGGGCTTCCACCTGGTCCACCACCTGTTCCCCCGGACGCCGATGTGGCGGCTGCGCGAGGTCGACGCGATCCTGCGCCGCGACCCGGTGTACGCGGCCCTGCCCCGGCTCGGCGGCGCCCTGGGTGGCCTGGAGCAGATCTACCGATCGCTGCCCCCGCGGCGGGACCACACCGGTCCCCCGCTCGCCCGCACATGACCAGCCCAGTGGTCGTGGTCTACACGGCCGGGGGCGCCACGCCGATCGAGCTTGCCGCCGATGCCGGGGACTACGAACTGCTGTTTGCCGCACCCGGCGGAGACCTGCCGGACGGCCTGGCCGAGCTGCTGGCAGCGGTTGGCGAGCTCATTGACGTCACCGACGAGGCGGTCGGCACCGCCGCGCTCGCGGCCCGGCACCCCGGCCGGCACCTTGGCGTTCTCCGATCGTGACCTGCCGCTTGCCGCGCGGCTGGCGTCTCGGCTCGGCCTGCGGTACCAATCTCGGCAACACCTCGCTCGACCTGGACGTTCTCGCACAGGAGGTCAGCGTGGACGCCGAGCTCGCCGTCGAGATCACCTCTCGCACCACCCGGCCACGGGCGCGCGGCCGGCCAGTACACGCTGCTCTACCGCGTGGGCGGCGTGAGCCAGCCGTCGCGCTCGGCCAATGGCCTGGTCGGGACCGTCAAGCTACCGCTGGCCACCGGCGCGTGGAAGCGGCTCACCCTCAAGCCCGTGGACGACATCGCCGCGCTCTGGCCGGACCTCAACGCTCGCGACAACGCGCTGTACAACCTCCGTATCGGCGCCCGCAGCCGGAACGGGGCCCGGGCCACGGTGGTCGTGGACCGCCTGCGCATCCACCGCGCCCGGCGGGCCGGCCAGGACGCTCTGGCCCTCCGCCAGGAGATCATGGACGCCAACGCCTCCGCTTTCCCGGCATACGGCAGAAGTCCTCGCTGGAGATCTCCCTCGTACGGCAGGTGTGCTACAACCACCCGCTGGAGGGGGACGTCAACACCCCGGAGGCCCTGGCCAAGCTGCTGGTCACCGAGAAGGGACTGGGCTGCGACATCGTCGAGACCGGCTGCGGGCAGCCGCTGGCCTCCCTGCTGACCGCCCTGCGCGCCGGACGGGCGTGGTTCGTCAACCCCAAGGGCTTCCAGGGAACACTGGACGTCACGGTCAACGGCGTCAGCGCGATGGGCGGCGTGCTGCTGACATCCGCGCAGACCGTCCCGGTCATGGTCGTCGGCTCCGGCCTGCCCGCCGCCGGACTGGTCGAGCTGGTCATCGGCGCCGTTGACTACGCCAGCGACACCAAGCCGGCCACCTCCGTGCGCTCCATCAAGGTCAGCAACATGACCGGCGGGAAATGGAACCTCGACCTCTGGCCGAGTGAGGGAAAGTACTTCCGGCCAGTGGTGCGCGACGGAGCCGGCGCCATCGTCGGCGTCGGCGTCGGCGTCGGCAACCCCACCTGGCTGCTGCGTACCACCCCCGGCCACGGTATCCCCGCCGCCCGGAAACTCCCCACCTGACCGTCGCCGGCGGCGTGGGGTCAGACGATGCGTTGGACCCAGCCGAACTCGTCCTCGGCACGGCCGTACTGGATATCCAGCAGGGCGGAGCGCAGCGACGTCGTCACCCGCCCCGACCCACCGTCACCCACGACGATCTCGCCATCAGCGGACAGCAGCCGGGCGATCGGCGTGATCACCGCCGCCGTACCGCAGGCGAACATCTCCGTCAGCGCACCGCTCGCGGCGTCGGACCGGAACTCGTCGATCGAGTACGACCGCTCCTCGACGGTGAGCCCGCGGTGCCGGGCCAGGGTGATGACCGAGTCCCGGGTGATACCCGGCAGGATCGTGTCGGTCAGAGGCGGGGTGACCAGCGTGTCCCCGAGCACGAAGAAGACATTCATGCCGCCGAGCTCCTCGAAGTGCCGGTGCTCCGTGGCGTCGAGGAAGACCACCTGCTCGCAGCCGTGCCGCATGGCCTCGGCCTGGGCCAGCAGACTGGAGGCGTAGTTGCCCCCGCATTTGGCTGCACCAGTGCCGCCGGGGCCCGACCGGTTGTACTCCCGCTCCAGCCAGATCGAGCACGGCTTGGCCTCACCGGCGAAGATCGCCCCGACCGGCGAGGCCAGCACCAGGAACTGGTACTCCAACGCCGGCCGCACCCCCAGGTACACCTCGGAGGCGTACTGGATCGGCCGCAGGTAGAGGCTGGACTCCCCGCTGCCCGGAACCCAATCCCGGTCCTGCTCGATGAGAACTCGCAGGGAATGAAGGAACAGCTCCGGCGGCAGCGGCGGCATCGCCATGCGCTCGGCGGACCTGACGAACCGCGCGGCGTTGGCGTCGGGCCGGAACATCACGACCCCGCCGTCGGGCGCGCGGTAGGCCTTCAGCCCCTCGAAGACTGACTGGGCGTAGTGCAGCACCGCGGTGGCCGGGTCCATCCGCAGCGGGGCATAGGGCTCGAGTCGGGCGTTGTACCAGCCCTTGCCGTCGGAATAGCTGATCGACACCATGTGGTCGGTGAAGGTCCGCCCGAAGCCCAGGTTCGCCAGCAGCGCCTCCCGTTCGGCCACGGCGACGGGGGTGGCGTTCTGTCGAGTTTCGAACTCAAGGCTGCTCATGAGTTTCGCCCCCGGGATGTGTCAAGGTGCGATCACGCCTGGCCGGGAGCCTACCGTTCGTTCAGGCCGCCGCCAACGCCGTGGCACCATGCGCTTTCGCTTTGACTGGTCCCCGAAAGCAGCGACAAGCGTTCGACTGATTCCCAATGCTAGCGTCGGCCCGTATCTTTGATCAACTCCCTGCATTCGTCGGTGCGGGGGTGGCTGTGTTCGGCCGCCATGGACGACGTAAGAAGGAGTTAAGTTGCTGACCGACCAAGACGACGGCTGGCGGCGGTTGCGACGGCAGCGACCGGCGCAGAGATCCAGTCGCCGGTTAGGAACAGAATCCAAGACGGGGGCGAAAAATGGTCCGAACCGACATTCTCGTCAATTCACCCATCTTCCTCATCGGCCTGGTCCACACGCTGACTAAGGCCGGCATCAAGGTCGTCGCCATGCGAACCTCGCCCGCAGTGGACGCGTCCTGCCTCGCGAATGCAGCTTTGATCGACGTTGACGCGCTTCGGATACCCGACGACCTGAAGCATATCACCGAGGTGGCCAAGAGCGCGCCGGTCCTGGTCCTCAGCAACTCGGACTGCATCGAGGCCGAGATGTACATGCGGGCCGGAGCGTTGGGGGTCGTGAGCAAACTGGAGTCCTGCGAGGTCATCATCGGCGCGATCCGGGCGGTGACGTCCGGAAGCCGCGTCTGGCCGGCCGAGTCCGGTGGCGAGCCCACCGCGCTGCACGCCGACACATCGGGCTACCACCTGTCCAAGCGCGAGGAGCAGGTGCTGCGGCACATCTCCCGTGGCCTGACCCACGGTCAGATCGCCACCCGGTTGGGCATCAGCTCGCATACGGTCGACACCTATGTCAAGCGCATCCGGGTCAAGCTCGGCGGTGGCAACAAGGCGGAACTCACCCGGGCTGCGCTGCTCGGCCGACCTGCCGCCGAGAGCCGAAACACCCGGTTGCCCAAACAATCGGAGACCGTGTCGCTCATCAGGGAGATTGCATGACGCCGCCCGGTGACGCGCACGGCATCCATCCCGGGGGCGGCGGCCCGACCCTGGTTCCGGTGACAAGACGCCCCAGCCGGCGGAACCCTACGGTGTGCTCAACGTGGCGGCTGACGTCAGACACGTCCGACCAGCGATCACGGTCATTACGAGGAGGGAATCACGGTGGCTGAAAGCGTTGTCCAAAAGGTGACCCAGGGTCTGACGGCCGAACAAGTCCAGTTCTTCACGGAGAACGGATTCATCGGCCCCTTCGACCTCTACTCCGAGGAAGAGGCTCCGCTGATCTGGAGCCAGGCCATGATCGATATGGTCACGTCCGAGAACAAGCCGCACGACTCGACCATCATCAACTACGACCGCCATCTCGACTGTGAAGCGCTGTCCCGGCATATCGCCCACCCGACGATCGTCCACAAGCTTCGCAGCCTCATGGATGACGACATCATGTGCTGGAAGACGCACATCTTCGAGAAGGAGCCCGGCGACTCGGGAACGGGCTGGCACCAGGTCGAGGCATTCACTGTGTACAACGAGTCGGAAACCGGCTCGTATCCCTCGCTGCGCTACACCGAGGAGTCCACGGCCGCCACGCAGGAGCTAACCGTCTGGACGGCCTTCTCCGAGGCGGACAAGGAGCACGGCTGCCTACGCTTCCTGCCCGGCAGCCACAAACAGTGGTACTACGACGAGACGAAGCCGATGACGTACAACGTCGAGAACAAGGCCCACGACTTCTTCGGCTACGACTACGCGGAGCTCAAGCTTGACAAGGACTGGGATCCGAACAGTCACGAGATCGTCGACATGGAGTTGAAGCCCGGCCAGTTCGTCATCTTCCTGGCCAAGTGCGTCCACGGCTCGCACCCCAACACGAGTGCCACCAGGCGCGTGGGGTTGGCGTCGCGTTACGTATCGCCGTCCGTGCGGGTCTACGAGCACATCAACCGTCTCAGCGGGTTCGGCGACGCGATCGACCTCGACTACCACGGATGCGTCATGGTGTCCGGCGAGGACAAGTACGGGCACAACCGGATGTACCGGGAGAACCTCAACGGCTTCCCCTTCCCGAAGGTCGAGTCCGATGGCCACTGACGACTACCGGCAGAGGTTCGCCGAGATCCTCGCGACTCAACCTTTCGGCGACGGTCTCACCTACGAGCAGGTCGTCCGGGCGCGGTCGCGGCAGGAACTGGGCATCAGCTCGCTCAACATGATCATCGTGCTGATGAACTACATCAAGAAGTACACGGACGGCACCATCACAGTCCGCCCGGAATGGGTCCCCCTGCTCAACGACATCGACGGCATTGTCTCCGTACTCCGCGAGATCGATGCGATCGGCGTCGAACCGGCTCGGTCCTGACGTCGCCACCTCGCCGGGCCCGGCGATTCCCGACCCTCGGCCGATCGAAGGGAACCATGATCTCGGATCACGAAGACATCGGCATCGGCTCGTTCGCGTGCGCCTTCGGCAATGTGGAATGCAAGCCGGAGAACATCCCTGATTTCGGCGCCCTCTGGGAGACCGTGTCGTTCGGCACCGACTTCCGTGAGATGGGATGTACGACGTACCGGAAAATGTCCGGGCCGGTCGAAGACTATGTCGTGGACGCCGTGCGCCGAACCCTCGGGGACGCCGGCGTCGCCGCCGCGGACATCGACCACCTTGTGTTCGCGACCAGCGACCCGACCTTGGCTCTGTTGCCGTCCGACTTCGCGGGCCGAGTGCTACTCGCCTTGGGAATGGACGACTGCGTCCCTCATGTCATGTCCTATCAGCGGTGCTGCAGCTCGCTGACCGCGCTTCGGCACGGTCAGCGGCTGTTGGCCGATCCGGAGGCGACCCACGTGGTGGTCGTCGCCGTGGACTTCGTGCCGCACGACCGCGACCGGGTGCTCTCCTACGCGATATTCGGTGACGCGGCCGCGAGCTGCCTGCTGGCCCGCCGGCCGGGACTCGTGCGGCTGGTCTCGTCCGCGATAAAGATCGACCCGGAGGGATTGCGCGGCCGCGACACGTTCGTCTCGCGCAAGGATGTCGCCGAACGGACGCTGTCCGCGGTGCTCCGGGCCGGTGGCCGGCAGCAGGCACAGATATCCAAGGTGTTCGCGGCCAACCTGCACAAGCCGCTGACGCTATTCAACGCGACATCCGTCGGTCTGCGCCCGGACACCCTGCACTTCGCCGACACGCTCGCCGCCTACGGACACTGTGGAAACGCCGATTGGATGATCAACCTGGCCGATTACCACGAGCGGTTCGGCATTCAGCCCGGACAGACGTATATGGCGCAGTCCCTGGCGCCGGGGTTCTACGCCTGCGGACTCTTCGAAGGAAGCGCGCAGTGAGCGGGTATCTGTCCACAACGGATTGCATCGGACCGATCGCCCTACCGGACGGCGTGCTGGAAACCCTGCACTCCCTCGCTCGGGCGGCCGGCGTGGACGACTTCGACCCGCTGTCCCTCTGCGCCGGTGTACTGGCCGAGCGGCTGCCACGCCCGGGTACCCATTGCCGCATCCGGGTCACCCGGGGGCCGGTCGAGGCGATCGTTGGGGCGACCGGCGCCCCGGACCTGTCCCTGAACTTCCGCGAGGCGCTCCGGCAGGCCCGCCGGCCGCGGTGCACCATCGTGCCCGGACCGGGTGGCGACGACGAACCGGTCGCCGTGACGATCCTGTTCGTCCGGGCCGGCCGGCAGCTGTACGTCGAGACCATGACGGGCTCGTCCGACCTCCCCACCGCGCAGGCCTGGGCGCGCTCCTTCCTGCAACTGCTGACCAACATGGCGAACGAACCCGATCGGCCGATGCTCGACCATCCGCTGGTCGGCGCCGAGGAACGCGAGCGGATCCTGCACGGCCTCAACCCACAGCGCAACCCGGATATCCGATACCGCACGATGGCCGAACCGTTCCAGGCGCAGGCGGAGCGAACCCCGGATTCGGTCGCGTTGCAGGACGAGAACGGGGACACGGTCAGCTACCGGGAGCTGAACGAGCGCGCGAACCGGCTGGCCCACCACCTGCGCGAGCGCGGTGCCCGCCCGGGTGCTCGGATAGGCGTCTTCCTCCAGCGCGGCATCCACCAGGTTGTCGCGTTCTACGCCGCGGCCAAGACCGGCGCCACTTACGTTCCCCTGGACGCCGACCTGCCGGACCAGCGCATCGCCCTGATGCTGGCGGACTCGGCGCCAAGCCACGTGCTGACCGATCCGGCCTGCCGCGCTCGCCTGCCCGGCGGCGCGTGGGAGATCCACGACGTCCACGCGGAGCGCACATGGTCCGGCCGGCCCGCGACGAATCCGGATCTCGACGGCGGCCCGGGTGGCGTGGTCTCCGAGCCGGTCCACATCCTCTACACGTCAGGGACGACCGGCCGCCCCAAGGGCGTGGCCTCCCGCACGGCCGGCACCCTGGCCAACGTCTTCTGGATGCAGCGCCAGTACCCGTTCCATCTCGGCGATACGGCCCTGTACAAGACCTACGCCGGGTTCGACGTCCACATCTGGGAGATCTTCTGGCCGCTCTACCATGGGGCGCGGTTGGTGATCTGCCGGCCCGGCGGCGAGCGCGATCCGCGGCACCTCGCCGGACTCATCCGGGACCACGACGTGTCGATGATCTTCCTGGTGACGACGCTGGTGCCGGCTTTCCTGGACGAGATGTCTCGGGTCGGGGCCCAGGCGCTGCGGTGGGTGGTGTGCGGCGGCGAGTCGATGAGCCCGCGGATCCCGGCGGCCTTCCACGCCGCGCTGCCCGGCAGCACCCTCGTCAACGCCTTCGGTCCCACCGAGGCCGGTTCGGTCACCGACAACGTCATCGAGCCCGGCTGGGACGGCGTCGTCGTTCCGGTCGGCCGTCCCGCGGACAACTTCCGGGCAACCGTCCTGGACACCAATCTCGATCTTGTCCCGGTCGGCACGCCCGGGGAGGTGTACATCAGCGGTGTTGTCGGCCTGGCGGACGGCTACTGGCGGCAGCCGGGCAGGACCGCGGAGCGGTTCGTCGCGGATCCCCACGGGCCGCCGGGGTCGCGGATGTACCGCACCGGTGACCTCTGTCGGCTTCGCGAGGACGGCGCGCTGGAGCACCTCGGCCGGATCGACCGGCAGGTCAAGATCCGTGGCCTGCGGATCGAACCCGGTGAGGTCGAGGCGGTGCTGGCCGCTCACCCCGCGGTCGGCGACTGCGCGGTGATCGCCCACGGGTCGCCGCCCCGCCTGCTCGCCTTCGTCGTCCCCGCCGGCGGGCGCACCACCGCCGACCTGGACCCCGCGGCGCTCCTCGAACTCGCGGCCGGACTGCCCCGCCAGATGCGGCCCGCGCAGGTCGTGCCCGTGGACCGTCTTCCGGCGACGGTGAACGGAAAGCTGGACCACAACGAGCTGATCAGGATCTGGCAGGCGTCGACCGAGCCCGAGCGTACGGTCGTGCCCCCCGCCGACGAGCTGGAAGCCACCCTCGTCGAGATCTACCGGCGGGTCCTGGGGCGGTCGCCGATCAGCGTCCTGGACACGTTCGTCGAGCTCGGCGGCCACTCGATCCTCACGTTCCGGCTACGCGACGAGTGCCAGGCGATCCTGCGAACCGCGCCCGACCTGACGAAACTCCTTGACGGGACATTGCGCGACGTGGCCGCGACGATCCGCGACGGAGGGTGCCCACCCGAGACGAAGGTTTCCGTCACCGCTGGAACCGCTGGAACCGCTGGACGAGAACTGGAGGACGGTTCTGGACACGCTGACGACCGGTGACGCGGAGAAGCTCGCTCAAACGGCACCTCGATCCGGAGAACCTTTCCGGTAAAACTTCAACATCGATCCAGGTTGGCCGGATGAAGGAAAACACATGAGATTCGGCATCCAGATCGTCCCGGAGGACCGTTGGCAGACGGCGCGCGTGAAGTGGCGCCGGGCCGAGCAAATGGGATTCGATCACGCGTGGACCTATGACCACCTGAACTGGCGGGCGTTCCGCGCGAAGGACTGGTTCACCCTCGTCCCGACGCTGACCGCGGCGGCCGTGGAGACCGAACGGATCGGGCTGGGCGTCCTGGTCGCCTCGCCCAACCTGCGACATCCGGTGTACCTGGCCAAGGAAGTCGCCGCCATCGAGGACATCTCCGGCGGCCGCTTCATCCTCGGTCTCGGCGCCGGTGCCGAGGGCTTCGACGCCACCATGACCCGCCGGACCGCGTGGAGCCGGCGGGAGCGGACCGAGCGGTTCGCGGAATACGTGCGGCTCACCGACTCGCTCCTGCGGCAGCCGGTCACCACCTTCGACGGCCGCTACTACGTCGCCGACGAGGTTCATTCGTACCCGCTGTGCCAGCAGCGGCCCCGCGTCCCGTTCGCCGTCGCCGCCGGCGGGGCCCGCGGCATGCGCTTGGCGGCCCAGTACGGCTCGTACTGGGTGACGACGGGCGAGCCCAACCGGGTCGAGAGCGCGCCGTACGAACAGGCGCTCCCCGTCGTCCGCCGGCAGGTGGAGGCGCTCGAGAAGGCCTGCGTGGAGGTCGGCCGTGACCCGGCCACGGTGGCCCGGTTGCTGGTCTGCGGCCCGTCCGTGGGCGGTGTTCTCGAGTCGCCGGCGGCGTTCTTCGATGCAGCGGGCCGATTCGCCGGAGCCGGCATTACGGATATCGTCGTGCATTGGCCTCGGCGCAGCGAACCCTATTCGGGAAAGGTGGAGATCTTGGAGAAAGTGGCCGAGGATCTGGATCGTCACCGGAACACGTGACCTGCGTACCAAAGTGGGAGTCGCCTAGCGTATCGGAAGAGCCCCGAATTCGGCTGAGAGGGATTGCGTGATCCGATGCGAACCCACTATGTAGCGGACACCCCACTCGATGACGTCCGCCTCGCCAAAGACCTCGAGCACAGCGATTCACTTCCGTGGTCCGAAGCGCACAGCGACTACGTTTCCCGCGGCGCCTATAGGAGCTGCATGCTCTGGACCCCGGGCGGAGCCGATGGCGACGGGGTGGTCACCAAATACGATCACCGCCAGCCCGGCGCGTTCACGGAGTACGGCAACCAGCTTCCCTATCTCCGCGAGCTGATCAGCACGGTTGTCGATCTGGACCGGCTGAACTTCGTGCGGCTGGCGAAGGTACAGAACAGCGTGGCCATGCCGCACCGGGACCTGCTCGAGCTCAGCGACATCCCGGACGACACCCGCAACGCCCACCGGGCGCACATCCCCCTCGCCACCAACGAGAACTGCTTCTTCAGCGAGGGCAACACCGTGTACCGGATGCGCCGGGGCGAGATCTGGTTCCTCGACGCCTCAGTGATCCACTCGCTAGCGGTGCTCTCCACCGAGGCGCGGATCCACCTCATGCTCGACTTCGTGAACGCGCCGTCCGAGAAGCCATTGATCACGATCCCGGGCCACAGCGCCGACGCCGGCATTCCGGAGGACCGAATGGTCAAACGACCACCGGTCACCGATGCCGACCGCGCCAGCCTATTGCGGCTCGCCGACGTCATGACAATGGAAACGGTCGACGAGATATTCAGCATCGTCATCAAAAAGCATTACCGGTACGACGGCGGCGACGACTTCGTGTGGAGCACGATGATTGACATCGCGCGCGCTTGCGAGGACACCGAAGCCCTCCGGCACATCGAGGAGCTGCGTCGCTACTTCACCATCGAACGGTCCCCCTACACGTAGCCGCGCGAGCCGCCGGCTGCCCGAGAAATGCGGAACTCCTCCGAAGACAGGAGAGAACCTTGGCTCCAACCACATCTGACGTGGCCGCGCCGGGCAAGCCCTCCGCCCGCCCGGTTCCGCTGACCGGGGCGATCGACCACGTGGGCATCCAGACGATGGACCTGGGGAACGCCGTCCTCTGGTACCGGGAGTTTCTCGGCTGCACGGTCTCCTGGGAGATGAGCGGCGGCTTCTCCGACCTGAGCCGGCGGCGGCTCCCCGGCCTGACCCGCGTGGTCGAGGTGGCCGTGGGCGACATCCGCCTGCACCTGTTCACCCGCGACCGCGGTACGCACGGGCCACCGGCCGGCGAGGTGAACCAGTTCCAGCACCTGTGCATCCGGGTCGACACGCCGGAACAGCTGCGACTGTGGCGCGGCCGGTATCGGGAGCTGTACGAATCGGGCCGCTTCACCTTCGCTCGCGCCGAGCCGGCCACCGAGATCGACATCGACGGTCAGGGCATGCAGAGCTTCTACGCGTACGATGTGAACGGCCTGGAGCTCGAATTCACCCACCTTCCGGATATCTCCGAGGGAACGGATGCCGCCGATGCATCCGCTTGAGGCACCGGCCGTCGTCACCCCCCTCCCGTCCGGCGCGGAATGGGAGTTCGGCGGTCATCCCTACGGGCTCGAGCCGCTGGCCCTGCCCTCCCGATGGGTACCCCGAACAGTGCCCGTGGATCCGATGCAGATCGAGGAACTGCGGGAACGGCTGGCGCACGCGTCACCCGCCTCGGTCCACGACCTGCGTCCGGACAGTGCCGAGGACATCGACCGTCTGTTCTGGTTCCGGTGGATCACCGCCCACCAGACCACCTTCCTGCTGTGGCAGATGCTCGGGGCCATCCTGCGGGAGAGCGAGGCCGCGCGGGTCGAACACGAGGAGCTCGCCACGCAGGCGCGATTGCTGGTGTGCGGCTATTCGCTGATGCTGATGTACGGAAGCTCCGCCCCCCGGCACATCTACGGACCGGTCATCCGGATGCCGATGGCCCGCCAGCACGTCAATCTCACCGGCGCCTGGGCCCGCGACTATCCACCGGTCCGGCCGCTGATCCGGGGCAAGGTGACGATCGGCTCCGGCACCGTGGCGGAAGCCCTGCGCCACGAGTGCGAACTCAACGAGCAGGTTCACGAGGGGATCGCGGACAAGGTCCTGTCCTCGGGCGAGGTGTCCTTGCTGCAGAGTCCCAAGCCGAAGGGCCGGCAGCAGATCCCCCGGGACACCTTGATGTGGCTGTACGACGGCATCTTCCTGACCAGCCGTGCAGCCGTCTCCCCGCTCGCTGTCGGCAGCCAGCTGGTCCGCCGACTGCACGCCATCTTTCTCGACATCACCGCGAACGGACTGTACCCCTCCTTCGCGCCGAGCGCGCATGAGGAACCGCCCCGCCTGCGGACCCCGGACGTGATGCGACGCAAGGCGGGACTGACGGACTGCGTCCTGGAGATCCTGAGCTTCGTGAGCGCGCCGGCCACCCAGGCCCACCCATCGAGAACGGTCCGGACCAGCTCCACGATGCGAAAGGTTGAGGACTAAATGACCGCCGCGACAACCCATCTGCCCAAGGAAGCGCGATACTGTGCGGATACCTTCAACGGTGCCGTGGCCGCAGCCGCTCTCAGCGCGGCCTGGGACATCGGCTTGTTGGACGAGCTAGCCGACCGGGACGCTGTCGACGTACCCGAGTTCACCGCCCGCACCCGCACCCACCCGGAGGCGGTTCGCCGGATCCTTGTCGCGCTGTCCAGCCGCAGGATCGTGGTCGTCGACGCCGGGCCGAACCTGGCCCGGCGCGGACCGGGATTCGACGAGGCGTTCCGTACCAGGGGCTTCTTCTACTGGCTGACCAGGGGCTGTGGCGAGCTCTTCACCGATCTCACCACCCTGGTTCGCACCGATGAACGCGCCGACCGCCAGATGCGCCGCGATTCGCGGGCGATCAGCGTGGCCTGCCGGAGCATCGCCCGCAATTTCTTCGACCCGCCGCTGCGGGATCTCCTCGACGGTATCGACTACACGACCGTCGCCGATCTCGGCTGTGGCAGCGGCGATCGGATCATCATGTTGGCCGAGCGGCAACCCGCGATCCGGGCCATCGGGGTCGATATCGCCCCGGGGGCGTTGACGGTCGCGGGAGAGGCGGTCCGGGATGCGAACCTAACGGACCGGATCACGCTGCTTCGGGATGATGTGCTGAACATGTCGCCGAGGCCGGAGTACGCCGACGCCGAACTGGTCACCTGCTTCCTCATGGGGCACGACTTCTGGCCACGGGACAACTGCGTGAAGACACTGCAGAAGCTCCGAGAGACCTTCCCCAACGGACGAAACCTCCTCCTCGGCGACACCTGTCGGTCCGTCGGCGTCGAAGGCCCGGACCTGCCCATGTTCACGCTCGGCTTCGAGACCGTGCACGCGATCATGGACCAGTACCTGCCCACGCTCGACGAGTGGTACTCGGTGATCGATGAGAGCGGCTGGCGTCTCGCTGATCAGCGGCTCATCGAACTTCCCGCGTTTAGCTTCATCTTCCACCTGACCCCAGCCTGATCCGTCATCGACGCGGCCGGCGCGGCCGTACCCGGAGGAACACCCCATGGACGCCCCTTCCGCAAGCTCCGCAGTCGCGGCCGCCGCCCCGGCCGCCCGAATGGATCTTCCGCTGTTCCGCGAGATTCCCGGACATTACGCACCCACACCGTTCTACCTGACCGACGACATGTACGGCGGGCTGTGCTTGGAGCTGGCCGGCGGCGAGCTCAGCGACAAGGTGGGAAAGCCGGTGGCCGATCCGCATACCCACGAGTGTCCCGAGATCTATCTGCTGCTGTCACCGAATCCGGGCGGTGGCGTGATCGAGGTGGTCGCCGACGGACGCCACCACACGCTGACCTCGCCGGCGACATTCTTCATCCCGGCCGGTACGGTGCACCACTTCGTCACCCGCAAGGCCGAACCGGGCACGTATTGTCTGGGCCTGCTGCTCACCGGGTCAACCCAACGATGACCGTCCTGCGACCCCAGCTCACCGGTACCTCCGGCGCCGTGGCCTCGACGCACTGGTTGGCGTCCGCCGTCGGCATGGGCATCCTCGACCGGGGTGGCAACGCCTTCGACGCGGCGGCGGCCGCCGGCTTCGCCCTCCAGGTGATCGAGCCGCACTCGAACGGGCCCGGCGGCGACGTCGTGATCTCGGTCTACCCGCGCTCGGCCGGCACGGTACGCGTCATCTGCGGACAGGGCCCGATGCCGCAGGCGGCGACCATCGAGCGGTTCGGCGCGCTCGGCATCGAGCAGATGCCCGCGGCGGGCCTGCTCCCCGCGACCGTGCCGGGCGCGTTCGGCGCCTGGATGCGCCTGCTCGCCGAGTTCGGCACGATGCCACTGGCCACCGTCCTGGAACCGGCGATCGGGTACGCCTCCGGCGGCTACCCGCTGCTGCCCGGCGCCGCGGCGACGGTCGCGGCGATGGCTCCGCTGTTCCGGACGGAGTGGACCGCGTCCGCGCGCACCTACCTGCCCGACGACGCGGTACCGGCGGCCGGCGCCCGGATGCGCAACGCCGCGCTGGCCGGCACCTACGAGCGGCTGCTGCGCGAGGCGCGGGCCGCGTCGACCGACCGGGAGGCCCAGCTCGAGGCGGCCCGGGCGGCCTTCTACGAGGGCTTCGTCGCCGACGCGATCGACGGCTTCGCGCGTACCACCGAGGTGCTCGACTCCACCGGCGGCCGGCACCGCGGCCTGCTCACCGGCGACGACCTGGCTGCCTGGCAGCCTGCCGTCGAGGAACCGTGCGCGCTGCCGTACGGCGACTTCACCGTCTACAAGCCGGGGCCGTGGTCGCAGGGCCCGGTCTTCCTCCAGCAGCTGGCGATCCTGTCCGGCTGCGACCTGCGCAGCATGGGGCTCGGCACCGTCGACTACGTCCACACCCTCGCGGAGGCGGCTAAGCTCGCGTTCGCCGACCGCGAGGCCTGGTACGGGGACCCGGCGCACACACCGGTGCCGATGGCCGAGCTCCTGGCGCCGGAGTACACCGCGCGGCGGCGCTCGCTGATCGGCGACCGTGCGGCCCTCGACCCCCAACCCGGCCGGGTGGGCCCCGGCCGGCCCTGGATCCCGCAGGCCAAACCGGAGCAGCCGGGCGCCGACGAGCCGGACTGGATGACCCAGCTGCGCAGCGGCATACCCACCGTGACCGCCGGGGCGCCGCAGGCCGGCGCCGGGAACACCTGCACCGTCGCGGTCGCGGACCGGTGGGGAAACCTGGCCGTGGCCGTGCCCAGCGGCGGCTGGCTCAAGAGCTCACCGGTGATCCCCGATCTCGGCTTCCCGCTCGGCACCCGCGGCCAGACCGCCTGGCTCGTCGACGGCCACCCGAACTCGCTGGCACCCGGCCGGCGTCCGCGCACGACGCTGAGCCCCAGTATCGTGCTGCGCGACGGCGAGCCGTTCCTGGCGTTCGGCACGCCGGGCGGTGACCAGCAGGACCAGTGGACGCTCCAGGTGTTCCTCGCGATCGCGGAGTTCGGGCTGGAACCGCAGGCCGCGACCGAGCTCCCCGCCGTCAACATCGACCACTTCGCGCAGTCGTTCGCGCCGCGCGCCTCCCGGCCGGGCGTGCTGGTCGCGGAACGCTCGCTCGGGCCCGAGGTGCTCGTCGGCCTGGAGCGGAAGGGCCACCGGCTCGACGTGGTGCCGGCGTCCACCCTCGGCAAGGTCTGCGCCGCCGGTGTCGACCCGGATACCGGCTTCCTTCGGGCCGCGACCGGCCCGCGCGGCCGCCAGGCCTACGGAGTGTGTCGGTAGCCATGTTCGTACCGAGCCACTACCGGATCAAGGACGAGGACTGGCACCACCGGATCATCGACGGCCACCCCCTCGCGACGCTCACCACGAACGGGACGACCGCTCCCCTGGCCACCCGCCTGCCGGCCCTGGTCGCGCCGGGTGAACCCGAGTCCGGCCCGCTGGCCGGCACCGAGATCCTCGGCCACCTCAACCGCGCCAACCCGCACTGGAAGGCGCTCACGGACGGCACGTACGCCCGGCTGATGTTCGACGGGCCGGGCGGCTTCGTCACGCCGGCCGTCTACCCCGGCGACCCGTCCGCGCCGACGTGGAACTTCGCGGCCGTGCACGTCTGCGGCCGCCTACGGTTGATCCGCGGGCGGGAGGAGACACTCGAGGTCGTCCGGTGGACGGCCGCTCGCCTGGAGGATCGCTTCGGCGCGGGCTGGGACCAGACCTCCTCGGTCGACTACTTCCGCCGGATCGTGCACGGCGTCGGTGCCTTCCGGCTGACGATCGAGTCGGTGGAGGCGCTGTTCAAACTCAGCCAGGAGAAGCCGGCGGACGTGCAGGAGTCGGTGATCCGCCGCTACGAGGCGGATCCCAGCGGCGCCGGCTGGCCGATCGCCCGGCTGATGCGGGAGGCCGGGATGGGCGGCTCCGCCGGATCGCCGGACGACACCGTGTCCTCCTGCCCCTTCTGACCTGCCCTGCGAGCCGTTGGGCCCTAACAGGACCGCATCTCAGTTGATTTGGGGTTGAGCCGGTCGGCTTGCCGACAACAGATCAGAGCGGATGCCAGGCGCAGGAATCCGGTGTAGTGGTAAGCGGCGGGCCAGCCGACGGAACCGGCTGACCCACTCCAGGCAGCGTTCGATGGGATGTGGTTCGCTGTTTGCGCGGCGTGGCACTCACCGAGTAGTTGGCCGTGTTCGTGGCAGGTGTGGCAGACGACCAGAATCTTGCGGCCGGGAGTAGCAGCAGCACTGCGGCTGGAAGTCGCCCGAGCGGTCAGCGCTCCTGCTCGGTGGGCGCTTTCACTCGGTTCGGGTATCGGCCTCGAGCACGGTGAGGTCGCGCACCGCGTACCGGTGATGCTCGGCCTCTTCCTTGAGCACGACGCTGAGGCAGCGGCGTACGACGTAGTCCTTGTCCGGATAGAGGTCGGCCGGCTTGCGACCACATACCCGGTCGAGCTCGGCCTCGGACGTGGGCTCACGACCCAGCACCCGGTTGGGATGCAGCCGATCGAGCTCGGCCTCGACGTAGGCGGTCACGTCGACGTCATTGACAACGACACGCTCGAAGCCGCCACCGAGGGAGACGTTACCCCCATAGCAGTCCACGATCTTCAGGCCGGTGACGTCGCAATCACGAATCTCGAGGCCGGAGAGGTCGCACAGATGGATGCGGGCACCACGGAACTGGTCACCTTGGGTGTACTCAGCAGGCATCTGTACAGCGTCCCGTATCCGTGCCGTACCGATGCAGACCCCCGTTTCAGTGACAAGACCCGTCCGTCCGCGCCGCCTATGGTTGGCTCAGCTGGCGTGTCAGTAGCCTCCATCGGCACTGGCCCGCCCGCATTCCTCGTTCCAGGCATGTCCGGCTGGCAGGTACCTCATCGAAAGAAGGGGGTCAAGGTGGCGGAAAGCACGAGCGACCCGGCGATCCGAGGGCTGACGGCCGAACAGGTGGAGTCCTTCAAGGAGAACGGGTTCCTTGGGCCGTTCGACCTCTATGCCGAGGACGAGGCTCCGCTGGTCTGGAGCCAGGCCATGATCGAGATGGTCACGTCGGCGAACAAGCCGCACAACTCGACCACCATCAACTGCGACCGGCACCTGGACTGCGACACGTTGTCACGGCACATTGCCCAGCCGGCGATCGTCCACAAGCTTCGCAGCCTCATGGATGACGACATCATGTGCTGGAAGACGCACATCTTCGAGAAGGAGCCCGGCGGCTCGGGAACGGGCTGGCACCAGGTCGAGGCATTCACTGTGTACAACGAGTCGGAAACCGTCTCGTATCCCTCGCTGCGCTACACCGAGGAGTCCACGGCCGCCACGCAGGAGCTGTTCGTCTGGACGGCCTTCTCCTCGACGGACAAGGCGCACGGCTGCCTACGCTTCCTGCCCGGCAGCCACAAGCAGTCCTACAACGTGGAGAACAAGTCCCACAACGGCTACGACTACTCAGAGCTCAAGCTTGACAAGGACTGGGATCCGAACAGTCACGAGATCGTCGACATGGAGTTGAAGCCCGGCCAGTTCGTCATCTTCCTGGCCAAGTGCGTCCACGGCTCGAACCCGAACATCAGTGCCGACAAGCGCCTCGGGTTGGCGTCCCGCTACATCTCGCCGTCCGTGCGGGTCTACGAGCACATCAACCGTCTCAGCGGGTTCGGCGACGCGATCGACCTCGACTACCACGGATGCGTCATGGTGTCCGGCGAGGACAAGTACGGGCACAACCGGATGCACCGGGAGAACCTCAACGGCTTCCCCTTCCCGAAGCTCGAGTCCGACGGCCACTGACGACTACCGGCAGAGGTTCGCCGAGATCCTCGCGCGACCCAACCCACGGGCGCCGACCTCGCCGACGAGCAGATCGTCCAGGCGAAGTCCCGGCAGGAACTGGGCATCAGCTCGCTCAACATGATCATCGTGCTGATGAACTACATCAAGAAGTACACGGACGGCACCATCACAGTCCGTCCGGAATGGGTCCCCCGGCTCAACGACATCGACGGCATCGCCGACGTCCTCCGCGAGATCGACAAGCACGTGCGTTGGCCGAACGGTCCGGAAGTGGCGGTGATCGAGCGTCGCAACCTTCCGGCTCGCGGATCCGCTCGACCAGCGCGATCACGCTTGCGTCAACCACCCCGAGGCTGAGGTCGGCATAGGAGCGCTGCAGGTCTCGGCAGCGGTCAGCCGCATGTGGCACCAGCAGTCGAGTTCGGCCATGACCAATTCGGGAACGAACAGCACGCCGGTATCGCAGATGAGGCTCATCCGCGGAAGTCGTGCGCCACCAGCTCGGCGGTCAGCTCGGCCGCGGATAGACCGTCCGTGGTCCGGGCGTACCCGGTGCGGGGCTTACGTCCCCGGCGCAAGTCGGCGGCAGACTTGATGACTGCCTCGGCCAGGACGAAGGTCAGCGGGACGCCGCGTCGCTCAGCCTCCAGGGTGGCCAGGTCCTCGCGTGGAGCGGCCAACGCGGCCACACGGCCGGGCGCGCTCAGATTTCCTCGTAGCCCATCCGCCGGGCGATCGCGGAGCTGATCGCCGCCGCCAGTTGGTCGGCGTGCTCCTGGTCGAAGAGGCTCAGGTGGTTTCCCTTGATCTCGACGGTCGTCACCTCGGCGGCGACGGCGGACCAGCCGCGGTCGCCGTCCATGTAGCCGGCCGGGAACGGCGGCGCGTCGGCGGGCAGCGGGTCGCTCGCGCGCAGGAGGTCCACCTCGGCCGGGTAGTACTCCGGCCGGTAGTCGAGGAACGCCGCGCGGTTGCGTTCGACGGTCTCGGCCAGCTCGGCCTGCGTCGCCGGGGTGGCGTCGGCCCCCTCCAGGCGCAGCACGTCCAGCGCCAGGACCGAAGCCCGGACCCGGGCCGCGTCCGCCGCCGCGGACATGAACGCGGGCGGCGCCCAAGTGTCCAGCAGCAGGGTCGCGGCGACCCGCTCGTTGCGATGCAGCCAGCGGCGGGCCATCTCCAGCGCCACGGCGCCGCCCATCGACCAGCCGGCGACCACGACCGGGGCGACGCCGCGTACCGCGTCGACCTCGTCAACGTAGCGGGCCGCGATCTCCTCGATCGACGCCGGCGGAACGTCCGGCGGCGACTGAAGCGCGTACACCGCGAACTCCCGCCCGAGCCGCTTGGCCACCTGGTAGAACGGCAGCACCGAACCGCTCGCGGCGTGCACGAAGACCACCAGCGGCGCGCCCGGGTGCTCGACCAGGCTCACCAGCGAGTCCACGCCCACTGCAGGTCGCATCGCGCCCAGCGTCGCCGCCAGCGCGCGGACCGTCGGGCCGGTGAACACGTCCAGGACGCTCGGCTTCAGCCCGAACTCGCTCGCGCAATCCTCGATCAGCTTGAAGACCAGCAGCGAGTGGCCACCCATGTTGAAGAAGCTCTCGGTGACCGAGACCGAGTCCCGGCGCAGGACCCGGCAGAAAATCCCGACCAGCCGCGCCTCCAGCTCGGTCTCGGGTGCGTCGGTGCGGTCAGCTTCCGTGTCGCGGTCCCGGAGGTCGAGCAGCGCGGCCACGTCGATCTCGCCGCTGCCCCTCCGGGGGATCTGCTCCACTACCGTGACGGTTGCCGGCATCAGGTACTCCGGCAGCCGCGCAGCGGCGCCGTCGACGAGTCTTCTCCCGGACAGCTCACATTCCCCGTCCGGCACCACGAAGGCGGCGAGGCCGCCGTCCGGCGCCGCGGTCACGACGGCGCGCCACACGCCGTCCTGGTCGGTGAAGGCCGCCTCGATCTCGGCCGGCTCGACGCGCAGGCCGTGGATCCGGACCTGCCGGTCGATCGGGCCAAGGTGCTCCAGCACCCCGTCCTCCCGGTGCCGGCAGAGCTCGCCGGTGCGGAACATGCGGGCGCCGGGGGCAGCGAACGGGTCGGCCACGAACCGGTGCGCGGTCAGCGCCGGCCGCCGGTGGTATCCGCGAGCGAGGCCGATCTCGCCGCCGACGTAGAGCTCACCGACCACGCCGATCGGCACCGGCGCCAGCGCCTCGTCCAGTACGTAGAGGGCACGGTGGCCGGCTGGCCGGCCCTGGTCGGTGACCCGTCCGGTCTCGGCCGGCCCGTAGCCGGCGACGAGGTCGCCCGGGAACCCGGCCACGTCCGGCACCATCGACGGCACGACCGACAGCGTCGTGACGCCGTACGCCTCCACATAGTCCGCCAGCCGCCGCGGGTCCCGGTGCACCGCTGGCGGCGCCAACGCGACCGTCGCGCCCTGCGACAGCGGCCAGAAGCAGTCCTCGGGCGTCGCCAGGAGCGCCACGTCGCCGGCACCGAGGGGATGGTCGTGCTGAAGTTGCGCCAGCTCGGCCAGCGCCCCCTCGACCGGGTAGGCGATCGCGGCCGGCCGGTCGGTGGCGTGCGCCGTGTAGCGCAGGCACAACAGGTCGTACCCAGTTGCCTCGACCGGCAGGTCGTCGGCGGGCGCCCCGGCCCACTGGCCGGGCTCCGCAAACGAGCGCACCTGCCACGGTCCTGCCGGCACGCGGCCCGCCGTCGACCCGTCAATGATCACCGCAGCCGGGGCGGCACCGTCCAGCATCGCCCCGAGCCGGCCCTCCTCCGGATCGAGCGTTACGTACGGGGCGCCGACCTTAGCCGCGGCAAGCAGCGCGACCGTCTGGTCGACCCCAGGGGAAAGGCACAGCGCCACGACGTTTCCCGGACCGACCCCGGTGTCGCGCAGGAACCACGCCAGCCGGTTGGCCCGGGCGTTCAACTCGGCGTAGCTGAACTGGCCCTCGGCACCGCGCACCGCGATCGCGTCCGGGGCGCGCCGGACCTGCTCCTCGAACGGCTGCGCCAGCGTGCAGTACGCGACGTCCGGCCGGACGTCCCGGTTGAGCCCGTGCAGAACGCGCTCTCGCTCTGCCTGCGACAGCAGCGGCAGCTCGAACGCTCGCGCGTCCGGCCGCTCGGCGGCCGCGGCCAGCAGACGCTCGAGGACACCTGCGGATCGGAGCGCGGTCCCCCGGTCGAACAGGTCGGCCGAGTACACCATGATGCCGCCGAGCGCGTCGCCGTCCGGGTGCAGGATCAGGGCCAGGTCTACCGGCATGGAGTTCGTATTCAGCGCTACACTCTTCTCGGCCGCCCGGCCCGAGCCGCCGACCGGGTGCTGCAGAGTGATCATGGTCTGGAACACCTGGTTCACCCCGGACAGCCGGGGCAACCCTAGTTCGGCCACCACCCGGGCGTACGGTACGGCCTGATGGTCGTGTGCCTCCAGGAAGGCCTCGTGCACCCGGCGGACGACCTCGCGGAACGTCGGGTCGCCGGACAAGTCGGTGCGCAGTGGCACCGACCTCACGAAGCAGCCCACCATCGACTCGGCGACCTCCTGGTCCCGGCCGGCCAGCGGGACGCCGACGAGGATGTCCCGCTGCCCCGCCATCCGGGCCAGGAACAGCTTGTACGCGGCCAGGACGACAACGAACACGGTGACCCCGTCGTCTGTCGCCAGCCGCTGCAGCCGAGTCAGCAACGAACCGGGAATCGTGACCGGCACGGTGGATGCGGCCCGGCTGGCTCGGGCCGGCCGGGGATGGTCCCTCGGCAGGTCCAGCACCGGCAGGTGACCGGACAAATTGTGGGTCCAGTAGGCCAGGTCGCGCTGGACCTTCGCCTCGTCGGTGTTCTCGCGTTCCCAGGCCACGTAGTCGAGGAAGCCAACCGGCGGGGGCGGGTCGAGTGTCCGGCCGGCCAGCAACGCGTCCAGCTCCCGGACGACCTGCTCCCGGGAGAGTCCGTCGGCGACCAGGTGGTGGAAGTTGGTCGCCAGCATGGTGCGCTCGCCGGGCAACGCGAATCCGATGATCGTGAAGAAGCACGGCTCGTCGAGCGGGATCGGACGCTGGGCGGCCCGGTTGCTGATCTCGGTGGCGCGCGCCGCCGCCTCGTCCGCCGGCAGGTGCCGCAGGTCGTGCCAGGTCACCGGCGGCTCGATCGGGCCGCAGTCCTGCTGCATCGGGACACCGTCGCGCTCGAACATCCGCACTCGCAGGATGTCGTGCCGGGCCATCAGCTCCGCCACTGCGGCGCGCAGTGTCGAATGGTCCAGTGCCCCCTCCATGACCTGCAGGTCCGGAATGCTGTACTCGCTGCTGTCCGGGTACTGCCGGCAGGAGAACCAGATCCCCGCCTGCGGCGGGTTGAGCGGAACGGCGGTCCCCGGCGGCACCGGGCTGATGCGCGGCACTTCGACCGCGGTGGCCCGCTCGCGCAGCAACTTCATGAGCAGCCGCTGCTTGTTCGCGTCCAATGTGGTCATCGGCTTACCCCTCCCGGGTCGCCGAGCCGCTCGGCGACGTCGTCGTCGGGCATCGTGGCCACCTCGGCGGCCAGCGCCGTCTCCAGGTACCCGGCCACGCCCGCGATCGTCGGTGCGTCGAAGAACTGCCGGACGGTGATCGATACCCCGAACCGGGTCTTGATTCGGTGCAGCATCTGCAGGGCCGACAGTGAGGTGCCGCCGACGGAGAAGAAGTTCTGGTTGCGACCGACCTGGTTGACCTGCAGCAGGTCGCACCACACCTCGGCGACTTCCGCCTCGATCAGCGAGGTGACCTCCGAGACACCGGTCCGGGCCTCCCGGTCCCGGATAGTGGGAACGGGCAGCGCCTGCCGGTCCACCTTGCCAGACGGGGTCAGCGGCAGGGCATCCAGCTTCACGTACACCGCCGGCAGCAGATACTGGGACAAGTACCCGGCCAGGTACTCGGCAACCTCGGGGATGAAGGCGTCCGGCCCGACCACATAGGCCACGATCTCCTTGACGCCGGGCTCGTCCTCCCGGATCGCCACCACCGCCCGCTCGACCGCCGGGTGGGTGTCCAGCACCGCCTCGATCTCGCCGGGCTCCACCCGCACGCCCCTGACCTTGGCCTGATTGTCCGCCCGGCCGGCGTAGTGCAGCAGGCCGTCGTCGTCCAGGCTGGCGAGGTCGCCGGTACGGTACAGCCGCTCCCCCGGCACCACCGGGCAGGGATGCGGCAGGAACCGTTGCGCCGTCAGCTCCGGCTGTCCGAGGTAGCCGCGGGCCAAGCCGTTCACACCGGCGACGTACAGCTCGCCGACCACGCCAGGCGGGATCGGCCGGAGCGCTTCGTCCAGCACGTACAGCCGGTAGCCGTTGACCGCCCGGCCCATCGGGACGCCGCCGCCGGCCGGCCAGGCGCGCCCGGTCCAGAGCGCGACCTCCGAGGTCTCCGTCTGGCCGTACGCGTTGTGCAGGTCGAGATCGAAGTGGGCGGCGAACCGCTCCAGAAGCGCCGCCGGCACCGCCTCGCCGGAGGTCTGCACGCAGCCGAGGTCCGGGTACTTGGTGGCCGGAACGGTGGCCAGGTACATGTCCAGCATCGACGGTACGAAGTGGGCCAGCACCGTGCCCGGCGCGGCGAGCAGCTCGGCCAGGTACGGCACGTCCGTCTCCGAGCCCGCCTCGGCCAGCTCGACTGTGGCGCCGGCGGCGAGCGTCGCGAAGATCTCCCAGATCGCGACGTCGAAGATCAACGGCGTCTTGTGCACGACTCGTCGGCCGGGCTCGAGCTCGTACCGCCGGGCGATCCACTCCACCCGGGACGCCGCGCAGCCGTGGTCGATGACGACGCCCTTGGGCCGGCCCGTGGACCCCGACGTGTAGTAGACGAAGGCCGTGTTCCGCGGGCGGATCCGACGGTGACTCCGGTCCGGCGCGGCCGCGTCGGCGATCGGCGCGGCCGCGTCGACGATCGGCAGGCCCTCCAGCCCGGCCGGCGGCGGCCCCGCGCTGATCACCGCCGCCATCTCGCAGTCGGCGGCTATCCAGCGCAGGCGCTCGGCCGGGTAGCCGGCATCCAGCGGTACGAAGCCGGCACCCGCGCGGAGTACCCCGAGAAGCGCCGCGATCGACTCCACCGAGCGCGGGACGCACACCCCGACCAGGGACTCCGGCCCGATGCCAGCGGCCGCCAGCGCGGTCGCCACCGCCTCGGCGCGGGCGTCCAGGTCCGCGTAGCTGACCGAGCTCGTCCACGCCTGCACGGCCACCGCGTCCGGGTCCCGGGCCAGCGCGGCATGGAAACCATCGTGCAGCAGCGTCCCGGCGGCGACGCGGTCCTCGTGGCCGGCGTTGATCGCGGCCAGCTGGGCGGTGACCGAGGCGGCGGGCAGTAGCGGCAGCTCGGCCAGCTGGGCCGACGGGTCCGCCAGTGCCGATTCGAGGAGCGTCAGCAAGGCTTCCTGCCAGCGGACAGCGGACGGGCGGTCAAACCGGCGGGTGGCGTACTCCACCTCGCCGACCAGCGTCCCGTCGTCCAGCCGCAGCGTGCAGGTCAGCGCGACCTTGGCGGTACCGGAGTGGATCAGCTGCTCGGTGATCTGAAGGCCGTGGATCTCGCCGCCGCCGTCCATCGGGGTGGACTCGAAGACGAACATGGTCTGGAAGACGGGGTTGTCGGCCCCGCCGGAGGAAAGACCGCCGACCATCTCCGCGAACGGCAGCTCCTGCCGGGACAGCGCCTCGGCCAGCGCCGCGTCGGTGCGCTCCACCAGGTCCCGGAAGCGCATGCCGGGGGTGAATCGCATCCGCAGCGGCACGGTGTTGACCAGGTAGCCGATCAGGTCCTCGGTACCGGGCCGGACCCGGCCGGCCATCGGGACCCCGACCACCACGTCGTCCGCGCCGCCGGTCATCCGGTGCAGCGTGCCGAGGAAGCCGGCCAGCAACACGCCGAACGGAGTAGATCCATAAGCGCGGGCCACCCGCTCCACCGCGGCCAGGCCGACGCCGGCGAGCTCGAGCGGTATCGAGAACCCGGCCTGCCCCTCCGCCCCGGTCGGCCGACCGGGTTCCAGCACCGGCGCGTCGCCGTCGACCTGCTCCGCCCAGTACCGCCGCTGCCCGGCCGCCTCCTCCGAGCCCAGCCAGCGCTCCTGCCAGGCCACGTAGTCGGCGAACCGCACGGACGGCGCCGGCAGCGGGCGGTCCTGGTACAGCGCGGCGAACTCTCGCCAGAACACTCCCAGCGACCATGCGTCAAAGACGCTGTGGTGCACATCGAGCAACCACAGGTGCTGCTCGTCGTCGACCCGGTAGCAGCAGGACCGCACCAGCGGTCCGGCGGACAGGTCGAACGGCCGGGCCGCCTCGGCCTCTGCCAGGCGCACCGCGACCGCCCGGTCGGCGACGGATCTCACCTCGGTACGGACCGGCTCTGGCGGCTGGAGCCGGGACCAGACGCGGCCGTCCCGTTCCGCGAGGGTGGTCCGCAACGCCTCGTGCCGCTCCACCAGCGCGGTGAGCGCGGCATCCATCCGCTCGATGTCGAGCGGGCCGGAAATCCAGTATCCGAGGGGTACGGCGTAGGTCGCGACACCATGCTGCAGCCGGTCCAGGTACCACAGCGCTGCCTGGCCGCGCGAGGCCGGCCGCCATTCGTCGTGCTCGCCGGACGCCGCGACGACTCCGCCGCCGGTGTCTCGCCGGCCGGTCCCCTTGACCAGCGCGGCGAGGGCGGTCACGGTCGGGGCGGAGCGCAGCTCGTTGAACGATAGAGCCGCACCGGTGGCCCGGGCGATGCCGCTGAGCAGTTGCAGACCGCGCAGGGAGTCGCCGCCGGCCGCGAAGAAGTCCCCGTCGGCGCCGACCGGCCGGCCCAGCACGTCGGCGACGAGTCGCGCGACGACGCCTTCCACACCGGAGGACGTGGCCGCGTCGGGCTCGCCCGCGCCGGCCAGGGCGGGGGCGGCGGGTGGTGGTGGCGGCAGCTCGGACGGCAGCACCTTTCTGTTCAGCGGGGACCGCGGGATCCGGTCCAGCCAGACGATGGTCCGCGGGAGCATGACGGCGGGCAGCCGGTCGGCCAGTTCGGCGCGGAGCGCTGCGTCCGCGGCCGGCGTGTGCTCCCCCTCGACGTATGCGATCAGCCGGGCGCCGGAAACCGGGTCGTCGGCCGCGACCACGACGGCGTCGCGTACGCCGGCACAGGCCCGCACCGCGTTCTCCACCTGGCCGGGCTCGACCCGGAACCCGCGAATCTTGACCTGGCGGTCGGACCGGCCGAGGAACTGCAGGTTCCCGTCCGGCAGCCGGTTGGCCCGGTCACCGGTCCGGTACATCCGGGCGCCGGGCGGCCCGAACGGGTCCGGCCAGAACCGGTCGGCGGTGGTTGACGGCGCACCCAGATAGCCGCGCGCCAGCCCGAAGCCCGCGATCCACACGTCCCCCGGTTCCCCGTCGGCCACCGGCGCCAGCTCGTCGTCGAGCAGGTATACGGTCACCCCGGGCAGTGGTCGCCCGATCGGCACGAGTCCGACGTCGGGCAGGTTCGCCGGGTCCGGCCGGTAGGTGGTGCAGCTGATCGTGGTCTCGGTGGGCCCGTAGTCGGCGATGAAGTCCACGGGTCGCGAGCCGACAGCCTCCACCCAGACGGCGAGCCGGTCCATCCGCAGCTTGTCCCCGCCGACGAACACGGTGCGCAGGCTGTCGGGCAGCGACACGATCCCGGCGACGAGATCGTCCACCCACTGGTGCCAGTAGTTGCTCGGGAGGCTCACCATGGTCGCCCCGCGGGCCTTCATCACGTCGGTCAGCTCGACGCTGGTCGGACGGGGCGTGTCCGGCAGCACGACCGCGGCGCCGGCCAGCCACGCCGGCAGCATCTCCTCCAGCGAGGCGTCGATGTGCATCGAGGTGAACTGCAGGAACCGGTCGGACGACCGCAGGCCCAGCTCCGCCTGGATCGCAGCGGCGTGTTGGGCCAGGCTGGCATGCGAGACCCCGACGGCCTTCGGCCGGCCGGTCGAGCCGGAGGTGAAGGCGCAGTACGCGAGATTGCCGGGCCACAGCGCCGGCCGGGCACCAGTCGGGTCCGGTTCGGCCGAGCCGACCGGTTCAGCCATGAGGTCGGCCAGGTCGACCACCGAGAACCCGGCACCGTCGAACGTCCGCTCCGGTCCACCGCGGAGCACCAGCTCCACCTCGGCGTCGGCCAGCATCCCCGCCACCAGCCCGGCGGGCAGCGCGGCGTCCAGCGGAACGTAGACGCCACCGGCCTTCCACACCGCGAGCACCGTCACCAGCCAGCGGGCGGACTGTTCGACGGCGACCCCGACCCGGACCTCCGGCCGCACACCGCGCACAGCGAGCCGGTCGGCCAGCTCGCCGGCCCGCTCGTCGAGCTGGCGGAAGCTCAGGACACCGTCACCGGACATGATCGCAGGCGCGTCCGGGGTGCGCGCCGCCTGGGCCTCGATCAACTGATGTACGCAGAGATCGGACATCGATCGCCTACCTCCATCCGTGCCGTAGAGATGAAATGCGTTCGGGTCAGGTGACCGTGCCAGCGGCCGAGGCTCGCCGCCAGCTGTCGTACAAGCCGGCGTAGACACCGCCCGCCACGAGCAGCTCGTCGTGCCGGCCGCGTTCCACCAGCCGACCGCCGTCGAGCACGATCACCTCGTCGGCCCGTTCGGCGGTGGCCAACCGGTGCGCGACGGTCAACGACGTGCGGCCCGCGGTGAGCCGGCGCAACGCCTCGACGAGCGTCAGCTCGATCCGCGGGTCCACGGCCGAGGTCGCCTCGTCGAGGATCAGGCAGGCCGGGTTGGCCAGGTGCGCGCGGGCCAGCGCGACCAGCTGCCGCTCGCCCGCGGACAGGCTCTCGCCGCGCTGCCCGGCCGGGGTGTCCAGGCCGCGCGGCAGGCCGGCGAGGAACGCTGCCGCACCCAGATCGTGGAAGGCCCGCTCGACGTCGGTACGGGTGGCGGACGGTCGCCCGTACCGGACGTTCTCCTCGACCGTGGTGTCGAAAAGGAACGGTTCCTGCGGCACGACCACCACGCGCGAGCGCAGCGACTCGGTCGCGATTTCCCGTGCGTCCACGCCGCCGATCAGGATGTGGCCGCGGTCGGGGTCGGCCAGCCGGGCGATCAGCTTCGTCAGCGTCGTCTTGCCCGATCCGGTGGCGCCGACCAGCACGACCTGGCGACCGGCCGGCACCTCGAACGACACGTCGGTCAGGGCCGTGCCGGCGTTCGGGTAGCCGAAGGTGACATTCCGTACGACCACCGCCGGCGGGCTGGCCGGCAGCTGCCGGCCGTTGACCGGCTCGGTGACGTCCTCGACGATGTCCAGCAGTGCCAGCACCCGTCGCCAGCCGGCCACGGCATTCTGCGTGAAGTCGATGACCTGAGTGAACTGCCCCACCGGCCCCAGCAACAGGGTCACCAGCAGGAGGAACGCGACCAGCTCGCCGGCGGTGTGCCCGGTCGACGGGCCGATCGCCAGGCCCACCGCGACGACGCCGACCACCACGATCGCGGCGAACAGATCGGCGAGGGAGAACAGCACGCTGCCCAGATAGCCGGCGCGGGCCTTCGTGTCCCGCCAGCGGTGGATGGTCGCCGTGGTCCGCCGCAGGCTCGGCTTCGTGATGCCGTAGGCGCGGATGACGGCCGCGCCCTGGATCGTCTCCGAGGTCACCGTGAGCAGATCGGCGACGCGGCCCCGGACCGCGGAGTGCGCGGGCCCGAGACGCCCGGTCAGCACGTGGATGAGGACGACCATCGGCACGGTCAGCGCAACCGTGACCAGCGTCAGCCAGACGTCGTAGTACAGCATGCCGGCGAGGGCAGCCAGCATAGCGGCGCCGTTCACCACCCAGGCGATGCCGCCCCACTGCAGGAACTGGCTGAGGGTCCCGACGTCGGAGGTCACCCGGGACACCAGCTTCCCGCGCGTCTCGGCCGAGTGGTACGCCACGCTGAGCCGGTGTACGTGGCCGAAGGCGCGGACCCGCAGCCCGCACAGTGCGCGCTCGCTGGCGACCGCAAGGCGCAGCAGGCTCACCCAGTTGACCAGGGCGGTGCCCACCACCGCCACCCCCGCCAGCGCGCCCAGGCGAACCAGGTGGCCAACGTCGATGTGTCCGGTGCTGAGTCCCCTGTCGAGGAGCTGCTGGATGAGGACCGGTACCGCCAGCCGGCCGAAGCCGCCGACCAGTGCGAGGACGAGCGTCAGGGCCAGGCCGTCGCGGATCTCCGGGATGCCGGCGAAGCCGCGCCGAAGCACCGCGGTCGTCGACCCGGCAACACCGTCGGGGTCGACCGCGACCGCACTCATACCGCTTCCCGCTCTCGCTGGAATCCCCGGATCAGCCGGTCGTAGCCGTCGATCCGGAGCAGGTCCTCATGGGCGCCGACACCGGCCACGCGGCCGCTGTCGAGGTAAACGACCGCGTCGGCCCGGGCCAGCGTCGCGGCGCTGGTGGTGACGACGATCGTGGTGGTGGACGGCAAGCCGGTAGCCAGCCCGCTCATGATCTCCTGCCGGGTGGTCGCGTCGACCGCGGACGTGGCCTCGTCCAGCAACAGCACCCGGGGCCGACGGACCAGGGCCCGGGCCAGCGCGATGCGTTGTCGTTCGCCGCCGGACAGCGTCACCCCACGCTCGCCGACCCGAGTCGCCAGCCCGTCCGGCTGGCGCTCGACGATGGCGGTGGCCCGGGCGAGGCGGAGCGCCTCGTCCAGCCGCTCCCGGTCGGCGTCCGCGGGTGCTTCCGATGGGGTGCGGTCGAAGTCGAGTCGGACGTTCTGGGCCAGCGTGCCGGCGAACAGGAACGGCTCCTGGAAAACCGCCGCACAGGCCGCCGCCCGGTCGGCTGCGGCGACCCGGTACAGGTCGACCCCGTTAAGCAGCACCGTGCCGCCGGTCGGGGGCAGCAGGCCGGCCAGCGCCAGCAGCAGCGTGCTCTTACCCGACCCGGTGCTCCCGGTGATCGCGACGGTCGCGCCGACCGGGACGTCAAAGCTCACATCGGAAAAGACCACCGGGCCGTCCGCGTAGGCGAAGCCGAGACCGCGGACGCGCAGGCCGAGCGGACCGTTCGGCAGCGGCTGCGGATCCACCACAGCCGGCGGTGGCGTCTCGCCGAGCACCTCCTGAACCCGACCGTACCCCGCCAGCACGTGCGGCAGGTGGGCCAGCACGTTGCCGATCACGCTTAGAGGCACCGCCAGCATGGCGAACAGGTTGACGAAGCTGACCAGTTGGCCGACCGTGACCGCGCCGCTGTTCACCCGCCACGCCCCGACCACCAGGATGACCAGCGACGTGGCGGCCGGGATCAGATCGAACAGCTCGTTCATCAGCCATTCCCGACCGGCCAGCTTGATATTCGCATCGCGGAGCCGGGCCGATTCGGCGCCGAACCTGTCCCGCTCGGCGCGGTCCCGGCCGAGCGTCTTCACCAGGAACGCGCCGTCGAAACTCTCGTGGGCGATTGCGGTCACCCGCCCCAGCCGCTGCTGGGCCTCCGCGGCGAGCCCCTCGACCCGTTTCTGGTACGCGGAGTTGACCAGCAACAGCGCCGGGATCGAGGCACCGCCGACCACTGCCAGGATCGGGTCCACCGCCAGCATCCAGCCGGCGGTGACCAGGAACATCAGGAACATGCCGAGTACCTGCGGCATTCGGGCCGGCAGGTCCGCGGCCGCCTCCGGGTCGGTGGTGACGTGCGCCAGCTTCTCGCCGGTCGGGTGGGCCCGATGGTAGGCCATCGGCAGCGCGTCGTACCGCTCGACCACGGCCTCCCGCAGAGTGGCATCGAACCGGGCCCGGGTCGCGGTGGCGGTCCATCGCAGGATCAGCCCTGCCGTGCCCTTGACCACGCCGATCGCGAGCACGACCAGGACCACGGCGAGGGCGGTGCCGGTGGACACCTGGCCGCCCTCGAACCTCGGTATCACCACGTGGCTGACCAGCTCGCCGAGCGCGACGGACCAGACGGTCAGTCCCGCTCCGTACAGCATCGCGGCGGCCAGCCCCCAGCTCATCGGACCCGGATGGGCGCGAAAGGCGGCGAGCAGCAACGTGCGCGACCGGCGCAGGACGTTGGGCCGTGCGGCTGGCCTCTGATCCACTATCGCCACTTCCTCATCATTCGCTGCCGTCATTGCTGCTCAGCCGCCAAAGCTGTTGAAGGTCCGGAAGGGACACGGGGACGTAGGAGCTGACTGGAGACCCGGTCGCGTACTCTGGCTCAGCCACTGTGCGTCCTTTGCTCCTCAGCGGAGGCGCTCATGGCGGCCCGCAGGCTGGCCGGGCGCATGTCCGTCCACAACCCGCCGATGCGCGCCAGACAGTCATCCCGGGACGCCGGCTCGCCGACCGGCTCCCACCCGGCCGGTACCGGCCGACCCGACCGCCAGATCGAGTACTGCTCCTCGTCGTTGCGAACAATCACGTACATCTCGTCGGTGTCGGTCATGACTGCCTCTCGCTCTCGCTCTCGGCCGGGGCCGCACGCGGCTCCGATGACAGGGGGAACCGGCTGGAAAGGGCCTCGATCTCGATCTCGATCCGGACCGAACCGCCGGCGCGTGCGGCCGGCCCGGAATCCGCCGGGTCGACGCGAGCCGGGTGCGCAAGTCGGTCCCGGTCGGTCACCACCCGGGCGCATCCGCGAACGTCGATCAACATCGAGTCCCCGGCTTGCGGCTCGCCGGGCGGCGCCCCGTCCGGCTGGAATATCGCCAGCACCTTGCCGCCGTCCAGCAGCGGCAGCTGCGGATCGGTCCGGTCGAGCACGCCGAGCAGGACGCCGTTGCGACCGCGGTCGCGATCCAGCACCAGCGGCAGCCGGGTCGCGACCGGGAACTCCCCCGCACCGGCGCTCACCAGCGTTCCGGAGCCGCATCGCTCGATCAGCGTCACCAGCGTCGCGGCGGCCGGCCCGGCGTCGTGCCCCGCCGGCGGGAACGCGCGGGCCAGCGAACCACCGTCCTTGGCGATGGCTGTGATGATCTGCTTGGACCGGAAGGGCAGCAGCGACAACAGCGTGTCGCCGAGCCCGTGCGTCGCCTCGGCGAAGCCCTGCACGTACAGGCCGCAGGTCAGCTCGTCGGTCGTGCGCACGCGGTGTTCACGGGAAACCGCCAGCCCGCCATCGGCGTCGGTGTCCAGGTAGGGAAGGACGTCGCGGTACATCTCCGAGTCCAGTTCGCGCCGGTACCCGGTGGCCAGCACCAGGCCGTCAACTCGGAGCACGCGGGCCCCGCCGCCGAAGCGGCCGTCGACCCCGATCCGGATGCCCGTGCCGTCGGCCCCGGCCTCCGCCCCGGTCAGCCGGGAGCCGTCGTGCACCACGAGGCGGGTGCGGCCGCGGACCTCGTCGGCGTAGACCAGCCGGTACAGCTCGTCGAGAAAACTCGCCTCCACCACGCCGTAGTTGGTGGTTCGCAGGCCGGCGCAGTAGTCGCGCCGGTTCGCCTCGTTGCGGGAGTAGAAGTCGGCGGCTTTGGCCTCGAAGAACTGCTCGTTCGCGAACGGGTTGTTGTCGGTGGCTCGCAGCGAGTACCCCGGCAGGATCAGGTGCACGCGGGCGTTGCGGTACCGATCCAGCAGGTAGTGGGTGATCTCGCCGGCGCTTTGCCCGTCGCCGGCGACCGCGAACTCCCACTCGCGGTCGCGGTCGGTGAACGTCTCGGGGACCGTTGGCAGGAACGCGCTGGAGTGCACCACGGTCGGGCCGAGCGTCACCGCCTCCGGCACGCGGGGTACGCCGCCGAGCGCGTGCACAATGTTGCGGGCGTGGTACTCGACGACGCCGCCGGTCGTGGTGTCGGTCGCGGTCACCCGGAACAGCGGCAGCGTGCCGTCGTCGTCGCGGACCGCGGTCACCGCGCGGACCGCGGAGTGGTAGCGCACCATGTCGGCGAACTGTGCGGCGACCCACCTCAGGTAGTCCTGGAACTCCAGCCGGGTCGGCCGGAACTCGGCGAGGTTCACGAACCTCTCCAGCCGCCCCTTGGCCTTCTCGTACTGGAGGAAGGTGAATGGGCTGGCCAGGTTCCGCAGGGACACCAGGTCCTTGAGGAAGGAGATCTGCATCCGGGCGCCGTCGATGAGCATGCCCTCGTGCCAGCGCGTGTCGCCGGAGCGCTCCAGGAACAGGCAGCGGCGATCCGGCGCGATCTCCTGGGCAGCGATCGCGAGTGCGATGTTCGACGGTCCGAAGCCCAGCCCGATCACGTCGTACGGGTCATCCGGCGTGCCGAGATTCCGCACGTACCGCTCCCCTCCTCGACGTCTGCCCGGCTGGTTCATTGGGTGGCTCGGGTCGCTGAGGAGCGTTGGGCGATGCGACCAATGCGACCGGTGTCCAGGAAGCCGACCACGGGCGGCACCGTGGACACGACACGACCGGCCTCGTCGAGCCGCTCCTGATACTGCGCCGCGACCTCGGGAAGCCGGGTCCAGTGCGTCGTGGGGCGCAGATGGTGCTCCTGGTGGTATCCGTCGTTGAAGGTCAGCCGGTTGTACAGCCGGCTGTAGTAGCTCACGGAGTTCGCGTACCGGCTCTCCGGCTCCGCCCCGAAGTGCCGGTAGTAGTTCTGGACGTTGACCCAGGTAAACGCGGCCGCTATCGCCGGCAGATAGCACAGCAGCAGCCACTGCCACGAGAGGACGGCGAGCAGCACGATGAAACTCAGGTGTGCCAAGCGGTCGCGGCGGATCTGGGCGAGCTCGGCCGCGCGCCGGGCCGGGTGCCGGGTGGCCCACCCTCGCAGCGTGGTCTCCGCCGGGCCGACGCCGCACAACCGGCGCAAGGACGCCCAGGTGCCCACGAACTCCCGGGCCGAGGCGGCGAGGCTGAAGACCAGGTACCGCCAGAGCGGGGCGTGGTCGTCGTCCCGGCTGTATCGGTAAGTGGAGCTGAGGTCGGCGGTGACCCCGTCGCGCTTACGGTCGTTGTTGTACCGGTGGTGGTTGCGGACGTGACCCAACTGGTACGCCTGTACCGACTGCGCGATGTTCGCCGAGTTCATCAACGACACGAGCGCGTTCAGCCGGTCGTCGGTGAACCAGGGCTGGTGCACGAACATGTGGTTAATGATGAGCACCGAGTAGGTCATCATGGCGGTGACCAGGATCGCCGAGCCGAGCCGCGGCCACAGCCCGTCCGGCGTCAGCACGGCCAGCGCGATCGTCCCTGCGAACTGCACGATGCAAATCCCGAGCAGGATGGCGTCGGCCGGGCTGTTGCGCCATATCCGTCCGGGCTCGCGGTCGATCATCTCACCGTCACCTTTCCCGAGTCCTCTTCGACGAAGCCCGGGCACGCCTGCCGGCTGACCTCGGCGGGCCCGATCCGTGAGGCGGTTCGACCCAGGTGAATGCCGCTCGTCGCTGGTAAACACTGACCGACCATACGCAGCTCCGGCTTCCCAGCGCAGTCACGTGAACCGGCGACGCGGCGCCCGGCCCGCTTCGCGGATCATGGGCGCGGGGCGGGGGCTGTTTTACGGGACACGGTCCCCCACTGGCCCGGCGTTAGGTTTCTTGCAGGAGGTTCGGCCGGCTTCTTGCGCAATGCCGTGCACCATTCCCCGTTGTACGAGGGAGGTGGCTCGCGGTGGCCCTTCTGCGTGCGATTGCCAGGTTTTCGACGTAGGAAGAGGAAGAAGCACGATGCATCCATCTACCCGATGTTCTGATCAGGCGGTAGACGACCCGACGGCGCTGCCGATCCAGACGGTGTTCGCCCGCGCGTGTGACCCCGAGAGCACGCCACTGCCCGACGCCCTGCGGGCCGCGATCGTTGCGGAGTTGGACCGCGGCTGCGCCGACGATCGCGGTTCGCGGGTCCCGCTGGCCGACCTCGGGCCGTCGGTCGCCGCCTGGGCCGCCACGCAACGCTCGCGCTTCGAGGCACTCTTCGCCGCGGCGGAACGCGAGGGCCGCGCCGACGTGCTCGTCCGCCGGGCGGTCCTCGCGTGTGCCCCCTTGGCCTCGCTGTCCGGTGCCTGGCTGCAGTGGATGAGCGAGCCGGGCAACGCCGAGGAAGCGGTCACCATGCGGGTGCTCTCCCTGTTCGCGGGCGACGTCGGCGCCGGGCATCCGCGGGCGTCCCGAGGCAGCGTCTACCTCTCTCTCATGCAACACCTCCGGGTGGCCGTGCATGCGCATCCGGCGAGTCAACTGGCGCAGGACCGCCGAATCGCCGACCAGTCCTTCTACCTACCGGCCGTCGCGTTGACGATGAGCCGGCGCCCGGACGCATACCGGGGCGAGATCATCGGTCTTGACCTTTGCCTGCGTGAGGTCGGCCTGCTCCCGCCGCTCGACGCTGTTCAGACCCGGCTTCCGCACGCGATTGGATGGGACGCGCTGGATCCGAGCCGCGCGCGCACGCCGGACGGGCCGCCGACGGTCGAGGATGCTCGGGCCGTGGCGGCCGCGTTCGTCGAATCAGCCGGTACGGCCGGCGCGACCGCGGTCGAGCGCGGCTTCGCCTGGGCGTTCGGCGCGCTGCGACGTTGGTGCGACGAGGTGGCCCGGGAGCTGGACGCCGCTCGCGACCCGGGTTTCGAGATGGCGGAGCTGGTGCGGTCCCGGGCTAGGGAGGCGTCCGTATATCACGACCGGTTCAGCGTGCAGGGCCGGCCTCTGCAGGAGTGGCTCTCCGAGGCGCGCACCGACCCGATCCCGTTCCTGACCGCGCTGGCGAACAGTCGCCTCATCTGGCCGGGCAGGTCCGAGGCCAGCCGCCTGACCGGCGCGCTCGTGTCGGACAAGGGCCGTATGTTCCGGATATTCCCGGACAGCGAACTGGACACGATCAAGCGATGGATCGACGCGCTGCCGGCGGATCCCGCACAGCGGGCAGGGTGGCGACCGCCCGCCCATCAGCCCCGGCGAATCATGCTCCGGCCGGCCTCGGAAAGCGCCCGCGATGACGGCGACCCTCCCGCGGACATCCGGCAGGCATACATCCGTCTGTTGCGGCGCACGATCACACCGGCGACCCGCCGGTATGCGCTGCGATACGTGGAAAAGCGGCTCGCCAGGTCCCGCCAGGGCATGGAGTCGTCCGCCCAGTCACTGCCGGACGAGCACCCGGTGGACGGTCTGCGGTCTTGGCTGCTCGACCAGCACGACCTCCACAACATGGAGTTCCACAACGGCCTGGGCGATCCCTTGCCGGACCGCGCCGACTTGATCGACTCGAGCGTGCAACTGGCGCCGCTCACCCTGATCGACGGTGCCTGGCTGACCGGCTACACCGACTATCAGCTCGCCTCCTCCGAGCGCGGGCACTTCCTGTTCGACACCTACTGGGACGAGCTCGGCAACGGCGACCTGAGCCTGAACCATCCGCTGATCTACCGTGCCGTGTTGCGGGAGATGGGCATCAACCTCCCACCGACTCGCTCGCCGGAGTTCGCGACCTGGTCCGGGTTCCGGGACCAGTCGTTCGATACGCCGGTCTTCTGGCTGGCGATCGGCCGGTTTCCGCGCACGTTCGAACCGGAGATTCTCGGCCTGAACCTGGCGATGGAGCTGTCAGGGGTCGGCGGCAACTATCGCCGCGGCCGGCAGGCGCTCAAGAAGCACGGCTTCAGTACCGCGTTCGTCGACATCCACAACACCATCGACAACGTCGCGACCGGCCACTCCGCCTGGGCGGCCGACGCCATCGACGGATACCTGGCCCAGCAGGCGCCGACGGCTAGCACGGACGCATGGGACCGGATCCGGGCCGGATACCGATCGCTGAACGCACCATCCGGACTCCTGGCAGACAAAGGGCCCGCCGAGCCAAAACCTGAGGGACGGTCGCATGTCTGAGCTGCTCCTGGGCATCTCCGCCTATTATCACGACCGACGACGCCAAGACTCTGCTGACGAAACTGCGCGACTCCTCGGCCGCCGAGCACCTCGACCACGAGTTGGCCGACGAACTCTACACCGGAGACCGGGACCGCTTACTTGCCGCAACCCAACGCATCGCACAGTTCTGTCACGCATTCGGCTATCAAGACCTGGTCGTTACCGACGGATCAAGATCTTGGCTGCGGCCGGATACTAAAGAAATGATCACTGCGGCGATGGCCACTCTGGAACTCTAGTCTCACACCCTGGCCTACTCGTTTCTCAGCGGTCTACCGACCGCTCGCTCCCGGTTGCCGAGGCTGAACAGAGAGCGCTCTCAAACAAGGATTCGTTCGATAGCGATATGGAAAGACCGTAGGTCAGCGGCCTGGTTGTCATGGACCGATGTGCATGGATCCCCGTCCGGCGTTCAGCGTTCCGCTCACGATAGCCGCGCTCGGCGCAGCGCGGCCTGGGAGACGACCGCGACGGTGCCGCGCGGAAGCTGGCGCTGCACCGATCTGGCGATAAAGGTCTTACCACTGCCGGAATTGCCGCGCAGCACCATGAGCACCGAATTGAACGCCCCTGTGTTCGAGACAGGATGATCCTGCCACGCTCCGGCCGACGACCTCGGGCGTTTCAATCCCTGCCCGAAGGAGCCCAGCCGACAGAGCGACTACTACTCACCGTGACGATCGCTGGATGGTGTACGGACCCTGGGCGCAGCCGTCGATATCATGCGTCATGGCTCCGACCGCCGAAGAGTGCCCAGATTTCTCCGTCTCAGTTTCCGTCTCATTCATGGTCGTTCGGGGGCGTTCGCGGACGTTCGGCCGATCGCATTTCCCCACGTCAGGGACGGTGGCGGACGTCAGCGGACGGTGGGCCTCAGAATTTGCAAGCGTGCTGATCCCAGGCCCGGGATACTACGACGGGCCAGTCATCGGCGATCGGTGAACTCCAGGGCGCAATCCCCGGCTCGCAACCCCGGGCTGGCTAGAAGCCGCCCCCACAGAACATATCCCGACAGCGAGTTCACAGTCTGGGGTGCTGAACTGGTGGAGCCCTGCGGGGTCGGTGCGAGTTTCCAGTCGCCGTCCCACTTCACAGTCGTGGTCCGGACTGTGCGGGCGCCGCGCGCGGGATCGCGCGACACCGTCGCGATCACCGCGGTCTGGGGCGTGTAGGAAACGATCCGAAAGCCCGCGATCTGCGCGGCCTCCCCTTCGGCTACCACCTGCTGAGCGGCCCGCGCCCGTGCATAGGCCACCTTGCCCTCGTCGGCCACGACCTGCTGATTCAGGATCTGTCGCCACCGAGGCGCCCGGTCGAGCCGCACGCTGATCTGCACCGCCGCCATCAGCGCCCCGCGCGGCGTGCGCGCATAGCAGCGCGCGATGTCACCCCGGACCTCCAGCGGACCGACCGCCGGTGAGAACGGCACCGCAACACCCTCGAAGCGCTCCCAGTGCACCTGCCTGGGCGCCGTCTGGGGAATGTCCTGGTGGCTGTTGTCGGGAACACACGAGCGTGCCGCCGCCGAACTCGCGACCAACAGCGCCGGCTTGGCTGTAGCCGCGGTCCGCTCCTGGCCCTCCCCCGCACAACCGGAGACGCCCACGACGACGATGAGCGGCAAGCAGACTCTGTTGAACAAGGAGGGACTCACTTCACACAGCGGATCTGAACGGAGGAACCTGACATGCTAAGCCCTCGTGATCACGCTGCCCAGCGCCTGCCTCGTGCTGGGCTGTTTCACCGCCGCAGCCGACGGGAGCGCTCTATCGTGCCGGGCATGGCCGAGGCATGGGTGCGCACCGCGCGGGGCAGTTGGCTGCGCGGCTCCGAGATCGTGGACATCGCCGGCGGGGAGGGCGAGCAGGTGATGGTCACCGCCCGGCCCTGGCCCAACAAGCCGATCGCGCTGGTGGCCGAAGACCATCCGCACCGGAGCGCGATCGATTTCGCCGCCGCGCTGCCAGTCGCGCTCGCCGCCTACGCCCACGACGACACCGTGCACGTGGTGCGGATCTGGGCACGCTATGACGACAGCGACGACGACCGCGACAGTGACGGCGACGGTGGCCTGTGGCGCTGGGAGAGCGCCCACCAAGGTCACCTGGACCCCGATGGCGATCAAGCGCCGGTGCCCTGATCACCGCCCTGTCCCGTACGCGAGCCTTGCGACGAGTACCTCAACACACCGAACCCGCCACCGTTGGTACCGCGTACCGACCGGTTAAACCAGCCGCGACGACGTTGAACGCACCCGCTGACTGCTACGACCTCCATCCCCTTCCCCTCGAGACGGCCGCGCAGGGGTGTCTAGGTCGATGGCGGGACGATCGGACACTTTCAAGGCGAGCGTTACGGACCTGATCGGCACGTGCGCATGCGGCGTCAGGGGTGGATGCGGACCCGGCCGTTGGTGAAGCCGGCGAGTGCCTGGTCGATGTCGTGCAGCGGCTGGCGCAGCGGGTCAACCGCCCAGCGCAGGCCCATCGCCCCTAACTCCTTGCCGCGCAGCACGCGCTGCACATCAAGATGGTCCAACCCGGTGACTTCGGGCGTATCGGCCGTTGGGACAAATGGCGTCTTCTCCCGAAGCAGCCCCCAGGGCCACAGTGGTTCAGATGCCCGAGCGCGGGACGGGCAGCCGGTGACCAGGCGGCTTCCTGAATACAGGAGCGCCATGTCTAAGCGCTTTGATGATGCGATGCGGCTGATGCGACGCCATGACTCACAGCTTCAGGAAGAGGGGTTCGGTATTGTACCGGCACATGCCGCAGCACATCTGGATGAGCTGCTGGCCGAGTTTCAACGCAATGATAATGAGCACGGGCTTCGCTGCTGGCTGCTGGAGCTCATTGGGGAAGCGAGATCTCCACACGCTCTTCCGGTATTGATCGAACAACTGCATTCCGAGGACGAGGCGTTGCGGCACTGGGCTGAAAAGGGCCTAGAACAGCTTGATTCGCGAGAGGCTCGTCGCGCCCTGTATGAGGCCCGTACGAAGCGGAACTTCAGCTGAGGCCGCAGGACATGACGCCGGAGCCGCCGGGCGAACACCGGCCGGGCGCGCCCGCCGACACCTGCGACGACTGCGCCGCCCCCTCGATGCCGCTGACCTCGACAAGCGCGCGGCCCGACCTGGTGCCTCCACGGTCAACGCACGTCCGGTTCCGCCGGTGCAGCGGACCTGCGTCGCGAAGGGCTGCTCGATAGCGAGGTGGTCAGGGCCAGGACACGGTGATCGTCAGGCCGTTGCCGGGCGGTACCAGGCCTACCTTGCGCACATACCTAAACCAGTGGCCTGGGCCCGTGCTGGGTGGTCACGCGTTGGATGCCGGGCTGTTCAGCCGATGGAGTTTTGGATCACTCCATGCCTGTGCCAACGCCGGCGCCCAGTACCGGCTGGGCAGAATCATCGTGCTGTCCAGCTCGGGATGGACGATGAGCGGGAACATCCCGTCGCGCAGCACTCCGTCTGGCAGATGGCGGCGCGACACCAGGATTGTCGTGGTGATCATCGGCAGGCTGCCCGCCAGGCTGCGCGGCACCCGCGTATGAGGCCCGGTCTCCATCTCGTTGGCCAGCATGTGGGCGACCTTCTGTAGCTCAGCGTCGGCCTGCCGGGTGCCCTTGAGCGCGAACACACGCCGCGCCAGCCCGACAACAAGATCAGGCTGGCCATCCAAGACCGGGTCCGGGCTGTAGAGGACCTTGCCGGAGAGTCGTAGCGTCCCTTGCCGAACAACAGGGTGTTGGCCTGAACCAAGCCGCCCCATACCACGCGCCCCTCGTCCAGCAGCCGGTCCTGATCAGCCAGGACAGCCTGCAACGGAGCATGAGTGTCTTGCCACACCCACCGCGGCGCAACCAGCCGCAGGTACTTCCTGCGCTCTCGGCGCTCAAAAGTCCACGGAGCCGCCCCGAACAACGACCGGCACTGCTCCAAGAGCTCGGCATACAGAGTCACGAGCCCGGACAATAGAGCCCTCGTCGACGCGGCCTCACACCAGTTGAGCGCGATCGGCCAGACCACGGCTCCGACCACATCGTGGTCGCCGACGGGCGGTTGTACCGAACCGGGCGCGCATCCCCTGTGGCCGGGTGGCCACCGGCCACCCTGCTGGCTACAGGCACTACCGACCAGCCAGCAACGCCGCACCGTACCGACACACATCAAAGATCACCAACAGCATCCGGAAAGTGTGCCTGATCCACGAATGCGGCGTCGTTGACAGTGGTCCGAGGTTCTGGGTGAACTTGCGGGAGTCGGCGTTGTTCTCTCCGCGCGAGCGGAGGTGATCTGGTCGAGGAGCTCGCCGAGGAATTCGTGAGCGGGTTCTCTCCGCGCGAGCGGAGGTGGTCCGAGGTTCTGGACGCTCTTGCCGGTCCAGGAGTCGTTCTCTCCGCGCAAGCGGAGGTGGTCCGTCGAACGTGATCGATGTGCAGTACCGGGTCACGTTGTCTACGCGCGAACAGAGGTGGTCCGACCCGGTCGGAGGCCGGGGCGTCGGTGCCGAGATCAGCGACATCCTGGACCGGTGTCGGTCACCTGCGTACGCGAAGTGACCGGCACATGCTCATCGGCCTCCGAGTTGAGCGTGCCTGTGCGCCACAGCGTGTCGGCGATGGCATCCCGCTTGGCGGGTGGCCGCGTGAGCAGGCTGCTGGTTCTTGGCTGTTTGAGGTCGGGCGTCAGGTTAGGGGTCTGGCCGGTGTTTCGGCCATACGGTCCGGGTCAGGGCGACGCCACTGGCGGCGCCAGATTGTGACCCGCCGCGGCTCGTGGTCGTTCGGGGGGTGAGCTGATCGACGGCTGGGCGAGCCGTTCACGCATCGCATGCGCCCATTGGTCGGTGGGCACCGGCACCCAGCCTGGGGGGTCAAGTTCCGTCATAGGGCGATCTTGGCGGCCCGGCCCGACATTCTCCCCCAGCATTCAGCAAGGGGGCCCGATGTTGGTGGCCTGCCTTGGGGATCGTTCCGAAGCTTGGGCTCAAGGGATCAATGCATCACCATTAATGATCTTGATCATTTGTGGAGGTGTGGGTGCGGGACTATGGATTTTCCGCTGCTCGGCAGGAGGAGCTGTGGAGACGATGGCGGAGTGGTGAGTCTCTAGGCTGCGTTGCTCGCGGGATGGGTGCCCAACTGCAGCACGTACGGCGGTTCCTGCTGCAGACCGGCGGTCTCAAGGCGGTCCCGCGGTCTCGGTCGATCCGTCATCTGACGCCATCAGAGCGGGAGGAGATATCGCGGGGCATCGCTTCAGGGTTGTCGTCGCGAGCAATCGCCAAGAGCCTTGGCCGGTCGTCCTCGACGGTCTCTCGCGAGATAGCCCGCAATGGTGGCAGAGAGGCCTACCGGGCCGGCCTGGCCGACGCCTCGGCCGAGCGGCGTGCCCGACGCCCCAAACCGGCCAAGCTGGCACAGCGACCCGACCTGCGCTTGCTGGTGGAGGACATGCTTGAGCAACGCTGGTCACCACAGCAGATCAGCGGCAGATTGCGCCTGATCTTCCCTGGCGACCCCGCCATGTGGATCTCGCACGAGACCATCTATCTGTCGCTGTTTGACCCGCGCCGCCGCGCGATCAACCGGCAGCTGTCCAGGAAACTGCGAACTGGCCGGTTGATGCGACACCCCCGCAAGGCTCGCCAGCCCTCCGGCCGGGGCCGCATCAAAGACATGGTGCCGATCAGCCAACGCCCGACCGAGGTCGAAGACCGTCTGACCGCTGGACATTGGGAAGGAGACCTGGTCATGGGCACTCGACCCTCCGCCATAGCAACGCTGGTGGAACGCACCAGCCGCTACGTCCAAACTCGTGGCCCTGCCCGACGGGATCAAGTCCCACCAGGTCCGCCCCCACCTGACTCATGCAGCACTGAGCGTTCCCGCGCACCTGCGCCGCTCCCTGACCTGGGATCGCGGCCGCGAGATGGCCGAGCACGCCCTGTTCACCACCGACACCGCCATGCCCGTCTATTTCTGCAACCGCCGCAGCCCATGGCAGCGAGGAACCAACGAAAACACCAACGGGCTGCTGCGCCAGTATCTGGCCAAGAACCGTGACCTGCGCGAACTGTCCCAGAGCGACCTAGACGCCATCGCCACCGAGCTCAACAATCGGCCCCGCAGAGTCCACGACTTCAGATCATCGACCGAGGTTTACGCTGACCTTTGCGGACAAGTCGATGCATTGATCGTTTGAGACCGCCACGCGCCGTTCCACATGGACGCGACGGAGACAGCTGACACCTTCCGCCTGACCGCCACCGACCTCGACTCCGCCGTCCGCAACGAGGCTGAACTCCCACCGCCACACCGGCAGGCCGACGGCATGGCCGCCGACACCGTGAACGTTCGCGGTCACGGCATTAGGAACTCGGCACGGCAGGCACTTGAACCGCAGCGGCGTCGGGACAGAACATGTACGTCACAAGAAGGCGTCGGAACATCGGACACGAGGTGGATCACCGGAGATGAACAGCACTGGATCGGTGACCGACCTGGCGCCCGGGGCGTTCGCCGTGGATTCCAAGGTCCCGGGTGCGGCACCGCGAGGATTCGATGCCTTCCGTCGTGAATGGCAGACGCAGATCGGCGATGTCTTCCCCCTGCCGGCCTTCAGCCCGGCCACGATCGCCGACTTCCGGCTCAGGGGATCCGTCGCCCGGGTGCGCGATGTGGTGATCGCTGATCTCCACATGGCGTCGGCCACCCGGATCGCGGACCCCGCGGGCGGCGATCGGGACCTGGTGGAGATCCACGTATTGCGGCGCGGCGCATGGACGTTGGGCGGCCTGCCCGATCGCGACGAGCACACCGTATCGACCGGGCAGTTCCTTTTCCGGCACTTCGGGCGACAGATGCCCTTCGAGACGGCGCCGCACACCACGGCGCAGTTCCTTTTCCTGCCCTCCGCGACGCTCAGATCCCTGCTCGGGAACCGGACTGTCATCGGGCCGGCGGACTCGGCCGAGATGCGCCTGCTGACGGCCCACACGAACATGATCCAGCAGACGGCCACCGACCTCGGCCCGGCCGGTGTGCACGCCGCCCACAGCACCCTGATCGAACTGGCCAAGGCCGTGGCGGTGCGCCGCTTCGACGACGTGGAACCACAGCTGGCTCCCGCACTCACCCGGGCCGCGAAGGACCTCGCCAACAGCCATCTCGCCCATCCCGAGCTGTCCCCGACGATGCTGGCACGCGAGCTCAACGTCTCCGTACGCACCCTGCAGCGGGCATTCGCCACGGTAGGAGAGTCGGTGACCGCCTACATCCGCCACCGGCGGCTGGAAGAAGCCCGGCTCGCCCTCACATCGCCATCCGGCCGGTGGAGCATCTCGGGACTCGCCGCCCACTGGCACTTCGTCGACAGCAGCCACTTCATCCGCGCCTTCAAGAAACACTACGGCCAAACGCCCACCGAATATGCCCGCTCGACCGGATCGGCCGCACGCTGAACGGACCTGAAGCAGGGCCTGACGCATGAACTGACCGATGACGCCGGGAAGTTGACCGTACTGTATTTACCAATGTCACCACCCCGCAGAACACCATGAGTTAAGACTTGCCCAGCAACCTCAACCGCCGCAGCGTCAGGACAAGCTCGGCGGCGTCGGCCTGGACTGTTCAACCAGGATGATGGCGTCCCACTCCCAGACCGGCTCGCTGCACTATCTGGAGGCCGTGAATCCAGACATTCCGTGAAAACCTGCCGCCCAGGTATTGATCAGAAACTTATGGGGTTCTCGTTCAGGGCGTAGCGGAGGTGTGTGCCGCGCCGTAGGCGAATCTGCGTCCCGTCGACCTCGGGGCCGTGACCCGAATCGTCGAGGAGGCTTGGGCGGGGTCGGCGCCGACCGCTGAGACCCTGGACGGCGTGGTGGGTCGCCCGCGTTGAGCGGGAGGTGGACCGCGTTCAGGGCAGCGGGGTGAGTGCGTCCTCCAGCGCCGCCCGCGCGCCGCGCAGGGCGAGACGGAGCTGGTCCGGTGTACGGCGGATCTGGGCCAGCAGGAGGCCGCCCTGGATTGCGGCCATGGTGAGGTCGGCCAGCTCCGTCACGTCCGCGTCCGGGCGTAGCTCGCCCGACTCCTGCATCCGGCGCAGGCCCGCGATGAGGGGTGCTTCCCAGCGTGCGAAGGCGTCCACGAACGCTTGTCGGGTGAGGTCGTCCCGGCCGCTGAGCTGGCTGGCCAACGAGCCGATCGCGCAGCCGCCCACCGCGTCCTGCCGCGTCCCGTTGGCCACGATCGCGTCGAACCAGCGGTCGATGCCAGCCAGTGAGTCGACTGCCAGGAGCAGCGGTTCCTGTGCGGCCAGCACCGTGTCCACCGTGGAATGAACCACGGAGCGGATGAGATCGTCCCGGTCGTCGAAGTAGTGGTAGAGCTGGCTGCGGCCGACCCCTGCGGCGCGTTCGACATCGTCCAGCGCCGCGATCGTCGCAGCCGCACGGGCCGCCTTCTCCGAGCTGGGCTTCGGCAAGACGACCATCCGAGAGGTCGCACGCCGGGCGGGGGTGACGCACGGCCTGGTGATACGGCATTTCGGGTCCAAGGAGCAGTTGTTCCTTGCCGCGGTGCCCAGTCCCCGCACGCTAATGGCACAGGTGGCCGGCGATCCCAAGTCGTTGCCGACGCGCAGCGCCCGGTCATACGTCCGACGCATGACCTTCAGCGGCGGCAACGACTCCTTGTGGCTTGTGGGCCGTTCAGCTACGGGGCATTCAGCGGCCGATGTCGTCCAGCTCGGTCAAGTCCTCATGCGAGAGGGAGAGTCCCGCGCCAGCGATGTTCTCGCGCAGGTGCGCTGTCGATGACGTGCCGGGGATGAGCAGGATGTTCGGTGATCGCTGCAGCAGCCAGGCCAGTGCGACGGACATCGGTGTCGCCTTCAATCGAGCGGCGACCGCCGAGAGCGCCGAGGACTGGAGCGGGGTAAAACCCCCGAGGGGGAAGAAGGGCACGTACGCGACGCCTTCGGTGGCGAGCCGGTCGATGAGCTTGTCGTCGTGGCGGTGGGCGAGGTTGTACATGTTCTGCACGCACACGATCGGCGCGATGCTCTGTGCCTCGGTGACCTGCTCCTCGGTGGCGTTGCTGACCCCGAGGTGGCGGATCAAGCCCTGCTGCTGGAGTTCCACGAGCGTCTCGAATGCCTCGGCGAGCGTGCCGGGCTGGGGACCTTCGGCGTTGCCGAGTCGGAGGTTGACCAGGTCGAGTACGTCGAGCCGGAGGGACTTGAGGTTGTCGTGGACCTGGCGGCGCAGATCTTCGGGTCGCCGGGCCGTGGGCCAGCCACCCTGTTCGTCGCGGGTCGCGCCCACCTTGGTCACGATGTGCAGCGACTCGGGATAGGGGTGCAGTGCCTCGCGGATCAACTCGTTGGTGACGCGCGGCCCGTAGGCGTCGCTGGTGTCGATGTGGGTGATACCGAGGTCGACCGCCGCTTCGCGCAGAACGGCCAGGGCGCCCTCGCGATCGGTGGGCGGCCCCATGACCCACGGGCCGGCCAGTTGCATGGCGCCGTAGCCGAACCGGGTGACGGTCAGGTCACCCAGAGTCCAGGTGCCGCCGGGAAGAGAGAGGGAGGGTGCGCTCATGCTGTTGCCTTTCGTCATGCACGTGGGGGGTGCCCCTATGTGGTTCGTCAAGGAAATCGGGCTGCATCAGAGACGTGAGCCCAGGCAGCATGGCGGTGTGTCTGATCTGCCGTGGGACGACGTCCAGTACTTCTTCGACCTGGATGAGATGGGGACGCTGCCGGACGTGCGCGTTTCTTGTCGTAGTAGGCCCGTGATGCCGGGTCGGCCAGGGAGGCGAACGCGGAGAGGAAGAAGGCCCGCTTCAGCTGTTTGTCGCCGCGGCGGGAGGGCTGTTCACCGCGGATCGAAGAGCCCGAACTCCTGGTCGCAGGGCCAGACCTGCGTAGGAGGCCAGGTGGGCGGCGGTCGGGAAGGTGCCGCCGTCGCCGGCGTCGATGAGGATGCGGGCTACGGTCCTGACCCCGATTCCGGGCATCGAGATCAGGACCTTCGAAAGAGGGTGGCTCTCCAGTAGTTCCTCGATCCTCGTGGCGAAGAGTTTGCGCTCGTCAAGTATGGAAAGCGGCGGCTTCAGGCCACGACTACACCCTGGATTGTGAAGGGCTCGATAACTACGCCTACGAGCGGTTTTCTTCCGATTCGATCACTTGCAGGCACCTCGCGAGGGCGGCCACCATATATCGGCGCCAGAGGGGAGTGAATGGACCGGCGAGAATCCAGCGACGACCCGGAAGAGGCTTGAATTCGTAGGTCCACCGAATGAGGGTGCCATCGCCGTCGGGATTGAAGTTCCATTCACCTCGAACGCCTGCCGCGAGTCGGGAGAGGATGTTCGTGAATTCCGTCAGCTGATACGCAAAACTAGAGCCTTCCGTGTACTCGATCAACTGTTCGTCGGCCTGTGACCCGTCGTCGAACTGCGGATTCCTGGTGGGACCGACGTGATCCCATGCTTCGGTCTGGTTTGCCACACCTTTGACACCGGGAAAGGGTGCCACCCGGTGGAAAACGCTCGACAGGTCGATGGGAACGATCAATCGGAACGCGTTGGCGGGCGCCACCGAAGTTCGCCGCTGGACTGTGATCGGAACAGTGTTGTCGGTTGAGCCGATAAGGAGGGGTATCGCCTGGACCACTGCGGCCCCCTGAGGCTCGGTCGATTTCTTCCCCGCGATCGGTTTCTTGTCGGACATCGATGTTCTCCTGTCTTGGTGATGTGAATCCACTGTGAAGCATTAACGAACATGAAATGCTTCGAATGGGAAGCAAGCAGATTCGTGATGTGAGTGACCCGACCACCGGCCTGAACATCGAGTGCCTGCTTCACCTCCTGACGGCGATCAGCAGCCTGGCGCAGTACGGGGTGGACGAGCACCTGCGTGCCAGCGCCGAGGCGCTTCAGGGGCGACGTCGAGGTAGGGACCGCCCGGCATTCCGGCGGGCCCTTTCCTCGCTGAACCAGGGACCGTTCGACGAACGGTTCAAGTTCCGTATTGCGCGCCTTGTCGCCGCCACCTGAAACGGAGGCGTCTCCTCATCACCCCTATGTAGGCGTGCGGTGGTGCAGCAGCGATCGTTTTTACTGAGAGTCGTTGAGGAAGTGCTGCGATATGTGGCTGGCGACGTGGGTGGGTAAGTGACAGCAAGCCGCTGGTCACGGCTCAGATCGACTTGAGCACCCGGACCCGATCGGCGATGGCACGTCGCGCGACGTCGGCGCCGAAGGCGATGGAGTCGAACTCGTGCGGGGCGCCGGGGTGAAGGTGGAACTCCACCGGCACGCCGGCGCGACTGAGCTTGGTCGCGTAGGCGGTGTCCTCGTCGCGGAACACGTCGAGTTGGCCGACCTCGATGTAGGCCGGCGGCAGGCCGGTCGCATCCTCGAGACGGGCGGGAGCTGCCGTGGGCGGGACATCGGGGCCGCCGGCGGCCCCACCGAGCAGTGCCGGCCATGCGGTGAGGCTGTCGTCGTAGGACCACAGAAGGTAAGGCTCGATGTGCGGGTCGGGCGTGGTGGTGCGGTCGTCGAGCATCGGCATGAGCAGGATCTGCCGGGCTATCTGCGGGCCGCCGCGCTCGCGGGCGAGGATCGTCAGGGCCGCTGCCATGCCGCCTCCGGCGCTGTCGCCCATCACGCCGATGCGGTTGGCGTCGACGTCCAGCTCGGCGGCGTGTTCGTGCAACCAGCGCAGTGCGGCGTAGGCGTCTTCGAGCGGTGTCGGGAAGGGGTGCTCGGGGGCGCGGCGGTACTCGACCGACAGCATCGGCACGCCGCTGGAGGACACGTAGCGGGAGACCGGGCCGTCGAACAGGTCGATGTGGCCGAAGATGTATCCGCCGCCGTGGAAGAACAGCACGGCCGGGCCGGGCTTGGCGCGGTCCTTGACGTACCAGCGCATTTTAATCTGTGTGCCGTCGTCTGCGGTCGCGTAGTGCTCGTGGGTCGTCACGTCGGCCGGGATCGGCTGCGCGGCTCCCGCGGCGCCGATGATCGGTTCCCACATGGCACGGCGGCCCGCGATGTCGCCCACAGCCGGCGGCTTGGCCTCGGCCATCGCGCCGGCCATCGGGGCCAGCGCCTCGGCGATCTCGGGATCCAGGGACAGTGTCATGGTCGTTTCCTTTCGAGGCTGGTCGGTCGGTGTCAGGCGGCGGGCGCGACGATGACGACCTTGCCGTGCAGCTCGCCCGTGGCGGCCTGGGCGTGGACTGCCGGCAGCTCCGCCAGCGGCACTCGCTGCGCGACGTCGACGCGCAGCTCGCCGGAGTCGATCAGCGCCACCAGCCGCGACAGCTGGTCGGCGTCGCTGCGGACGAACAGGTCGATGCCGCGCACGCTGCGCTGTTCGTCGCTGGGTGCGGGCATCCACACCGTGGTGTTCACCAGCGCTCCACCGGGACGGATCAGGGCGGGCAGCGCGGCCAGCTGCGACGGGTCGATCGGCGCGAGGTTGAGCACGACGTCGACCGGCTCGGTCACGGCCTCGGTCACCTCGGTGGCGGTGTGATCGATGATCTCGTCGGCGCCCGCCGTCTTGACCTGCTGGCTGCTGCGCGGGCCGGCGGTGGCTATCACGTACGCGCCGGCGTTCTTGGCCAGCTGCACGGCGTAGCCGCCGACCGCTCCGCCCGCGCCGTTGATCAGCACGCGCTGACCCGCCGTCAGCTTGGCGTGGTCGAACAGCGCCTGGTACGCGGTCAGGCCCACCAGCGGCAGCGCTGCGGCGTCGGCCAGCGGGACGCTCTTCGGCGCCGCCGCGAGGATCTCGGCCGGGGCGATGACGTACTGCGCCGCGGCGCCGGGCTTGTCCATCGGCAGGAAGCCGACAACCTGGTCGCCGACCGCGATGCCGTCGACGCCCTCACCCAGCGCGTCGACCGTGCCGGCGACGTCGAGGCCGGGAGTGTGCGGCAGCACCACCGGGATGGGGCCTTGCATGAAGCCGCCGCGGATGTTGCCGTCGACGGAGTTGAACGACGTCGCGGCGACGCGGATCCGGACCTCACCGGCCCCGGGGACGGGCTGCTCCACGTCCTCGTAGCTCAGGACGTCGGGGTCGCCGTACTCGTGGAAACGTACTGCCTTCATTTCGGTTCTCGCCTTCACTGCGATCGATGCTGCTTCGAATTCGAAGCAACTGTCGATGACGGTACCTCTGCTTCGAATTCGAAGCAAGCGTTTGTCGGTCACTGCCGGTGCGAGCTCATCGCCACGGCGAGTTCGGCGGCGGCCTGGTCGATGCACGCGCGCAGCCGCGCCGCGTCGCTGCGCGCCGTGGCCTGCCAGTCGGCGGGGTCGGCGACGACGATCGTGGGCACGGGTTCGGCGTGCACGTCGGTCAGGCGTCCGCGCATCACCTGCGTGAGGTCGGGCGGCTGCCAGCGGGAGCCGCTGTTGAGCGCCAGCAGCACCGGCATGCCGGAGAGGATTCCGTCCCCGAGGACGGCGAAGAACGCGTCGAATACCTCGCTCGGGGATGCGGCGAGCACCGGGGTCGCCACCACGAGCCCGTCGGCCGCCACGACCGCCGCGATCGCCTCCCGCAGGTCGAGGCTGGCGCGGCGCCGGGCAAAGTGCTGAGCGAGGTCGGGCGCCAGCCGGTGCAGCTCCAGCACCTCCACCTCGGCGCGCGCACCTCCGGCCGCCAGTGACCGGCACACAGCCTCCGCCACCCAGTCCGCGAGCCGGCGAGTCGGACGCGGATAGCCGGCACCGGCGCTCACCACAGCCAAGGACACCGGACTCCACGCGGCGGTGCTCATCTCGGCATCGTGTTCTCGGCTTCTTCCCCGCGGCCGGGCTGTGGTGCCGTCACCGGGGAGGGCCGAGGACGACGTTGCCGGACAGTTCCGCGGCTTCGGCAAGCAGCTGAGCGGGGATCTCGAAGCCCTCCGGGCGCGGCTCACGAAGGTCACGGCCCGCGTGGCGGAACATCTTCTCCAGCCCTCCGGGGGTCGAGATGAATAGCAGGTCCGCCTTCTCTGAAGTGATGCGGTAGCCGTGCGGAATGCGCCGGGGCAGGATGCCGCCCTCCCGCAACTCGTGCTCCTCCTCGCCGGCCCACACCAGCACCGAACCGGACAGCAGCAGGAAGACCACATCCTCGTTGTTGTGCACGTGGAACGGCGGCGCCTCGCCCTCGCTGACGTCGAAGCCGCCGACGGTCAGCTGCCCACCGGTCGCCTCGGCGTCGAGCAGGACGCTGAAGACACTCCCGCCGATCCACTCGAGCTGCTGCTGGTCCTCACGTTGCGCGAGAAAGGGGATACTCATGGCCGGTCCTCGGGATCCGTGGGCGGCGGCGCCGTCCTCTCTTCCGCAACCCTGCACCGCACCGCTGCCCGATCTCCACCTTCTGCGGTGCTCACTCGGGCCCAACACTGCCCACACCGGGCGCTCACGAGGCCACCACATCGGACCGGTGAGACCCTCGCCTCCGCCCCGTCCCCCCGCCCAGGATGTCACCGGAACTCACGGAAAGTGCAGTTCCCACTCCGCCGAGGTGGCTGAAACGGCGGCACTCCACACTCTTCGAATTCGAAGCAGTAGACTCCGGACATGCCTGATTCACTGCCGTCGCTCGACCGTGTGCAACTCGGCGCCTACTTCGACCTCGTCGAGGTGACCAGCCTGCTCCGGCATGCGGTCGAGCAGCAGCTGCGCGAGACCGGTGATCTCAGCTATGTGCAGTTCCAGCTGCTGGCCCGCCTCGGAGACTCGCCGACGGGCAGCCACCGCATGACCGACCTCGCCGACGGCGTCGTCTACAGCCGCAGCGGCCTCACGTACCAGGTAGGTCTACTCGAAAAGGAGGGCCTGGTCGTCCGCGCTCCCTCGCTGGACGACGAGCGGAGCATCACCGTCACCATCACCGATGCCGGGCGTGAGCTGCTTGCGAAGGTGCTGCCGGGGCATGTCGAGGTGGTCAGCGGCCTGTTGTTCGAGCCGCTTTCGCGCGACGACGTCAAGGCTCTCGCGAGCCTGCTGGCGCCGGTACGCGACCATATGCGCTCGACACCGCCCCGCTCGGCCACGCCTCGCCGCCGCAAAGGCGGAGCATAAGGACTCGACAGGCGTCGGAGCCCCGCAGGCCGCAGCGGAACAGGACGCGGCGAGACGCCGGGCTGGCCGCGGCAGTCGCCGGTCAACCGGGACGGGGGAAGCCGAGGCGTCAGGTTGGTCGGCGGGCGAACTGGGCGGGTGTTTCTTGAATGCGCGGATGAAGTGGCTGCTGTCGGTGAAGTGCCAGCGCGCGGCGGCTTCGGAGACAGCCAAGGGCGAAGAGCCCAGAGCTCGTTGGCAGCGGTGTGCTGCGGGGTCACCCAGCGCATCGTTTCCTGGAAGCCGTCGATCGTGGAAGCGCTGAATTCCGGCAGGGGGTACAGGTCCCCCAAGCGGTGTTCCATGTGTCGATGAACGGCTCCCCCGTCCCCCGGCCGGTGCCGGTGGAGTCGGCGTCGACGGTGAACGTGCCCATCCTGTCGCCCGGGCCGAGGAAACGGGCCCTGCTGCTCATGTGTCCTCCGCGCCGACGAAGATGTCGCCGCAATCCCATCCGGTGTCGCACACGTACACGCTTACTACGCATAGCCGTTCCTACTCTTGGCTGCACTCCAACCGTCAACAACCAACCGCCCGCGGGTGCACCCAACTGAACCATGGGCCTTGCACGCCGACACCGCGGGCGCTCTGCCCAGCGGCAAGGTCGTCGTCGCGCCAGGCGACCGACTCCCACTTGACCGACATCTGAGGAGACGACCGCGATGATCCCCGACGACGATCTGTCCCGCTCGCTGACCGTCGCGAACCCCGACGACCCCGGCACGACGTACATCTCTCTGGTGGGCAACACGTACGCCATGCTGGTCACCGGCGAGCAGACTAACGGCCAATACTGCCTGATCGACATGCGCATCCCCGACGGCGGCGGCCCACCGCCGCATCGGCACGACTTCGAGGAGATGTTCACGATCCTCGAAGGCGAGATCGAGTTCACCTTCCGCGGCGAGATGCACACCGTAGGGGCCGGGTCCACGATCAACATCCCGGCCAACGCGCCGCACAACTTCCGCAACGCCTCGGGTGCGCCGGCCCGCATGCTGTGCATGTGCACCCCCGCCGGCCAGGACGAGTACTTCCTGCGCATCGGCGATGTCGTTGCGGGTAAGGACGCACCGCCGCCGCAGCTGTCGGAGGACGAGCTCGCGGAACGCCGCCGTCGCGCGGCCGAGCTGGCCTTGACCTATCGAAGCGAGTTCCTGTAGCCCGCAGGGGCCGACAAGCCCGGCCGTCGGCCGAAGCTCACCGAGCCTGGGCCACCTTCGACAGCTCGACCTCATCCAGGACTCGGCCAGGCCCGGTCCCGCTCCGGTCACGGATGTAACCGGGCTGAGCGGTGTGACCATGATGAGCAGCCCGGCGGCGCAACTGCGGACACGCCGACAGCCCTGGCGAGGTGTGATCGCGCCAGTGACGCCGGGCCGCGCCGAGTTCTGGGGTCGCCATGCCCCTGAGCGTGCCAAGAGAGGCGATTGCCTCTCCTGGTACTGGACTGGCTATCTCCACGAAAATGGTTCTCCTTGACCATCCGTCTCCTGTCCGACCGTGGAGGCATGACGGAAACCAGAGAGGGGCTTGGATTGGGAGCGGTGGGCCTGGCGGGCCGGCTGGCGCAGGCTCGAGCCGGTGCGCTGGTGGGCAGGGAGCCGGAGCGGGCGGTGCTCGACCGGATGCTGTCGGGCGCGGCGGACGCTCCGCTCGTGGCGTACATGCACGGTCCCGGCGGCATTGGCAAGTCCTCGCTGGTGCGCTACGCCGCCCGGCAGGCCGAACTCACCGGCCGCCGCGTGGTGCACGTGGACGGACGGTTCCTCGACGCTGATCCGCGCCGGCTCGAGGAGACTGCGGCCCCGGCGTGTGCCGAACCCGGTGCGGTGCTGCTCATCGACACCTTCGAGCAGTGTCAGCCACTCGAGGCATGGCTGCGCGAGACCTTTCTGCTGCGGCTCGCCGACCACGCGATCGTGGTGGTAGCCAGCAGGGTCGCCCCCGACGCCGAATGGTCGCTGGACCCTGGATGGGCGCAGTTGTTCACCGCACTGGCCGTGCGGCCGCTCGACGCCGCTCAGTCCCACGCCCTGCTCGCTGCCCGGGGTGTCCCCGCAGAGCAGCGCGGCGCCTTCGTCGCCTTCGCCGGAGGCAGCCCGCTCGCTCTCTCGCTGGCCGCCTCCGTCCCGGCCGCACCCGGCGCACCGTGGGAGCCGACCGGCGACGTCCTGAGGACCCTCGTCGAGCGGCAGGTGGGCGACCTGCCCAGCGCCGTCCACCGGCGCGCCCTCGAGGTGGTCGCGCAGGCCTACGTCACCCGCGAGCCCCTGCTGCGCGCAGTGCTGGGTGACGAGGAAACAGACAAGGTGTTCTCCTGGCTGCGCCAGCTGCCCTACATCGAGGCCACACCCGAAGGGCTGCACCCGCACGACGCGGTGCGGGCGACCCTTGAGGCTGACCTGCGCTGGCGGGACCCCGAGCGCTACGACGACGTCCGCGCCCGCATATCGCTCGCGGGCCTGCAGGCCGTGCGCGGCGCCGCCGAGGAGGACGTGCTGCTGCGGGTCGCGGAGTGGATGTTCCTCTTCCGCAACCAGGGCAGACCGGATGATCTGTACAACTACCGAACGCACCCGCACATCGAAGACACTCCGCTCCGGGCCGAAGACGTGCCCGGCGTGCTGCGCATGGCCGAGGAAGCGGAGGGCCCGGCATCAGCGGCAGCGGTCGCGCACTGGGTGCGCCGCCAACCGGAGGCCTTCCGCGTCCATCGCTATGCGGGCTCCTCCGCACCCGCGTCATTCATGGCCATTCTGCGGCTGGACGCACCACTGCCCGAGGACCGCGCTGAGGACCCGGTAATCGCGGCAGTCTGGGACCTTGTGGAGGCGGCCGCTCCCCTGGGACCGGGCGAGCACCTGGGCATCCGCCGCTTCGCGGTACAACCCGGCGGGCACCAGAGGCCCTCACCCCTGATGGAGCTGACCAGCCGGCGCACCATCGGCGAGGAGATGAGGACCCACAAACGAGCGGTGACCTTCACCGTCTTCGAAGACGCCGACCGGTGGGGGCACTACCTCGCCGAGGCCGGGATGCCGGAGGTCGCGGCCGTGGACGTCGGCGGCCTGCGACAGCACGTCTTCGGCCGGGACTGGCGACGGCAAACAGTGGAACAGTGGGTGCAACACCGGGCTCGCACCGCGGTCACGCCCGTAGCAACATGGTCCGCGACTGCCGCCGCGAGTGACCCGGGCGACCAGTTGCCGCGCGCCGCGTTCGCGGAAGGCGTGCTCGAGGCGCTGCGCACCTGGCACACCCCCCGCGAATTCGCCACCAGCGTCCTGCTGCACTCCCATCTCGTGCCGCCGGGCTCACCCGACCCGGCCGCGGACCTGCGCGGCGCCATCATCACCGCCCTCGACGCGCTGCAGATCGACCCCGCGGGCGTCAAGGCGCACGAGGCTCTCACCGCCACCTACATCACGGTCTCCCGCACCCACAAGGCCGCCGCCCGGCGACTCGGGGTTCCCTACGGCACCTACCGTCGCCACCTCGCCCTGGCCAAGGAACGCCTCATCGAACAACTGCTGCGAAACCAACCACGACAATCACCCCGACCCCGCCACACTCGCGAAAGCTCCGCCACACCAGCCTGTGTGGGGTCTGTCCAGTGAACTTTGCATTCTCCAACGTGGCCAGTGTGATCAGATGACAGAATTCAACCTCCTGGGTGACAACACGGAATGGCAGAAGGACTCCGAGCGGCGGCTACACGCCTCGTACACGGCGGCCGGGCCAGGTGCGACCGCGGCGGAGCACATGCTCGAGGACGTACGCGCCAGCATCAGCGACTGGACCGTCGCCGAGATCACGGACGCCGGGACCCGAGTGGGATACGTCGGCGTGGTCGACCAACAGGCCAGGCGGCTGGTCGTTCACCGCGGATTCGACCGGGCCTGGCCAGACCGGTTCTACCCCCCGACGACGCCGGGACTCCGTTCTAACAGGTGAACCCGACCGATTCCCCATCGCCGTCTCTGTGCGCCCGACAGCATGGCGACCAGATTGACCGGACGTCCTCGACGGAGCGCCACGTGTATCTCCTGCCGTAACCGGGTCGAGTGCTACCTCCCGGGCTCGTCTCGCTGCACAGCGAGCCCGAATCGGCTCTGCCCGCCCCGAGAGCCCCTGCCGGCCTCCGGCGACGAGATCAGCCTGCGATCCCCCTATCCGTCCTCCGGCCGCTACGACACGGCAGTAGACAACCTTCTGGCCAATGCGTGTCAGCGTTCTGTGGGACCTCACGGGCTCCCAACACCCTGTGCGCGGCGTTGGGCTGTGGGCTGGGTGTGAGGCGGCTCGGGCTTCCTTAAGACATGACTTTGGTTCATGTCGAAGGCGAAGGTGTCATGTCCGAGCACAGCGCCAAGCACCGGGCCGACTCGTCCCAGGCCGCGGGGTTCTCTTCGTTCGAGGTCGTTGCGAGCGTCTTCTCCCTCCTGACCAGTGAGCCTGCTCCGCTTGCGCTTGCGGGTGCGGATCTGGAACTGCCCGGGGAGCACTTGCGGCTGGATGAGCTGCAGGTATGGCTCGCGGGTCCGCAGGTTTCGTGTGCCAGTCGGGACGCGGTGTGGCGGGCGTTGGCCGGGCGAGCTCGTTCGATGGGTCCGGCGTGGGTGGTAGGTGCGGCGGGAGTCGCGCTGCCCAGCCTGCGCCAGATCGCCGCGCGGCTAGTGAACGGCTGCACGGGCGACCGAGTAGAGGTGGAGGCGGCGGTGCTGTCTGGCTTCGTGGGAGCACTGCGACATATGAGCCTGGAGCAGCGACACATTGAGCAAGGGCTGCTGTGGACGGCGCATCGAGCCGGTGCCTGGCGGCTGTGCGGGGCGGCATCGTCGGGGCGAGCAGGGCCTGGTGGCCGGATTGGGGCTCGTTTCCGGGCGGTCCTGCCTGATCAGGTGACGCTGGCACGAATCTTCGGCTAGCGACATGCGGGCCGGGTCCGCAGGGTCGGTTATCCCGCTCCGCCGCCTGCGGGGTCCTTCCTTCTCACTCCCTCGGGGAGGGCCCTGGCCCTGCGGACTCCCTCAAAGAGCAAAGACCTCTCACCGGCGCCTATTTGGAGGAGGTACGGGCATGCAGCGCATGGTCGAGCGGCTGGTCGCGATCGCGGTGATCGTCGCTGAATGGGCCATGACGGCGTCCACACCGACTGCAGCGCATGCCCGAGGTAATGCGGCGCCACCGCCTGATGTGAACACGGTGTTGGCCAATCTCACCAATGTGATCGTCGGGTTGTTGAGCGCGCTGGCGACGTTGTTCTTGACGATCGGCGGTGTGATGTGGCTGACGGCCGGCGGCAATCCCGAGCAGCTCACCAAGGCCAAGAACGCGCTGAAGAACGCCGCGATCGGTTACGGCATCGCCGTCCTCGCTCCTGTCCTGTTGGCGCTGCTGAAAAAGGTCGTGGGGCAATGACCACCGCCTTGCGCCGCAGCGCAGTTCGCCACACTGAGGCTCAGCAGACGGGCATGCTCCGGACGCGCCGTTCTCCGAACGCCTTGGTCATTGTCGTAGCACTAGGGCTCGCGTTCCTTACGTGGACGCCCAACGCGGACGCCACACCGGACCCGCAGGCCGCGAGAACGGTCGCGACGCCGATGTCAAGCGCGGGCAGTGGGATGACGCTTGCGGTGGCCCCGTCGCCTGGCCCAAGTCGCAGTCCAACGCCTAGCCCCTCGAGCACGACGCCGACCGGAGTGTCGCGATCGTGGCCTGAGGTTCCACCGATTCCGTTGCCGCCGGTTCCGTCGGTGCCGATAGTGCCGCAGCTTCCTGGGAGCGGAGGGTCTGGTGACCCCGGCGGGGGTGGGTCGGGTCGCTGGTAGGGGCGTTTCTGAAGGGTGTGCTCGGCTCTGGAACCGGTGAGATCAATGGCGCTCTGGGGCGGTTGCCGCTGGCCACGCCGGAGTTGACCGAGCAGCCGCGGGTGCGTGATCTGTGGACGGCGTCGCTGGGGATCGCGGTGGGCTGCTACGTGCTGTTCATCCTGTTCGGCGGGCTGCTGGTGATGACGCATGAGTCGGTGCAGACACGGTACGCGGCACGGGAGATCGCGCCGCGGCTGGTAGTCGGGATCATCGCCGCGGTCGTGAGTTTGCCGGTGCTGGGTGGGGCGATCCGGTTGTGCAACGCGGTCACGTGGGCGTTGTTCGGGCAGGGCATCGAACCCGGACGGGCGCTGCGGGCGCTGGTGACGATGGTGGGCACGCCAGCCGCGGCGGGAGGCGGCTGGATTGTGCTGTTCCTGCAGCTGGCCGCGTTGGTGATGGTGGTCGTGGTGGTGGCCACGTTCATCATCCGGCTGATCGTCACCTTGTTGTTGATCGTGTCGGCGCCGCTCGCGTTGGCCTGCCACGCCTCCCCTCTCACCGAGGGTGCGGCTCAGCTGTGGTGGCGTGTGTTGGGTGCGGTCTTGGCGATCGAGGCGGGTGAGGGCCTGTCCTTGATTGTGGCGCTGCGGGTGCTGTCCAACTCCGACGGCCGGGAAGCGGCCGGTCTGGGGTTCGGTGGCCGGTTGGTGAACATCCTGGTGGTGCTCTGCCTGCTGTATGTGATGATCAAGATTCCGGTGTGGGCGTTCCGGATGGCCTTCCAAAGCCGCGGCCATCACACGCCGATGCTGGTCCGGCTGGCCATGTACGCCGCGGCCAGCCGCGGGTTGCGAGCCCTCACCTCTGGAACGGGCGGCGGGCGCGGTCCCGGAGCTGGTCCAGCAGCGTCACCGTCTAGGCCGCAGCCAGGACCAGCAGGAGGCGGAGGCACCAGTCGCCTCGGCCAGCTCGCAAAGGCTGGAGTGGCCGCCGCGGGAGCAGCCGCGACCGGCGGTGTCGGAGCGGCCGCCACCGGCGGTGTCGCCGGCGCGGGTGCGGCAGCAAGGTCAGGAGCGGCAGCGGGATCGAGTGCGGCTCGCGCCCAGGGGTTGCGGCGCGCGCTTTCGCACGGTCGGCTGCTCAGGACGCCGCGTACCGGAGGCCGTCCGCGCTGGTCTGCCGGCAGCGGTGAGCCGGGCAGCGCGAGCGAAGCGCACCTGGCCGCAGGTCGTGGAGGACTGCCGCGCTGGGCAGCTCCTGGACAGCGGTGGACGCCTCCGGATCCGGCTTGGCATCGCCACGTGCACCGAGGCCGCCTGGCGCCCGACAGTGACGCCACGCGCAATCAGTGGGGCCGCCCCAACCCGTGGACGCCGCCGTACGCCGGGCCGTGGGACCGGCCGCAGCCGCGCCGGTCCCAGGTCACAGCTGGGGTGTGGCCTGCACCCTCTCCGCCAGATCCGGTCCGTCCCTGGCTACCGCCGAGGTGAGAGCTGATGTCCCAGTCTGTTGTTCGCATTCCCGTCGATATCGAGCGTGAGGACAAGATCCTTGCTGGCCTGACCGCTCGGCAGGTGGTGATCCTGGCGGTGACGGGGGTGGTGGTGTGGCTGTGCTACACCACGATCGGCCGGTGGGTTCCGCTGCCGGTGTTCGCGGTGGTGGCGTTGGTGGTGTGCACGGCGGGTGGTGCGCTGGCGCTGAGTGGACGCGATGGCTTGACCGCCGACCGGTACCTGCTTGCCGCCTTGCGGTATGCCGTCAATCCGCGCCTGCGGGTGCTGGCACCCGAAGGACTTCCTTCGCCTCCGGCTTGGATCGCTGCGCAGGCAGGCGGCGGCAAGGCACCCGCACCGTTGGTGCTTCCGATTATTGCGGTGCACGACGACGGGCTGATCGAGCTGGGCGATCACCGGGTGGCGGTGATCGCCGAGGCGTCGACCGTCGGCTTTGCGTTCCGGTCCCCGGGTGAGCAGCGGGCGCTGGTGGGGGCGTTCGCGCGGTGGCTGAACTCCCTGACCGCGCCGGTGCAGATTCTGGTGTGCTCGCAGTGGGTGGATCTGGGTCCGTTCGCCGCCACGCTGGTCGAAGACGCGCCTGCCCTGCCGCATCCAGCGTTGGAACAGGCAGCCCGCGAGCACGCCGCCTTCCTGGCTGAGCTCAACGAGGAAACCGAGCTGCTGCGCCGCCAAGTCCTGTTGGTCTTTGTCGAGCCGCGGCGCAGTCAGGGCGGCGAAGCCTGGCGTAGTGCGAGCGAGCAGCTGTGGCGCCGGGTGGAGGCAGCGGCACAGACCCTGGCCGCTGCCGAGATCACGGTCACCGCGCTGGATGGCGGCCGGGCCGGCGCGGTCCTGGCTGCGGCCTCCAATCCCTTTGCATCCCTCCGGTTGCTGGAGGGCTGGTCGGCGCCGGGGCAAACCGTGACCGCACCCGACGCGGCAGATCAGACGACCGCAGCTGGTGACGACCTTGACGGGCAGCCGAGATGAAGCCGTGGATCAAGTTCCAGTGGGGTCCCGATGAGCCCGCGCGGCGCGGCAGTCTGGTGGGACCGGCCGGTTTGGAGATCACCCCACGGGGGCTGCGGCTGCCCGACGGGGTGTGTGCCACGTTCGCCGTCACCGGCTACCCGGCGCAGGTCACGCCGGGCTGGCTGGAGCCCCTGCTGTCCTATCCGGGGCAGCTTGAGGTCGCCTTGCATATCGAGCCGATGCCCGCCGCACTCGCGGCACAACGGCTGCGCAGGCAGCAGAGCCGCCTGGAATCAGATCGGCGGATCACCTTCGAGCATGGCCGCCTGCAGGACCCGCATGTCGAAGCGGCGGTTGAGGATGCGGCCGAGTTGGCAACCCGGTTGGCCCGCGCTGAGGGCCGGCTGTTTCGCGTCGGGCTGTATCTGACCGTGCACGCCCCCAACGACGCCGAACTACAGGCCGAAGCCGCACGGGTCCGGGCAGTGGCCGGCTCGCTGTTGCTGGAGGCGCAGCCGGCCACCTTCCGGCAGCTGCCAGGCTGGGTGAGCTGTCTGCCGTTGGGCACTGACCTGCTGCGGCTGCGGCGCAGTTTCGACACCGACGCGGTCGCGGCGTGCTTTCCGTTCGGGTCACCTGACTTGAGCGAGCCGTTGAGCGGGACCAGCGTGCTGTACGGGCTGAACCTGGCCTCTGCCAGTCCGGTGATCTGGGACCGGTTCGCCCAGGAGAACTACAACAGCGTGATCCTGGGCCGCTCGGGCGCGGGCAAGTCCTATCTGGCCAAGCTGGAGATCCTGCGGAGCCTGATCAACGGCGTCGAAGTCGCCGTGGTGGACCCCGAGGATGAGTACGCACGCCTCGCCGAGGCTGTGGGCGGCGCGTATGTGCAGCTGGGTGGCCCTGCCGTCCGGCTCAATCCGTTCGACCTGCCCGCCGGCGCGACCGATCAGCCCGATGCGCTGACGCGGCGGGCGTTGTTCCTGCACACGCTGGTCGGGGTGCTCGCCGGTCAGCCCTTGCCGCCGCGAGCGCGGGCGGCACTGGACCGCGGCATCGTCGACGCCTACCAGAACGCCGGCATCTGCGGTGACCCGCGGACCTGGCGGCGACCCGCCCCCATGCTCACCGACCTCGCCGCCGCCCTGACCGATGACGGTGACCCGGCCGGAGCCGAACTGGCCGCCCAGGTCGCCCCGTATGTCACCGGTACGCACCGCGGCATGTTCGAGGGCGCCACCACCACCCACCCCGACTCCCACCTGATCGTGTTCTCACTGCGCGATCTGCCCGACGAGCTGCGGCCCGCCGGGCATCTGCTGGCGCTGGACTGGATCTGGCGGCGCGTCACCAACCCCGCCGACCGGCGGCCGCGGCTGGTGGTCGCGGACGAGGCGTGGCTGCTGATGCAAACCCCAGAGGGCGCCCGGTGGCTGCACCGGCTCGCCAAGTCCGCCCGCAAACACTGGGTCGGGCTCACCTGCATCACCCAAGACGACCAAGACCTGCTCGGCAGCGAACTCGGCCGCGCGATCATCAACAACGCCGCCACCCAGATCCTGCTGCGGCAAGCCCCGCAAGCGATCGACCAGATCACCGAGGTCTTCCACCTGTCGGCCGGTGAGGCCGCCTTCCTCACCTGCGCCGCGACCGGCGAAGGGCTGCTGGCCGCAGGGCGGCAACGGGTTCCGTTCAAGGCGCTGGCCAGCGACCACGACCATCAGCTGATCACCACCGACCCTGCCGAGCGCCTGGTGTCCCAGCACAGCTCGACTCCTCGGGCGGGGTTCCCTGCGGGTCGCCACGACGAGACGGCCCCTGGACTGCGAGTCGTGCGAGGTGACTCATGACCTGGATCATCGGCGGGACCCTGGCGACGGTCGGGCTCATCGCCATCGCAGGATGGCTGGCAGCCAGATCGCGGCAACTCCTGAACCGAAGCCGAGCCTCCGCCTCCGCCCAGCCTGGGGATCAGGCCCGGCAGATCATGATCGTGCCGCCGCCGGAGACGCCGTTGTCCGGAGCGGTGACCTGGTGGACGCACCTGACCGGAATCGCGGCACCGACCAAGTCACACGTGAGCTTTGAATATCTGTGGACCGCCGCCGGCGCGCAGATCAGCGTGTGGGTACCGCCGTCACTCCCGCTGGAGTCAGTCGCCCAAGCCGCACAGGCCGCCTGGCCCGGCGCCGCAACGATCATCGGCCCACCAGGCGAGCTTTTGCCCGGCGCAGCCGAGGTCACAGGTGGGGTGCTGCGGCTGGCCGGGCCTGAGGTGTTGCCGTTGGAGTTCGACCATCCGGCCGACCCGCTGCGCGCGTTGTTCGCCGCCGCCGCCGCCCAGTGTGACGGTGAACGCGCGGTGGTCCAGATCCTGGCCCGCCCGGCCACCGCGTCCGCCTGGGCGAGCAACTACGCCGCGACGCCACCATCTACCTCGACGAGGCCTTCAACTACCTCGGGCTGATCCGCAGCCTGGAAGACCTGCTCGCCGAGGCCCGCGCCTTCCACCTCGGCCTGGTGCTGGCCCACCAGGACCTGGCCCAGATCCCCCGCGACCTGCGCGAAGCGCTGTCGACCAACGCCCGCAACAAAATCATCTTCGCCGTCTCACCCGAAGACGCCCGCGTCCACCAACGACATGTCCAGCCGAACCTGACCGCGCACGACCTGGCCCATCTCGACGCCTTCCAAGCCGCCGCGCAACTGGTCGTCGACAACGCCATCACCCCGGCTTTTACGCTGCGGACCCGCCCGCTCCCCCCGCCGATCCCCGGCCGCGCTCAAGCCATCCGTGAACGTCTCGCCTCACGCGCTGCCGCAACGACTCCAGCAGCCAGTGCGGCCAACCCTTCCGAGGTAGGTCCGGGCGTGTCGTTGTTCGGCGACCCGCGTACTCGCTCAACCGACGCCAACCAGGGCGTCCCCCCGACCTTCCGAAAGGAGCAATCGCCATGACCGACACCTCCTCCGCCACGCCCATCACCCCACAGCCGCCCCCACCCGCCGACGAGACGGCCGCCCCGCACAGCCCTCGGGAACTGGTCACCCATGTCGGCCGTGGCCTGGGCACACTCACCCCCCGGCCCCGCGTCTCCCGGCCCCTAATCCAGGAGCTGCGGCATGCTTTGACGGCGCGGGACTGGTGGGTGCTGGGTGCGCTGGCCGAGCATCGCGTGCTCACCACCGTGCAGATCGCCCGGCTCGCCTTCGACACCGACTCGGCCGCCCGGCACCGCATGCACACCCTGCACGGGCTGCGCGCCGTCGACCGCTTCCGGCCCCAGACACCGGTCGGCTCGGCTCCCTGGCACTACGTGCTGGACAAGGCCGGCGCCATCCTGCTTGCCGAGCGCCATGGCATCGCTCTGAGTGAGGTGCCCTACCGGGCCGACGACGCGATTCACCTGGCGTTCTCGCGGCAACTCGCGCACACCGTGGCGGTCAACGACTTCTTCACCACCCTCGCCGCCGCCGCACGCCACCTCCCCGGTGCCGAGCTGGAGCTGTGGTGGCCCGAACGCCGCTGCGCCCGCGCCTGGGGCAGCCTGGTCAAACCCGACGGCTATGGCGTCTGGCGGCACTACAGCACCCAGGTCGGCTTCTTCGCCGAAATCGACCTGGGCACCGAACCCCTGGACGCCCTCGTCCGCAAAGTCGCCGCCTACAGCCGCCTCGCCCACACCACCGGCATCAACACTCCCGTGCTGTTCTACTTGCCCGGCCCTCGCCGCGAATACGGCCTGCACCAGGTCCTCAACGACAACGCGCGGCAGGTCAACGGAGGCGGTGGTGCACGTGTGCTGGTCGCCACCGCCATCCACCGGTCCGGCACCGATCTGGCCGGGCCGATCTGGCTACCGGTCGGCAGCGACGGCACCCGGCTGCCGCTGGCGCAGCTGCCCACCGCCGCCAGCATCCTCACCACACCATGCGCCCAGGAATGGCCTCAGCCATGACCGTGGTCATCGGCCGGCGCCACCTCCTCGCCGGAGCCGCCCTCACCGGATCCGGCGTCCTGGTCAGCTACGCCGCCTGCACCTCCCTCAACAGCCCCGGACCGCCCGATCCCCGGCCCAGCCCCGCACAATTCGTCGACGTCCGGTCGCTGCTGCCGGTCACCGAGGCGGATCTGGCCGCCGGAGCCGACCTGGCCCGCCGGTTCATCGCCGCCTACGGCAGCTACCGCTACGACCAGACCCCCGACGACTACCTGTCGGCGTTGCACCCGATGGCCACAGACGAGCTGTACGCCCGCCTGGGACGCAGCGCCGAAGACCCGACCGTCCGTACGGCCCGGATCCGCGACCACATCGCAGTCACCGCCCACGCCCAGGTCAACGGCATCCGCGATCTCCAAGCCCACTCGATCATCTTCATCGTCACCGGCCACCAGCGCATCCAACGCGCCGGGCAGCAGAGCCAAGACACCGAAACCTTCGCCGTCACCCTCAGCCGCCCGCCCGGACGACAAGCCGGCTGGAAAGTCGCCAACCTCGCGACCGCCGACACCGGCCAGGAGGGAGATGACCAGCCATGAGCGCGGCCACCCTCGCCTGCGCAGCCGCCGCCCTGGTGGTCGCCGTCCCCTTCCTCGCGCTCTCCAGCCTGGCCGGCCCCACGACCGCTGGCTGCACCGAGCCCAAGCCGAGTAGCTCAGTTCACCAGGCTTCGGCCACCACCGACATCCCCAGCACCTACTTCGCCCTCTACCGCGCCGCCGGCAGGGCCTACGGGATCAGCTGGCAGATCCTGGCCGCGGTCGGCTACGTCGAGTCCCGCCACGGCCGCGGCACCGACCCCGGCATCCGCTCCGGCCGCAACCACGCCGGCGCGATGGGCCCAATGCAGTTCCTCGCCGACTCATGGCGCACCTTCGGCGTCGACGGCAACCACGACCGGCGCCGCATCGTCTACGACCCCGCCGACGCCATCCCCAGCGCCGCCAACTACCTCCGCCACCACGGCGCACCCACGAACATGAAGACCGCACTGTTCGCCTACAACCACTCCACCAGCTACGTCGCCCTCGTCCTGCAACAAGCCGCCCGATACGGCACCATCGCGCAACCCCCGGATCGCCGCTGCCCGCCAGCCACCTCGAACACCGACCCGAGCCCAGCAGCGACCACTTCCAGGACAGCTGCGAAGATCATCACGTTCGCGCGGGCTCAACTCGGCAAACCGTACGTGTGGGGCGCCGAAGGCCCCGACGCCTACGACTGCTCCGGCCTCACCCAACGCGCCTACCGCGCCGCCGGAATCACCCTGCCCCGCACCACCTTCGATCAATGGCGCACGGGAAAACGCGTCAGCAAGAGCCAGGAACAGCCCGGCGACCTGGTCTTCTTCAACTCCGGCCCAGGCAGCTCAGCCGACAACCCCGGCCACGTCGGCATCGTCATCGGCAACGCCCGCATGATCGCCGCACCCCGCCCCGGCACCGTCGTGCAAATCCAGCGATACCGCCAACGCCAAGACCTCGTCGGCTTCACACGCGCGCCTAGCCAGCCCAACAACTGACCAACATCTGGCTCTCGTTCGCACCAACAGAGCCGAGGAAAACCCATCAACGGATGCCGGATGGAATCGTTCCATCTCTGTCCAGATCCCGACCATGATCGGACCCCCGCTCGTCGGCTCGTCAGGCCGTGTGGCTGGCGGCGATCACTCGGGCGGCGGCCTCCACGATCGCCAAAACCTACTCATGGTCGAGGCGGGAAACCCGCACTTCGTCCATGTGATCGTTGCGTTTGGAGTCCCGGAGCTCGATCACCACATGCGGCGCTTCGCCGTGCCGCCGGTGAGTGCGGGCGTGTTCGAACTCAGCTTCCTGCCCGGAGCTGCCGTGCTCATCCCAGGTCAAGTCGCCCTCCAGCAGCTCCCGTGCCCGCTCCAGCGTGGCGAGCCGGCCCGCCAGCCGTGCGTCGCGATCCGCGCGCTCGGCGGCCAGGATCGCCGCGTCCGCTCTGGCCGCGGGCAGCAGCCGCCGCGTGATCTCGGCCGCCTGCCGCTTCGGCGTCTTGGCCACCGAGAAACCAATCACCGGCTCCTTGCAGCCATAGACGTACGGCAGATTCGCCCGACACCGTCATGGATGCCCCGCACCACCACCTGGACCGGCCCCACCTGCACACACAACTCGATACCGTCCGGGCCATGCAATTCCCGCCGGCCCGCGTTGCCGTGCCGATCATCGGCGACCCTCCAACCCGGACCCCACACCTCGGCGATCTGGGCGACCAGCCCCCACGGCTCCACGCTGCTCCGGCCAGCTTCCTCCCACCTCATGACCGCCATCACCACCTCCTAATACTCCAGTCGTAGATCGTGATCTTCATGTCTGAGTGGCTTGTCGCCGGTAGTGGCTGGCCTGGGATCGGGCCTGGTGGCGGCGCCGCCAGTCGGACCAACCGAACCGGTGGGCGGCATCGTGGACGGGGCGGACAACGAGAGTGATGAACAGGCGCTGGATCTCGTTGCAGGTGAGCGGAATGAGGGCATCGGGTGTGGGACGGGTGTGCTCGTCTGCGCGTATGACCGCGAGGAAGGCGTGCGCGAGCATGGCGAGGGTGACCCAGCGGGACCAGGAGGCATAGCGGCGGACCTGGTGCTCGTCGAGTGCGGCCAGGCCCTTGCCGGACTGGAAGAACTCCTCCACCCTCCATCTTGATCCAGCGACTCGGACCAGCATGGTCAGCGGCACAGGTGCGGGCGAGTAGCAGCGGTAGTAGGCGAGTTCGCCGGTGCTACGGTTGCGGCGGATCAGCAGCTGACGACTACCAGGTCGGGGGTCGGCAAGGTCGACAACTGCCCAGTCGTAGAAACGGTGACCCTTGGCCCCGGGCCCTGCCGAGAGCTTCTGCCAGGCCCGCTTGGGCACCTTCTTGGCCAAGATGTCCGCACGGCACTTCCCTGCACCGGTGGTGACTTCGTGCGAGCAGGCCACCGCGAGGACATAGCCGGTGCCGCGTTCCTCCAGTGCGGTTCGTAGCTTCGGGTTGCCGCCGTAGACCTCGTCACCAGCAACCCAGGCGGCCTGGTGGCCGGCGTCCAGGAACCGGGCGACCATGCGAGCTGCCAGTTCCGGCTTGGTGGCGAAGGTGCTTTTCTCGGCAAGGCCCGCAGCGTGGCAGCGGTCGGGGTCGGAGGTCCAGGAGCGCGGAACGTAGAGTTCCCGGTCCACGGCGGCGTGGCCGCGCTGACCTGCGTAGACCAGGTAGACGGCGACTTGGGAGTTTTCGATCCGGCCGGCGGTGCCGGTGTACTGGCGCTGGACGCCGACCGTGCCAGTGCCCTTCTTCACATCGCCCGTCTCGTCGACGACCAGCACCGCCTGATCGTCGTGCAGGTGCTCCACCACGTAGGTGCGTACGTCGTCGCGGACCTGATCGGCATCCCACTTGGCCCTGCCCAGCAGGTGCTGCATGCCGTCCGGGGTGGTGTCGCCGGCCCACTCGGCGATGGTCCAGCAGCTGCTTGCGCGTCGAGGCGGTCCCGCGCCTTCGGGGTGCTGCTCGATCCGAAGACCTACGCCTACCTGGGGCAACGTTTGGTCACGAGCAAGGACGAAACGATCAGGTCGGACGGCGAACCCCCGCGCGTGGTGAAGAAGGGGACCCTGGTGGGAATCACGGTCCGCCTCGCCGCCGGGATCGTCGACAAGCCCGGCGAACGTCCCTGACCGAAGCGTGTGGCCGCCGACGCTGTCCGTCGGCGGCCACACGCTTTTCACCCGTGACGATGCCGCCGGACGGGGGCGGCGTTCGTCGTTCCTTTTGACTTCCGTCGCAGAACGAAGAGGACGACGAACATCAGGAGCAAGACGACGACCAGGCCGAAGGCGTTCCCGGAAATGGTGTTGTTGCCGCTGTTTCTGGAGTTGAGCCGCTTGGGCCCGGTGTTACCGGCCGCGCCGTGCGCCGCGGCGACGGGGCGGGTGGCGCTGAGCACGACGTCGTTGCCGTTGCCGCCCTTGTAGCTGATGTAGAGGCGTCTGCCGGAGACGTTGAGGGCGGCTGCCTCGGGAAGGCCCTGGAAGGTCCCGGAGACCGGGCGGGTGCCGGTGTTGTTGATCAGGGTGGGCTGTGGAGCGGTGATCGCGAGCCTGCCGTGCAGGGTGGTCGTGCCGGTGACGGTCAGGGGGTGGCGGCCGAGCTTGAGCGTGGTGCCCGGCGCCTGGCTGAGGTTTTTGACGGTCTGCTTTCCGGCGCGGGTGAGATCGAGGCGAGCGCCGAGCTTGGTGAGGGCGACGCCGCTGCTGCGTGCGAGTGTGGCGTTGCTGCGCAGGGCAAGGATGCCGCGCGTAACCACGGTCGCGCCGGTGTAGGTGATTCTGCTCGTCAATGTGGTGGTGGACGGGCCCGCCTGGGTGAACGAGCCTGTGCCGTTGATGCGAGACAAAGAAAGCGACGTCTTGGTGTTCTGCACTACCAGCGAGCCGTTGTTCACGATTCGGTAGAGAGAAGAGCGTGCGCGCAGGGAGCCGTCTCCGCCTGCCTTCCCTGTGCCGAGGCGCAGGGTGGCGCCTTTGCCGATGGTCGTGCTGCCGTCGTAGTTCTGCGGGGCGGCGAACGTCACGTCGTTGCCGCGCGTGCCCGCGATGACGACGTCGCCGAGGCCTGGGGCGGAAAGGGTGTCGTGGTAGATGCCGCCGGAAATGGGGGCGCCGAGCGTGACGGGGCCGTTGTAGTCGAAGGTCAGCCGGGAGCGCCACCGGCGCTGGTGCATGTTGATGTAGACCGTGTTCTTGTTGCCCGGCAGGAAGAACCGGTGGTGCGTGCCGTCGCCCCACTGCACGTTCGCGCCTTCGATGTTGATGCCGCGCTTGTTGTGCCGGTGCGCGACGACCTTGTAGTTCAGCGACGGGTCGCTCAGCCGGGGATCGGTGTCGGGGCCCGCGTCGGCCCAGCTGTAGACGCCGGTCATCACCACCTTTCCGCCCGGCCGGGAGTGGAAGTTGATGTCGTTGCCCCACTCGCGGGAGTAGAAGTCGGCGCCGATCACCAGTCGCTGGCCCAGGGGCATGTCATGGATGGCCGAGCCCTGGTTGACGATCTTCCGGACGTTCGGCAGTCGGGTCATGTAGGTGGTGGCGCCGACGTCCATCGCGGTGCCGTTGTAGAGGACGCCGGAGAACGGGTGGTCGCCGGCGAGCACCAGGCCGGGCCAGGTGAAGCGGCGGGCGGAGATGAACCCGGAGCCGCTCATGATTCCGAGGTGCAGCTTGCGGTGCACGGCGACGTCCAGACGGCCGTCGACCCTGATGTTGAGGTGGTTGAGCTGGAATCCGGGCCGGTCGTCGAAGTGCCCGATCACTCCGGCCGCGCCCTTGCCCGACCCGTACTGCAGTGTGGCTCCGCGCTCGACGACGACGGCGGGCGGATCCGGATTGGTGATCCTGGTGACGGGGTGCGGGCCGGTGGTGGTGAGCACCTTCTGCCGCCGCCGGGAGGGCGGGAGCGTGAAGTCGCTGTCCTTGGTGAGGACGAGCGTGCCGCTTCCGCCGACCGTCAGCGTGCCCGTGCCGCGGATGGCGCCGGAGTACGTCGTCGTACCGCCGGGCAGCCGCACCACCGCGTCGCCGGTCAGGGTGACGTCGCGGTTCGCGCGGATCGCCGCGGTGATGTCCGCGGCGGCAGCGGCACGGGCGGGCGGCACGGGGAGCGCCGAAAGGAGGGTGAGCGCCGCCGCCGCGCGGCAGGTCTTCGTGAGCCACATGCATGGGAGACTAGGCACGCGGGGGGCCGATAACAGAAACTACGGAGTCGCTATCTCCTTGTGGAGAGCGTCCCGGTAGTTGCTGAGGCGCGTGTAGATGCCGGGGAAATGCGGCTGGGCGCACTTCTCGCCGTCGGCGTCGCTGCCGCCGCCGGAGACGACACCGGCGAGCCGTCCCTTGATGACGAGTGGGCCGCCGCTGTCGTAGGTGCAGGAATCCACGCCGCCGTCGGCCCGGTCACTGGCGCACACGATGCCAGGGAAGTCGCTTCCGTACGCCTCCGTGCAGCGTGCGTCACTGACGGTGGGCACCTTTGCCGCGTGCAGCACACCCGTCGTTCCGCCGTCGGGTGTCGTGTTGCCCCAGCCCGCGATTCCGGACTCGGCGCCTTCGTCGTAGAGTCCTCCGTCGTCCTTGGAGACGAGCGGAAGGTCACCCTCGCCATGCTCGCGCACGCCTTCCTCGCGGTCATACGCGCAGACGAGCACACCCGCCCCACACCCGATGCCCTCATTCCGCTCACCTGCAACGAGATCCAGCGCCTGTTCATCACTCTCGTTGTCCGCCCCGTCCACGATGCCGCCCACCGGTTCGGTTGGTCCGACTGGCGGCGCCGCCACCAGGCCCGATCCCAGGCCAGCCACTACCGGCGACAAGCCACTCAGACATGAAGATCACGATCTACGACTGGAGTACTAGGGCCGGTTCTTAGTTCAGATCACGGGAGGGCTGGCAGGCTGCGCAGCCAGATGATGCATCCGCGTAGGTGGAGCCCGGCGAGGTAGCTGTTGGGTGTCTTGTCGTAGCGGGTGGCCAGCCCTCTCCATTCCTTGAACTTGTTGATGCGGCGTTCGACGGTGTTGCGGTCGGTGTACAGCTCGGCGTCGTGACCGACCGGGCGACCACCCGAGCGTCCCTTCTTTTTGCGGTTGGCCGCCTGGTCGGCCTTCTCCGGGATCACCGCCTTGATGTGGCGTCTGCGCAGGTAGGCGCGGTTGGCGCGGGAGGAGTAGGCCTTGTCGCCGGCGACTGCCCGAGGCCGGGTGCGTGGACGGCCTACCGGGCCGCGCACCTTGATCTTGTCCAGGACCGGGATGAAACGGGGGCTGTCGGTGGCGTGTCCGGGGGTGAGCACCAGCGACAGCGGGCGGCAGCGCCGGTCGGCGGCCAGATGGAATTTGCTGGTCAGGCCGCCCCGGGACCTGCCCAGGTCGGCGGCCTTCAGGCGGGCTTTGCGGCGACGGCGCAGCCGGCGGCGTGCTCCCGATCTGGGTAGGGCCGGTTTTCGGACTGCCCGTTCATGGGCCTGGTTTGTCCCTTTGGCGTAGCCCCTTTTCCTCGGCCATGGCCCGCTCCAGTTCTTTGAGCCGTTGCGGCGCGACCACCATCCCGGCGGCGTGGTGATGCGCGCGGACCGCGGTGGAGTCCACGCTGACCAGGTCCAGATCGACATCGCCCCGGGCCGCGGCCTCACTGATCACCATGTTCATCAGGTTCTCGAAGACCCCCTGGCGTGCCCAGCCCCGGAACCGGTCGTAGATCGTCGACCAGTTGCCGCAGGCATCGGGCACATCCCGCCACGGGCTACCGGTCCGGAACCTCCACATCACCGCGTTGAACTGATTACGCAGGTCACCGATCGGCCCGGACACACCCAACGGCAGGTGCGGCTCGATCAACTCCCACTCGTCACCGGTCAGGTCACCACGCCTCATGGCGCCGTGCTACCAGGCCACAGCGTTCGCACGGAGGGCGAACGCTGTGATCCGGACTACGAACAGGCACTAGTACATCCGCTCTCACCCATGGCCCGAGCCGAGCCTGCCGCCGAACATCAGGCGCACAATCCAAGCCTTTCTTGCATAGAGCACAACACCTCTATCAAAGAAACTCTATAGTCCAATATCTGACTATGGCCCTCAGGGATTGGGTGTCCGCTTTGTATGCCTTCAAGGCCATCATCGATCGGTGCTTCGGCACCCCGACTCGCATTGCAGTGACAGCGACGGTTCTTGCCGTGATCATGGTGCCGCCTGCGTATGTGAGCGCGACCAATGACGGATTCGGCCTGTGGAAGGCGATGAGAGGAAGCGATGGCTCTCCTGCCGAACCCGGCCTCCCAGCGGCCACGCCGTCACCTGCCGCCCTGGTGGAGCCACGGCTGATCTACCCCTCCACCGAGACGGCGGACCGGGAAGCGCCGATCCCCGTCACGAGGTGCGTCGCCGTGGTCGGCACCGGCAAGCCCAGCCTGGCCACACCCTCGTCGCGGGTGTGCATGCAGTAGGGCGAGTCAGCAAGCGGAAGCGCCGCTCCGACCCACAACGCACCTACTACCTGACACGGCCGATCAGGCCAGGTACCGCGCAGACCTGGAAACCGCGGCCTCTAACGGTCGGGGAGAAGGGCCCAGATACCTTCGACTACCGAATCTTCATCGCCAGCGCCCCCGAGTCCTTTGCCAGGGAGCTCGACAATCTCGACATCACGCACTCCTACAGTTACGAGGAGTTGCTGGCCAAAGGCTTTCAGATGTTGGACTCCGTCCGCGTGAAGCGTCTGCTCTCCACGGCAACCTGTCCATAGCCAGGGCAAATGATATGAACACCCCTCTTCTAGCTGCCGCAACGACCCCGTGGCCTCTAGCCGGTCTTGATGGCCACGCCGCCGCTCATCTGCACGTGCGTGTCGTCGACGGCCGCGTCCTCATCATCGGGTCGCCACCGGTGCACCAGCGTCACGCCCGGCTCGACCAAGCCCAGGCCGCGGAACAACGCCCGCACCTCGTCGTCGGTGCGCGCCTTCGCCGGGATCCCGCGGGCGGTGTACTCCTGGGCCGCGCTGACGGCCTGTGGATTGTGCGCGGTAACCGTCGAGATGGCCAGCGCGCTACCGGCCGGCAACGGCGCCATCAGCGCATCGATGATGCGGTACACCTCGTCCTCGTCCACGACGAACTGGACAATGGCGATCAGGCTCACCGCGACCGGCCGCGTCAGGTCCAGCGTGCCGGTCAACTCCTCAGCGGACAGGATCGCCCGCACGTTGCGCAGGTCGGCGTCGATATAGGCGGTGGCACCCTCAGGGACGGTGTTGAGCAGGGCCCTGGCGTGCACCAGCACGATCGGGTCGTTATCCACGTACACCACCCGCGACTGCGGCGCCACCTGCTGCACCACCTCGTGCAGATTCGGCGACGTCGGGATACCCGTGCCGATATCCAGGAACTGGCGGATGCCGCGCTCCTGGGCCAGGTGGCGGGCCGCTCGGACCATGTACCGCCGGTTCGCCCGCATCGACACCGGCAGACTCGGCGACGCCTCCACGATCGAGGCCGCGGCCGCCCGGTCGGCCGTGTAGTTGTCCTTGCCGCCCAACAGGTAGTCGTAGATCCGTGCCGAGTGCGGCACATCAACGTTCAACTCGACAGCATCCACCAGCCGACGCTATCAACCGGGCACCGGCCCACCCGGCGACGGTCAGGCCAGGCGCCGCGAACCCATACGGGCAATACGGTCCGACAGACCGATGAAGGGGGCCGAACCGTGGGCACAGCGTGCCCGAGGCGAGCTACGCGCCACGGGCGCCCGGACCCGCCGCCGTGACGTGGACACCCTGACCCGCCTCACCCCTCAAGAACTGCGCATCTCGCAGGCGGTCGCCGACGGCCACTCCACACGGGACATCGCCGCCCAGCTGTTCCTGAGCCCCCGGACCGTGGAGTACCACCTCTACAAGATCTTCCCGAAGCTCGGCATCTCCTCCCGGACCGAGCTGGTCGGCCTCATCACGAGCGACTCGGCCTTGGCCGAAGGCGTCGCCTGACGGTCCGGCGGCCCCCCGCGTCACGTGGCGGGCGTGTGGGTCAGAGGAACTTCTTCGTCTTGCACCAGTGGTCGTCCTTCTTGGGAATATCGAAGATGAACTTCACGTGGACATAACCGGCGGACCGGCCGTAGAGGTCCCTCTTCCACCTGTAGGTCTTGCCGGACCAGGCGTTCCTCTTGACGTACTTCTCGGTGCCGCCGATGGCGCCCGCGTCCTTGACCTCGATGTCGTTGGCCTTGCGCCTCCCGTGGCCCTTGACCGTGATCTTGTACTTGAGATCGTCGAAGCCGATGCTGGTCTTGTAGACCGTGAGGGTCGCCTTGTCGCCCTGCTTGCTCTTGCAGGAGATCGTATGCTTCGTGACCCCGGCGACGGCGGCATCGGCGTTGGCGGACGCGCCCGTGCTCAGGGTGGCCAACCCTGCGGCGGCCGCCGTGGTGACCAGCGCGGTCTTGCGAAGGACGTGGCGCACTGCGATCTCCTTGAAAGTCGACGTTGCGTACCGATCTCGCTTCAAAGATCAACTGTGCTGGGCGGGGCGCGTCCGGGCAAGGTCTCACGGGCCCATCGTGGTTGACCTGCGATAGTGCCCAAGGGCCATCCGGCCCGCCCCGTACGCGCTCGGAGGGTCCGGGTGGCCTCTCAGCCGGTCGCGGGCCGGTCGTCGCGGAATGTCTGTCTCAGTTTGAAGATGTGGTCGAAGGAGAGTCCTTCGCCGTTCCAGATGAGTTGGGCCGTGCAGTGGCGGTCGTCGAGCCTGCGGAGGGTAAACGTCAGCCGGGTCGGCTTGGCGGGGATCCCCCTGGCGAGGTCTTTGAGCGGGGCGTCGGTGAAGCGGGAGCCGGTGACCGAGGCGGATCCGGCACCCGCGAGGGCGAGCCCGATCCTCGCTCCTTTGCATTTCTCGACCGCGACGGTGCCGTGGAAGCCGTTGACGGGTTGCTCGGTGAACCCCTTGGAGACCTTGAACGTGGTGGTGGCGACAGCGCCGGGCGGCAGTTCCCAGACGAACGCGAACGAGCAGTCCGGCGGTCGGGCGCAGTGGGGGTTGTCCGCGGGTGTGAATTTGCGCGGCTTGGTCCCGGAGTGGTGATCGAGGCCGTATCCCTGCGGGATGACCAGGAGGATGATCGTGGGGAACACGAGGGCTAGGGCGTGTATCGAAAGCGCCGGTCACAGCCACCCGTTGCCCTGAGGCAGGGGTAAACCGCTACGTCAGCGGTGGATGTGGCGCGTACGGTGTGGCTGTGGCCGGTGGTCGCGTGCGGCGGCGGCTTACGGAGACAGACGCGCGGACACGAAGGAGCGAATGGTGCCAGGCGCTGAACTGCGAGGGGTGACTCTGGACTGTGCCGACCCGCAGACGCTGGCGGGCTTCTACGGTGCACTGACCGGGATGCGCGAGCTCTTCAATACGGACGGGTTCGTCGCTCTGACGGACGGCTCCGGCTGTGATCTGGGATTCCAGCGGGTTGACCGATACCGGGCTCCGCAGTGGCCGGGTCAGGACGTGCCACAACAGTTCCATCTGGATCTCCGCGCTGACGACCTCGATGCGATGGAAGAGCTGGCGCTGGAACTCGGCGCGGCCAAACCGGACCATCAGCCCGGCGACGGACGCTGGCGGGTACTCCTGGATCCGGCTGGCCACCCCTTCTGCCTGACACCTTCCTGACATCACCGGCGTTGACAGGCATCCCCCATCAGACGCCGTAGCGCTCAGGCGTGGGCGAGCGGTTCATCAGCTGCTGGCCGCCTCGGAGAGGCCATGGCGTCGGATGTGCTGGTCACAGCCACTCGTTGATTGCCGCTACGAGGACGGTCACCTCGTAGCAGACCGCGAGTTTGTCGTACCTCGTGGCCACGGAGCGGTGCCTTTTGAGGCGATTGATGCCGCACTCGACCGCGTGCCGGGCCTTGTAGTCCTCCGGGTCGAACTTCGGCGGACGGCCGCCGCGGGAGCCGCGTTTCCTTCGATTGCGGGCCTGGTCGGCCTTGTCCGGGATGGTGCAGTGAATGCCATGCCTGCGCAGGTAGGCGCGGTTCTTGCGGGAGGCATACTGAAGCGCCCCGGTTTCGATAGAGGCTCTAGGTTGTGACTGTGACCTGCGGTTCTGTGTGTTCCTTGTAGTAGGTGGCCTCGTATTCGTCGGGTGGGATGTGGCCGAGTTCACCGTGGAGCCGGGTGGTGTTGTACCAGTCGATCCATTCGGCGGTGGCCAGTTCGACGCCGGTCAGGGTCTTCCACGGCCCGCGCGATTTGATCAGCTCGGTCTTGTACAGGCCGATCGCTGACTCCATCAGCGCGTTGTCGAGCGCGTCGCCGACGGTGCCGATGGAGGCGTCGATCCCGGCCTGCACCAGGTGCGTGGTGAAGCGGAAACTGGTGTATTGCGAGCCCGCATCCGAGTGATGTATCAGGCCTGGTCCGGGTGGGTGCCCGGCCCGGTCGCGCCGCCACAGCGCCATGTCGAGCGCGTCGAGCACCAGCCGGGTGCGCTTGTTGGTGGCGGCTGCCCAGCCGACGATTGCGCGGGAGAAGATGTCGACCACGAACGCGACATAGACGACGCCGGCCCAGGTGGTCACATGGGTGAAGTCGGCCACCCAGCGGCGGTTCGGGCCGGCTGCGGTGAAGTCACGCTGCAGCCGATCGGTGGCCCGTTCATGGTTGTCGTCGCGCACGGTGGTGCGGATCTTGCGGCCGCGGCGGGCGCCGTGCAGGCCGAGCTCGCGCATCAGCCGCTCGATCGTGCAACGAGCTACCTGGTGGCCCTCGCGCTGGAGTTGCCGCCAGATCTTGCGGGCGCCATAGACCTGGTAGTTGTCGGTGAAGATGCGGGTGATCTCGGTCTTGAGCCACTCGTCGCGCACCGCGCGGGCCGAGGCCGAACGTGACTTTGCGGCGTAGTAGGTGGACGGAGCGATCTTGGTGCCGTGGGCAGACAGCACGCGGCAGATCGGCTCGACCCCGAACACCTTCTTGAACGCGTCGATGAACGCGATCAGTACCTGTGTGGCCGGTCGAGCTCGGCCGCGAAGAAACCCGCCGCCGCCTTCAAGATCTCATTCGCCCGGCGCAACTCGGCGTTCTCCCGCTTGAGCCGCTTGAGCTCCACCGATTCCTCGGTGGTGGCCCCGGGCCGGTCGCCGGTATCGATCTCGGACTGACGCACCCAGGACCGCACCGTCTCGGCGTGCTTGACGCCCAGCTTGGTCGCTACCGCTTTCATCGCCGACCACTCGCTCGGGTAGTCCGGACCGACCTCGGCAACCATACGGACAGCGCGATTGCGCAGCTCAGCGGGATAGGGGGACGAACGTGCCATGACTCAATCCTCTCAGGGAATCGAGCCTCCATCCGACCCGGGGCGCTTCATACGTCTTGTCGGCGCGCACCCGCCTCGGCCGGGTCCGCGGTCTGCCCGGCCCCAGCCGGGGCACCCTGATGCGGCCCAGGACGGCCTCGAACTGCGGGGAGTCCCCGCGCTGTCCGGCGGTGATCACGATAGACATGGGCTTTTGCCCCTGCTCGACGGCCAGGTGCAGCTTGGTGGTCAGGCCGCCGCGCGAGCGCCCGAGGCCGTGATCGTCGGGCTCGACTGCGACACCGCCGGGCGGCTCCTTCTGCAGGTCCCCCTTTTCCGCGCTCCAGCGGCGTGCTAGTGGGCCCGGCAGACGTTGGAGTCGACGTTGAGGTCCCAGGTGATCAGGTCCTTCGCATCAGCCCGGGCCCGGAGTTCTGTGAAGATACGCTGCCAGGTCCCGTTGCGCTGCCAGCGGCGGAACAGGTCGTACACCCGGCCCCACGGCCCATACTCGGCGGGCATGTCCCGCCACGGGATTTGCGTCGGGGTGGCCAGGCCCGCTCTGGCCAACATCGCCTCGCGGGTGGCGCGGACCGCGCCGCCGCATCTGGCCGCCCCGGTTACCACGTACGCGCTGGACGACATGAGTCCGCACTGACCGATGAGTGTGCTTGCTGCCGCATCAATCGCACGAGCCAGGGGTACCTCGCTGCGCGAAGTCGCCTCGCTATGACAGCAATGAGACGAGGCTGGCGACGGCCACTGTCAGGGAGAGGACACCCGCGAAGGTCCCGGCTGCCCAGCCGATTTGATGAAGGATCTTTCCGCCGTTGGCGGCGTTGATCCAGCCGGCGACTCCGCCACTCGTTGAGCAGAAAAGAAGGACCGCCATGACCACGGCGATCAAAGTCTGGGTCTGCACTGCCCTCAGCCTCTCACTCGTTCTGATCGAGCGAGGCCCAGGTAGTTCGGGCAGCCCTCAGCTCGACCAGGTGTTTACCTGGTTGAACTGAGCTCCGCCCGCTCGGTTCGGCTGACTGTGTATGAGCCGGAGGGTCAGACTCAGGTACTTCTCTCACTTGTTCTACACGGTGGTCAGGGGCCGAGTGGTGGGAGACTGGTTGTTCGACCGAGCACCGGACAACCGGAATATCCTACCTGTGCCAACAGGCGGCCCATCCGTTGATGAGGAGGAGCCCACGGATCTTCGCGAGCGATTCTACCTCGGGACCTTCAGGGCATGTGGGAAATCGAGCACGTGAAGGTCAGTTCGGAAACGATCTGAGATGACTACTGCTCACGACCGAGTTCTGAATGGGAGCCGCTGCTAGGCGAGACCGGAGTACCGCGTTGAGCGAGGCCCTGGAGCCATGTGCGGTGAGGGCGCGTAGCTGGGGGCTTGAGACCGTAACCCCACGTGCCATCCTGCTGACTGGCGTGCTGCCGTTACCGCTGCTGCACAGGGGGCCATGTGCGGTCGGGTCCCGTCGCTGGGCGACACGCACCACTGACCCACGCTTGATCGTCCTGGCTTTTTACGTACGCATTGGAAGACCTTGCCAACTAACTTAGGGGTGGCCGCTCCGGGTTGCGGTCTGTGGACGGTGACTGCTGTGCAGCGCGCAGCTCATCCATGTCGCCCTGGGCTGTCATCGCTAGCCCGCCAGTCATCAGCTCGGTGATGGAGCTCACTGGTTTGTAGACAGGGTCGTCAGCCAGCGCTGCTCTCAGATTGTTGTGCCTACTTCAGCTGTGGGGAGCGCTAGGAAGCCGATGCGCGACGACATGGTCGTCTTCGAAGTAGTACAGCGTGTCCCCAGAGAACTGGGTCACGCTGGCATGCGGATGGTCTCCCACGCGCACCTGGACTTGCAGTTCCCAAACTGGGTCGCCGTTTGTCGGGTCCAGCGCGCGAAGCACGCTTCGCTTTCGCGTTCCCTGGGATGCCATGTGGCGTACGAAGAGGAGGCCGTTGTGAAAGGCCAGCTCCGCGATTCCAGGTTCACCGGCTTCTCGGGTCCAGAGCGGCACCTCGGAGTGCACGGCGAAGGCGCTGACCACCTTGCCCTCGCTGTCGGCGACGTAGAACGCGTCTGCACCGAACGCAAGCGCCGAATGGCTAGGTGCCAACCACCCGATCTCCCACAACCGAGTGCCCGACGTCGCCGAGTAGACGGTCAGTTTGTCCCTCAACCAGTTCGTAACAAGAATTTTGTCCCCTCCGAGCGCGACGCCGTCTACGCGCTCGCAGCTCCACTCTCGCTGAGCGGAGTCTGCCTCGTACGCGTGAAGCCGATTCTTGGAATCGGTGATGTACAAGAGCGATGGTGCCTCGTCCCTGGACAGGATGGTGTGGGCCTGGCCGGCAATCGCCCAAAGGCGCTCCCCGGTCGACGCGTCAAATACGTGCACGCTCGGGCCGTCGGGCCGGTTGCCGGGGAGCGAGCAGACCACCACCTCGTCCACCACGAGCGGAGCTGATCGAGGAGTTACGTCGAGCGAGCGCGCCCATTTCTCGTCTCCGCTTACCGAATCCCTGGACACGAGAAAGGAGTCTCCGGGCCTCCAGCCCGTGAGCCCTCCTGCCAAATAGAGCATTTCTTCTGTGACTGTTGTATGCCAGCTGTAACCTCGATCGTCGTCCACCTGCCACAGCTCCCAGCCGAGGGTCGGATGCAGTGCCGTAATCTTTTCGCCGTTCGCGACGACGACCGCGTTCGGAGCCTGAGAGATCTCCCTCTGGCGGTGGTTCCAGCTGATGTGGTTATCCGCCTCGGGAAAGGTGTTTCTGCTTGTCCAGAGCAGGCAGGCGGGTCGCCCGGGAGGACCTGGCCACGGCTGCGGCGTGACTACCGGGCCCGGGGCGGCTTGCTCAATCCGGTCTACCAGATCGAGAACAGCCGAGGCATCGGCAGGCCGGTCTTCGGGATTCTTGGCCAGGAGCCTAAGAACTAGATTGTTGAAGTCTTCGGGAATATCGTCTCTATGCCTGCGCGGCGGCACAGGGCGCACGTTGATGTGTGCGTGGAGCATCCCCCAATGATTGTCGCTCTTAAACGGCCTGCTCCCTGTCAGCAACTCATAGACGACGCAGCCAAGCGAGTATAGATCCGAGCGGTGATCAACAGCCTGACTCTTGGCCTGCTCCGGCGACATGTATGCCGGTGTGCCGAGTTGCTGTCCGGTCCTCGTCAGCGGGCTTCCGGACAGATCGTGAATCGGTTTGGCAATGCCGAAATCGCAGATCTTGATGTAACCATCCTGAGTAACCATGACGTTGGCTGGCTTTAGATCGCGGTGGACGAGGTAGCTGTGGGCGTACTCCAGGGCCTGAGTGATCTGCCGGGTGATCCAGAGTGCCCACTCCACGGGCAGCGGGTCCACCAAGCCGAGGTAGTGCTTCAGCTCCCGGCCGCGTACAAGCTCCATCACGATGAAGACGAGATCACCGTCCTGGCCTAGGTCGTGAACCTCGACGATGCCGGGATGCTTCAGGCGGGCGGGAATCCTCGCTTCCTGAATGAACCGTTTGACGATCTTTTCGGATGCGTCCGCCTCTAGCTTCAGAAGCTTGATGGCCACATCTCGACCAAGCTCTTGATCGTGAGCACGCCACACAACGCCCATACCTCCGCTACCTAGAACTTTCTGGAGGTGGCCGTGATCCGTTTTGATGGACATCTGAGATCAGGGGTTTTGCCCCGAAAGGATGTCCATCATGGCGAGCATGGGGAAGAAGAAGCCACGTCCTCGCCGCTCGTTCACGCTGGAGTTCAAGGCCGAGATCGTCGAGTTGTGTCGGCGGGGTGACCGTTCGGTCGGTCAGGTGGCCAAGGACTTCGACCTGACCGAGACCGCGGTGCGACTGTGGCTCGGCCATGCAGAGGTCGACGCGGGCGAAAGGACGGCCTGACCAGCAGCGAGCGCGAGGAGCTGGCCGCGCTGCGGCGGGAGAACCGCCGACTCCGGGAGGACGTAGAGATCCTCAAGCGGGCCACGGCTTTCTTCGTGAAAAGACCCGATGAAGGTGCACCCGTTCATCGAGGCGGAGAAGCAGAACGGTCACAACGTCAAGCGCGCGTGTGAACTGCTCAAGGTCTCCCGCACCGCCTTCTACGCCAGCCGCAGCGCCAAGCCCGGTCCGCGCGCGGTCCGCGATGCCGAGCTGACCCAGCAGATCACCGCAGTTCACGAGCGTTCACGCGGGACCTGCGGAGCTCCGCGCGTCCACGCCGTGCTCAAGCAGGAAGGTGCCGAATGCGGCCGCCGCCGGGTCGCCCGGCTGATGCGGGCGGCCGGATTGCAAGGCCGGATGGGGCCGGCGATCCTCCTCGTACCGGAGGTTCTCTTGATCGAGCTGTCCACGGTCATCAATCAGCTTCGCGGGGAGCTGTCCACCGCCATTGCTACCGGGACCAATGAGGGGCTGCGGTTCGAACTCGGGCCGATCGAGCTCGAGGTGACCCTTGCACTCAGCCAGGAGGCGGGCGGTAACGCCAAGGTGCGGTTTTGGGTCCTGGACGCAGGTGCTCAGGGCAAAGAGGGCTCTGTCGCAACTCAGCGCATCAAGCTGACTCTCCAGCCGAAACTGGATGGCTCGGCGGGCTCGGCGTTCGTCTCCGATGAAGCGAAGACGGAGAAGCCTGAACCGCACCAATCCGGAGGTTTACGCACACCGGCCAGAGGTGACGCACGTTCGGCGCTAGCCACGACGATCTACCTGCCGATCGTGATCTGGTACGGATCGCCGATCGGGCACCATGCGGGCCATGTGCGGTCGGGTGTGATCGCCCCTCGGACACAAACCCCCATACCGCGTCAGTCCGAAACTTGATGGATGGCTGTCAGTGCGGGGTCGACGCAAAAACTTCTGCCTCTTTGACGGCCTCAAGAGGCAATCGCATGGAGCCGTCCCGCAGCACCAGCCTGCTTGACCAGCCGCCCCAACGCGCTACGGCCGATCTCATTGCTGATCATCTTGCCCGGCGACAGATCTCCCTCCGGCGTGCGGTTCACCATCGCCCACGCACGCCGTTGCAGATCGGCATCCCTCCCACCATGCGGGCGCGACGTCTTCCTCTGCAAAACCCCGGGCTGTTGGAGTGGTCGTGTTGACAGGGTGTTGGCTAACACCGCACCGGCTTCGCGTCCTGTCGGGCCCGGCGAACCGCCGACAGAGCCCGGCCCGCAAGGCCCGGTACGGCACGTTCCGGCCACCGCAGGCTGGAGATCGGGCTGGGTTGCGCGGCAAGAATCTGCTCGGGGTGCCGTGGCGGGTGGCGTTCGCGCTGCAGGCCGACGGCTGGTATCTGCGTAACGCGGTGGTGTGGAACAAGCCCAATGCGATGCCCGAGTCGGTCACCGACCGGCTCTCCTCACGCTACGAGCTCATCTTTCTGCTGTCCCAGCAGCCCCGCTACTACTTCGATCTGGACGCCATCCGCGCCCCGCTGACCGGCCCAGGCTCGATGGACGCCGACCGCGGGACCGGCGATGCGGACAAGGCGGGACAGCGGATGAACGGGGACTCGTCCGCACAGGGAGCCCGCCGTCGCGATGACCCCGGATACGGGCCGAGCCCGGAGATGCGGCCCAACCCCCGCGCGCTGTCGCGGCGACGCCGCCGGGACGGATGCGCCAGCAAGCCCAACAGCATCAGCACCGGCTACGACCCCTACACCGCCAAAGGCCGCAACCCAGGTGATGTGTGGAGTGTGCCGACCCGGCCGTTCCCCGGGGCACACTTCGCGGTGTTCCCGATCGACATCCCGCTGCGCGCCATCGCGGCCGGCTGCCCACCCGGCGGCGTCGTCCTGGACCCCTTCAGCGGCGCGGGCACCACCGCCCGAGCCGCCCAGCAACTACAGCGCTCCTACGTCGGCGTCGATCTGCGCGCCGACTACCATCTCCTGGCCCTGCGCCGCCTGGGCCTGCTCCCCGACCGGCCCGACAGCGCGAGCCGGCTATGACACGACGGATGACCATGGGCGAGCTACTCGACCTGCCGGCCACGGTCGACCTGCCCACCGCGGGACGCGCGTTCGGGCTGGGCCGCAACACCTCCTACCAACTCGCTCGCCGAGGTGAGTTCCCCTGCCGCGTGCTGCGGCTAGGCCGCTCCTATGTGGTCCCGACCGCCGAACTCCTGCGTGTCCTCGGCCTGGACCTACCGAACGGCCCCACTCCGGAAGACAGCGCCACCACAGTGCGCCCCACCAGGCGACCCGGCCACCGCTGACAACCCAACAGCCCGGGTCAGACGCCATTGCTCACAGCACGCCGCGAGATCTCCACCCGTTCAGCGCGATCCTCACCTTCCCAACGGGCCGTCTGCCTGTTGAGGGGCGCCGGCGTTACGCTCGGGCGCCCGAGTATCCCGATGACCTGGAGATACTCACCGACCCAGGAGGTGACACCACCCTTGGCGAAAGGATCGATCTACAAACGCTGCGGCTGCCGCCACCCCGACACCGGCAAACCCGTCGGGGCCTGCTGCCCGTCCCTGCGCCGTCGCGACGGCGCCTGGAACCCCCGCCACGGCAGCTGGCATTACCGCCTGGAACTGCCGCCTCGCACCGACGGAACCCGGCGCACCCCCATCCGCCGCGGCAGCCTGGCCGACCGCGACACCGCAACGGCCCAGCTCACCCACCTGTCCGCCCTGATCGATGGCGTCGACGCCGATGACGACGAGGCCGTCGACACCCTCGCGGCCGCGGTGAAGCACGCCATCTCCACCGGCAGCGCCCTTCCTACCGCCGAGCATCTGGGCTGGCTGCTGCGCACCGGCCACCGCCCCGGCGCCATCCCCACCCTGGCCGAATGGCTCCCCCAATGGCTGGCCGGCAAGAAGAACATCGGCCCCTCCACCTACACCCTCTACGAAGGCCACATCCGCCGGTTCTTCATCCCCTACCTCGGCCACATCCGCCTGGACCGGCTCACCATTGCCCACATCGCTGACATGTTCGACTGGATCGAGGAACGCAACGACCAGATCCGCGCCGCCCGCACCAGCGATGACCCCGAACTGCGCGCGGCGTTCAAATGGCAGAAGGTCGCCGGACCCGCCACCAAACAACGCATCCGCTCCACCCTGCGCGCCGCCCTCAACGCCGCCATCGTGCACCTACAGGGACTGATCACCTTCAACCCCGCCGCACACGTGGAACTGCCACCCGCCCACCGGCCCAAACCGCTGGTGTGGACCACCGAACGCGTCCGCCGCTGGCACGACACCGGTGACATCCCCGGCCCGGTCATGGTCTGGACACCCCAGCACACCGGCACCTTCCTCGACCACACCCTGCACGACCGCCTGTACGCCCTCTACCACCTGCTCGCCTTCTGCGGCCTGCGCCGCGGCGAAGCATGCGGCCTGCACTGGAGCGACCTCGACCTGGACACCGGCGTCCTCACCGTCCGCCTCCAGCTGACCGCACCCGGGCAATGGACGCCGCTGCTGTCCACCCCAAGACCGAGGCGGGCGCCCGCCAGATCGCCCTCGATCCGGCCACCATCGCCGCCTTCAGGGCCCATCGCCGCCGCCAACAAGCCGAACATCAGGCCCTGGAGGATCTGGCCGGACCGGGTGCCTGGTCCGACCACGGACTGGTGTTCACCAAGCCCACCGGTGAGCCAATACATCCCCAGTCGGTCTCCGAACACTTCAAAGACCTCACCAACCAGGCCGCGCTCCCCCGATCCGACTCCATGACCTACGCCACGGCGCCGCCACCGTCATGCTCGCCGCCGGCATCGACATCAAAATCGTCCAAGAGATCCTCGGACACTCCGACCGAGCCATCACCTCCGACACCTACACCAGCGTCCTGCCCGAGCTAGCGGCCGAAGCCATCACAGCGGCCGCCGACGTCATCAACCAGCACCGCCGAACACCCACAGGGACAGAACCACACCTGGACGCTCGGGCACACCTCGGGCACACGCAACCCGGAAAACAAGCCGGGCGCCCTCCCCGAAGGGGAGAACGCCCAGGTCACAGCTTGATCATTGGAGCCGGCGAGGGGACTTGAACCCCTAACCTTCTGTTTACAAGCAAGATCAGAGCCATCCAGGCCCGTCCACATCCGTCCCCTGACCAGCGGCGCAGCCTCCTGCGCGTCCGCGCCAGTCCAAGGTCATCCAGACCCGTTGTTAGCATCCGCGTTAGCACGCACACCGCCCCGGAGGGCTCGTCCGCGCGAACGGCGAGACGGTGTGACAGACAGATTCGCGCGGGCGTGCCCTCCGGCCCGCGGGGGGCTGGGGGCTGCGAAGCCCCCGCTTCACGCTCCGCTCAGCCGACGAACGACCCAACGGCCAAGTCCTCCAACCTTCGGAACGCTCTGGCAGCGGATTTACAGTCCCGCCGTCTAACTCGTCTGACCAGCGGGTTTGACCTGCAAGCATCGGACCTCGACCCGTATTGGACCCAGCCCTATCCCCGTGGCAGGGCCCCGGCAAAGTCGTTGTCGGCATACCGGCTGGCTCGCACAGGCGGGACGGTCGAACGTGGACTATGGCGCGGCATTGATTTGACGGTTGGTCAGGCGGTCAGTCGCCGATGAAGATCAGTTGGCGGTGATGCGGTCGTCCAGGCGCCGCCTGGAGCAGTTTCGTCAGGGCGATGAGGCGCGCTGTGGCTGTGATCATGTCCTGTTCGGGGTGATCTGCTGCCAGCGTCGTCAGTTCCGAGGCGAGCCTGTCGGCTTGGCGGGCGTTGAAGTAGGTGTCGTCGTACTCGTCGACTCCTGTGAGCAGCGGATACCGGGCGGGATCGGTGGCCGCCCGCGCGCAGAGCCGGCGGACGTCAACCGCGCCGTCGAGCGTGGCGACGACCTCGCCGCTGTACTCCTGAACCCGAACGCCGATGCCCACGCCCCCATCATCGGGGATGGTCTGGATCGTGTCGATCACGCCAGGTCAGGAGTGCTGAAGATCCGTACCGCTATGCACCCTGGGCGGTACACGCCTGTGCACCTCAGCGGCGGCCGGGGCCGTGCTCTGGCTGGACCATCTGATCCGTAGAAAGATCAGCAATGTCCAACCCCGTCCACGGACCTCCCCTGACCTGGCCGCGCCTCTCCTGCACGTCCATCGCTGTCCAGGGCGATCCAGCGCTGTTGTTAGCACTCGCGTTAGCACGCTGTACCGACCCGGAGGGTGCTGCCGCGCGAACGGCGCCCAGCCAGAGACAGACAGTTTCGCGCGGGAGTGCCCTCCGGCGCGTGGGGGTCCAGGGGGCGGCGCAGCCCCCTGGTTCGAGCTCGCTCAACCACCAAGCCTCTGTAAGCCCGAAACCAATGTTTCGGTTGCTGGCATGGTCTAGTAGCTCACGGGACGCTGGTGGGCGACCCATAGTTGAGGACGCCGAACCACGGAAAGTCGGTATCAGCTTGAGACTCCATGAGTTCGTTGATGTAGGAATCGATGTCAGGGGCTGGGTGCGAGCCCTCAAGCTGTACGACCAAGTCCTCGTCACCTGGTGACGCGAGGGGAGCCACCAGGGGCGGCAATTGGGCAATGGTGCCGTCCCAGTTGAGGGAGAGGCGTGCACCCTCGTCCGCAGGGGGCGGGTCGGTTCGCTTACGACTGGAAAAGTCATACCGATGCTGATTGTGCGTAGATACGGTCCTGGTAGCCCCATCCAGTAGGTGAACGCTGACGAATTCGGTGACATCCAGCCCTGCGGCGAGTCGCCCGCATTGCACCGTCCACACGTTGACACTTTCACCGAGCAGGAAGTTGTTCAGGAGCCTGCCCATACTTTCGAAGTGGCTAAGCTTGGATTCCAGGCGGGCGTGCAACTCCTCCGTGGTGGCGTACGGTCGGAAGTACCCGACTTCGCCGATGACGCACATGGACTCTTCCAGGAGATAGAAGCTACGCACTAGTTTTGTGTGGTCGGATCTGTGTTCTTGGTGTGCTGACTGCATTGCCATCCTCCAGGCGCCTGCCTTATCTTCCGGGGTGCAACCATAGAGGCGCGAGCTGACAACAGGCTGTGGTCCTGGACGCGCGTCAAGCGGCAGTCGCCTTCGGCGGATGGGCGAGACTCATGGGCGGCTGGGCGGTCCGGCGCGGCGGGACCGGACGGAACAGGCCGCACGCCCGGCGCGCCGGGGCGGGCGGCCGCCGGCGACGCGTAGCGGCGCCCTTGAAGACGTAATGAAAGTTCTCATCCGGCAGGCTGTGGGCCTTGGTGTCGTGTCCCGGGTCATGCTTGACAGTCGAGTCCCAGTTGATGGTTGACAGGTGCCGTGTTCGGTTCTGTCGTTTCGTGGTGTTTGCGGGCATCGCGTGGCGGGAGGGCTGGGATTGGCGCTGGTG